>CAMTOJ010000034.1 GCA_947074145.1 uncultured Bacteroidales bacterium
CGACAATTTATTTTTTTCAGCAAACTTCAACGTTATCAGATAACATTTTCATAACATAACACTCCGTCAATTGATTAGAAAACATTTAACCATCAAAAATATTTTCAATTAATTTTCGCTCATCCCAAAATCCTCTCTAAACAGTTCACACCCATATATTATAGTATATATTTCTTTGCGTGTTTTTAACTTAAATGGGTTAAATAAGTTGCTTTTCTCAAGCCAATTTTATTACACCTTGCAAGGTGTTAGTCTTCACCATGCAAAGTTTCTATTAAAACCTTGCAAGGTGTAATACAAAAATCAACAAGGTGTAAAACGAAAATTTGCAAAGCATCATGCAAAGATCCCTTTTAGTATTAAAAATGTCAGCTATACTTATAAAGATGGAATGCTTTGAGAGATTGTAAAACTTATAATCTTATATAATATAGGTCTATCACAATTTTTTAATATTAATATTAAGTGTAAAAACGGTGATTATCCACAATTTGGAATATCTTTATTGCATGAATGAATTTCATTTTTATTGAGTTGTATTAATTATTTTAAGATTATGTTTTCAAAGAATACATATATTGAAAGACGCGAAAAACTTAAAAAAAGCGTCGGAAGCGGATTGCTTTTATTTTTAGGAAACGAAGACCAAGGACTTAACTATGCAGATAACGCCTTTAGATATAGACAAGACTCCACTTTTCTATATTTCTTCGGAATACATACTGCTTCAATAGCAGCAATTATTGACATTGATAATAATAAAGAGATTATTTTCGGTGACGAGTTAAGCATTGACGCCATTGTATGGATGGGCAATCAAGAATCTCTTCATGATAAAGGGTGTAGAATCGGAATTGAAGATGTCAGACCATATTCGGAATTAAAAAGATATCTTGACAACGCAGTATCGAAATCTCAAAATATTCATTATTTACCCACTTATAGATCCGAGCATCAGGTAAAGTTGCTTCAATTGCTAAGTATTGGCATTGGAGAAGAGAAACCTTCGACAGATTTTATAAAAGGAGTGGTTAATCTGAGAAACTATAAATCGAAAGAAGAGATAGAGCAGATAAAAATTGCTTGTGATATAACAGCTGATATGCATATTGAGGCAATCAAAGCACTTCGTCCGGGAATGAGAGAGTCGGAAATAGCTGCCGTTATTGAATATGTGGCTTTAAAAAATAATGCAAATCTTTCATTTCCTACTATAGCAACTCGCAACGGACAAACTCTACACAATCATTTCCACGGAAACATAGTGAAAAGTGGCGATCTTGTACTTATTGATGCCGGTGCGGAAACAGATATGGGGTATGCGGGTGATATGTCGTCAACATTCCCTGCAGATAAGAAGTTTTCCGATATTCAACGTACTATATATACCATTCAAAACAGAATGCATGTTGAAGCTGTAAAGGCACTTCGTCCGGGAGTTAGATTTGAAGATGTTTACAACCTTTCGGCAAAAGTTATGGTAGAGGATCTAAAATCTCTTAATCTTATGAAAGGAGATGCCGAGGAAGCTGTTATTGCTGGAGCTCATGCAATGTTTTTCCCGTGCGGTCTAGGCCATATGATGGGACTTGACGTTCATGACATGGAGAACCTTGGAGAAGTATGGGTCGGATATAACGGCAAAGCAAAAAGTACACAATTCGGAAGAAAGTCATTACGTCTTGCAAGAGAGCTTGAACCTGGATTCGTTCTTACCGTGGAACCTGGAATATATTTTATACCTGAACTTATTGACAAATGGAAAGCAGAACGCCAGTTTGAAGATTTCATTAATTATACAGAACTTGAAAAATATAAAGGTTTTGGAGGTATAAGAAATGAAGAGGATTTCCTTATAACAGAAACAGGTTATGAACTGCTCGGTAAGAAAACGCCTTTGACACCCGAAGAAGTGGAAGCACTGCGTTAGTACAATAACATAAAAACTTGAACTTTATTGATTTAGAATTAAGTTCAGAATGATTCGAACAATAACCGACATTAATTTTTTATCTAATTATTAATGTCGGTCAATTATAAAATTAAAAAAATGTCATTATTTAATTCCATTATATTCGGGCCTATAAAAAGTAGACGTTTAGGCAACTCTTTGGGTGTAAATCTACTTCCAGACAGTGGAAAAGTTTGCACTTTCGATTGTATATATTGTGAATGCGGATATAATAAAGATAATAAAGGGGGGAAAATCCCTTCCAAAGAGAGAGTTGTCGAGGAGATGGCACTAAAATTTGAAGAGTTATCGAAGAAGGGTGAAGAACTTGACGTAATCACTTTTGCAGGTAACGGAGAACCTACTCTACATCCTGATTTCTCAGAAATAATAGATTCTACAATAGAACTTCGTGACAAATATTTTCCGGATGCTAAGATCAGCGTACTTTCTAATTCAACCGAAACAGGAAAAAATTCGGTATTCGAGGCATTAAAAAAGGTTGACAATAATATCCTAAAACTTGATTCTACTTTTGCAGAAACCGTTAATCTTATTGATAAGCCGGTAAATAAAAGTTATGATATAAACAATATTATTGATAATCTGTCTCGTTTCAATGGAAAGGCTATTGTGCAAACAATGTTCCTAAGAGGTGAACATAACGGGCAAAAAGTGGACAATACTACAGACAAGGAGGTTGATGCTCTTATTGAAGCTTATAAAAAGATATCTCCAAAACAAATTATGATTTATTCTTTAGATAGACCTACTCCCGAAAAAAAACTTATAAAAGTAGAGAAAAGTGAACTTGAAGAAATAGCTACCAAAATGAGAAACGCAGGATTTGATGTAGTTGTGGGTTAGAAAGTCTATAAAAAAGGTTTGTATTTATCATAAAAAACTTAATAATTTAATCACTAAAGCAGAGTAGTATAAATTGAAAAATCTGCTAATTATAATCTATAATCTAAACTAAACGTATGACTTATTTACATATTATTTTTATGCCTGAATGTTACATATCAGGGCATGATAATATGAATCATTATCTTATAGTGTTAATATCAATGATGATAATGATGATTGTATCATTATATTTTTTCAAAAACAGAGAGATAAAGGAATTGAAAAAATATATTGAAAAGAATGAATCAAAAATTAATGATTGGAACAAATATCTTAATTTATCAACAGAGGGAATTGGTGCTTATTTATGGTATTACGATCTTCAGTCCAAGCTCGTAAAAATACTAAACAGGAATAACCGTTTGATTAATTCCGGTTCTATCTCTACTGCTATTGAGAATATTCACCCCGATGACCGAGCCGGATTTGAAGATATTTTTAATAAGACATTATCAGGAGAGATTGATAATCAACAATTGATTATCAGAATAAAAGATAATGACAAGGATTATCTATATTACGAATGTTATATCAGAGCCTTAAGAAACAATAATAACAAGATTTATCAGATAATAGTCACTCAAGTCGATGTAACCAAACATATTGAACAGAGAAAAAGACAAGATGATATAATAAAATGTCTTGACTTGGCATCTGGCTCTACTCGTCAATTTATATGGAAATATGATCTTGAGTCCAGAATGGGTTATGTTTTCAGGGGTAATCAATTCGACCATATTGTGTCGGGAGATGAATGGCATAACTATATTGATCATAACGACATTCCTATTATTATAAAATTCTTTGATGATATTGTAACGAAAGGATCTGCCAAAAAAGAGTTTTTGAGAATAAGATTCGCGAAATCTGAGGAGTTGAGAAAATGTGAAATCTCGGGAATTTTAGGTAAAGATCAAAGTGGGATACCTCAATCTGTTTATGGTATATTCTATGATATATCGGAAATAGATTATTATCAACAACAGTTGAACGACAAAATAGAACTTTTAAATACCATATTTAATAATTACGCTTCTGGAATCACTTTATATGATGCAAAAGGAGATTTAATCGATGTGAACGATTATCATATGAATATGTTCGGCATCCCTGATAAAAAAATGCTTATTAATAGGCAAAACGTTTTTAATGATAGATATATTTCGAAAGAAAATATTCAAAAATTAAAGCAGGGAGAAAAACTCACATTTCAGCTTGGTTGGTCAGCTCTTATTAATGAAGACACTTGCTCATTTCTTGATTATTGCGAAATAAAAGACACTCTCGATATTGCAATATCGCCGGTAATCGGAAAAAGCGGAAATATAACAGGTTATATCTCTTTTTGTAATGATGTTTCGGAAATACATAATAATAGAGAACAAATTGCTGACTTACAAGAAAATTTGAAACTGGCATTAGATGCTGGAGATCTTTCTGCATGGGTTTACGATATAATTAACGATAGTTTCATCATCTTACATGGAGCATCTTTTTTTGAAAGTTGCGACAATCTCAACTCTATCGAAAATATCTTTCAAGTTGAAGACAGAGAAAAAATTACACAGGCTTTTATCGATCTCAAAACTAAAAAGACGGAATCATACAGAACTCAAGTAAAAATTTTCAAAGACAATGAATGGAAATGGTATGAATGTCATATGTCTGCTAAAAATAAAAAAGGTGAGGTAAGATATATTACAGGCACACATAAAGATATCTCTAACGATATTAAAACTAAGATGCATCTTGTTGATATATATAAAGAACTTGAAGAGAGTCATATTGAGATCAAAAAAAGAGAGGAAGAATTGAGATCCATTCTCGATAAAGTGCCTATACCTATATATATTAAGAATGTAAATGATGATCATAATTATGTATATATAAACAGAGAATATCAAAAGGTTTTTGGTGATGGTTTAAATAAAAGATCAAAAGATATTCTTTGTGCTGAAGATGCAACAATTCAGGAAGCTACCGATAGACGAGTTTATGATACAGGAGAAGAGTATTTTGCTTCAGAGGTGATAAAACTTAATGATGGAAGAACCATGGAAACCATTATTAGGAAAATTCGTATAAATAATGATGACAAACAACAGGTTTTGGCTGTAAGGCTCGATCTTACTGATCAGAAAAAATCGGAGATGGTTTCTAAAATTCTTTCGATATCTCTGCCTGCTCTTAATGCTTTTACATGGACTTATGATTTTAATACAAAAACTATATACTATGGAGATGTATTATCGATGATTGGGGGTGACCCGGAAAGAATGGATACGTTCTCCAAACTTGTAAAAGATATCCATCCTGATGACAAGGAGTATTTTTTGAAAAAGGTTAATCAGATTACTTCATCCGATTTGAAGGACATTGTCATAACATTCAGATTTGATCTTACTGGTTCGGGGAATTATGAATGGTGGGAAACACGAATAGCCAATGAAACTGTAACACAAAACAGTAATTCGTTGAAATATATATATGGTATTAGTATCAATATAAATCAACAGAAGAATTATGAATTGAAAATAAAGGATGCTATGAGCAAACTTGACGATGTCAATTCTCTTAACTCGCTTATATTGAACAATACTACATCCGATCTGATTTATATTACCACCGATTTTACGGTTAAATGGAGAAGTGTTTCAAAATTGTATGGAGAAAGGAGTGATAAGTTTTATAAGGAGGGAGAAAAGTGTTATGTTTCTTTCGGACGAAAAAAACCTTGCAGAAATTGCCCGATGCAAAAGGCGCTTGAAAAAAGAGGGGTATATAAACATGAGTTTGAATCAACCGGCTATGGACATTTTCAAATTATGGCCATTCCAATTATTGTTGATAATGAGATTGATGGAGTGATATTGAGAGCTGATGATATTTCTGAAAGAAAAAGCCTAATCGAAGATTTGAAATTGGCAAAAGAGAAAGCGGAAGAATCAGACAGATTAAAATCATCATTTCTTGCAAATATGTCGCATGAAATACGCACTCCGTTAAATGCAATCGTTGGATTTTCAAATCTTTTACTTTATACGGAAGATGAACAAGAAAAGGATGAATATAATAGTATAATTACTACCAATAATGAGCTTCTTCTAAGACTTATTGATGATATTTTGAATCTTTCAAAGCTTGATTCCGGAATGATTGAACTGAAACGTGAGGTTTTTGATCTGTCGCATTATTTTAATGAAATGTTCTTGAATTTCAATAAGCTAGTTTCCAAGAAGGATCTTGAGTTAAGGATGGAGAATCCTTACGATAGATTTATGATTCATCTTGATAAAAACAGATTGCTGCAATTATTTAGTAATTTTATTTCTAACGCAATAAAATATACAATATCAGGATATATAGAGATGAAATATGAATATTTCGATAATCATGTTAAATTTTCCGTCAAAGACACGGGAATAGGAATACCTCTTGAGAAGCAGGATAAAGTGTTTGAAAGATTCCGTAAGCTCGACGATTTCGCGCAGGGAACAGGTCTGGGATTATCTATCTGCAAAGCTATTTGTGATGCCTCAGGTGCCGATATCGGTTTCGAGTCTGTCGAAGGAGAAGGTTCTGTGTTTTGGGTTAAAATAGCTTGCTCGATTGATCCTTTTGATTATAATACTAAAACTCCTACCCTTGTTCTGAATAAGAGTAATTAGAATAAACAAAAAAATATCCGTAATGATTTTTTTTCATTACGGATATTTTTTTTATTATAGCGCATTATGGTATTAATGATATTATAAAATTCAGATTCAGACTATATGTTTTATATCCTCCTTCGTTATTTTGAAACATTCTTGGAAAGATATTTTTCTAAATCTTTACCATATAGATTAATCTGCTGTAAAATTAATTTATCATTAGTGATAATATTGTGAGGAATATTTCTAATCCCTAATCGACCAATCAAATCATAGGCGAACCCTTTTTGAAGAATAAAGTTTCTTCCCGGAATCTTGTATTCATCAACTTTTTTCTTCCACTCCTCTTCATCAGTATCAATAGAAATTGTAACAAAACGAAGTTTGGTGTTTTTATTTTTCGAATATAATGATGCTAATTCTTTTACTCTTTTAACTGACTCGGGATCTTTATAACTCCAAAAAGTTATGACGTTGTGATTTCCATTGTTATCAAATATATTGAAACTCTTTCTTGACGATTCGCTTTTACTCCCCTCTTTTATATACTCTTTTCTTAAATTGAAAGATGTAATTTTCGATTTTAAAACAGGAACTCGTCCTTTAGAAGTATACTCTGTAATCTGATTGGTTATAACAGGATTTTTATTTTCTATTACTTTATGCAGATTATTTATTGCAGACATCTCTGTGTAATAAATAAGATTCTCTTTTAGCAACACTTGAGAAACGGGAGTTTGTTTATTGTTCTGAATATAATCGGATAAGACAGATAACCATTCAGCGGTTATATTGTCATATCTCTTATCAAGAATAAATTCTGCAACACTATCTTTCAGTGATCTTAGGGCTGAAGTAAAGTAAACGTTTTTTCTGTAAAATTCGTAAAGCTTGGTGTTCAGTGTATCACCTGATATTCGTATTATATCCTTATCATAGTTTATATCAATAGTGTCTCCGGAAGTTAGATATACATTTATATCTTTCTTAGGAAATCTGAATGTTACCTGCATTAATGAATCAGATTTACCTTTATATACCATTTTCCGATCTTTTAATGATACAGTATCAACAGAGAAATAATCTAATCCGTTTGTAAAGATCACAGGAATAGCCTCAACCAAAGTTGAATCGGAATATATAGAATCGGCAGTAAGTGTTATTACAAAAGATGGCTTCACCTCCTCCTTAACTGTTTTTTTGCAGGAGACAGAGATTATAAATAATAATGACAGAAATATTATTTTCTTCATATTGTGAGTCTTAATGAGAGTTCAATAAATGGGTAAAGTTTTTAAACAGCCTTTATCCATCCACAAACTTAATAAAAAAGAAGCATCAATGCAGCTAAGGCATGATGCTTCTTTTTCTAATCATATATCAAATGAGTATCAATTATATTTTTTTACAAACATAAATCTGTACTCTTAAATAAATTATATGCCAAATGCGTCTTTTACAGCATCAACATAATCAAGTTTTTCCCATGTAAATAATTCCACTTCTCTTACGATTGGTTTTGGAATATATTTTGATGTGAATGTTTTTGTAACCATTTTAGGATGACGTCCCATATGTCCGTAAGACGCTGTTTCAAGATATATCGGATTACGAAGTTTCAATCTTTCTTCTATTGCTTTTGGACGCATATCGAAAATCTTAGAAACTTTGTCTGCTATTTCAGCATCAGTAACATTAACTTTTGATGTTCCATAAGTATTGATAAACAAACTTACTGGTTTTGCAACACCGATAGCATAAGCAACCTGAACAAGGATTTCGTCAGCAACTCCAGCTGCTACAAGATTTTTTGCAATATGACGAGAGGCATAAGCTGCAGAACGGTCAACTTTACTTGGATCTTTTCCTGAAAAGGCTCCACCTCCGTGAGCTCCTTTACCTCCGTATGTATCAACAATGATTTTACGGCCTGTAAGACCAGAATCTCCGTGAGGACCACCGATTACGAATTTGCCTGTCGGGTTAACATGAAGAATGATATCATTATTGAAAAGAGCCTGTACTCTTTCCGGAAGAAGTTTTTTCACTCTTGGAAGAAGTATGTTCTGAACATCTTCACGAATAAGTCTTAGCATTTCTGTTTCTGCGGCTTCGATTGAAGTTTCTGTTTCATCAGAAGGAGAAATAAACTCATCATGTTGAGTCGAAATAACTATTGTGTGAATTCTAACAGGCTGATTTTTATCATTATATTCAATCGTTACCTGCGATTTAGAGTCAGGACGAAGATATTTCATCTCCTTACCCTCTTTTCTGATTGCAGCAAGCTCTTCAAGAAGAATATGAGAAAGATCAAGCGAAAGAGGCATATAATTATCAGTTTCGTTACATGCATAACCAAACATCATACCTTGGTCTCCTGCTCCCTGATCATAAGGAATCTCTCTTTCAACTCCGCGATTGATATCAGCCGATTGCTCATGAATTGCAGAAAAAACACCGCAACTATCACCGTCAAACTTATATTCGCTTTTTGTATAGCCAATGTTATTAATGACTCTACGAGCAGTCTCAAGAAGATCTACATAAGCTTCTGATTTTACTTCACCGGCAAGTACAACCTGACCGGTTGTAACAAGCGTTTCGCATGCTACTTTAGATGAAGGATCCTGAGCCAGGAATTCATCAAGCAAGGCGTCCGAAATTTGATCGGCAACCTTATCCGGGTGTCCTTCCGACACCGATTCTGAGGTGAATAAATAATTCATATTCGTTATTGTTTTACTATATGATTTGAAATCGTTATTTATTTTGTTTCTCTTTACTATTAAGAGTTTTTTTCTTCTAATATTAAATATCTTGACAAAGCTATATCTATTCTATATCAGTTTGATTTTTAGTAATATGTATCAAAATTGATAGAATTATTATATCAATACTAAGAAAAATAATATAATCACAATATCAATATATTATGATATAATATAAAAAAGAAGAATGTTTCAGAATTGGAGTTTTTACATCAAAAATGCGTTGGAAGGAGCTCTAACTGCTGAATTTATTCAAATAGGTTTGAATAAAAGAAAGTTCAACTGTTGCCGGTCTCAATCTTTAGCATTTTTTTCAGTGGTTGCAATCGGGCAAATCTATCCACATTTCTCTTGTTATGATGCAAAGATACTACAATTTTGAATAATGCATCATTTTCAATTAAAAAGTTATATCACAATTATGTGAAACTTATCCTATTTACTTTTAAATTCTAATCAATTTAGATTATTTCCGAAAGTGGAATTTTTACAAAATCCCGCTCATTCATCAACGGATGAGGTATCTTCAAAATATCCGTATCAATCACAAGATCGTCAATTAGAAGAATATCAATGTCAATTATTCGATCTGCATATCCGTTTTTATCACTTTTAGACAACCGTCCCATCTGTGTTTCTATCTCTTTTAAAGCATTAAGTAGATCAAAAGGATCCATTTCAGTATGAATAAGAGCACAGATATTCACAAAATTATTATCTGAAGAGAATCCCCATGGCTCAGAATAAAAAAAAGAAGATCGGGAAATAACTTTTCCCGCCTTCTTTTCTATATTTTCCAGAGCAGCATCAAGATTATCTTCTTTATTTCCAAGATTGGAACCAAGACTTAGATAAACTTTATACATAAATAAACTCTTGTTTTTGTTTAATTATTTTTTAGGTTAAAACGACATCCTTTATATAACGAAAAAGAGAAAACTATTGATTGAAATACCATAAGGTTATAAAATTAACAGAATATCTTTTTCACTATAAAAGAGTCAATTCCCTAAGTTCCTACCATTAAACATTTAAGCGACGATCAATAACAAACTAAGTTTAATAAGAATGAAATTGAAAATCTTTCCTCAAATATTTAATCAATAATCAGCATTGCATCGCCATAAGCTCCAAATTTGTAGCCCTCTTTTATTGCGATATCATACGCTTGCATAATAAGATCATAGCCACCGAAAGCAGCAGCCATCATAAGCATCGTAGACATTGGCAAATGGAAGTTTGTTACCATTGCATTTGCTACTGTAAAATCATACATTGGGAAGATAAACTTATTAGTCCATCCAGTATATGGTTTTAGATGTCCATCTGTACTTACAGTGCTCTCCATAGCTCTCATTACAGAAGTACCAACAGCACAAACTTTGCTTTTTCTATCTTTTGCAGCATTTACAAAATCAACAAGTTCAGGAGTAACGAACATCTGTTCTGATTCCATTTTATGTTTTGTCAAATCCTCAACATCGATATCTCGGAAGTTTCCAAGTCCAGAGTGAAGAGTAAGATGGTTGAAATCAATACCTTTGATCTCCATTCTTTTTAAAAGCTCACGACTAAAGTGAAGACCGGCAGCCGGAGCAACAACAGCACCCTCATTTTTAGCAAAAATTGTTTGATATCTATCCACGTCATCAGGCTCAGCCTCACGCATAGATTTCAAATATGGTGGAATCGGAGTTTCTCCAAGATCGAAAAGAGCCTTTTTAAACTCTTCGTGACTTCCGTCAAAAAGGAAACGAAGAGTACGACCTCTTGAAGTCGTATTATCGATCACCTCAGCCACCATAGAATCGTCATCTCCGAAATAAAGTTTATTTCCGATTCTTATTTTACGAGCAGGATCAACAAGCACATCCCAAAGTCTGTGCTCCTCATTTAATTCGCGAAGTAAGAAAACTTCAATTTTAGCTCCCGTTTTCTCTTTATTCCCATAAAGACGCGCAGGAAAAACTTTCGTGTCATTGAACACGAAAATATCTTTATCATCGAAATAATTAATTATTTCTTTGAATATACGATGTTCTATCTCTCCGGTTTTTCTGTGAATCACCATCATTCGTGACTCATCTCTATTATTGGCCGGATGAAGAGCTATCTGCTCATCAGGCAACTTAAATTTAAATTGCGATAATTTCATATTATATAATCGTATTAAATTGTTTATTCTATTCAATAATGATATTCTGAAAAATACAGATACATCATTTTATATATGTTAATCTGTTTCTACTATCAGCTTTATCTGAAGATTTAATCTGTTATGCTTTTTCAGAATCTTCAATCTGCACATCCTGATCTTTTTTCTCAGGAAAAGCCTTGTCAAAAAACTCATCTATCTTATCCGAATCGATACATTGAGAAAGTGTTACCTCTCCGATACGAGTACGTATTAAACCTGTAAGATGAGCTCCACAATCAAGAGCCTCTCCGATATCACGCGCCAAAGCTCTTATATAAGTACCTTTACTGCAAACCACTCTAATCTTTATCTCAGGTAACTGGCAGTCAATCAGTTCTATCTCATCTATAACAAGTTCTTTGGCTTTAAGTTCTACTTCTTCACCTTTTCGGGCAAACTCATAAGCTCGCTTACCATCAACCTTCACAGCCGAATAGACTGGTGGTATTTGCCAAATGCTTCCAAGAAACTTTGTAAGAGTCTGTTCAACAAGCTCCTTAGTGATATGAGATGTTTCTCTCACCTTATCAACCTCAGTTTCCTGATCAAAAGAAGGCGTTGTTTCACCAAGTCTTAACGTTGCAATATATTCTTTCGTTTGATATTGGAATGTTTCTATCTGTTTGGTTGCTTTCCCCGTACAGATAATCATCACGCCGGAAGCCAAGGGATCAAGAGTCCCCGCATGACCGACTTTAAATTTTTTAAGTTTTAATCTTCTGCTCAAACGGTTTCTTATCTGTTTTACAAGATAAAAAGAGGTCCAATTCAGAGGTTTATTAAAATATAAAACTTCTCCTTCTATAAAATCCATATTATCCTATTAATGAATATATAAGCGCAATTGCTCCAATAATGGCACAATAAATGGCGAAATATATCAATTTGCTATTTTTTACAATTTTAAGCATCCAGCTACAAGCCAAAGTTCCCGAAATAAATGCCGCGAAGAAACCAACGACAAGAGATAAAGTGGGAATAGATGTTACTTGTTCCGCACTTGAACCGAAACCTTTTATAATATCAAGAAACGATTCTCCAAGTATAGGAATTATAACCATTAGGAAAGAAAACTTCGCAACCTCCTCCTTCTTATCTCCAAGAAGAATACCGGTTGCAATAGTTGATCCTGAACGAGATAGACCCGGTAATACAGCTACAGCCTGCGCCAATCCTATGATAAACGCATCAAGATATGATATGTTTGTTTTCTGACGTGGTTTAGCATAATATGCAAATGCCAAAAGCATCGATGTTACAAGCAAACAACAACCAACGACAACAAGACCGTCGCCGAAAAGTGCCTCAACCTGTTTTTTAAATAATACTCCTACAATCCCGATAGGAATCATTGAAAGAACTATTTTAGAAACATATTTGGTTTGATCATTCCATTTAAACTGGAAAAAACCTTTGAATAATATTGCTACTTCCTTCCATAAGACAACTATCGTACTTAAAACGGTAGCTGTATGAACAACTATCGAGAAAGTTAAGTTTTCTTCACTCTGCACTCCTAAAATTGCACTTGCGATCTCTAAATGTCCACTGCTACTGATAGGCAGATATTCTGCCAATCCTTGCACTATACCCATTATCAGGGCTTCCCACCAACTCATTTTATTCTTTTTCTTTTTTTAATACACCTCTTCTGTCAGACAAATATTATTTGTCTTTATTTTTTATCATAATCCCCACGATCATCAAAATATAGCCTGCAAAGCAGATATTGGGCGCCGCAACAATACGACGAAAACTAAATATTGAAGGATCGTAAACCTCCATAGTGGAACTACTTCCGGTCATTAATGCAAATCCGATAACTATAAAAAGGAAAGCAATACCCATTACAATATAATTCGACTTTCCAAGTGCAAAACCTTTATTTTCCATTAGGCTTATATTTATTTTATTATTTTCTTTCTTCGGTTATATTTACAAAAGATACATATCATCACTCTTCATTCTTATATATTTATTTGCTGCAAACAGAGCAGAAATAAACGTTATAAATATTCCGAGTATTATAACAATTGTAAACACCGTAAACAACAAATCGTTTGTTATAAGGATCTCAAATCCCTGAAATTCATTGTTTATATAATTTATCAATCCATATAGTAATCCCATAGCGATAAATGAAGCTATGATACCGTTCACTATATTGGATCTCACAAAAGGACGTCGTATGAATCCCGGAGTTGCACCTACCAAACGCATTGTATTAATAAGAAATCTCTGCGAATATATCCCCAAACGAACCGTATTATTTATCAAAGTGAAAGATATTAACAACAAGATCACGGCAAGTATAAACAATATTACTCCTGCCTTCCTCATATTATCATTAATAAGTTCCACAATATCCTTTCTGTAATTAAATTCAGAAACCGACGCACTCATTGCTCTGACTTTTTTCTCTATTAAAGCAATGCTGTCATTATTAGCATAAACAGAATTTAGCTTCACTTCAAAAGAAGCCTGAAGAGGGTTGAAACCAAGAAACTCCTCGGGATTTTCTCCAAGTTCGGTTGTCAACTCTTTTATGGCATCCTCTTTACTTATGTAAGTCACCGCCTTAGCGTAATCGGAATTAGTCAACAAGGTTTTTAATCTGTTAATCTCTCTTGTCTCAATCTCATCATTAAGAACAATTGTAAATCCGATATTTTCCTTCAATAAAGTAGAAAGATCAGCGGCGAAAACACCCATAAAAGCTATTATCCCCAATATGAAAAGAACAAGAGAGATACTTATTATAGAAGTAAATCTTGCTCCTAAAATTTTTCGTCTGCTTTGCTTTTTATCATTCATCAATTAATATTTTATCAATATAAATACTTTCAAATAGATTTATATTCTCTTTTTTAACACATAAATTATTGAACTCGCCTGTTTTGGGTCTTTAGCAACTCTTAAAAGTGAACTCATTCCGGTTAGCATGCCTGCCACAAATGGGAGTTTATTCCCCTTATATTTCTCACTTAGCATTGATATATAAAATGCATCGAGCGGCATGGCTGCAATTCGTTCAACTTCAAATCCATTCTTTGAGGCAACCATTGAAACGGTTTCCGGCGTAAAATGCCATAAATGCCGAGGTACATCATAAGCAGCCCAATACTCTTTATATTTCCTTGCATCATAAGATGCACAATTAGGAAGAGCCAATATCAGATTCCCGTTATCTTTCAAAAGTGATCGGATATCATTAAGTGACCCATTGAGGTTTTCCAAATGCTCTAACACATGCCATAAAGTAATGATATCATACTTTTTCATATTAGACGGCGTACCCATATAATCGGCAATTGAACGTGCAAGCTCAATTTTGAAATGTTTATCGGCAAATACCCTCGCATCATCACTTTTTTCGGCACCCTCAACAAGCCATCCCCTTTCATTCATTTCATTTAAGAAATATCCTGTTCCTGCACCAATATCGAGAATATGCTTCTTCTGATCGGATCCCTCTTTATGATTATAGTTATAGATATCATCAACCATATTCCCCTTCTTTCGAAGCATCATATTTCGGGCAAAGTGATATAGCTTATTAACTATTCCTTTCTGTGTATCTGAATGGGAAACGTAATCTTCTGCTTTATAATAGATTCCAATCTCATCTTCAGAAGGAGCCTCATCTGTAAATCTAAACCCACAACTTTCACACTCCTTTATCATAAAACAATCGCCTAAAGCAAAATAATCCTTACACTCATGAACCGGATTAAGTTTTTTGGAGCCACAGATTGGGCAATGTGTGATTGTAAGCTTTTTCATCATCTGTTAATGTAAAATAAGACTGCTTATTTTATATATCTTATCGTGTTAAGAATATGTCATAGTAGCATTTCTTCCCCATAGGTTTGAAAAGAGCGGTATTATCCTTAATTTGATGCAAAAGAACAACTTTTTTGTTGAGAATTAAATTATTTAATAGATTTTAGCAAAAAAGATTGGGTTTTATTTATCAGATTGTTAATTCCACCCTTTTTACACCTTGTAATTCTTTTTTTTAATCAAATAAAAAAACAAGAGTCTGAATAGATTATATTCAGACTCTTGTAATATTTTATATCATTCTATGTTAAATATATAAGACTATATTAATTCGCTCAAATTACATATTTTAATTCTCTTTTAACCACTGTGAAAGAGTTGTGGTCCATTCATCATAAAAATCAAATTCTGTCAAAGTTCCCCATCCATGATTTCCCGAAGGATAAGTATAAAGTTCACATTTCACGTTATTATTATCTAACGCCTCTTTATACAAAATCGAATTCCACGGAGTCACCGCCTTATCGTCCATACTATGGAAGAGTATCGCTTTAGGAGAATTGGCATCAATATGTTTTTCATTAGAATATTCGAGCACAAGACTCTCATCCATATATGAATCTCCAAGTAAATTTTTTCTTGTTCCCCAATGTGTAAGAGTATCTATAAACGATATTACGGGATAAAATAGAATCTGAAAATCGGGTCTTGATAACTCATCATATTTAGTTGCAAGTGTTGATGCAAGATGTCCTCCTGCCGAATATCCGCATACTCCAATTTTATTTGCATCATAGCCCCATAGAGAAGCATTTTCACGAAGTATTTTCATTGCCTTCTTTGCATCCTTAAGAGGAATATCTTTTTGTCCGTTTGGCAAACGATATTTCAAAACCGCAGCATTGACTCCCTCTTTATTAAGCCATTCAGCCATAGCCCATCCCTCTTTTCTTATTGCCTGCATACCGTATCCTCCTCCGGGACAGATTAATACCATTTTACCTGAATTAACTCTTTTATTATTTACAAGAAAAAGATTGATTTCAGATTCGGAAATGTTATAAACATCAGAGCTATCGTTCTTAAAAAACTCTACTTTCTCAATTCCGTTAAACTCTTCCGCTCCGTTTTCCCAAACTTTTACAGTAAAAACAGACTCCTTCGGTTCATTTTTCGTACAAGAAAAAAAAGCTCCTGCTAAAAAGACTGAAAAGATAAATGATGATTTCTTCATGGCTTTTAATGTATTATGAGTTATTGAATATAAAATTAATAATAAAAAACACATTTATATACTTATAAAACGATAAGATTGATTCTAAATCAAATATCAACTTATATCTAATCTTGATAAGAAATATATAGACAATGATTGAATAAAAAAAGCCCTCTCTCCGTTGAAGTGAATTCCAAAAGTTATTCATAAGACTTTCGGGATGCACTTCATTCACGGAATGAGGACTTTTTAGGCAGATATAATAACTAAATTTTAGTTTTTAATGTAATCTTCCCATTTTGTCTCACGCATATCTCCGGATTCGTTAAATTGATTATGGAAACCGAATGCTGCTCTTAGAGAATGAGGTGTATGAGCTGCTTTTGTGCAAAGAGAAAGATAATCTTTCAATAGTTGCTTATATTCAGGGTGAACACAGTTTTCAATAATAGCATTTGCTCTTTGAATAGGAGATTTACCTCGTAAATCGGCAACTCCCTGATCTGTGATTATAACATCAACTGAATGTTCTGAATGATCAAGATGTGACACGAATGGCACTATAGCACTAATTTTTCCACCTTTTGCCACCGATGGACATGTAAATATCGATAGATACGAATTTCTTGTAAAGTCGCCAGACCCACCAATACCGTTCATCATCTTAGTTCCCACAACATGAGTAGAATTTACATTACCGAATAGATCAACCTCAAGCGCAGTATTCATAGTGATAAGTCCTAAACGGCGTATAACTTCAGGATTGTTGCTAATCTCTCCGGGACGAAGAAGTATTTTATCTCTGAAATAATCGATATTATCAAACACTTCATTCATACATTTATCACTCAAAGTCAACGAACATGTACTTACAAATCGACATTTACCTGTTTTCATAAGATCGATTACAGAGTCTTGCACAACTTCTGTATACATATCAAACTGAGGTATATCAGGATTTTTGCCAAGACAAGCCAACACTGCATTTGCAATATTACCTACCCCCGACTGAATAGGAAGAAACTCTTTTGGGATACGTCCGTTTTTATATTCGTTTACGATAAAATTGGTTACATTTTCACCAATTTTCATTGTAGTTGCGTCTACCGGAGTAAACTCTTTAACGCCGTCGCTATATGATGTTTCTACAACTCCAATAATCTTTGAAGGATCGACTTTTAAAGTTGTAGTACCTATTCTGTCATTTGGTTTGTATACAGGAATCTCTTTTCTGTAAGGAGGATCAAGCGGTTCATATATATCATGCATACCGTTTATTCCTTCTGGGATATGTTTATTAAGTTCTATAATTATTTTATCGGCAAGTTTTGCATAGGTCGGAATCATTCCTACCGCTGTACCAAGTACGATCTCACCACTATCATCAATACTTTGCGCCTCTATTATAGCTACATCAATATTACCTAAAAAGCCGTATCTCACATTTTGAGAAATATGAGAAAGATGCATATCGAAATAGTTGATTGATCTGTTGTTTATTCCGGCACGACTATCTGAGTTCGATTGATACGGAGTACGACGATCAATAGCATTCGCTCTTGATAAAGCACCGTCAACAAAATCATTTGTTGAAGCTCCTGTAAATACACTTACTTTAAATTCTCTACCGGCGTTATGCTCCTCTTCTGCTTTTTTTGCAAGAGCCTGTGTTACGGCTTTGGGTGTTCCTGCTGCGGTAAAACCGCTAAATCCTATTGTGTCGCCATTCTTGATATATGAAGCGGCTTCTTCGGGTGTAATAAACTTAAAAGGCATATTATGATAAATTTTTAATTATTCCCTTTGATATATTTTCGTAAATATGTTATGTGAAAAATGCATTATTATGCACAAGGTTTAAATTGGATATACACTTTTTATTAATCAAACACTCAAACAACCATAATACATGTTTTATAACATAATTTCTGTTTTTCACATCTTCAAAGATAGAAATAATATTGAACTAATGATTTTAATAATAAATTTAATTATTATTCAGATAAAAATATTTTTAAAGCCCACCATTAAACAGAATATTATTTCAATATATTGTATTTTTATTCATGAATATTATCTGATATTTATTCTCCCTAAATAATGATATTAGTAGCTTTTATCGTCATATAATGAAATAGTAGGCCTTTCTTTCTCCAATTTATATTGGCCAAAAATTTTATTTTTTATCTCAACTAAAATTGAAACACCTTGCAAGGTGTCAGTTAAAACCATACAAGGATTTATTATACACCTTGCAAGGTGTAGGTTAAAACTTTGCAAGGATTTACAAAAACCAATAGGGCTATTGGTAAGATTTAATCGATTTCTTTCTGATATTAAATAAAAAAAGAGATCCCATCATTATGTTGGGATCTCTTATTCTGAGTTATAAGAATTTTCAATTTATTCTTTCAATATTTTTTATTTAAAACCTCTTGAAGTATTACCGCTTTTTTTATCGAGTTTCTGTCTTTTAGCATCTCTCTAATCATTTGAGATGATTGATTTTGATTTCTCATCCTTTCAAATGCCGGTTTTGACGAAATATTGGCGAACACTCCTGTGGTAGCTAAGTTTTCTGAAAAACTAGGTTTTTTCTTTCGCTTTCTTTCCAATATCATTGCATCAAAATCGGAATCATATTGTATCTCTTCAATATAATCATGCGATTGTATATCTTCTTGCTCAAACTCTTGATCTGTTGGAGAATCATTGTGCCATGCCTCTTCTGCTCCATGTGGAATATTATTATTAACCGGAGCGGTTTTCTTCTTTATATTCTTCATTACAAGCTCAAAAACAAAGATTGCAAGAGGTAGAAGCCAAATAGATTTTGAAATTATTTCATGAATATCCATAAAAGTAACTTGATAATATTTTCAAATGTAATGATTTATATCGAAAAGGGAAATTCTTGGAGAAAATTACCATTGTTTCTCAATATGTTAATTCTGATTCTGTAATTTATTAATCAAAAAAGTGAGTATTCTTAATTTAAAGAAAGATTATCTAACCATTAATAAGGAAATAAACAGATTTATATTAACTATTAATTCGTAATTTTGCAGCGCTATAAATGAAGGAAAATAGTTTTTATTATTTCTTAAAACTAAAGACTATTGTTGATTTCGGAGAAGAAAGGTGTATAAAAATACAATTTTTATTAACATATAATCACATATGTTAGCTTTTGAAAAAGCGCGAAATTTAACACAAACTACATAAAAGCGAAAAAGAGGCAACTTCACAGTTCCCTCTTTTGCATTTAACCTAAACCTTAACTATGAAAAAATTTTCATTTTTGTTTGCACTACAAAAAAAGTAAATTATCTCTAAATAAACAAACAGAATCTTACTTTTTTTGGCTTTTATTTTACAAATTGTTTTTTAATAGATATAATTTTCTTTAATCTTTAATTAAAAATGGAACAAAATCAAACGGGAGTAGACTTTAAATCTACGACTAAAGAGGACAAAAAACTGTTCATTGAGACCCACGGATGTCAAATGAATGTAGCGGATAGCGAGGTTGTAGCATCTGTTATGGAGATGGGAGGATACGCCTTGACCGAGAATATTGAGGATGCCGATGCAATATTTGTTAACACTTGTTCGATTCGTGACAATGCCGAACAGAAGGTCTTTTCAAGACTTCAATATTTCAGATCTCTTCGTAAGAAAAAGAAAAATCTTATAATCGGAGTTCTTGGATGCGTTGCCGAAAGAGTGCAAGATTTACTAATAAAAGAGCATGGCGTCGATCTTGTTGCTGGCCCGGATTCATATCTTGATTTACCAAATCTTGTAGGAGCAGTAGAGAACGGAGATAAAGCTATCAATGTAAAATTGTCGACCGACGAGACCTATCGTGAAATTATACCTTCAAGAATCGGAGGTAATAGAATTTCAGGCTTTATCTCGATTATGAGAGGTTGTAATAACTTTTGCACATACTGCATTGTTCCTTATACTCGTGGACGTGAAAGAAGTCGTCAACCAAAAAGCATCCTTGCTGAACTTGATGATTTGAAAAACCGTGGTTTCAAAGAGGTAACTCTTTTAGGACAAAACGTAAATTCTTACCTACATGAAGAAAATGATGAAAAAGTAGATTTCGCATCTCTTCTTAAACTTGTAGCAGAACATGCGCCGGAGATCAGAATAAGATTCAGCACATCTCATCCTAAAGATATGTCAGACCGAATTTTGGAGACTATGGCAAAATATGACAATATTTGCAAACATATTCACCTTCCTGTTCAATCGGGTAGCTCATCTGTTCTTAAAGCAATGAACAGAAAATATACCAGAGAGTGGTATCTTGAACGAATAGCTGCAATCAGACGCATTATGCCTGAATGTGGAATCACAACAGATGTTTTTTGCGGTTTTCACAATGAGAGTCTTGAAGATCATCAACTGACTTTATCACTAATGGAAGAGGTTGGTTTTGATGCGGCATTCATGTTTAAATATTCGGAAAGAGAGGGAACTTATGCGTCCAAACATCTACCGGACAATATTGATGAAGAGGAGAAAGTAAGAAGACTCACAGAGATTATCAATCTTCAGAATCGTCTTTCTCTTGAAAGTAACCGTCGTGACGTAGGAAAAAAATTCGAAGTTCTTATAGAAGGTTTCTCCAAGAAATCGAGAGAGCAACTTTTCGGACGTACTAGTCAGAATAAAGTTGTAGTATTTCCTAAAGGTACTTATCGCATCGGACAAAAGGTGAACGTTAAAGTATTAGAAGTATCATCAGCGACACTCATAGGAGAATTGGCCGATTAATCGGTGTTTAAATAATAAATTATAAGAATTAAAACCGGAGATTGCTCTATATGCTTTCTCTTTATCAGATATGGATATAAAAGAATTTGAAATAATGGCACCTGTCGGTTCATACGACGCATTGAGTGCTGCAATTCAAGGAGGTGCCGATTCTGTATATTTCGGAATTGAGGGTCTTAATATGCGTGCCAAATCGGCAAATAATTTCACCATTGAAGACCTGCATAACATAGCGGGAATATGTGCCGAAAAAGGTTTGAAAAGCTATCTGACGGTTAATACGGTCATTTATGATGAAGATATTAATCTGATGTATAAAATTATCGATGCAGCTAAGGAGGCTCAGATAAGCGCCATTATTGCATCTGATGTGGCAGCAATGATGTATGCACGTCAAATAGGTGTTGAAGTGCACCTTTCTACACAGTTGAATATAAGCAATACTCAGTCGCTTAAATTCTATGCTCAGTTTGCCGATGTTGTGGTATTGGCAAGAGAACTTAACCTTGATCAGGTAGCTGCAATTCATAACGATATCGTAGAACAACAGATCAAAGGGCCAAAAGGTGAATTGATCAGAATCGAAATGTTTGCTCATGGAGCGCTTTGCATGGCGGTTTCAGGAAAATGTTACTTGAGTTTACATGAATATAATAAATCTGCAAACAGAGGTGCTTGTACTCAGATATGCCGTCACTCTTATGAGGTTAACGATCTTGAAACGGGTCAGAAACTTGAGATTGATAATAAATTCATCATGTCTCCTCGCGATCTTAAAACTATTCATTTTATGAATAAAATGATGGATGCCGGGGTTAGAGTTTTCAAACTTGAGGGTCGTGCTCGCGGTGCGGAGTATGTAAGAACGGTTGTAGAGTGTTACAAACAGGCTATCGTGGCTGTTCTTGACGGAACATACAATGAGGATAAAGTTAAAGAGTGGGATGAAAGATTGTATAATGTATTCAATCGTGGTTTCTGGGATGGATATTATCTTGGTCAACGACTTGGAGAATGGAGTCCTGTTTATGGATCTGAAGCAAAACAGAAAAAACTTTATGTTGCTAAGGGAATGAAATATTTCTCTAATATCGGTGTTGCTGAATTTCTATGTGAAACAAACAATGTTAAAGTTGGCGACAATGTTGTAGTGATCGGGCCAACTACCGGTGCAGTATTTATGACAATTGAAGAGATTCAGGTAGATTATAAAAAGGTGGATGAAGCTGTCAAAGGTGATAGATTCTCTATTAAAGTAAATGATAAAATCAGACCTTCAGATAAAATGTTTGTTCTTAAGGAAGAAACAAATACTAAAAAGTCGTTCAATTAAACTTGATTCTTGTGGTTAATTTAATTCTCAATATTTTGAGTTAAAACAAAATAGCGATAATAATTATAAATCATCCTTTATCTATATCTCTGGCTGAGATATAGATAAAGGATTTTTTTTTGAATATTATAAATCAAATTGATATAGGATTCTCTCCAAATTATATTTAAATATTAGTACCAAGAATCGATTAGACACCAACATGAAATCGATATCTATTATTTAAATTCCCAAAAAGGGATGTTGATATTATTTAAGGCTCTTGAGATTAAGAATTCAGATTTGGCCTTTTTAAAATTTGATGAATTGAAAAAGTAAACAATATTTTAAGTTCATAAAACAATTTTGGGTTATAGATGTTTAAATGGTTATAAATGTTTAGATATGAAAATTGCTATAACAGGAGCTTCCGGTTTTGTAGGTACAGCGCTGTCTGATTATCTGGCGTCAAATGATCATCAGATTATAAAACTTCATCATTCAGAATTAGTAAACAATTCATTGGAACAGCTGAATGAGAGGCTTGTAGATACTGAAATATTCATAAATCTGGCAGGAGAATCAACTATGGGTCGATGGACTGATGAGAAGAAGAAAGAGATTTATGATAGTAGAATTAATGTTACTCGTCGTATTGTTGAAATAATAAATTCGATGAAATCAAAACCGAGGTTATTTATTTCAACTTCGGCGATCGGTTATTATAAAACAGATGTTTATGCAGATGAAGAGAGCCCGTCTGATAATGTAAGGTTTATATCAAAAGTATGTATTGATTGGGAGGCTGAAGCGAGGAAGGTTTCGGATAGCGTAAAACTTGTTATTCTTCGTTTTGGTTTGATAATTGGGGATGAAGGTGGTATTTTACCTCATATTATAAAGTACTTGCAGAGTGGGTTAAAAATAGATTTTGGAACGGGAAAACAAAAGATAAGTTGGATTCATATTGAGGATCTTATCAGGATATATGAACTTATAATTGAGGAGAAGAATGAAATTCCTGATATATTCAATTGCGTTGCTCCCGATATTATAACCATGGAAAATATGATTGACGAACTGTCAAAGAGATTTCATACTGTTATATCATTAAAAATTCCGAATCTGATTCTTCATACAATCCTTAAAGAGGGAGAATCACTTATAACTGGAAGTTATGAAGTTTATTCTGTGATGTTGCCTGAAATTGGGTATATGTTTATTTATAACAATTTCGAGGAGGTTGTAAAGCATTTAAAATTGAAGGATTAATCGTTGTTTTCAATTATTAATTTGAAAAAAATATCAATGTAGTTGGTTAAGATGATTTATGTGATTTGCAAAATTTAGTCATCGATCTCTTATTGCTTTATTGTTTATATCTCTGGATTAAAAAATGGAAGTATATACTTAATAGTTCATTGATTTATAATGTAAGTCTGTGAGAAAGTAATTGAATAAATATAAATATGGGAACTAATTTTTTCAATATGAAATCAAGAGAACATATTACAAGTTAATTCTTTACGGTATTAATCTTTATTGAGATTGAATTTACTAATGAAACGTCTTAATATTAGGTTGAATGAAACTTTATGTTCCTTTTGATATGTTTTATCGAGACCGGAAATAATAAAAAATTGTGTGAATTGATTTTGAAATTCTTATAAGTGAAATAAATATTATAATATGATTGGATAAAAAATATTGAATTAGATCAAGTAAATTATGATTTATATTGGTTATAAGTCTTTTGAAAATGTTGTAAAGGAGTTATTGTAATTCATTTGAATTTGATATAATTCTCATTAAGAATCGAATAATAAATTTTTAAGTAAAACTATATATGTAATATTATGAAAAAGTATTTATCAGAATTATTAGGTACAATGATTCTTGTATTAATGGGATGCGGTGCAGCTGTATTTACGGGAGGCGCTGCCGGATTGGGCCAACCATTAACTATTGGTATCTGTTTTGGGCTCGGACTTATTGCTTCTGCTTATGTTATAGGAAGTATCTCTGGATGTCATATTAATCCTGCTGTTTCTATAGGTATGTGGTTAAGTGGACGAATGAATATTAAAGAGTGTATTGGATATATTATTTCGCAAATTTTAGGTGGGATAGTTGCTTCTTCAATAATATATATTCTGGTTTCAGGATATCCAGAACTTGCAACAGGAACTCATACCGGGGCTAATGGATTTACTTGTTCTATGCATACGGCGTTTATAATGGAAGCGGTATTTACTTTTATTTTTGTTTTATGCGTTTTGGGAGCAACTGATATAAACGGGGCCGGAGGAATGGCAGGTTTAATAATTGGTTTAACATTGGCTCTTGTTAATATTGTAGGTATACCTGTAACCGGAACTTCTGTAAATCCGGCGAGATCAATAGGTCCTGCTCTTTATCAGGGAGGTGAAGCTCTAAATCAGCTTTGGGTTTTTCTAACAGCTCCAACATTAGGGGGTATAATAGCTGCCCTTTTCTGGAGATTCATGAAAAATAGTAAAGAATAATATTTTCAATGGAAAACTGCGGAAATAAATAGCAGGTAAGTAATTTGAAAAATATTTTTTTTTGGAAAACCTTAAGTTGTGAGTAGTTATAAGAAAATACGTAATTAAGGTGGGTACAACAAATATGAAATATAACTGCAACTTTGTACGAATATTCTTTTAACTCGAAAATGAGATTCGGAGTTAGAATGGAAAGTAAAATTCGTAGATAAAATTCTAAGGTAAAATTCGGAAATATTTGTTTGAAAATTATTTCACAGAGTTGTTTTATAAACAATAAAAAAGGCTGCCAAATAAAATTGACAGCCTTTCTTATATATAATTCGAATATTATTCTGCTGATGTTGCTTCAGCAGCTGGAGCTTCTGCAGCTGGGGCAGCAGCTTTTTTAGATCTTCTTGTTCTTGTTGCTTTTTTACCTGCTTTTTCTTTAAGCATGTTTTCATTATAATCAACAAGTTCAATCATAGCCATTGCAGCATTATCACCAAGTCTAAATCCTGTTTTAAGGATACGTGTATAACCGCCTGGGCGATCTGCAATTTTTTTAGATACTTCCTGGAAAAGTTCTGTAACAACAGCTTTATCCTGAAGGTAACTAAATACAACTCTTCTTGAGTTTGTAGAATCTTCTTTAGCTCTGTTGATAAGAGGCTCAACATAAACTCTTAGAGCTTTTGCTTTTGCAAGAGTTGTAAAGATTCTTTTGTGGGTAATTAAAGACTTAGCCATGTTTGCAAGTAATGCATCACGGTGTGCCTTTTTACGACCCAAATGATTAAATTTCTTATTATGTCTCATCGTTATTACTCTTTGTCTAATTTATACTTAGAAATATCCATTCCGAATGAAAGATTCAAATTAGCAAGTAGTTCATCAAGTTCTGTAAGTGATTTCTTTCCGAAGTTACGGAATTTCAACAGATCTGTTTTGTTGAACGCTACTAATTCTCCAAGAGTTTCAACATCTGCTGATTTAAGACAGTTTAATGCACGTACGGAAAGATCCATATCTACAAGTTTTGTCTTAAGCAATTGTCTCATATGAAGAACTTCTTCATCAAACTCTTCGTTACCATCAACATCAGCTGCTTCAAGAGAGATTTTCTCATCAGAGAACAACATGAAGTGATAGATAAGAATTTTTGCTGCTTCTTTTAAAGCATCTTTCGGATGGATAGAACCATCGGTCGAAATTTCAAGAATTAATTTTTCGTAGTCTGTTTTCTGCTCTACGCGGAAGTTTTCGATTGAATACTTAACATTTCTGATTGGAGTATATATCGAGTCGATAGGAATAACAGTAACTTCATCATTTGCGTTTCTGTTTTCGTCAGCAGGAATATATCCTCTACCCTTGTTAATATTAAGCTCAATGTTGAAACTTGCGCTTGAATCCATTCGACAAATTACCAAATCAGGATTTAAAACTTCAAATCCAGTAAGGTATTTTCCAATGTCTCCAGCTTTAAACACTTCCGAACCCGAAACACTAATAGTTACTTTTTCATTTTCAACTTCTTCTACGATTTGCTTGAAACGCACCTGTTTAAGATTAAGAATGATGTTCGTAACATCTTCTATAACGCCAGGAATTGTAGAGAACTCATGTTCTACGCCATCAATACGCATAGAAGTGATGGCAAAGCCTTCTAATGACGAAAGGAGAATACGTCTAAGTGCATTACCAATAGTAATGCCATAGCCTGGTTCAAGAGGACGGAATTCAAATTTTCCAAAGAAATTGTCCGCTTCCAACATTAAGACTTTATCGGGTTTTTGAAATGCTAATATCGCCATGGAATCAATTATTATTTAGAATACAATTCTACGATTAACTGTTCTTTAATATTTTCTGGAATATCTGCTCTTTCCGGCAAATGAAGGAATTTTCCACTTTTAGATGTTTCATCCCATTCGATCCAAGCATATTTGCTGTGGTTGAATCCTGAAAGAGAATCAGAAATTACTTCAAGAGATTTTGCTTTTTCACGAACTCCTACAATCTGACCTGGTTTAACAGAGTAAGATGGAATGTTTACTACTTTTCCATCTACGACGATATGTTTGTGAGATACAAGCTGACGAGCAGCTGCTCTTGTAGGTGCAATTCCCATACGGAATACTACGTTATCAAGACGAGCTTCCAAGAATTGAAGTAAAACTTCACCTTTAATACCTTTTGTACGAGATGCTTTTTCAAATAGATTACGGAATTGTTTTTCTAATACTCCGTAAGTATATTTAGCTTTTTGTTTCTCACGTAACTGAACACCGTATTCAGAAGTTTTTCTTCTTTTATTTACGCCATGCTGTCCGGGAGGATAATTTTTTTTAGAAAGAACCTTGTCTGGTCCGAAGATAGCTTCGCCAAATTTACGAGCGATTCTTGTTCTAGGTCCGGTATATCTTGCCATTTCTATAGACTTTTAATAAAATAAAATTTAAATAGAACCCGGAATCGTGCAGCCGCGATTACAGAGAGGAGATAGTGCAATCTATTCACAATCCAAGATTCAGTTAAAGAGATTAAGTATTATACACGTCTTCTCTTTGGAGGACGACAACCATTGTGAGGTATTGGAGTTACGTCAACGATTTCAGTAACTTCGATTCCAGCACCATGGATAGTACGGATAGCAGACTCACGTCCGTTACCTGGTCCTTTAACATAAGCTTTAACCTTTCTAAGTCCAAGGTCAAATGCAACTTTAGCACAATCCTGTGCTGCCATTTGAGCTGCATAAGGAGTATTCTTTTTAGAACCTCTGAAACCCATCTTACCAGCTGAAGACCAAGATATAATCTGACCTTCTGCATTAGCAAGAGAAACAATTATGTTATTGAACGAAGAATGGATATGTGCTTGTCCAATAGCATCAACTTTTACATTTCTCTTTTTAGCTGCGACTGTTTTTTTTGCCATATCAACTCTTATTATTTAGTAGCTTTTTTCTTGTTAGCAACAGTTTTCTTTTTACCCTTACGAGTACGAGCATTATTTTTAGTGCTCTGTCCTCTTAGAGGAAGACCAATACGGTGACGAACTCCACGGTAGCAACCGATGTCCATCAGACGTTTGATATTAAGCTGAACTTCAGAACGAAGATCACCTTCAACTTTGAACTCAGCACCGATAATTTCACGAATTTTTGATGCTTGATCATCAGACCAGTCCTTTACTTTGATGTTTTTATCAACACCGGCCTTTTCTAAAATGGTATTTGCTGCGCTGCGACCGATACCATAAATGTAGGTCAATGCAATTTCGCCTCTTTTATTTTGTGGCAGATCGACCCCAACTATTCTTATAGCCATATATTCGAATGATTTATTTTTGCAAAAATAATAAATTATCCTTGACGTTGTTTATACTTAGGATTTTTCTTATTAATAATGTACAAACGGCCTTTTCTTCTTACGATTTTGCATTCCGGTGTACGTTTTTTCAATGATGCTCTTACTTTCATATCTTTGTTTGTTATTTATATCTAAAAGCAATTCTTCCTTTGGTTAAATCATATGGTGACATTTCCACTCTTACTTTATCTCCAGGTAAAATTTTGATATAATGCATTCTCATTTTTCCTGAAATATGAGCAGTTATTTCATGTCCATTCTCCAATTCTACGCGAAACATTGCATTTGACAATGCTTCAATAATTCGACCATCTTGTTCTATTGCTGATTGTTTAGCCATATAAAATTATAATTCTTAAATTGATTTATTTCCTAAAACATTTTCGATAAATTCAAAAGTTGACAAGATATCTGCTCCATCTTTCCTAATAGCAATAGTATGTTCAAAATGTGCAGATGGCTTAGCATCTTTTGTTCTTACAGTCCATCCGTCTTTCTCTATGAAGACATTTTTAACTCCGAGATTAATCATGGGTTCGATTGCGATACACATTCCATTTCGAAGTAACGGACCGGATCCTTTTTTTCCGTAATTAGGAACTTCAGGATCTTCGTGAAGTTTCTTTCCTATTCCGTGTCCACAAAGTTCTCTGACAACAGAGTAACCACGTGACTGACAATAATCCTGGATTGCGGAAGAAATATCTCCTATTCTTTTTCCCGGCATTGCTTGTGCAATACCTTTATAAAGCGATTCCTTAGTTGTTTTAAGAAGTAGCAATACTTCATCGGAAACTTCTCCGACAGGAAATGTATAGGCTGAATCTCCATTAAATCCATTCAATACGACACCACAATCAACTGAAATAATATCTCCGTCTTTTAGTTCGTATTTAGAAGGAAACCCGTGAACGACTTTATCATTCTCAGAAATACATAACGTTGAAGGAAAACCTCCGTAGCCTTTGAAACCCGGAACTCCTCCGTTGTCTCTTATGTATTGTTCTGCTATTTCATCAAGTTTCAAGGTTGTAATTCCAGGCTGGATCCACTTGGCGATTTCGCCAAGTGTTTTCCCAACCAGTATATTACTTTGTCTCATTAACTCGATTTCTTCATCTGTCTTAAGATAAATCATCTGATCAATTTAATCTTAGTATGCTGCAATAGATCCGGTTCTACCTTTAATCTTTCCAGATTTAAGAAGACCGTCATAATGACGCATTAATAAGTGACTTTCTATTTGTTGAAGTGTATCTAAAACTACTCCGACAAGGATTAGTAACGAAGTTCCACCAAAGAATTGAGAAAACTCCTGACTCACTCCGCATATTTTAGCAAAAGCAGGCAAAATAGCTACAATTGCAAGAAATATAGAACCCGGAAGTGTAATTCTTGACATGATCTGATCTAAATATTGAGCAGTAGCTTTACCAGGTTTAACACCTGGGATAAAACCATTATTACGCTTCATATCATCAGCCATTTGAGTAGGATTGATAGTGATCGCTGTGTAGAAATAAGTAAATACAACGATAAGCACACCAAAAGTGATGTTATATGCCCAGCTTGTATTACTCATAAATGCTCCCCAGAAACCACTTGTTTCTTCTGAAGAAAAGCCCATAACCATAGTTAGAGGAATAAACATAATTGCCTGAGCAAAGATGATAGGCATTACACCTGCAGCATTAACCTTTAGTGGTATATACTGTCTTGCTCCACCATATTGTTTATTTCCAATGATTCTTTTAGCGTATTGTACAGGCACTTTTCTTGTACCTTGCACTAAAAGGATGCAAGCAGCAATAACTAAAAGAAGGAATACGATTTCTGCAAGGAACATAATCAAACTTTCTGCTCCTGAAGAGCGAAGTTTAAATTCCTGCAACATTGCTATTGGCAGTCTGGCAATAATACCGATCAAGATTATAAACGATATACCATTTCCAATACCTTTGTCCGTAATTCTTTCTCCAAGCCACATTAAAAACATACTGCCTGCAGCAAGAATAATAGTAGAAGAAACCATGAACCACCAACTGCTTGGCATATAAGCACCAGCTGCACCTATCTGAGATCTTAGGTTGATTAAATAAGTAGGACCTTGAAATAAAAGTATCAATACTGTCAAATAACGTGTGTATTGATTCATTTTTCTTCGACCACTCTCTCCCTCTCTCTGCAGCTTATGGAAATAAGGTAAAGCTATACCCAACAACTGCATAACAATTGAAGCTGAGATATAAGGCATAATACCTAGTGCTAACACTGATGCATTAGAAAAAGCACCACCTGAAAACATATCCAATAAAGCCATTAGGCCGCCACTTGTTTGATTTTGCAATTCTGACAAGGCGTGTGTATCAATACCCGGAAGCACTACATACGATCCAAAACGATAAATCGTGATGAAAAGGATAGTGATGAGGATTCGATTTTTCAAATCCTCAATTTTCCAAATATTTTTTATAGTTTCTACTGCTCTCATGTATCTTTAGATTTTAACTACTGTTCCACCTGCGGCAACGATAGCATCTTCTGCTGTTTTAGAAAAAGCGTTTGCTTCAACTTCTAATTTTACAGACAATGTACCTTTACCTAAAATTTTAACTAACTGATTCGAAGATATAAAGCCTGCAGTTTTTAGTGCAGCGATGTCAATCTTTGTAAGATTTTTTGCTGTTGCAAGTTCCTGAAGCACTTCAATATTGATTGCTTTATATTCTACTCTATTGATATTCTTGAAACCAAATTTAGGTAAACGACGTTGTAAAGGCATTTGACCACCTTCAAAACCGATTTTCTTGCTGTAACCAGATCTTGATTTCGCTCCTTTGTGACCGCGAGTCGAAGTACCACCTAAACCTGAACCAGGACCACGTCCAATTCTTTTTCTGGTTTTGATAGACCCTTCTGCGGGTTTTAAATTACTCAAGTTCATACTTTAATATTTTTACTATTTGAACTATGAATTACTCTACGATAGTAATCAAATGTTTAACTTTCTCAATCATACCCATAATCTGAGCATTAGCTTCATGTTCTACTTCTTGGTTCATTTTTTTAAGACCAAGAGCATCAAGTGTGCGTTTTTGATTAGCAGGGCACTTGATTCTACTTTTTGTTTGTTTAATCTTTATTGTTGCCATTTGCTTTTCAATTAACCGTTATACACTGTATTGATTGACACTCCGCGATTCTGAGCTACAGTATTCGCATCTCTCAATTCTCCTAAAGCTGCAATTGTAGCTTTAACAAGGTTATGAGGATTTGAAGAACCTTTTGATTTCGCAAGTACGTCTGTTACACCTACGCTTTCAAGAACCGCACGCATCGCACCACCTGCTTTTACTCCAGTACCATGAGATGCTGGTTTGATAAAAACCTCTGCACCGCCGAATTTAGCAAGCTGTTCGTGTGGAATTGTTCCTTTAAGAACAGGAACCTTAATTAGGTTCTTTTTTGCAGCTTCAACACCCTTCGCGATGGCAGTTGTTACCTCGCTCGCTTTACCAAGACCCCATCCGATGATTCCGTCTTCGTTACCAACTACGACAATCGCTGAAAAACTGAAGGTACGACCCCCTTTAGTTACTTTTGTAACACGATTGATTGCCACCAATCTATCTTTCAACTCTATATCGCTGGCATTTTTTACTCTGTTATTTACTCCTGCCATGTTCATTAAAATTTAAGTCCACCGTTACGAGCTGCATCTGCTAGAGCTTTTACTCTACCATGATATAGATAACCGTTACGGTCGAATACAACTGATGTTATACCTGCTTCTTGTGCTTTCTTTGCGATAGCTTCACCAACTTTAGCTGCTATTTCAACTTTAGCTGCTGAATCAAGGCTCGCAGATGAAGCAGCTGCAATAGTCTTGCCTGCTAAATCATCAATAAGTTGCACATATATTTGTTTATTACTTCTGAACACTGTCATACGTGGGCGATCAGCAGTACCTGATATTTTGCCACGAATACGGCGTTTGATTTTTAATCTTCTCTCTGTCTTCGTTGTCATGATAATCTCTTTTTACGTAAATTACTTAGCACCTGCTGATTTACCAGATTTTCTACGGATAACCTCACCAACGAACTTGATACCTTTACCTTTGTAAGGTTCTGGTTTACGGAATGAACGAATTTTCGCACACACTTGTCCGATAAGCTGTTTGTCAGCTGATTCAAGAATGATAAGTGGATTTTTGTTTCTTTCTGATTTTGTCTCAACTTTGATCTCCTGTGGTAACTGGAAGAAAATGTTGTGTGAGAAACCTAAAGTTAACTCAAGCACTTGACCTGTATTAGCGGCACGATAACCTACACCTACAAGTTCCATTTCTTTTTTGTATCCTTCAGATACACCGATTACCATATTGTTTATCAAAGCTCTATATAGACCGTGCAAAGCTCTGTGTTCTTTAACGTCTGAAGGACGAGAAACAAGAACTTGATTATCTTCAACTTCAACTTTGATATCAGAGTTAATTGACTGAGTCAATTCACCCTTAGGGCCTTTAACTTTTACTACATTACCCTCGATGGATACAGTAACACCACTAGGTATAGCGATTGGTAATTTTCCTATTCTTGACATATTAATAACCTCCTATACTTTAGTAGATATAACATATTACTTCACCACCAACCTTTAGGTTTCTTGCTTCTTTGTCTGTCATTACACCTTTAGATGTAGATAGAACTGCAATACCTAAACCGTTTAACACACGAGGCATATCTTTGTGACCACAATATTTACGTAGACCCGGTGTAGAAACTCTGATAAGCTTCTTAATCGCGTTTACTCTATTTACAGGATCATACTTAAGAGCGATCTTAATTGTTCCCTGTGGACCTTCTTCTACGAATTTGTAGTTAAGGATATAACCTTTTTCAAAAAGGATCTTTGTAATCTCCTTTTTTAAATTTGACGCAGGCACTTCAACCACTCTGTGGTTTGCTTTGATAGCATTACGAAGTCTCGTCAGAAAATCTGCTATTGGATCTGTCATAATTTGTTGAATTAATCCGGCCTCCCGGACAATATTTAACAATAAAAATTAATTGCTTACCAGCTTGCTTTTTTAACACCCGGTATCAACCCGGCAGACGCCATTTCACGAAATTGAATACGTGAAATGCCGAACTGACGAATATAACCTTTTGGACGTCCTGTCATGCTACAACGATTGTGTAGACGTACAGGTGAAGCATTTTTTGGAAGTGACTGAAGAGCTTCATAATCTCCTGCTGCCTTAAGTTCTGCACGTTTTGCAGAATATTTTGCAACAAGTTTAGCTCTCTTAACTTCACGGGCTTTCATTGATTCCTTAGCCATATCTTAGTCTTTTTTAGCGTTTTTAAAAGGTAAACCAAACTCTTTCAAAAGAGCATAACCTTCCTCATCTGTTTTTGCAGAAGTTACAAAGGTAATATTCATTCCCAATATTCTACTAATATTATCGATATTAATTTCAGGGAACATAATTTGCTCTTCGATACCTAAAGTATAATTTCCTCTTCCGTCAAGTTTACTTTCGATACCTTTGAAGTCACGGATACGAGGTAATGCTACTTTGATCAATCTTTCAAGAAATTCATACATCTGCTCGCGGCGTAGAGTTACCATAACACCAACTGGCATCTTCTTACGAAGTTTGAAGTTTGAAATATCTTTGCGAGAAAGAGTGGCAACTGCCTTTTGACCTGTAATAGCTGTCAATTCATTTATAGCTGTTTCGATGATTTTTTTATCAGCCGTTGCCATACCAAGACCTTGGTTGATAACGATTTTTTTCAAAACAGGTACCTGCATAACAGAAGAGTAATTGAACTCTTTCATCAAAGCAGGAACGATTCTTTCTTTATATTCGTTTTTTAGACTTGCAGTATTAGCCATTATTTAATCTCCTCTCCTGATTTTTTTGAGTAACGCACTAAAACATCCTTTTCATCTTTCTTACGTCCGATACGAGTAGCCTTTCCAGACTTAGGATCGATCAGGTTAAGGTTAGAAATGTGAATTGGAGCTTCCTTCTTTACAATTCCTCCTTGAGGATTCTGTGCATTAGGCTTAGTGTGCTTAGACACCATATTGATACCTTCTACAAGTGCACGGTTCTCTTTTACAAGAACGCTCAACACTTTACCGGTTTTTCCTTTATCTTCCCCGGTATTTACATATACAGTATCGCCTTTTTTAATATGTAATTTGCTCATTTTACTTAATTGATATTAAAGCACTTCAGGTGCAAGTGAAACAATCTTCATATTTGCATTACGAAGTTCACGAGCTACAGGTCCGAAGATACGAGATCCTCTCATTTCACCTGCTCCATTCAATAGAACGCACGCATTATCATCAAATCTGATGTATGAACCATCAGCACGACGAACTTCTTTCTTTGTACGTACAATGATTGCCTTCGATACTGCTCCTTTTTTAATATCACTCGATGGGATAGTACTTTTTACAGAAACTACAATAATATCTCCAACAGAAGCATAACGTCTTCCTGTACCTCCCAAAACGCGGATACATAGTGCTTCTTTAGCTCCACTATTATCTGCTACTTTTAGTCTTGATTCTTGTTGTATCATATTATTTAGCTCTTTCGATTATTTCTACCAATCTCCATCTTTTCATTTTGCTCAGCGGACGAGTTTCCATCAATCTTACAGTGTCGCCAATGTTACACTCGTTCTTTTCGTCATGAGCATGGTATTTCTTCGTTTTATTAACGAATTTACCATAAATAGGGTGTTTTTCTTTCCATTTAACAGTAACTGTAATGGTTTTTTCCATTTTGTTGCTGCTAACCACCCCGATTCTTTCTTTTCTTAAATTTCTAGTTTCCATCAGGCTTCTGTGGGTTATTATTTGTTAAGTTCTCTGTTGCGTAACTCTGTGTTGATACGCGCGATCGTCCTGCGAACCTGTTTGATCTGAGCAGGATTATCCAAAGGCGAAATACTGTGATTGATCTCTAATTGGTTTACTTCTTTCTTCAATGAAGCAAGTCTTTCAACCAATTCCTCTGTTTTTAATTCTCTGATTTCTGCTATTTTCATAACTTAATTACGCATTTTGATTCGCTGCATAGTCACGGCGAACAATAAACTTAGTTGTAACTGGAAGCTTCTGTGCTGCAAGACGAAGAGCTTCTTTTGCTACTTCGAAAGGTACACCTTCAACTTCGATAATTATACGACCTGGTGTTACAGGAGCTACGAATCCCTCCGGACTACCCTTACCTTTACCCATACGTACCTCTGCAGGCTTCTTGGTAATTGGTTTATCAGGGAAAATACGGATCCAGATCTGTCCTTGACGTTGCATATAACGTGTTACCGCAATACGAGCTGCCTCTATCTGACGCCCAGTGATCCATTTTGACTCAAGAGTCTTGATTCCAAATGAACCGAAAGCCAGCTGATTTCCGCGTTGCGCTTCACCTTTCATGCGCCCCTTCTGCTGTCTTCTGAACTTTGTTTTCTTTGGTTGTAACATGTTCTTAAACTTCTAATTCGTTAAACGATTACTTTTTGTTCTTTCTGAAACCACCTTTTCTGTTTCCAGAATTTGCATTTGAAGAGCGAGAATCTTTCTGCTGTACGAATGATGGTGCAAGATCTTTTTTACCATAGATTTCTCCACGACAGATCCATACTTTAACACCTAACAAACCTACTTTTGTAAGCGCTTCTGCTAATGCATAATCAATGTCCGCGCGGAATGTATGAAGAGGAGTTCTTCCTTCTTTGTACATTTCAGAACGTGCCATTTCAGCTCCGTTCAAACGACCAGAAACCATCACTTTGATACCTTCTGCTCCTACGCGCATTGTTGACTGAATTGCCATTTTAACAGCACGACGGTAAGCAATCTTACCTTCGATCTGACGAGCAATATTCTGTGCAACAATCACAGCATCTAACTCAGGTTTTTTAACTTCGAAGATATTGATCTGAACATCTTTATCAGTGATCTTTTTCAATTCTTCTTTCAGTTTATCAACCTCTTGGCCACCTTTGCCAATGATAATACCCGGACGAGCTGTACATATTGTAATCGTAACAAGTTTCAATGTACGTTCAATAACGATACGAGAGATACTTGCTTTAGCCAGACGGGCATTTAAATATTTGCGGATTTTGCTATCTTCTAACAAAATATCACCGCAGTTTTTCCCTGCATACCAGTTAGAATCCCAGCCTCTGATGATTCCTAATCGGTTACTTATCGGATTTACTTTCTGTCCCATCTAGCAATTAATTTTGATTTTCGTTTTTACTTATTGTATCAACAAACAATGTTACGTGGTTAGAACGCTTACGGATTCTGTAAGCTCTACCCTGAGGAGCCGGACGTAGTCTTTTTAGCATAGCCGCTGAGTCTACAAAGATTTCAGAAATCTTAAGTTCACCGCTTTCTGCCTTACGCTCATTTTTCTGCTCCCAGTTTGCAATAGCCGAACGAAGAAGCTTTTCTACTCTTGCAGAAGCCTCTTTGTTAGAGAACTTCAGTACGCCAAGTGCTTTGAATACTTCCATTCCTCTCACCATGTCAGCGACTAGGCGCATCTTTCTTGGAGAAGTTGGAACATTGTTCAACTTAGCGAAATATGTAGTTTTTAGGGCTTCTTTTCTTTTATCAGCTGATATTCTTTTTCTTGCACCCATTTTTTAAATTCTTTTTTTTTGACCCTTATTATCTTTTCTTGTTACCACCATGTCCACGGAAGTTACGAGTTGGAGCAAATTCTCCAAGCTTGTGACCCACCATGTTTTCGGTAACGTAAACCGGAATAAATTTATTACCGTTGTGAACTGCTATCGTATGTCCTACGAAATCAGGAGAAATCATCGAAGCTCTTGACCAAGTCTTAACAACTGACTTTTTGCCAGCTTCATTCATGTCAAGGACCTTCTTCTCAAGTTTCACATTAATAAATGGGCCTTTTTTTAAGGAACGACTCATAGTTTACTTCAATTAATCAGATTATTTCTTTCTTCTTTCAATTATATACTTCGAAGAATGTTTCTTCGGAGCTCTTGTCTTAAGACCCTTAGAGTATAGACCTTTACGTGAACGAGGGTGACCTCCTGACGCACGGCCTTCTCCACCACCCATTGGGTGATCTACCGGGTTCATTGCAACACCACGGTTACGAGGACGACGGCCTAACCATCTTGAGCGACCTGCTTTTCCTGATTTCTCAAGAGAATGCTCTGAGTTTCCTACGCTACCGATTGTTGCTTTACAAGCTGCAAGAATCTTACGAGTTTCACCTGAAGGTAATTTGATGATTGCATATTTACCCTCTTTTGAAGTAAGCTGAGCGAAAGTACCCGCTGAACGAACTAAAGCTGCGCCTTGTCCAGGATTCAGCTCGATGTTGTGAATTACTGTACCCACAGGTATACTTGCTAATGGCAATGTATTCCCGATTTCAGGAGCAGCGTTTTCACCCGACATCAATGTTGTACCAACCTCTAAGCCGTTTGGTGCAATGATGTAACGTTTTTCTCCATCAGCATAAAAAAGCAATGCGATACGAGCTGAACGATTCGGATCGTACTCGATTGTTTTTACTATTGCTGGTACACCGTCTTTATTTCTCTTGAAATCAATAAAACGAAATTTACGTTTGTGACCGCCACCGATATAACGCATTGTCATTTTAC
>CAMTOJ010000035.1 GCA_947074145.1 uncultured Bacteroidales bacterium
GTTACTTCATATCCATTTGATGTTTGTGTATAATAAACTCCGTGATAGTAATAATAGTTGTTGTAATTATTTACTTTAGTTGCTCCGGAAGGAAGACTGTTAATAATAAAGCCTACTACAGGAAGTACGATGCGAAAGATGCCGTCAACGGTATTAAAAAAATTTCCATCGTGATAATAATAGTGATGACCTTTCCAATAAATAGGAGGTCGTTTCCCAGGTATATTTCGTATATTTCTCCACCAGTTATGAGGATCATAATTATTGCCTATTGTTAAACCCGGTCGCGGACGATATTGTCCTATTCCCGGACGGGCAGGCTGAATTGCTCCATTCCATTTTCGACGAACAGGAGCTCTGTTCCAATTACCGTTTTTATTATTATTTCTGTCACGATTTTGAAAAGGATGAATATTTGATTCAGAAAGAGCATCCCTCATCTTATAATTATTCATATCATTATTATTACGCTCCCTTTTCTGCTGAACCCAATTATTATTAGGTTGCCTTTTATTGGTTTGACCTCTATTAGGCTGTCTGTTATTTGGTTGGGCTGACACAATACATATACAAACAAAAGATGATAGTAATATTAAAGAGATCCTTTTCATAATATTCAAACAGTATAGTTTAAATAAAAACAACTTCTATAATATGAGGTTCATAATAGTTTACATTTATAACATTCCAATATACAATTGTAGAATAACTAATAGAATAAGTGGTTAATATAATAAAAGTGCCATCAAAAAGGTTGGTTAAAGAATTATTATCTATTGTCCAACTTTTGAGGGCACTTATATTTCAATTATTCGTTTGTTTAAGGAATTACAAACAAAATTAAATTATCAATCTTTTAAAGGATGATCGGGATACATATTTTCCCACCATTGTGGCTGATCCTTAAGATGTTTGGCAAAGAAAGCCATTATACTTTTCTTCCATGCAAGTCGACGGTCAAATCCCGAAATACCATGGTTTTCGTCTGCTACCTGAATAAGATTAACATCTTTACCAAGAATCTTTAATGCATTGTACATCTGAATACTTTCACCTAAAGGAACATTTGTATCTGCTTTTCCGTGAAGAAGAAGGAGCGGAGTGTTTATCTTGTCTGCATGGAATAGAGGACTCTGTTCGACATATAATTCCTTATTATTCCATGGATAACTATTTGCAGAAGCAATTGCACTATATGAATATCCCCAGAAACCTTCACCCCAATAGCTCGAAAGAGCACTGATACCTGCATGAGAAACGGCAGCAGAGAAGATATCTGTACGTGTTTGAAGATACATAGTCATAAAACCTCCGTAAGAAGCACCAAAACAACCTATCTTATCTCTGTTTACAAAAGAATGTTCATCGCAGAATTTTGTTACACCTTCAATTATATCGTCGGCTGTTTGTTTTCCCCAGGCATTTACATGACGAGCGGAGTATTCCTGTCCGTAACCAATAGTCCCCGACGGCTGTACAACATAAACCACATATCCTTGAGCTGCATAAAGATGCATTGAATATGGATGATAGAAGTTACGAGCAGTAGGAGTGGTTCCACTATAATAATAAACAAGCATTGGATATCTCTTTTCCGGATTAAAATCTGCAGGTAGATAATATCTTCCTTCAATTATTGTTCCATTCTGAGCGGTAAAGTTCCAATCTTTCATCTCTCCAAGTTCATAATTTTCGGCAATACCGTCTCTTGCAGAATCAAGAAGTTTAGATTTTCCTGATTTGAGATTCAGAGCATAAACTAACTCCGGAGAATCAGCCTTAACACCTGTATATATTGCATTATTACTATTTGAAGCAATAGAGAATGACCCTAATATATCTGTATGGACATTCACTTTTGCAATTTTATTTGTTTTGGGAGAATATGTATAAAGATTTACATAATCTTTATCTGTACAGGTCATATAAATAAGATTGTCACTTTTATTCCATTTTGCACCATCAACTGAGGGATTGAAATCTTTAGTGAATGCGATAACACTTTTATCTTTCGGATTGTATAGAAATGCTTGTTTGTCAAATAGGTTTGATGTCTGTCCCTCTTTGATATTAAGTCCTTTGTTATCGAATGCTTCTCCGGAACCTATCACAAGAAGATTATTGCCATCGGGCGAATAACTTATCGAAGAAATATGAGGAGTATCATAAATTAAAGTATCAACCTTCAATGTGTTAAGATCTAATTGATAGAAGAATGCAAAATTGAAAGGATGTTTATCAAAAACATCATAATTCTCAGAAATAAGAATAGCATTATTGTCATTTCTTATATCCTGAAGATAGATATTCTTATTTCCAAAAGTAAGTCGCTGTAATGTGCCATCTTCTATTGTGTAAGAATATAAAGAGTTTCTATTTCTCCAACCTGAGATTCTATCATCAGGTGAAAGAAGAAGTTCAACATCATTTTTCTTTATATCCGGTTTCTCTGAAATTGAGAAAATCAAAGTTTTTTCGTTTGGAGTCCATTTGAAGCTACCATCCGGAAGATTTGTAGTCAAGATCTCTTCTTTTCCGGTTTGCGGATTAACGGCATAAAGATTTTTACCTGTAATTCCTTTATTTGAATAATAATATTTATTGGATGAAGGAAGCCAGTTGAGATCATCTTTAGATGATAAATCGGAAACATAATATCCCTTTTGCATGTCGAAAAGACGTTTGGTATAACTTCTTTTTCCATCCTTTAGAACGTTATAACCTCTTATTATCGCATAATCACCGTTAGGAGATAATGAAACGGATGTAATTCTTTCACCTGTCATCAGATCTTCAACAGTTAACGGATGAGATTCTTTCGTAGAAACTGAAACATTTGCCAATGTATCTGATGGAATTACATTAACCTTGAAGACCGGTATCGAATCATTTTTTTCGGCAAGGAATTTTATGGTAATTTCTCTTTGACCCGGTTCCATATCAAAAGAGGCTTTAGCCTTTTTAGCAACAGATAAAGAATCTTGTTTATTAGTTTTATCAGTAAGCTTTTTTCCTTTCGAATATATTTCGAATTTTCCAGGAGAGGTAACCTCGACATTCATTTTAGTGAATCTGTCGGTTCTTATAAAGAAACGGTTTACAGAGAGAATATTTGAATCCGCAGAACTTTCAATTTTAAAAAATCCCGACTCGTCAGTGTGTAACTCTTTTTTTATAGAAGATCTATCATTAACCGCTGTTTTTAGAAGTGAAAAAGAGTCGAATTTCTCGTTCTTTACATTATGTGAATTGAATTTCACAGGTAGTTTTACAACCGTATTGTTGATATTTCCTATCTCTTTAACCGATATGGTATCGCTATAAGCCAAAGATGACGAAAGAAGAAGGAAACATAATGCTGAATTCTTAATAATCATTTTTATAATCAACTAAAATATTTAATTGTGGAAAGTTAGAAATAAAAGTTTGATATTAACAGTAAAACAAATTTCGACAATTGTAAAATAAGATGATTTAAATATAAGAATACATTTTTTAATAGTTTGTTGCCATTAATTAATTAATCATGTAAATAAAGAGTCGTTTAATCAATTTTCTATGCCGGAATTGCAATAGTAAATGAACAACCACCGTTATAAATATAAATCCAATTAAAATGAGATATAACAAGTTGATTGATGTTTCGTTGAATATTATACTCCAATAGATCAATAGAGTGATCGGCAAGGGGAGAACCGTTGATATTTATTAATGTATCACCCGTCTCGGATTTATCTAATGAAACAGTTATTTCTTTCATGAAATTATCATCATATCCCATCGGTTGCATATATGACTCAAACAATTTTTCAAGGCGATTTTGATCAGTATTACAGATAAAATTAGAGCCTTTTACATTAAAATGGATTCTGATATTATCTATATTAGAACTTAGCATTTCATTGATAGAGAATTTAAAAAACGATTCTATATCTATCTGCTCCATATGGAATTTCATCATTCCAGATTCAAGCCTTGAAAGATCTAAGATACTATTTATAAGAAATAATAATCGTTTTGCATCTCTTTTTATAGAATGGATGTGTGACTCAACAATATTTCGGCTCAGTTCATTATCAAGATTAGCTAATTCCTGAGATAAAGTCACTACACTATTTAAAGGTTCAGCTATCTCTTTACTGATATTTTCAACGAAAATCTCTTTTTGTTTGTCTGCCTGCTTTGTAAGATTATAGGCTTCCAATATTTCCTCTTTACTTTCACTCAAACTAATATGGATAAAGATAAGACGAAATACGAATACAAGGAAAACAGCCGATATAAGTAATCCAACAATGATAAGAGAAAGATTAAAAAGTTTTTTTATCCTTTCAGATCGAAACATAGCGTGTTCCATTCTATGATTTTCATCAATCATTCTTTTTTGGTCATCCAGGATTGAACTATAAATTGAATCATTGGCTGCTAAACAATTGTGCATTAACTGGAAGGCTTCATCATAATCACCTTTTATAGCCATAGCTTCAGCTTTATGCATCTTAATCTTATTAATTAGTATAGGACTTGTAGCTCCGTTCATTCTATACTCAATTGCTTTATCAAAACTTGAGAAACAATGTTCCCAATCTCCTGTCATTTGCTGATAAAAAGCCAGATTATGATAATATTTACTTTTATTGATAAATCCTTCCTCGTCTGAGAGCAAGTTGAATGCTTTATCGAGATGAGATTTAAATCTCTTCAAATCGCAAATGTTTTTATAAACGTTACAATAGAAAAATTCAATAGTCAGATAATTGCTTCTATTAGCGGCAACATCGTAATCTCCATATTTAGCAATATGTTTATTTAATATTGAGAGGGATTTATCATTATATTTTAGAGTTTCTTCATATTTCTCCAAAGCAAGATAGGAAGATACTAATTGCAAACAAGCAAGCAATTCTTCTCTGAAGTAAAGTCCGGGCATCTCCAGGATCTCCTTGTTTATTTCGATTAACTTTTCATCCTCCTGTTTCATGTAATATAGGCTGGAGAGTAGGAGCTTAGAGATAATTAAACCTCTCTCGCTTTTTATCGCTTCCATCTCTTTTCGAAAAGAATCAATCATCTCTATTGCATACTCATACTTACCCATATCAATATACCAGTAGATCTCTTTTTCTCTAAGAGTAAGATATAGAGAGTAATTATTGATCTGAGAACTTATATCTTTTAATTGTTTTGCTAATTTAAGATACTCCTCATTTACCCCGTTTTTAATAATTTCATTATATGCCAATTCATTATAAGCATGACAAAGTTCATTTGTCATATTATTGGATTGTGCTAAATCTATGGCATATTTTATAATCTTCTCTGAGAATTCTTTTTCTTTATATATTCTGAACAAATGCAAAGCATTTGCAAATTTCACTGAATCATTATCGGCAGTTTTAATTATACTTATCAAACTGTCACCGATAATTTCATCAGATGATAATTTTTCAGCTTTGGCATCAAAGCTGAAGAATAATAGAAGTAATATGGGATATATAAATTTTTTCACTTATTGTTATTGTCTGACAGGGTGTGTAAAAATAAATCTGGCGCCAGATGTATAATTGGGATCAATATATATTTTTCCGTTCAGCCTATTAATAATTTGTTTACAAATAGAAAGGCCTAATCCTGTACCGTTTGCACTCTCATTAAGTTTTTCAAATCTTTCAAATACTTTTATTTGTTTCTCTTTCGAAATACCGCATCCCGTGTCAGTCAGAGAAAATTCAACTCTGTCATTATCGTAACGATCAATAGAAAGGGTAATTGAACCTTTTTTACAAAATTTTATTGCATTGCTGAGAAGATTTATAATGACCTGTTGTATTCTTGCAATATCTGTTTCAACAAAAAGAGATTTTATATCGGAATGAAAAACTATTTCAGCCTCGGTTTCCTTAATCTTTTGCATTGTTTTAACCAATTTCTCGCACAATACAACTATATCATATTGTTTTAAATCAAAATCGAGTGAATCGATATTCATATCCTTAGAAATAAGGACATCATTAATAAGGTTATTAAGAAGATCGGAGTTAAGTTTTATTATATCACTACATTGTTGTTTAATCTCTTTACTTATGTCTTCTTGTGTTATTACTTCTGTAAACCCAATAAGAGCATTTAATGGCGTTCTTATCTCATGGGTCATATTGGATATAATAAGACTTTTATTTCGGATTGAATATTCGGCAAGTTGTTTTACGCTATATAGTTCCTTTCTTGATTCTTTCAAAAGATTGTTTTTGTGTCTTAAAATCAAGAATATATATACAATTATAACAATAAAAACAATTAGGAAAATAATGTAAGTAATAAGTAATTTGTTCTGATCTCTTCTGTTTTGCAACTCTTTTTTCTCAATGTCATAATTATCATAAATCGACTTTATTTCATTGTTGTAATTACTATAGAAGAATTTATCTTGTTCGGTTTCCAAATTCTTATATAATTGAAGAGTTTCAGAATAATTGTTTTTCTCTAGATTCTCATTGATTGTCATTTTGATACTATCAATTTTCGATATAGAAAATCCCGATAATGTAGAGAATAATAGAATAAATATGAAAAGAAAAGTAATTCTTGAAAAACTCATAAAGTGTTGATTAATTAGATATAAATATCTAATAATTAAGAACAATAATTTAGATTCTGAATTCTGATACAAAATTAATATTGATTTTGTAAAAATGAAACTAATTTATACTCAATCTTATTCCGACTAAAAATGAAATAGCTTTTAGATTTTCTAAAAGCTATTTCATTAATATAGAATTCTTATTATTTCGATGTAAGAGGTTGATTGTATGTCTTAATATTTTTCTCAAAGGATTTTATATAATCATTAAGACGTTCTTCTATCTCACCGACAACTCTTTTGTGTAAAATTTTCCCTTTCTTGCTAAAAAGTCGACCGTCCGATTTAAGTTGCTTGTTTGCTTTGAGGTTATTGAGACTTTTAAATGTAGGCTCAAAAATTATTTTACCATCTTCGAAGCTTAATTTATATTGATAATTATATTTCCAAAGATTACCATCTCTATTATGAAACTTAGCATAGATTTTATTGTCATCTTTTCCGTTTATAATAATTGTTTCATTATCAATATCTGTTATCTGACTATTTGAATATGAACTCTCTGAGGCAAGTATAACTTTAGTTGATTTATAAAGATTATCCTGAGAAACTCCGGGGATTTCAATTATATATTCCGAATTATTAGTTTCTGAATTTATAAAGCCTGATGATGTTAATTTATACGTTTCTGCATTTAAAAGGGTAGAGGAACATAAAAAAATAGATAAAGCAATTAATATATTTTTTCTCATAAAATAAATTGTATTGTGTTTGATTATATAAGCGTTTGTGTAAATCGTTTTTGTTTTTTATCGATCAATTTATATATCAAATGTGATAAAATAGAGGGCTAATAATTCAAATATAATCAATTAGATAACTATAAACCAACCAATAATTTTATTAAAACATTCATTAAGTTTTTTTATGCACTTAAAAACAGTGATATAATAATTGAAAAGGAGGTTTCACGACTCACTAAAATCATTTCAGAGTAATCTGTATATAAGTATGAGGTAGGTTGTTTAAAAACAAAAAGCATTCGGGATAATAATTTCCCGAATGCTTAATTATATAACAAATTTTAAATATTTATTTTTTGTTACTGAATATCAGACCTTCTTTGTTGGCATCTACATAGATTGGCTTGGATTTGTCAAGTGTTTGAGCAATAAGGTCTTTTGATAGTTTATTTAAAACAAACCTTTGAATAGCTCTTTTCACCGGACGAGCTCCGAATTCTGGGTCATATCCTTCTTTAGAAAGGAAAGCCATGGCAGAAGGTTTGAATGTCAATTTAACATCATTAGACTCAAGCATCTTTTCAACTGATTTGAGTTGAAGATTAACAATTTCCGAAATCTCTTTTTCATTCAATGGAGTAAACATTACTACCTCATCTATACGGTTGATAAATTCTGGCCGAATAGTGGTTTTAAGCATACCCATTACTTCATTTTTGGTTTCCTCAATTGTTTTCTCTCTATTTTCATCAGTCATTTTAGAAAAATTCTCTCTGATAAGATGAGAGCCCATATTTGAGGTCATAATTATTATAGTATTCTTGAAATTTATTAATCTACCCTTGTTATCGGTTAGATGACCTTCATCCAAAACTTGCAATAAAACATTGAAAACATCAGGATTTGCTTTCTCGATCTCATCAAAAAGAACTACTGAATATGGCTTACGTCTTACCGCTTCAGTAAGCTGACCACCCTCTTCATAACCGACATATCCCGGAGGAGGGCCGAATAGACGAGTGACACTGAATTTTTCCTGATATTCGCTCATGTCAATCCTTGTAATCATTCTTTCGTCATCGAAAAGAAACTCAGCCAAAGCCTTAGCTAATTCTGTTTTACCTACACCTGTAGTCCCAAGAAATAGGAATGAACCAATCGGTCTTCGTTTATCTGATAGTCCTGCACGGTTTCTTCTTATTGCATCTGATACTGCTTGTATAGCTTCATCCTGACCAATAACTCTTTGGTGAAGTTCAGCTTCAAGATTTATTAGTTTCTCTTTTTCACTTTGAAGCATCTTATTAACCGGAATGCCGGTCCATCTTGAAACAATTTCAGCAATATCTTCAGAATCAACTTCCTCCTTTATCATAGCATTTTCACCTTGCATTCGATGAAGTTCCTCTTCAAATTGCTTAATTTCTTCCTCTTTTTTTACAAGAGATGAATATCTTATTTCAGCAACTTTACCATAATCTCCCGAAAGAGAAGCTTGCTCTGCCTGAAACTTAAGATCTTCTATCTGAACTTTATTTGCCTGTATCTGATCTATAATATTTTTCTCAGATTGCCATTTCGCTCTTAGTTTTTTCTCTTCCTCTTTCAGATTCTCAATATTTTGATTTAGTTCTTCGAGCTTTTTCTGATCGTTTTCCCATTTAATGGCTTCACGTTCAATTTCATACTGCATTATCTGACGTGTAATCTCATCAAGAGCCTGAGGTTCACTATCTCTTTCCAGTCTAAGTTTAGCTGAAGCCTCATCAATAAGGTCTATAGCTTTATCGGGAAGGAATCGATCTGTAATATACCTATCTGACAATTTAACAGCCTCAATTATAGCGTTATCTTTAATCCTTATTTTATGATGGTTTTCATACCTTTCTTTAAGACCACGTAAAATAGATATTGCAGTCATTTCATCAGGTTCGTTTACCATTACTATCTGAAAACGACGCTCAAGAGCCTTATCTTTTTCGAAATATTTCTGATATTCATCAAGAGTAGTTGCACCAATAGAACGTAATTCTCCTCTTGCCAAAGCCGGTTTAAGAATATTAGCAGCGTCCATAGCACCTTCGCCTTTTCCGGCACCTACAAGAGTATGTATCTCATCTATAAAAAGAATTATCTCTCCGTCGGCCGCCATCACTTCATTTACAACCGATTTTAGACGCTCTTCAAATTCTCCTTTATATTTTGCTCCTGCTACAAGAGCACCCATATCAAGCGAATATATCTTCTTTGTTTTTAGATTTTCAGGCACATCACCTCTTATAATTCGATGAGCCAAACCTTCAGCTATTGCAGTCTTCCCTGTACCCGGCTCACCAATCAGAATAGGATTATTTTTTGTCCTACGACTCAATATCTGAAGTACACGTCTGATCTCTTCATCTCTACCAATAACAGGATCTAATTTACCTGATCTTGCAAGACTATTTAAATCAGTTGCATACTTATTAAGAGCATCATAAGTGTCTTCTGCAGATTGAGAGTCTACTTTTTGACCTTTTCGAAGCTCTTCAATAGCAGATTTTAATCCTTTTTCAGTAAATCCTGCATCTTTCATTATATTGGAAACAGTGCCTTTACCGGTCAACAGCCCCATAAGAATAGCTTCAAGAGAAACATATTGATCTCCAATTTGTTTCGAGAAGTCTGTTGCTTTGAGTAGAGCTTCATTCGCTTCTCTGCTTAAATAAGGTTCTGAACCTCCGCTCACCTTGGGGTAAGATTCAGCCTGTTTATCTATGAGAGTTCTGAAATTAGGGATTGTAATACCTAATTTTTGTAATAAGAAATTTGTTACATTCTCACCCACATCCAGCACACCGTGCATTAAGTGAGCTGGTTCAATCGCCTGTTGATTTAATCCTTTGACATATTCAACGCCTTTTTGAACCGCTTCCTGTGATTTGATTGTGAAATTATTAAAGTCCATAATATTATTGATTTTTTCAATTAATATTCTTTTAATTAGAACAATATGCTCTTTTCATAGTTCATAAATCAAAGTTTGTGCCATTCAATAAAACTGACGAAATGTAACTCTTTAGGGTTATAGCATCCTAATTTTATGTCTTTTTGTCAATGTAGGTTTTATTGTATCATAACTAAGATGTTGTATATTTGTCAAAATTTTTTTATTAATGGATTTCGAATTACAGTATACAGATAAGAATTCAGATGCCAGAGCCGGCATCATTACTACAGATCACGGGCAGATCACAACGCCTATATTTATGCCCGTAGGTACACTGGGCAGTGTTAAGGCGGTGCATATTCCAGAATTAAGAACTGAGGTAAAAGCACAGATTATCCTTGGTAACACATATCATCTATATTTACGCCCCGGTTTGGAAGTTCTTCAACAGGCCGGAGGATTGCACAAATTTAATGGATGGGATCGTCCTATTTTAACCGATAGCGGAGGTTTTCAAGTGTTTTCATTATCAGGAAACAGAAAACTTACCGAAGAGGGTGCACACTTCAGATCTCATATTGACGGATCAAAACATCTGTTTACTCCCGAAAATGTAATGGATATTCAACGTACTATCGGAGCAGATATTATTATGGCATTTGACGAATGTCCTCCGGGTGAATCAGATTTTAAATATGCAAAGAAATCTCTTGAACTTACAGAACGCTGGCTTGACAGATGTTTCAAACGTTTTAATGAAACAGAAGGAAAATATGGGTATAGTCAGACTCTTTTTCCTATTGTACAGGGATGTACTTTCCCGGAACTAAGAAGACGAGCAGCAATGAACATTGCTGAAAAAGGAGCTGATGGCAATGCTATCGGAGGTCTTGCAGTGGGAGAGCCTACCGAGAAAATGTATGAGATGATAGAGGTTGTAAATGAAATCCTTCCAAAGGATAAGCCTCGCTATCTTATGGGTGTAGGTACGCCTGCTAATATTCTTGAGGGAATAGAAAGAGGAGTTGATATGTTCGACTGTGTTATGCCAACAAGGAATGGTAGAAACGGTATGTTATTTACCAAAGATGGTATTATGAACATGAGAAATAAGAAATGGGCTAACGATTTTACCCCTATTCAGGAAGATGGTCCATCAGATGTAGATCGAATCTATACCAAGGCATATCTAAGACACCTATTTATAGCAGACGAGATATTGGCAATGCAGATTGCCTCTATTCACAATCTTGCATTCTATGTGTGGCTTACACAAGAAGCAAGAAAGCATATCATCGCCGGTGATTTCAAAACATGGAAAGATGAGATGATAAAGAGAGTAACAACACGTCTGTAATTATTTTTTAATACAATGCTAAAGAGACTCGATACATATATAATAAAGAAGTTCCTGGGAACCTATTTTTTTGCACTTCTTCTCGTTCTTTCGATTACTGTGGTATTCGATTATAATGAAAAGATGGATGCATTTATGAAACATGATACTCCTTTCGAAAAGATAATTGAGTATTATATCAATTTCGTTCCATATTTTGCGAATCTCTTTAGTCCACTGTTCACATTTATTGCTGTGATCTTCTTTACATCCAAGCTCGCAGATAATTCAGAAATAATAGCTTTGCTTGCTGCAGGTGTCAGTTTCAACAGATTGATGAGGCCCTATTTCATTTCAGCCTTTATTATAGCAGTCTTATCGTTTGTTCTGAATAGTTTTGTAATACCTCCTGCAAATACCAATAGAAATGAGTTTCTAAATAAATATTATAAAAATAAAGAAACAACCTATGCCAGAAATAATCAGTTGATGGTGGAGCCCGGTGTAATAGCTTATCTTGAAAGATATGATAATCCGAGCCGTACGGGGTTTCGTTTTTCTCTTGAAAAATTTGATGATAAGAAACTTGTATCCAGATTGACAGCAAGAACTATCGTGTATGACTCTGCATATCGTTGGACGGTTAAAGATTATATGATAAGAAATTTCGACGGAATGGTAGAGAGTATTGAAAAAGGAACAGCAATGGATACTACTATCATGTTTGAACCTTCCGATATTCTTATTTCAAAATATGATTTTGAAACAATGGATACACCCGCACTGAAGGCATATATTGATAAACAAAAACAAAGAGGTGTAGCCAACATCATCGATTTCGAGATTGAATATTATAATCGATTCGCAATGATGGGAGCTGCATTCATATTAACAGCTATCGGTATGGCGCTTTCTTCACGTAAGGTAAAAGGGGGTATGGGTATGAATATCGGTATAGGTCTGGGGTTGAGTTTTTCATACATTCTTTTTACGACCATAACCGCAACATTTGCCGTTACAGGAGCGACATCTCCTTTAGTGGCAGTGTGGATTCCTAACATATTATACTCATTCATTGCAATATATCTATACATAAAGGCGCCAAAATAGAGTAGTTGATCAATCTGCTTTATTTAACTTGAGTATTACAAATAATCTAAACAGACATAATAAACAAAAACTTTTATTTCAAATGGGAGATCAGACAGAATTGATTCTGATAAATATTTCAGGAGCAGACAAGCCGGGCCTTACATCCGCCTTAACCGAAGTCTTAGCATCACATAATGCCTCTATTTTAGATATCGGTCAAGCAGATATACATCATCATCTTTCACTGGGTATACTTTTCAAAACAAATGATGATAATGCAGGGAAAATAATGAAAGATCTTCTATTCAGAGCAAATGAACTGAATGTGAATATCCGTTTTAAACCTGTTTCTATACAGCAATATAATGACTGGGTTAGTCGTCAGGGGAAAAACAGATACATAATCACTCTTCTTGGACGTACATTAACAGCAAGAGAGATTGCAGATGTAACAAAGATTATAGCACAGCAGAATCTTAATATTGATGCTATTCAACGTCTGACAGGGCGTCCTGCTTTAGATGATGATACAACAAAGAGTAAATCATGTGTAGAGCTTTCTGTACGTGGTAATCCTACCAATAAAGATGAAATGAAGACCGCCTTTATGAAACTTTCTAACGAATATGATTTTGATATTTCGTTTCAGGAAGATAATATGTACAGAAGAAGTCGTCGTCTAATCTGTTTTGACATGGATTCAACTCTTATTCAGACAGAAGTAATTGATGAACTTGCAGAAAGAGCAGGAGTTGGCGATAAGGTGAAAGCTATCACAGAATCTGCAATGAGAGGTGAGATTGATTTCAGAGAAAGTTTTGAAGAAAGAGTTTCACTACTAAAAGGTTTGGATGTGAGTGTGATGGAAGAGATTGCAAAAAATCTGCCATACACTGAAGGTCTTGAAAGAATGATGAAAGTTCTTAAGAAAATGGGCTTTAAAACAGCTATTCTTTCGGGAGGTTTTTCTTATTTCGGACATTATTTGAAAGAGAAACTCGGGTTCGATTATGTCTACGCTAATGAGCTGGAAATAGATGATGATGGTAAACTTACCGGACGTCATTTAGGAGAAGTGGTTGATGGTAAAAGAAAAGCTGAGCTTCTAAAACTCCTTGCACAGGTTGAAAATGTAGATATTATGCAAACAGTAGCAGTTGGCGACGGTGCTAACGATCTTCCTATGATTACAGCTGCCGGGCTTGGTATTGCATTTCATGCAAAACCTAAAGTGAAAGAGAATGCCAACCAATCAATATCTACGATAGGTCTTGAGGGTGTTCTTTATTTCTTAGGATTCAAAGATTCTTATCTTAACATAAAGTAAAATAGAGTTTAAAATAAAAAAAACGTAGTTATCATAACATTTATTGTTTATGATAATTACGTTTTTTTGTTTGTTAGATTAATTCAGTAGCTGTTATATCAAGAAATCGAATCAGATCTTCAGGATTAATACATATTTGCATTCCTCTTACACCTGCGCTTATAAATATTGAAGAAAACAAAGATGCCGAACTATCAATGTATGTAGGAAAACTCTTTTTCATTCCAATAGGAGAGCAACCTCCTCTTATGTATCCTGTAACATTTAACAAGTCTTTCATTGGGATCATTTCTGCACTCTTGTTGCCTGAAACTTTTGCTGCTTTTTTTAGATTAACTTCGTCGTCTCCTGGTATTATACATACAAAATAGCCTGATTTATCACCTTTCAAGATCAATGTTTTAAATACTTGTTTGACATTTTGCCCCAGCTGATGTGCTACATGGATTGCAGAGAGATCACTCTCATCAACAATATAAGAAAGTAAAGAGTAATCTAATTTAGCTTTATCAAGCAGTCTTATTGCATTTGTTTTGTGAATTTTTTCTGCCATAAAAAATTTTTGCGGTAAAATTAATAGAATTTACTATCAACTTCACCGCAAAAAGATGCTAATGTCGTACTGTTAGAAAAGAAAATAACTATCAAATCTTAGCTCTTATATATTGAACCGGCCATTCCATATTTTCATGAACCACTTTTTCGGATGTTAGCCCGAAATAAGGATTTCTTAATAATTCCCTTCCATAAACTATTATTTCAGACATATCGTTTCTTAATATTGTTTCTCCTTGCTCCGCTGTTGTATTCATGCCAACCGTTGCAGTCATAATATTAGCTTCTTTGTGTATTCGTTCAGCATATCCGAGTTGATATCCGAAATCATATTTCACAGGAGCATCAGGTGTTAATCCACCGGACGATACATCAATTACATCTACACCTTTTTTCTTTAATTCTTTAGCCAATAAAATACTTTGTTCGATATCCCAACTCTCTTCAATATAATCAGTAGCTGAAATTCTTACGAAAATAGGCAGGTTGTCTGGCCAAACGAATTTGACATGATCTATAATTTCCATCAGGAATCTTATTCTGTTCTCAAAACTTCCTCCATATTCATCGTTTCTGTGATTTGATGCAGGAGAGAGGAATTCATTAATAAGATATCCATGCGCCGCATGAATTTCCAAAACCTGAAATCCTGCATTATAAGCTTTTTGGGCAGCATTAGCAAAAGACTCTTGTATAGAATGTATGTCGCATATTGACAATTCTTTTGGTATTTGATAGTTGTCTCCAAATCTAATAGCCGAAGGAGCTACAATCTGCCAGGCACCTTGTTCCGCAGTAAGAGGCCCATCACCATCTATCGGTAATCTTAATGATGCTTTGCGCCCTGCATGAGCAAGCTGTATTCCTGGCACAGAGCCTTGCTTCTTTATAAAGTTGGTAATATGTTTTAATCTTACTACATGCTCCTGTGTCCATAGACCAAGATCTCCATAGGTAATTCTGCCCTTTGGCAACACAGCTGTTGCCTCAAACATTATTAAGCCTACATTTCCAACAGCTCTACTTCCGTAATGAATTAAATGCCAGTCTTTAGCGTGTCCGTCTTTTGCCGAATACTGACACATAGGAGACATCATGATACGATTTTTTATTTCGATATCTTTAATTTTTATGGGTGAATAAAGAATTGACATATTTTTTATTTTATAAAGTATTCAAATATTAATAATCCTTTCTTTATTATAACCAATAGAATGCACAATTGTTCTATGAAATGTGCATTTTATTAGCAATATTTTTATTTCTAATTCTTATATGAAATTAGAATTAGAGAAAAATATCTATTAAAAAGATGAAGCCAAAATCTGATAAATAAGTTGATTAATAAGTTGATTAATAACTATTAATTAGTTTACATAATAGTTGAAATTGACAGCTGTAAATTCCATTATCTTATTCTAAAGCGTATTTAATTATGTAATCTTTAATATATATTGCATAATTAGATTTGATTATATTATATCAAATTCACCCTTCATTATTTTCTTAACTACTGATACATGATAAAAACGTCAAAGATTATGTATCAATTCGTTAACATGTTATTTTAAAAAAATGAGATTATTAAATTGAAAAAATATGTATTTGAAATTTTTTGCAAAGAGGAAAAATATCTATTTTAGCACATTATAAAATCAAATGTGCATTGTTATGCATATTTATGTATAATTTATTTGCTCATAATACACTTAGATCATATATATGTCCAAAACCAGAGATTTGTTAGTTGATGTAGCGCGTTGTCTTTTTGCCAAAGAGGGTATTGAAAACACGACAATGAATGATATCGCCAAGGCCTCTAATAAAGGCCGTCGTACTTTATATACCTATTTTAAGAATAAACAGGATATATATATGGCTGTTATAGAGTCGGAGTTGAATCTACTTGCTAATAATCTAAAGAGTGTAGAAAAGCTAAACATGCCGGCTGACGATAAACTTGTCAGATATATATTTATGAGAATGGATGCTATTAAAGAGACTGTATTTAGAAACGGAACTTTACGAGCAGAATTTTTTCGTGATATCTGGGAGGTTGAAAGAGTTCGAAAAACTTTCGATAATCAAGAGATTGAGATATTAAAAGCGATTTTAAATCAGGGAGTAAAAGAGGATCTTTTTGCTATTCCTAATGTGGAAATTGGAGCATTGACACTTCATTTTGCATTAAGAGGTCTTGATGTACCCTACATAAGAGGTGTGTTTACAGAGCTGGGAATTACAAGATATACTTTGAGAGAATATATTCTTGATCTTGTTTTTAACGGAATCAAGAAGCAAAAAATAACATATTAGAAATTAATATATTACCTATTGTTATCTGTAGGTATAATTTAAACAAAATCATAATACAATATGAAATTATTAGACGGAAAAGTTGCTCTTATAACAGGTGCTGCACGCGGTATCGGAAAATCTATCGCTCTTAAATTTGCAGAACAAGGTGCAAACATTGCATTTACAGATCTTTCAATAGATGAAAATGCAGAAAACACTATCAAAGAGATAGAAGCGATGGGTGTAAAAGTTAAAGGGTATGCTTCTAATGCGGCTGATTTCAATGAAACAAAACAGGTCGTTGATCAAATTAATAGTGATTTCGGACGTATAGATATACTTGTAAATAATGCAGGTATTACACGTGACGGTTTACTAATGAGAATGTCTGAACAACAATTTGATCTTGTTATCAACGTAAATCTTAAATCAGCATTCAACTTCATACATGCATGTACTCCGATAATGATGCGTCAAAAAGGCGGAAGCATTATCAATATGAGTTCAGTAGTGGGAGTTTCCGGTAATGCAGGTCAAGTCAATTATTCAGCATCCAAAGCCGGTATGATAGGTATGGCGAAATCTGTTGCTAAAGAATTGGGATCAAGAGGTGTTCGTGCTAATTGCGTAGCTCCGGGATTCATTATCACAGAGATGACACATCAGCTTTCTGATCAGGTAAAAGAAGAGTGGGCAAAACAAATACCACTTCGTAGAGGAGGAACTCCGGAAGATGTTGCAAATGTATGTACATTCCTTGCATCAGATCTTTCTTCTTATGTTACAGGACAGGTAATTCACTGTTGCGGAGGTATGAATATGTAATATCTATCGATAGAATTTTATAAAAAAAGGATGTTTACAATACGAACATCCTTTTTTTATGATTTTTGGCGACATTTTGGTTAAGGATTTAGGGGTTTCATTTATTACTTTTACGACTTTATTTAAAAATAATTCTATATTATTCTATATAATTGAATAGATATGTGAAAATGATTTATTTTTGTAACTCGAACATTCATTCGGTGCGACTAAGTGAAAATAAATAAAGAACTAATATTAGAGGAAGCATTTGCTCTTTTTTATATATATGGGTATAAAGAGATGTCGATTTCTATACTTCAGGAAAAGATGGATATAGGAAGAGCATCTTTATATTATTATTTTAAAAATAAAGAAGAATTGCTTATTTGCTCGATAGAAGAGTATTATATAAAAAGATTCGATGCTTTTTATGATTCTCTTGATCAGAATCTTTCTATTCTGGAGCTTATTGATCTGTTTATGGAATATTATGTAGGGATTTATAAAATGTTGTCACAACATAGCAGCGAAGAATATTTATTTTCAAAGCTAAACTCTTTGTTAATGTATTCAGCTGCCCATTTTCCGGGCATAAAAGATAAATTAAAGAGAACTCGCACAATGAAATTCCAATTATGGAAACGTGCGGTACAAGTCTGTTACGCTAAAAGGTTGATAAAAGCTGATATAGATATAGATCTTATATCATCTTTATTTTCAGGAATTACTTATGAATCATCAAGAGATTTTAAGAACCCTGAAACAGATGATGTCGAATCGCTCGAGGGATATAGGCGTTCATGCATGCTCTTATATGACTTAATTAAAATATAAAGATGAAGACAAATTCAAACATTAAACCTTCGATGATATATAATCTGACAAGGTGTTATCTAAGATTTGTACATAATAAACTGTATTATAGAGATTATCATATAATTGATAAACATAAAATACCACAAGACGGTACACCTGTTTTAATTGTATCAAATCATCAGAATTGTCTTAATGATCCCTTAGCTGTACAGTTTACCTTTTATGATAGAAAGATAAATGTATTTGCTAGGGCAGATGTTTTCAAAAATCCTATTGCAAGACGTTTTTTGAATTTTCTTGGCTTGATACCTGCTTACAGAATGAGTCACGAGGGTATAGAGTCAGTAGGGAACAATAGAAGAACTTTTGATATTGCATCTGATGAGCTGGTTAAAGGAAGGACCGTTTTGATGTATCCTGAGGCCGGTCATCAGACTAAAAGATGGTTAGGTAATTTTTCAATGGCGTATATTATTCTTGCTTTTGAAGCAGCTGAAAAAGCTGATTTCAAGAAAGAAGTATATATTTTGCCATCATGCAATCATTATACTTCATATTTTCATATGCAAAGTGATATACTTGTAAAATATGGAGATCCTATTGCTTTATCACCATATTACGAAAAGTATAAGTCTAAGCCTCGTACCGTTCAACGCGAGATCAATAAATTAGTAAGAGAGAGAATTTCCGAATTAATGCTAAATGTTGAAGATTTGGATAACTATGACGCTATTGATTATATTAGAAATAGCTATGGAGTTGAATTCGCGAAAGAGCAAGATTTGGACCCTAAATATTTGCCCGAAAAATTAAAAAGCGATAAGCAGCTTGTAAAGATCCTTGATGAATATAAATTAGATGATCCTATTGGAATCAAAGAAATTTATAGATTAGCAAATGAAGCTAAGGAGTTAGAAGAGGGTTTTAATTTCAGAAATTGGAATTATGAGAAAAAATTCTCCGTGACTTCTATAGGTTCAAGAATATTAGTAGGAATATTATTACTCCCGCTATTTTTAATCTCCCTTTTGCCAAATATTTTTATTTTTCTGGCGCCAAAGTTGATCACCCGAAGAATTGAAGATCATATGTTTGATGGGTCGATATATTATGGGTTATCAGCATTGTTAACTATCCCCGTATTATATTTAACAACATTTTTTGTATTGTTAAATCTTACAGGTTTATTGTGGTTCGCAGCAGGATATTTATGTTTACTGCCCTTATTGGGACTTTTTGCATGGAAATATCGTATTGGATATATAAAATTAAAAAGTGAGATAAGATTCAAGATTCAAAAAAATAAGGGGAAACTTGACAAACTCTTAGCAATAAGAAAATCACTCTTTGGAAAATTGAGAAAAATTGAATCCTCACAAATGAGAGAAGCTATTTAAATAAATTAAGGAAGTCCTTTAAATTTTGATATATGAAAAGAAGAGTCGTTATTACAGGAATGGGTATTTATTCATGTCTTGGTAAAGATTTGGAGGAGGTGAAAAACTCCTTGTTTAATGGTGTTTCAGGCATCGTATTTGATGCTGAAAGAAAAGAGATGGGTTTTCGTTCTGCTTTAACAGCAAAACTTGATGAACCAGAATTAAAGAAAGAATTAAGTCGTTCTCAAAGAGTTTACATGCCTGAACAGGCAAGATATGCATATTGTGCTACCAGAGATGCTTTAAAAAATGCAGGTATAGATCAAGAGTTTTTGGATAACAACGAAGTTGGATTACTTTATGGTAACGATAGCTCTGCAGATGCAGTAGTTAAGAGTGTAGATACAATGAGAGAAAAGAAAGACACTACATTAGTAGGATCGGGAGCAATCTTTCAGTCTATGAACTCAACAGTTACAATGAATCTTGCTTGTATATTTAAACTCAAAGGGATGAATCTTACAGTATCAGGAGCTTGCGCGAGTGGGTCACATGCTATAGGTTTAGGTACCTTGTTGATTAGATCAGGTTTGCAAGAGTGTGTTATCTGCGGAGGTGCTCAGGAGGTAAATCCTTTCTCTATTGGAAGCTTTGATGGGATAAGTGCTTTCTCAACTCGAGAATCGGATCCTACAAAAGCATCGCGTCCATTTGATAAAGATAGAGATGGTCTTGTGCCCGGAGGTGGAGCAGCAACAATTGTTATTGAGAGTTATGAATCCGCAATAAAGCGCGGAGCACCTATAATTGCTGAGATAATCGGTTACGGATTCTCTTCTAATGGAGATCATATTTCTGTACCAAATGTAGATGGTCCAAGTCGTTCGTTGAAAATGGCCATTAAAGATGCCGGAATCGACATTAAAGAGATTGGCTATGTTAATGCTCATGCCACTTCAACACCTGTTGGAGACAGAAATGAAGCAAAAGCAATAGCAAGTGTATTTGGCGATCATAAGCCGGAAGTAACTTCAACAAAATGTTTTACCGGTCATGAAATGTGGATGGCAGGAGCAAGTGAAGTTATATATTCAATGCTAATGATGAAGAATAACTTTATTGCGGCAAATCTTAATTTTGAGAATCCTGATGAGGATTCTGCTTTGTTGAATATTCCAGGACAAAGAGTTGAGAAAAAATTTGATATGTTTCTATCTAATTCATTCGGATTCGGTGGTACAAATTCAACTTTAATAGTTAAAAACATAGAAGAATAATCTACTAATTAAATAAATAACAATGGGAAATCAAGAGTTAATATCTAAAGTGAATGAGGTTCTGGCAGAAGAATTTGAAGTAGAAGTTGATACAATTTCAGCTGATGCAAATATTAAAGAAACATTAATGCTGGATAGCCTTAGCCTTGTAGATATGGTCGCTTTGATAGAGAGTGAATTTGGTGTTAAAATCAAAGGAACAGAAGTGACAACAATCAAAACATTTGATGATCTATACAGCTTTATTTCAGAAAGATTAGCTGCATAATCACATCTTTTATATTAAGCGTTTCCCTTACTCTCATTATTATATGAAGAAGGTAAACGCTTAATCTTATTTTAAGGATACACCTGGTGACATTGTATAAATAATTTTGTCTAAGGCTTAAATACAACAATAATACAGATATGGATAAGGTCTTATTTAAAGGAGAACAATTGGGTCGATTAATACCACAAAGAGATCCTATAATTATGGTTGATACGCTTTTTGAAGCAGATGACGAGAGTGCTATTACAGGCTTAACCATTAAAGAAGATAATATATTCTGCGATGGTAAGGTGTTGACCGAACCTGGAGTAATAGAGCATATTGCTCAATCTGCATCTGCATTTGCAGGCTATAAAGCTTATAAAAAAGAACTTCCTGCACCAATCGGTTTTATCGGTGAGGTGAAAAAATTTAAGGTAAACCGTTTACCGGATATAGGAAGTAAAATAAGAACTAACATAACAGTTATATCTGAAGCGATGAATATATCGTTGATTAAAGGAGAAGTAGTTTCAGAAAATGAGTTGGTTGCTTCATGTCAAATGAAGATTTTCATAAAAGATGAATAAAAAAGAAAAGAATATGGAAAAACCATGTTTATCGCTGGCAGTACCTGTTAAAGTCAGATTCAGTGAAGTGGATTCTCTAAAGATTGTTTGGCATGGAAGTTATGTGAAATATCTTGAAGATGCGAGAGAGGCTTTTGGTGAAAAATATGGCTTAGAATATATGTATATGTACAATAGCGGCTATGTTGCTCCTATTGTAGATATGCATTTCAAATATTTCAATAGTGCGAGAGTGGGAGACAGATTGTCGGTTGAAATAACTTATAAACCTACAAGAGCCTCAAAATTGATTTTTAACTATAAGATATACAGAGAATCTGATGGAGTATTATTGAGTGAGGCTCAAACAATTCAGCTTTTCCAAAATCTTGAAGGAGTATTTGAGGTTTCCAATCCTGACTTTTATGCAGAGTGGAAACTTTATCATAATCAATAACATATAACAATGAATTTAAAAGATACATACTATAAACTTATATCATATAATAACGATGGGGAAACAGATCTGTTCGAGATAGATTTGCTGGCAGATCATCCTGTTTATGATGGACATTTTCCCGGTATGCCTGTATCTCCTGGCGTATGTAATATGCAAATGATTAAAGAGTGTGCATCTCTTGCCGTACGTAAGAATCTTATAATTGAGAATATCTCTGTTTGTAGATTATCGGCTGTGATGTCGCCCGTTGATAATCCTAAAGTATATATAAAGATAAAGAATGATAAAACTGCAGATGACAGTTATAAAATCAATGCAACAATCGAAGATGATGTAACAGTCTTTATGACTTTTAAAGGAGAATTGAAAGAAAAATAGTATTACAATAAGAGAGTTTAAAACCCCAAAATAAATGACACGTTTAAATATTGCGTTATATAATTTTTTCAAGAATCATAAGCTCATACTCTATATTTCGATGTTATGCAGTTTTATCTTATTTGCATTTCTGGGATCAAAAATTGTATATGAAGAAGATATAACAAAGCTTTTACCTTCGACCGAAAGTGGCGGAAATGAACAATTAGTATTTCAAAACTTAAGAGTAAAAGATAAGATATTTGTTCTTTTTACAGGTGATACACCCGAAAATATGGCAATTGTATGTGATGATTTCTTTGAAAAACTACAGGAAGAGGATTCTGACAATTTGCTTATAGATAATGTGTTATCAGGATTTGATGAAGAGATACTTTTGGATGCTGTCGGTTATTTATATGACAATGCGCCGGTTTTTATTCCCTCAGAAGCTTATCCATCAATAAATAATTCGTTGTCTGACGAAAATATTAAAAAGCAGATGACTGCTAATTATGAATTAGCAAGCGGACCGGCTGCTGCTACTATGATGGATTTAGTCAGAATTGACCCTATCGGTCTGAGAAATTCTATATTAGAAAATATGACAGATCTTAAAGATGGGATAGGAGGAAACTATTTGGTTTATGATTCCCATTTTTTTACACAGGATACAACTGTTGCTTTAGCATTTATATCGCCGGCTTTCAAATCTTTTGATGCAAAAAGTAGTATAAGACTTGTAGATTTAATAGATGAACTAATTGTAGAGTTTTCTACTAAATATCCACAAACTGAGATATTATATCATGGAGCTCCTGTTCAAAGTGTATATAATTCGAGACAGATAAAAAAGGATCTTGTAATGACACTTACTTTATCTATGATAATTGTAAGTCTTATAATAGGATTATGCTTTAAGAATAAATCTACATTACTTCTTCTTGCTTTACCTGTTATATATGGTACATTTTTCTCTTTGGCAATGATTTATATTATAAAAGGGGGGATGTCTTTAATGGCATTAGGAATTGGAGCAATAGTATTGGGTGTTGCTCTTAGCTATTCACTTCATGTTATTACGCATTATAAATACGTAACTGATCCAATAAGAGTTTTGGAAGATCAGACAGTGCCGGTTGTACTTGGTTGTTTAACCACAATCGGTTCTTTTATGGGACTAATGTTTACTAAATCAGAATTATTAAAGGACTTTGGTCTGTTTGCTTCTTTAGCTTTGATTGGTACTACATTTTTTGCATTAGTTTTCCTACCGCATTTATTTAATACAAAACGAAATAAGAAATCGGAGAAAGCTTTTATCCTATTTGAGAAAATAAATTCATATCCTTTTGAGAAACAAAAATGGCTTATAGGATTAATTCTTGTAGTTTTTGCTGCTTCATTATATTTTAAAAATTCCGTAACATTCGACTCTGATCTTAAGAATATCGGTTATCATGAGTCAAAAGTTGTGCGTTCGCAAACAATTTTCAACGAAAAGACTTCAGACGGACTTGTTACCACATATTATGCGTCTGCATCTTCTAATCTTGATTCTGCAATTATTACAAGTAGAGAGATTACAAGAAAACTGGAATTTTTAAAGAATGAAGGTATCTTGGAATCTTATTCAAAAGGAAATAACTTATTTCTAACAGAGAAGGAACAAAATGAAAGAATAGAGGTTTGGAATAGCTTTTGGAGCGATACAAAGGTTGAGGATACAAGAAGATCACTTGTAAAATATGGCTCTGACTATGGTTTTAAAGAGACTACATTTAAACCATTTATAAATATGGTTTCGTCAGATTATGAACCTACAAAAATTTGTGAAAGTGAAGTCTTCCCAGAGTCATTGATGTCTAATATTATTGAAGTTTCTGACGACAACTATATGATATTTACATCAGTAAGAACTTTGCGCGAAAATCAAAGAAGAGTAAGCGATGAGGTCGCTGCTTTACCAGGGTCTCTAATTATAGATCCATTTTATTATACAAATGATATGGTTAGCCTTATAAATGAGGATTTCAATACCACTCTTGCAATATCCTCTTTATTTGTGTTTATAGTTCTTCTTATATCGTTTAAAAGTATTGTCATTTCACTCCTTGCATTTTTGCCTATGGGAATGAGCTGGATAATGGTTTTGGGTATTATGGGAGCTATGGGATTACAATTTAATCTTATAAATATTGTTATATCTACTTTTATTTTTGGAATAGGTGTTGATTACAGCATATTTATTATGGATGGATTGATATCAAAATATCAAAATCATAAAGATGTATTGGTCTATCATAAGACGGCAATTATATTCTCGGCACTTGTCTTGATTACAGTAGTGGTTACATTGATGTTTGCAACTCATCCGGCCATAAAATCTATAGGATTTTCAACACTTATTGGAATGAGTTCAACTGTATTGTTATCATATACAATCCAACCTTTGCTTTTCAATATTCTCGTTAAAGCAAGAAAGAGATCTGGAAAAGGTAAATTTTTATCAAGACTGGATATCAGAAAGTAATAATCTCTCGAATTAATCAATTAAATCAATGAAAAGAAAAAAGGTGTTGATCGTAGGGGGTGGTTTAGGAGGATTGCAATGCGGATATATTCTCGCCAAAAATGATTTTGACGTTACTGTATTGGAACAAAATAAACTACCGGGAGGATATATACAATCTTATAAAAGAGGAAAAACTGTACTTGATACAGGGTTTCATTATATTGGAGGTCTTGACGAAGGCAAACCGCTACATAAAGTATTTGATTATATGAATCTGCTTGATTTGCCATGGCAACAGCTTGATGATGACATTGCGGACGAGATAATAGTAGATGGCAAATCATATTATTATGCAACAGGGATAGATAATTTCGGAGAGAGTTTAAAACAACAGTTTACCGGCTTAAATAAAGAGATAGATGAATATTGTCAGATATTAAAAAACGTTGGCGATATGCTTGCTCCAAGTTTAAGACGCCAAGATCCGACAGAAATGTTTGCTTCTGAATATTTTACAACTTCAGCCTACGAATTTCTAAAAAGCAAAATTAAAGATGAAAGATTAATAGATGTGCTTTCCGGAGCATCATTAAAGATGGAACTAAATCCGGAAACATTGCCATTATATGTTTTTGCTCAGGTAAACTCAACTTTTATTCAGAGTTCATGGCGTCTAAGGGGCGGAGGAATGCAAATAGCAGAAAAGTTGATTTCCGATATAGAAGCTATGGGAGGTAAAGTTGTTACCGGTTGCAAGGTATTGGAATTAATTGAAAAGGATGGTATGATTGTATCGGCAATTACAGATAAAGGAACAGAGGAAAAAGCCGATTTTTTCATATCCAATGCACACCCTTCAGTCACTCTTGATCTTATAAAAGATAGTAAGATGATAAGAAATCTTTATAGAAAAAGAGTTAAAAACCTTCCGAATACTTATGGGATGTTTACAACAAGTCTTATTCTTAAGGAGAATAGCATAAAATATGAAAATAGAAATATTTTCAAATATGAGCCACGCACTATCTGGCAACAATCCATTTATAGAGGCAAACAAGATATTGAGGCTGCCATGGTAAGTATTCAGGTCCCTGAACCAGGAAATTTATATACAAGAAATATTGATATATTAACTCCTATGCATCTTCAAGAGTTGGAACAGTGGAAAGATACTTCTGTTTTCAAACGAGGTCAGGATTATGAGGATTATAAGCAACAAAAGGCAAATCAATGTATCGATTATGTGAGTGACCGATTTCCGGGTTTAAAGGATGCTATTGAAAAGATTTATACAAGCACTCCTTTGACATATAGAGATTACTGTGGAATAGAGGATGGAACTGCATACGGCATAAGAAAAGATTGTAATAACCTTATGTTTACAATGTTAACTCCAAAAACACCAGTTAAGAATTTGTTTATGACAGGGCAGAGTCTCATGATTCATGGTGTATTAGGGGTGACTATGACCTCTTTGATGACATGTATGGAGATTATAGATAAGGAAAAATTATTAAGTGATGTGGGGTTATAAATTTATTATACAAATCACATTTAAATAGAAAAATAGAAAAAATTAATTATGAAATACGCATTAGTAACCGGCGGTAGTCGTGGAATTGGAAGAGCTGTAAGTATTAAACTTGCTTCTATGGGATATAACGTTATTATTAATTATGTTTCTAATGAAGCAGAAGCTCTTAAAACAAAAGAATTAGTTGAATCTTACGGTGTAGAAGGTGAAATTTTGAAATTTGACGTTTCAAAAAGAGAAGAAACACTTAAAGCAATTGAAAACTGGCAGGAGAATCATCAAGGAGAGTATATCGAAGTATTGATCAATAATGCGGGTATCAGAAAAGACAATCTTCTTGTGTGGATGGAACCCGAAGATTGGTCAAGTGTTGTAAATATAAGTCTTGATGGATTTTACAATGTAACACGTCCTCTTTTACAACCAATGTTGATTAAGAAATTTGGAAGAATTGTCAATATGGTATCGCTTTCCGGTCTTAAAGGAATAGCCGGACAAGTCAATTATTCAGCTTCTAAGGCTGGTGTAATAGGAGCAACTAAGGCTTTGGCTCAAGAGGTTGCACGAAAGAAAGTAACAGTTAATGCTGTAGCTCCGGGATTCATTAAAACTGATATGGTAGATGGACTTAATGAAGCGGAATTAAAAAAACAAATTCCAGCAAATAGATTTGGCGAAGCTGAGGAAGTGGCAAACCTTGTCGGATTCTTGGTTTCAAAAGAATCATCTTATATAACAGGAGAGGTAATTAATATAAACGGAGGATTATATTCATAATCTATTAAAATAGAATCGTTATGAAAATTACAGGTTTAAAACTTTGCCTCTTATCTTTTGGTTTCACATTGGGACTTTCGGCAGCAGAACCGTCAAAAGAGTTTATAAATACCCTGAAAATAGAAAATGAAAAAATTCAAACTATAGTTTGTCCTTTTAATCAGGAGAAACATCTGGAGGTTTTTGAAAATCCATTAAAAACAAATGGTACTTTCTACTATCAGAAAGATAACAAAGTTTGTATGAGTTATGATAATCCCAAAGGGGATCTATTGCTAATAAACGGAGATCAGTTTGTTATGATTACAAACGGAAAAACTCAGAACAAAAATGCTCAGAATAAGAATAAATTCGGTGCTCTTAAGAATTTGTTATTTGCATGTTTTCAAGGTGATCTGAACTCAATAGGTGATTGTTCTTTCGATTATTCAGAAGATAGCAACCATTATATTATAGTGGCTGAAATGAAAAAGAAAAGTAGAATATTACCGGAAAAGCTTCTTCTGAAGTATGACAAGAAAAACTTTATAATTTCATATATGGAAATGTTGGAATCAAATGGTAATAAAACTGTTTATATACTTGAAAATAAGTCTATAAACGAATCAGTCGATACCAATGTATTCCATTATGATAAATAATAGTAAGTGACACGATTTTAATGTTGATTGTTTTTTGTATTTTTGCGGAGCTAAAAGATGTCTCTTTAGCTGATGATATAAAAAACAAATTAAATTACTATATGGCAAAAGAATTAAAAGAACTGACTCCAAGATCTGTAAGTTACTCACAATGGTATAATGACCTTGTAACAAAAGCTGAACTTGCAGAAAATTCAGCAGTTCGCGGATGTATGGTCATCAAGCCTTACGGATATGCAATCTGGGAAAAGATGCAACGTAATCTAGATGATATGTTTAAGGAAACAGGGCATGTAAACGCTTATTTTCCTTTATTCATTCCTAAGTCGTTTTTAAGTAAAGAGGCAGATCATGTTGAAGGGTTTGCAAAGGAATGTGCTGTTGTTACCCATTATCGTCTAAAGAATAATCCTGACGGTACAGGTGTTGTTGTTGATCCTGAGGCAAAATTAGAGGAAGAACTTATTGTTCGCCCAACTTCAGAAACAATAATCTGGAACACATATAAAGGATGGATCCAATCATGGAGAGATCTTCCTATTCTTTGTAATCAGTGGGCAAATGTTGTAAGATGGGAGATGCGTACTCGTATGTTTCTTCGTACTGCAGAATTCTTGTGGCAAGAGGGACATACTGCTCATGCTACTCAAGAAGAGGCTATTGAGGAATCTATTAAAATGATTAACGTTTATAGTGATTTTGCAGAAAACTTCATGGCGGTGCCTGTTGTTAAAGGTGTGAAATCGGCTAATGAACGTTTTGCCGGAGCTGTCGAAACATATACTATTGAAGCTATGATGCAAGATGGTAAAGCTCTACAATCAGGAACTTCTCATTTCCTTGGTCAGAATTTTGCAAAAGCATTTGATGTAACATTCATGAATAAAGAGGGAAGACCGGAGTTTGTTTGGGCTACTTCTTGGGGAGTTTCAACTCGTTTGATGGGTGCTCTAATTATGACACACTCAGATGACAATGGTCTAGTGTTGCCTCCGAAACTTGCGCCGATACAGGTTGTTATCATTCCTATTCATAGAAATGATGAGCAGCTTTCTCAGATAAATGCTCGTGTAGCTGAAATAACAGCTGAACTGAAAAAATATGGTATTTCAGTTAAATATGATAACGGAGATAATAAAAAACCGGGATGGAAATTTGCTGAATATGAACTTAAAGGTGTACCTGTTCGTCTTGTAATGGGAGGTCGTGATCTTGAAAACAATACTATCGAAGTATTCCGTAGAGATACTCTTACAAAAGAAACAATTTCACAAGATGGTATAGCTGAGTATGTAAAAGAACTTTTGGATAAAATTCAGGAGAACATATTCAAAAAAGCTTACGATATGCGTGAATCTACTACCAAAACAGTAGATACTTGGGAAGAATTTAAGGAAAAGATCGAAGAGGGTGGTTTTATCCTTGCTCATTGGGATGGAACTCCTGAAACAGAGGAGTATATTAAAGATCAGACAAAGGCTACAATACGTTGTATTCCTTTAGATGGCGATAAAACTCCCGGAGTATGTATGGTGACAGGAAAACCATCAGCACAACGTGTTTTATTTGCAAGAGCTTATTAAATAATAGATATTATTATATAACTAAGAGTGATTCCATTCTATATTAGAAGGAATCACTCTTTTTTTATTTTGATGAACAAAAGGCATATATCACAATGTCATATCTATTGTCCTTTCATCCTCTTTCTTGTTTTTTTAGTATAGAGCTCTCTAATTAGTAAGAAAACTATAATATTTAAAATCTCTTTTACAATCTTAATCTGTATATAGAAATGAGATCTTTTAATATAAAAATGAGATTTATTTTAAAGAAAAATAATTAAAAACCTATTTTTCTTGCGTGACACGAAAATAGTTTGTTTTTTTGTCAAATAATGGAAACAAGGGGTGCTCTTCTTACATGATTGTTTATTAACGGTATCAATCATTCTTCATGAAGATGCTGAGATCATACCCTATGAACCTTTAAGCAGTTAGGACTGCGAGGGATTGTTTATCTTTAAGATTACTGCGTAATGTATAGCATTTCACATTAAGTATCCTCTTGTTTCATTTTATAAATAGTTATGAAACAAAAAAGGTACTTTACATCTCTCACCATAGCCGGCTCTGATAGCGGAGGCGGTGCCGGAATCCAGGCAGATATAAAAACATTTTCTTCTCTTGGTGTTTATGCAACATCAGTAATAACTGCAATTACAGCTCAAAACACAGTTGGAGTTGATGCCGTAATGGCTGTTACTCCTTCAATAGTAGCAGGACAGCTAGATGCTGTATTTTCAGATTTTGAAATAGATTCCGTTAAAATAGGAATGTTGTATACTCCGGAGATTATTCGAATTGTAGCAGAGAAGCTCGTTCAATATAAAGCTATAAATATAGTAGTGGATCCGGTGATGACAGCCTCGAGTGGTGAATCATTAATTCAGGTTGATATTGTAGATTTATATAGAAAATATTTATTCCCTCACATTACACTATTTACTCCTAATATAGATGAAGCAAAAGCTTTTACCGGTATAGATATTGATACTAAAGAAGATATGGTAAAAGCGGGTCATCGACTCATTGAAATGGGGTGTAAAGCTGTTTTGATGAAAGGGGGCCATCTAATATCAAATATTGCTCAAGATTTTCTTTTAACCGAATCGGGAGAACAAGTATTTTGTAAATCAGGTAAAATACAAACATCAAATAACCATGGGACAGGATGTACATTATCGTCCGCTATTGCTGCAAATCTGGCGCTAGGCAATAGTATAAGTGAATCAGTTATTAAATCAAAAGAGTATATGAGTAAGGCATTAGAATCCGGAAGAGATTTTAAATGCGGAAATGGTAAAGGTCCTTTAAATCATTTCCACACACCAATATGCTATAAAAGTAAAATAGAAGAGATAAATTCCTAAATCAAACACATTAAACATCATATTTATGAATATTGAAATAAATAATGAATCCTATAATTGTACTGAGGAGAAAACACTTCAGGATATTGCTAATAGAATGGATCTAAACAAACCTGGTGTAGCCATTGCTGTAAATATGAGAGTTATTTCTCGTGATAAATGGGATAACTATAATATGAGTGAAAATGATAAAGTGATTATCATAAATGCTACATGCGGAGGTTAGATATTTATGAAATGCATTATTATTTCTGCTCCCTCTACTATAACTAACGAGCCATTTATAATAAAATCTTTAATTGATTATGGATTGAAGTATTATCATCTACGTAAACCGGGTTGGGATAGACAGATTACTTCTGAATTTCTTTCTCAATTACCTGAAGATGTGCGTAAACATATCATCGTTCATGATCATTATGAATTGATAAATGAGTTTTCTTTGATGGGGTCTCATCATAATCAAAGGAATAAAGAGAATAAACATGGTAATAATTTTAGTTGTTCATGTCATTCTGTTTCGGAAATAGAAAAAAATAAATCAATCACAAAAGAGTATCTGTTTCTTAGTCCTGTCTTTAGCAGTATTTCCAAACCGGGATATGTTTCAGGCTTCACACACAAAGATTTGTTAAATGCAGCCAAGGAACATATTATAGATGAAAAAGTAATTGCATTAGGCGGGATAACACCTGATAATATATCAAAGATTAAAGAGTACGGTTTTGGCGGAGTTGCCGTATTGGGTTTTATATGGGAAGAATACCTAATTGATAATAATATAGATAATCTATTAAGTAGATATAATTTAATATGTAATAATTTATAATATGCTTCAATTCATAACAAACAAAACAGAAAAATATGATATTCTCGAAAGTGCTAAAATTGCACTTGAAGGAGGATGTAAATGGATTCAATTGAGAATGAAGAATTCACTACAATCGGAGATTTTTAGAACAGGTTTTGAACTTCAACAACTTTGCTATCAATATGGTGCAACGTTGATAATTGATGATGAGGTTGAAATTTGTAAAGATCTAAATTGCGACGGAGTACATCTTGGTAAAGAAGATATGGATCCTTTAAAAGCAAGAGCCATCTTGGGAGAAACTAAAGTGATAGGAGGTACTGCTAATACATATGAGGATATCGTAAATCTGGTAGAAAAGGGTGTCGATTATATTGGTCTTGGACCATTTCGATTTACCACAACTAAGGAGAAGCTAAGTCCGATACTTGGAATAGAGGGTTATCGTAATATCCTTGATAAATGTAAGGAGAATAATATAAAAACACCAATTGTAGCAATTGGGGGTATAACAAACTATGATATTCCGTATCTTTTAGAAACAGGTATAACAGGGATTGCAATATCGTCAACGATATTGAATGCAGTTGACCCTGTTGCACAAACAAAGGATATAATGTCATTATTTAACATGAATAATAATTAAAAATTAATCAATATATAAATGGATAAATTAGTTATCTCAGGAAAAGAATTTAGTTCAAGACTTTTTCTGGGAACAGGAAAGTTTAGTTCTAATATTCTTATGGAACAAGCTATTATTGCTTCAGGAACAAAAATGGTGACAATGGCAATGAAAAGAATAGATATGAAGGATTCTAATGATGATATGCTTATTCATATTAAACATCCCGATATTCAACTATTACCCAATACCTCGGGAGTTAGGAATGCTGAAGAGGCACTTTTTGCAGCTGCATTATCAAGAGAAGCATTCGGAACGAATTTTCTAAAACTTGAGATTCATCCAGACCCAAGATATCTATTGCCTGATCCTGTAGAAACATTGAAGGCAACTAAGATGTTGGTAAAAGAGGGATTCGTTGTGTTACCTTATATTCCTGCAGATCCTGTACTTTGTAAAAGATTAGAGGATGTTGGTGCATCGGCAGTTATGCCATTAGGAGCACCAATTGGTACCAATAAAGGGCTTTTAACTCGTGATTTTATAGAAATAATTATCGAACAGAGTAACATTCCTGTCATTGTTGATGCTGGAATCGGTGCACCTTCACATGCTGCAGAAGCTATGGAAATGGGAGCTGATGCTGTTCTTGTAAATACTGCAATTGCAGTAGCTGCAAACCCTGTGATAATGGCTAAAGCTTTTAAATATGCAGTGGAAGCTGGACGCATGGCATACTGCTCTGGTCTTGCTAGTAAAAATAAGATGGCTGAAGCCTCAAGTCCTTTAACTTCATTTTTAGATTAATTAGAATTGATATATGAATACAGATAAAATAACGAGAAAGCCTTTTCCTAATTCTGAAAAAATATTTGTAGATGGAACCATTCATCCTATACAAGTAGCAATGAGACGTATCGAGCTAACTGATACGGTAGTTGTAAAAGATGGCGAAAAAATAAGAAAATCTAATGGCTCAATTTGTGTTTATGATACAAGCGGTCCCTATACTGATCCAAAACTTGATATTAATCTTGAAAAGGGATTAATCAGACTACGAGAATCATGGATTTCGAAAAATGAAGATTTGGAAAAATTACCTTCAATAAGCTCTCAATATGGTTTGAGCCGTCTTTTAGATAGTAAATTGGACAATATAAGATTTGGTATAGAACATAAACCTTATCGTGCAAAACAGGGGAAAGAGATTACTCAGATGTATTATGCTAAACAAGGCATCATTACTCCCGAGATGGAATATGTTGCTATTCGAGAGAATCAGAATCTTCAGGAATTAGGTTTAGAGTCACATATTACTCCTGAATTTGTAAGAGATGAGATAGCTGCCGGGCGTGCGATAATTCCCGCTAATATTAATCATCCTGAATCTGAACCTATGATTATTGGCAGAAACTTTCTTGTAAAAATTAATACCAATATAGGAAACTCAGCTCTTTCTTCAGGTATAGATGAAGAGGTAGAAAAGGCTGTTTGGAGTTGTCGTTGGGGTGGTGATACACTTATGGATCTTTCTACCGGTGATAATATTCATGAAACAAGAGAATGGATTATTCGTAACTGTCCTGTACCTGTAGGAACAGTGCCAATTTATCAGGCTTTAGAAAAAGTAAACGGCAAGATTGAAGATCTTAATTGGGAACTTTTTAAAGATACACTAATTGAGCAGGCTGAACAGGGTGTTGATTATTTTACAATCCACGCCGGTATAAAGCATGAAAATATTCATCATTCATTAAATCGATTGACAGGGATTGTTTCAAGAGGAGGATCGATTTTGACAAAATGGTGCAAAATTCACAATAAGGAGAATTTCCTTTATGAGAAATTTGATGAGATATGTGAAATCTTAAAAGCTTATGATGTCGCTGTATCTTTAGGCGATGGATTAAGACCGGGGTCAATTCATGATGCAAATGATGAGGCGCAGTTTGCAGAACTTGATACACTTGGAGAATTAACTACAAAAGCATGGAAACATAATGTTCAAGTTATTATTGAAGGTCCCGGACATGTTCCAATGCACAAAATAAAAGCTAATATGGAACGTCAGTTAAAGGCTTGCCATGAAGCTCCATTCTATACGTTAGGACCTTTGACAACGGATATTGCTCCTGGTTATGATCATATAACATCGGCAATTGGAGCAGCTCAGATTGGTTGGTACGGAACTGCAATGTTGTGTTATGTTACTCCTAAGGAGCATCTGGGACTCCCAAATAAAGAGGATGTAAGAAATGGAGTAATAGCGTATAAAATAGCAGCTCATGCTGCAGATCTTGCTAAAGGGCATCCGGGTGCTGAATTAAGAGACTATGCTTTAAGTAAGGCAAGGTTTGATTTTAGATGGAAAGATCAATTTAATCTTTCTCTCGATCCGGAAAGAGCTATGGAGTATTACAAAGAGAACAGTAAAGAAGATGGTGATTTTTGTACTATGTGTGGCCCTAACTTTTGCGCTATGAAGCTGACAAAAGAATGTATAGATTAATTATGCTTTATAATGATATATAAGAGATTATATATCGTTACTTAAAGTAAATATTAAATAAAGATGAGATTTACAGATTTAATAGATAATTATAATTGGGATGATCTTTCGAGAAAGATCTCCCAAAAATCGTCACAAGACGTAGAGTTGGCTTTAAACAAAGAAAGAATAGATTTTGAAGATTTTCTTTCTCTAATATCTCCGGCGGCATTACCTTATCTTGAAATAATGGCACGAAAGAGCCGAATGTTAACAAGACAACGATTTGGCAATACAATACAGATGTATATTCCTTTATATCTTACAAATGCATGTACGAATCATTGTGTCTATTGCGGATTTAATCATGAAAATAAAATCAATAGAATAATCCTTAATGAAGAGGAGATAGAAAAAGAGGCACAAGCGATTAAAGAGCTGGGCGATTTTCATCATATATTATTGGTCACAGGTGAGTCTCCACGTCATGCAGGTGTTGATTATCTAAAGAGAGCAATAAGGATAATGAAAAAGTATTTTTCTAATATCTCAATAGAAGTTCAGCCGCTTGAAAGGAGCGAATATGAGGAATTAATAAAAGAAGGACTCTATTCGGTGTATGTTTATCAGGAAACATACAATAAAGAGAGATATCCTATCTATCACCCGGCAGGGAAAAAGAGAGATTTTAATTATCGATTAGATACATTTGATCGTCTTGGAGAAGCCGAAATACATAAGATGGGACTTGGCGTATTGATAGGTTTGGAGGATTGGAGAACAGATTTATCTTTAATGGCAATTCATCTGAAATATCTGCAAAAGAAATATTGGCGTACCCGTTATTCTGTTTCTTTTCCGAGAATAAGACCTCATGAAGGGGACGGTTTCAAACCCAACGTTATAATGCAAGATAAGGAATTGGCTCAGGCAATCTTTGCTTTTCGCCTCTATGACAGAGATGTGGAGATTGCATTATCTACAAGAGAGGAACCACGAATGAGAGATAACCTTTGTTCACTTGGTGTGACAAGTATGAGTGCCGGTTCTAAAACAGAACCCGGAGGATATTATACTTATCCAACTGCGCTTGAACAGTGGGTAATGGCAGATGATAGAAGTCCCTCTGAGGTTGAAGAGTCTATTAAAAAACAAGGTTACGAAGCAGTATGGAAAGATTGGGATCAAGCGATGAGCATCTAAAAGAGAGATATGTAAGGCATATCAATCTTAAAGAGATTGGGATAGTCGGACAACAAAAGCTACTCGACAGTTCTGTTTTACTTGTCGGTGTAGGCGGCCTTGGTTCTCCTATAGCTCTATATCTTGCAGCAGCGGGAGTAGGGCGTATTGGTCTTATTGATTCCGATATAGTTTCATTATCAAATCTCCAAAGGCAGGTTTTGTATAGAGAATCGGATATAGGAAAAAGTAAAGTTGATACAGCCAAGTCAAGATTATTGAAATTAAACAGCAATTTAAAGATCGATACTTATCCAATAAGACTAACAAAAGATAATGCTGAAGAGATAATTTCCAACTATGATATTGTTGTTGACGGATGTGATAACTTTGAGACAAGATACTGTATTGATGAATTTTGCGATAGATTATCTAAACCATATGTTTATGGGAGTATAGGAGAGTTTAAAGGACAAATTTCTGTATTTAATTATCGAGAAGGAAGACGTTATTCAGATCTGTTTCCAAGAAACGACAGTTCCCGTCTTTCAACCGTGAACAATGTCTTACCGGGAGTTATGGGAGTAGTACCCGGGGTAATCGGAACAATGCAGGCTGCGGAAGTTATAAAGATTATTACGGGGTCAGGAGATGTTCTTATAAACAAATTGCTTATGATTGATCTTCTAACTATGAATCAGATGGTATTGGAAATATAAACATAATCTGAATCGATATAATGCATCTTTAAAAAAGAATTATAAAGTCATTTTCTGAAATAAAAAGGAAGCCTTTGAGATTTCATAAACGAAATTTCAAAGGCTTTTTACGTATTGAATATTGACAGGATGATTGTTATTCCTAATATTATAATCATAGCTCTTATTCAATTTTTCATAAACCGACGGAATTCGGTAAACAATAGCCTAAATTTTGCTAAATATACCTTCCATGCCACTCATAGGCAAAACTCGGTTTGGAATTAAGCTTTTAAATACTATTTTTGCGTAAAACAATTATCGGACTGCATATTACATCACATGTTCCGCACACAAACGCTTTTATTATTCACTTATATATGAAAAACAAATTATTAACGCTTGGTTCTTTAGCCTGTGTCATTGCTGTCAATGCACAAGGAAATTATGAAAAGAACCTTATTCTTAATTACCAGTTCGACGAAGTCAAGAACGAGA
>CAMTOJ010000036.1 GCA_947074145.1 uncultured Bacteroidales bacterium
AGTTTGCCAAAAGTAACGGACATACTACATTGTTTTCAGCATTTACTAATTCTACTATAGCGTTATCAAATACTATTACTGCGAATATCGGTGTATCAGGTCATTTATTCCGCTTAAATAAAAACTATAAAGTAGAACCGAGAGTCGGATTGAAATGGCGATTTACTCCCGGGCAAACACTTGGTGTCGGATATGGTCTGCATAGCAGAATAGAAAAAATCGATTATTATTTCGTAGAGAAAGATGGTGTTTTAGTAAATAAGGATTTAAAACCAACGAGCGCTCATCATTATGTCATGTCTTATGATCTTGATATTTCAGAAAATTTACATTTGAAAATCGAACCGTATTATCAGAAATTAAAAGATTTGCCTGTATCTCCCGAAGGACCGTTTTCTATAATTAATCAGGAACGCTGGTATATTGATCAACAACTTGTAAATAGCGGAGAAGGTCGTAATTATGGCGTAGAACTAACATTGGAAAGATATCTTAACCGCGGATTTTATTATCTATTGAGTGGATCTCTGTTTAATTCTGAATATATGGCAGCAGATAAGATATGGCGAAATACCCCTTTAAACAGATCTTATATTGCTAATTTGTTATTTGGTAAAGAATGGAGAATAAGGAGTAATAATATATTCGGATTGAATATGCGACTTACTTATCAAGGCGGGAAAAGATATACTCCGGTGTTGGAGGATATTTCTATCGAACAGAAAGATGTTATACTGGATGAAGAAAATGCTTTTTCAAAGAAATATCCTGATGTTTTTATCGGCAGCTTTACTGTCAGTTATAAAATAAATAAGGAGAAGAGTTCTCATGAATTTGCTTTTAAAATGGTGAATTTTACAGGACAAAAAGAGAATCATGGGCCTGTTTATAATTATCTGACAAACTCAATTGATAATCAGGGTAGTGCAATTGTTATGCCAAATGTGAGTTATAAAATATGTTTTTGAGATAGCTTTCTACTCATCATTCTGTAATAATATCAATCTGTAATATAATGAATATAACAGTTGGTAAATCTAAATCTTATAAGATTATTAAACTAGTTATCAAAAAGATATAAAACAAAAGAGATAAATACTTTGATATTTATCTCTTTTATTTTATACAGATCTATTTGCTGTTTCTTGCTTGTCTTTTTTTCTTATATGCCGCTTTCATTTTTGCAGCGCCGGAATTATGAGTTCCTTTTACATAAGTAGTTTTTTTAGCCTTTGTTTTTATTCTTTGTTCCGGCTTCGATGCATTTTCATCTTTTCCTTTGCTAAACACCACCCCTGTGGTCATTATTTCTGCTACATCCATCTATTTAAACTTTTATTTTTCACAAAGATAATTCAAAAAGCTCATTTAGTTAATTAAGAAATCTAATAAACTATAATGAATTCATATAAAAACGTCTGTTTCAATAATAAAAATCGAAACAGACGCTTTATTTCATTTTAAGAGCTTATTTAAATAAGCTCCCTAAGCAGCTAATCCATAAATAGTTTCATAAGATTCCAATCACCATCAAGAGAGTCTGGAATATAATCAACAGACTCATGGCTTTTAAACTCTTTAAACATAGATTGTGACCAGATAAAAGGACGGCCATGAACATGAGGTGTTCCGAATTTCATCCAGAATCCTGTCTTGGTACTATTCTTATTTGGCATATATTTAAGATTATCAAGTATATCTTTCACCATACTTGCAGATACAGCCTTAGCATCTACCGATCCATCAGGACGGATTCTGGAAAACTCAGTTGCTCCATATCCCAAATCCCATCTGCCATATATTGATAACGGCTCATTTTCATCAGTAAAAGTAACAAGAGACTTTGCTGTTTCTATACATTTCACCGTATCTATGTTCTGATAAAACTGTACCCTTCTCATCGGTCGTGTATCGATTGTTTCCAGATCATATGTAACCCAACGAGAAATAGGATAATTAATCCCGAATATATATTTTGGTGTAATAAGATGTTGATCATAATCTTTATTTGTCACTTCTTGACCTGTCGAATCAGTAATATTCAACTTCTTTCCGTCAGAAATAAACAAAACAAATCGTTTATAACTCATCTCCACCAATCCTGTTAGTCCGGTATTAATATCTACAAGCATATATCCGTTAAGATATGTGGCTGTATTATCAATAGAAATATATTCATAGAAATCTTGAATAGATTCTGCAAACATCTCAGCTGCAGCAGAACGCCATGTAATCCAAATACCAAGCTCTTTTGGTTCATTATACATGTGAGCATGAGTTGTTTCATTAAAAATGATGCCGTTTTTATTAAATCCGAAATCTTGATTACTGCCAAACTGTCCTGGGGCATAACTATTTTGAGATATAAAATCATCTCCTATCACATAATTAAGAGTACAGGTTTGTGTATAGAATCCGCTCCATGTAACATGGGTGAGGAAAATCTCTCCGTCATCCATATATTTTACGAAAGCCGAACATGATTCAGGTTTCTTATTAAGACCTTTAGGATTAGCAGAACTTGCCTCTCCATAACTCATGTCAATCTTATCTGCTATAACATCGAAAAGATCCGATTGAGCATTGATAAGATATATATCCATAAATGTGATTTTTTCGTCGTCATATCCTCCCAATGTCAATTCTGATGGCTCCATTTTATCAACATCAAGCATATCAAAAGTTACCTGAATTGGTTTCTCATAATTTACTCCGGCATATATACCTGCCATTCTGAATAAAAGACGACGAATATTAGTGGCAATTCTTTCGTTTTCATTATCTGCCAACCACTTATAAAGATATTTATAATTATTATAAAGACTTTTGGCTGCTGTTTTAAGTGCTCCGTTAGGAATATCAATAGAAATATGCTCCTGTGGAGTCCCGCATATAAGCAAATTACGCCATGTATTATCACGTGCTGCTTTTATAGCTTTATGCCCCTGAACCTTTGCCTGGACAAATCCGGCATTAAATTCATTAGTAAATATATCAACATTATTATCTTGTGCAAAAACACTGAAAGTCCAACAGTTGTCGATCAACTGAGAATATGCTTTGGTATAATCATTAAGCACATATTCGAAAATATCGCTTTTTCTTATTGTCTGAGTCCCCATATATTTGTTATGATTTAAATTAATATATAGAGCAAACAGATAATATGAATAACAGTTTTTTTAATTACAATATATTAGCATTGTTTTATCTTATTCAAATAGAGACAAGATGTAATCTCCTTACTTTTGTTTAAAGATTCTATTGCTTTTTATTTAAATCAATCACTATTTATTTATCTGATATGTTTGGAATAGACAATTTCAGCACATTTATATTAAGCGCGGTTTTCTTCATCTTAACTCCGGGCATTGATACAATATTTGTATTAAACAAATCATTATTAAATGGAAAGAAAACAGGATTTTATGCCTCGTTGGGTATTAGTTCAGGTATTCTTGTTCATACATTATTTGCAGCTTTAGGACTATCTATCATAGTAGCAAAGTCTGCTTTAGTTTTTTCTGTAGTTAAAAATATATAGGGGCTGCATACATGTGTGTTCTCTGGTTAAGCATACTGACTATTTTCAGTTCTGTATTTTCAAAAAAACTAATCGGCAGTACCCTTTTTAGTAAATGGATGGATCGATTTTCGGGGGCTGTTTTTATTCTTATGGGTATGAAAGTTGCACTAGATAAAAACTAAATTATAATTTTTTCATTCCTTAAAAATCATCGGTAAGAAATCGGAAAGATAGATTCTCCAGTTTTTCCAAATATGTCCATCTTCAGTTTCTATAAACAGATGTTTAAAATTCAGTTCTTTAAGATCTCTGACATATTCCTTATTTGAATTATATAAGAAATCATCTTTTCCGATAGCGATATAATATAATTTTGGATTTTTCTCAAATTGTGTTACCAGTTTTTGCTTAGAATTTTCATAAACAGAAGATGAAACTCCGTCAGGTTCAATTATGGCTGCAGAAAACAGTCCAACGTAATCAAACATATCAGGATACTCTTTAGAGATATGCATAGAGTGAAATCCGCCCATTGAAAGTCCGGCTATTGCTCTATTGTTTTTATCTTTTTTTACTCTGTAATTTGTTTCAATAAAATTCACAATCTCAGGGAAAGAATTTTCATACGTTCCATCCATTGTATTGGGCAACAAGAATGAGGGAGGTAACAATCCTTCTGATGTTTCTCCGGGAGCTGCCTGTTTTGACACATTTCCGTTGGGCATTACCACAATCATTGGTTCTGCTTTTCCTGATGCTATGAGATTATCAAGAATCTGAGTTGCTCTGCCAAGCGAGCCCCAAGCCTCTTCATCACCACCCATTCCATGAAGCAGATATAACACAGGATACTCCTTCTCACCTGATTCATAGCCGGCAGGTGTATATACGGTAACTCTTCTGTTCATTCCAAGAGCTTGACTTTCATACCATCGTTTTGATACCGATCCGTGCGGAACATCATTTACTTTATAGAGATCAGCTCTATCTCCATCTATTATAAAAATATTGAAAATAGAAGCAACATCTCTTAATTGATACACATTTGATGGATCAGAAATTTTTATTCCGTCAACAATAAAATTATAATTATATAGTTCGGGAGATAAAACCTTTGTTCTATATTCCCATATACCGTTTGATCTTTTTATCATTTTATCCACTCCCGGCATAGAAACCATACCCATTGGTGTTTCCATTTTATTTTGCGGCAAAAAATCACCGGTAATAAGCACGGTATCTGCATTAGGTGCAAACAATTGAAACCTTACGCTCTTATCTTTATTTATTTCAGGCGATATAATCTGAGATCCGTTCCATAGAGCTTGCTGAGCAATGCCAAGAATACAAATCTGAAATAAAAGAAATATGCTTAAAATCTTTCTCATGAGTTTTTTATTAATATACACTAAATATAAACATTACTTTTTTCATGTTTAAATATTTCTGATATCAATTATCTAATATCAATAAAGTTATTTCGGGCCATGCTCCAAATCTGAATGGGACATTCCCTCCCGTGCCTGTATTCACATATAGATGTTGATCATTTTGCGAATGTAGTCCGCCCCACTCCTTATAGGTCCATTTTGAGGGTGAGAAATTTCCAATCTTAAATTGCATAGCATGAGTATGTCCCGACAAAGTGAGAGCAATATCGGTGTCCGGAAGTATCTCTTTTCTCCAGTGAGATGGATCATGACTGAGTAAAATCTTAAAACTATCATCCGTCAATCCGTTCATAGCTCTTCTTAAATCAGCATATGCAGGAAATGGAGGTCTTCCGTCATTTTCCACGCCAATTAAAACAATCTCACTATCTCCTTTTTTAATAATGACATGTTCGTTTTTCAGAAGATTCCAATTCATCTCTTTTTGAATGTTTATTATCTTCTCGATATTTCGCTTTTGCTCCGAAGCATTATCATACTTCTGATAATAGCAATAATCATGATTTCCAAGTACAGAATAGATACCATCCTTTGACTTTAAACTCGCCAATACGTCTTTAAAAGGTTCCAGTTCATTAGGAGAACTATTTACCAAATCTCCGGTAAACACAATCAAATCAGGATTAAGAGAATTAACTTTATTCACCATTTTACTTAAAGCTTCAGGGGAATGATTAAATGTACCTATATGTAAATCTGACAGTTGCACAATACGATAACCCTTAAATTCATTGGGGATATCTTTTGATTTAAACTCAAATTCTTTCACCGTAAATCTTTTCCAACCATGTGTAAAACCGTAAACAGAAATTAGTACTGCCGTTACCGCTAAAATTGATCCGATAATATTACCAATGTAATCGGTATAAGGAATTAATATATTCGACCCTTTACCTAAAATTGAAAATACTGAGAATATAAGCTTAGGAACTGCAAGACATAATAATATCAGAAAAAATATTTTTATGGCACGTTCCTGAAAAAAGCCTGTCATTCCCAAAAGCAGTGAAAAAAAGGCAAAACCGGTAGGCACCCAATAAGCCATTCTTAAAATAGTATTACTATTATTTATAAAATAGTGCCACATATAAACATCGGGAATAACAATCAATAACACAGGGATAACCATTAAATACCACATAACAACTTCTGTTTTATTTTTTAAAGCCACAAATATAGACCATTCACCAATACTCTGATTATACAGATTCAGGAATATATTATACAAATTCAATACATTAAACTATTTTAAGATACAAGTATCCCAAAATCGAATCGAGATATCACTAACTATAAACGTATCAAATCAACAATACATTATCTCCCGATGTTATGAAATTAAGCTTATAAAAAAATGAATACCTCCATCTGCAAAAATATAATAGAGTTCAATAAAAACCTTACCTACCCCGGTAAACTACCTGAAGGGTTTCGGGTTCTAAATCCTTATTTCGATAATCCCGAAACGATAAAAGTGATGACAAGTTTTTATGAAAAATATTATAATGATTTGAATCCTCGTAAGTTTATTATAGGTATAAATCCCAGTCGTCACGGTGCTGGTGTAACGGGAATTCCCTTCACCGATACCAAAAGGCTTGAAACGGTTTGTGACATAAAAATGGAATCGGCTAAAACACATGAGGTATCATCGGTCTTTCTCTATGATATGATACATGAATTCGGTGGCCCTGAGAAGTTCTATAGTGAGTTCTTTATTAATTCACCTTTTCCTCTTGCCATTGTTCGTCAGACCAAAGATGGAAAACAGATATATGCAAATTATTATGACGATCCCGAACTGTATAAAATGACAGAGGAGTTTATGATAGATTGTCTGAAGAGGTTTGCAGAGTTCGGACTCGATAATTCGGAGGCTTTCGTATTGGGGAAGAAAAATGCTACGTTTATTAAAAAACTTAATAAGAAGGCAAACCTTTTCAAAAAGCTGACAATACTTGAACATCCAAGATATATACAACAATATAAGTCGAAAGAGAAGGCAATTTATATAGATAAATATATTATCAGCCTTTCGGGGCATAAATTATAAAAAGATATTCTTATGGAAACAATATTCAAAATCGGTGATAAAGTAAGATGGAACTCCGAAGCAGGTTATGTAACCGGTACAATAATAGGTATTCATACATCAGACTTCGATTATAAAGGCTACACACATCATGCGACACCTGAAGAACCTCAATATGAGATAAAAAGTGATAAATCCGATCATATAGCTGCTCATAAAGGTTCTGCATTAATGAAGGTATAACAAAAAAGAATGATACTCTTTACTTTTCGTGAAATAGAGTATCATTCTTTTTTATACTATTTATTTTTAAAATCAATTTTATATATCACTCAGTTCGAGCCATCTCATCTCTTTTTCTTCAAGCTCCTCTATTATCTGACTTATTCTTGCCGATTTCAACAAAAGTTCATCATTTGAAAGAGAACCGCTACTCATCAATATCTCAATATCTGCCTTCTCTTGCTCCAATAAAGGGATAATCTCGTTTAGTTCGTCCAACTCTTTTTTCTCTTTGAATGAAAGTTTTCTTTTTGAATTTTGATTAGCCGAATTTGAAATGTCCTGGTTTTTTTGAGATTGCTTGGCAGCCTCTTTTGCCTTTATTGCTTTCTCATTATTCTTTTCCTCAAGTTCCTTAAACTCTTTCCATTCGCGATAATCGGAATAGTTGCCCGGAAAATCTTTCAATTTGGCATTGCCGTTAAACACCATTAGGTGATCAACAACTTTATCCATAAAATAGCGGTCATGACTAACAACTATCACACATCCTTTGAAATTCTTAAGATAGTCTTCAAGGACATTTAGGGTTACGATATCAAGATCATTGGTCGGTTCATCAAGAACAAGAAAGTTAGGACAACTCATCAATACACGACAAAGGTAAAGGCGTCGCTTTTCTCCACCGCTTAATTTATAAACAAAGTTATGTTGTGTCTCCGGAGTGAAAAGAAAGTATTGCAGAAATTGAGAAGCCGTTAACCTCGAACCGTCACCAAGTGAAACCTCCTCGGCAATCTCTCTCACCACATCTATCACCTTCATCTGTTCATCAAATTTCAATCCCTCCTGACTGTAATATCCGAATTTTACCGTTTCGCCTATATCTATTGTACCTGTATCAGGAGCAACCTCACCCATAAGCATTTTGATAAAAGTTGATTTACCGGTTCCGTTATTACCAACTATACCCATCTTCTCATAGCGGGCAAAAATATAGCTGAAGTCTTCAAGAATCTTAAGATCACCGAAACTCTTTGATATATTCTCTGCTTCAAAAATCTTAGACCCAATATAAGAGGCTTTTACATTTAATTTTACATTCCCTCTATCCTTCTCTCTTTTAGCTTTATCCTCAAGCTCATAAAATGCATCGATACGATATTTTGCCTTCGTGCCTCTTGCCTGTGGTTGACGTCTCATCCATTCAAGTTCGGTTTTAAGCAGATTATTGGCTCTCTCAATCTCAGTATTCATCGACTCCACTCTCTCCTGACGCTTTTCAAGAAAATAACTGTAATTACCCTTATAAGAATATATCTGTTTATTATCTATTTCAAATATCTCATTACACACTCTGTCAAGGAAGTATCTATCATGTGTTACCATTAATAGAGCAAGACGAGAACGGTTCAAATACCCTTCCAGCCATTCAATCATCTCAAGATCAAGGTGATTGGTAGGTTCATCGAGAATCAATAATTCGGGATCTGAAATAAGTATATTTGCAAGAGCAATCCTTTTTCTTTGTCCTCCGGATAATGTTTCAACTTTTTGATCGAAATTATTGATTTTCAATTGCGAAAGAATCTGTTTGATTCTTAACTCATAATCCCAGGCATTAAGAGTATCCATCTTATGCATAAGTTCATCAAGCACCTCCAGATCATTGTCGGCTATCGCTTTCTCATATTCGGCTATGGTACGTACTACCTCACTGTCAGTCTTAAAGCAAGCCTCAAGCACCGTAAGTCCGGGAGAAAATTGAGGATCCTGCTCCAGATATCCCACTTTAAGATCTCGTCGAAACACCACATTCCCACTCTCGTAACCCTCTTTACCTGAAATAATATTCAATAACGTAGTTTTTCCGCTTCCGTTTTTGGCTATCAAACCAATTCGCTGTCCTTCGAAAACTCCGAATGTTATATCTCTGAATAATACTAAATCACCAAATGATTTAGTCAGTTTTTCTACCTGTAGAAAACTTACCATAAGATTAATATCTTTAATTTATTCTTTAATGTTTTAATTAATACCGGGTTATGATACTTTATATTAACAATAATCCGGTCTGGAAAAGATCTGTCATAATCTCTGTATTACAAAAATCACAGAAACTATCTGAAATATAGGGTTCTATATCTTTTTGCAAATCTTTTAATCTATATTTTTTATCCGATATTCCTGATACATATTTAGTATTGCCTCTTATTTTACAGCGATAGATCATATCATATAAAATATTGCAAATATCAGATGTTTCGGTTAGTTCAACAACATCTGTTCTGTTGTTTATTATTAATTGATTAATAGATTTTCCGTTTCTCTTTTTAATCTCTCGTTTAATAGGCTCTCCTCCTATCCATATCAATTCTCTTTTAAGCAAATTCTCGAATGATTCCCGGCTGTTAATAGCTTTATATATAAGACTTTTTGCTACCTGAGGTTTTGGAATCCCGAAAGAGAACCAATCTTGTAATGGATAGTCAAGCCCTATATCATGCATATAGTTATACAAAGATTTTCTAAGCCCCTCACCAAACTTTTCATGTTTTGCTCCATGCAAATCATTATAAAATCTGTCATTATCGGCAAATCCTCCAAAATCTGATTCATTTTCTTTTATGGCGAATCTGTCAGGATCCTTACATACCGGCGAATGAGCTGTCAAGGCAAAACGGTGCCAGAATCCCGATGATACTATCTTACATTCAAAAAGCTGACGTACTACTTCAAGTGAATTAATGGTTTCTTGTTCACTCTGAGACGGGAAACCATACATCAGATAAGCATGAACCATTATTCCGGATTCGGTAAATGAGTGAGCAACTTTAGCAACCTGCTCAACTGTTACACCTTTATTTATTAGTTTAAGTATTCTGTCAGACGCTACTTCAAGACCACCTGCCACTGCAATACATCCTGATGCTTTGAGTAACCGGCAAAGATCGGCAGTATAAGTTTTCTCAAAACGAACATTGGTCCACCATGTAATATTCACGCCTCTGTTTAACAACTCCAAAGCCATCTCTTTGAGTAATATAGGCGGTGCCGCTTCATCAACAAAATGAAATCCCGATTCTCCCGTTTTTTGCACAATCTCCTGTATCCTGTCAACTATAATCTTAGCAGATAAAGGGTCATATCTCGAAATATAATCAAGTGAACAATCACAGAATGAACATTTTCCCCAATAACAGCCATGAGCAAGAGTCATTTTATTCCATCTTCCGTCACTCCATAACTTATGCATCGGGTTTATAACATCTATTAAAGATAAATAGCTTTCAAGCGAAAGGTCTGAATAATCAGGAGTTCCCGTTTCTGACATTGTAACATTACTCTTTCCAGTATCACAGTTCATGAATTTTACTTTATCATCATCCACAAGAAATGTTCTGATTAGGTTATTTGTGGAAAATTCAGTTTGCTTCATTGCTTCTATCAATCTCAAAAGAGGCAGTTCTCCATCATCAAGAGTGATAAAATCGGTAAATTCAAAAACACGTATGTCCGAAAGTGACCTGAGTTCAGTGTTTACAAAACCTCCTCCCATCTCAACCTTTATTTTAGGAAATCTCTTTTTTATATATCCTCCGCATCGAAGTGCACTATAAAGGTTTCCGGGAAAAGGGATAGAGATAGCTACCATATCGGGGTTATACTCCTTAATATGCTTATCAAGAATATCAAGCATCACTTTATCTGTAAATGATTCCCTCTTCAGAGTATCATAAATCTCATCAAAGGAAGATGCACAACGCCCTAAAGATTCGGCATACCTGGAGAAACCGAACTTACTATCAACCGTTTCTGTTATGAAATCGCAAAGATCTTCAATATAAAGAGTAGCATAATGGCGTGCTTTGTCTCTATATCCCATCTCTCCAAAAGCGGAATATAGATCAGCTGTATTTTCAAAGCGCGAGGCCTGAGGTAAAAACTGATCATCGCAAATCATCTGAGCCATTGTTTGTTCTTTTCCCTGAAGAAACGAAATCACTATATCTATTGTCGATATATAATCTAAGGAAAGAGAATAAATACGCAACGCATTATCGGATAGATAATCTTTTTTGGTCGACACTTCTTTAAAAAGTTGCTCGAGTCCGCTCTTGGAAAAGATACTGAGCAATGTTTCAAGACTAAGATCAATCTGACGACTATCTACATTCTTAGTATTTAAGAAACCTTTGAGATAGAGAGTTGCCGGATATGGAGTATTGGGCTGAATCAAAGGGGGTGTGACCAATAATATACGTTCAAACATTGACTACTAATTTTTATAATGTTGTAAAGTTAATCAAAAACCGCCATTATGTTGCATAACACTTATAAAGGGGTTAATAAATCAAAATATACCGATTATGATTAATATAAAAATAAGCACCGAATGTTATAAATACGAGAGAGAAACTCTCTTTAACGAAAAAAATAAAAGATATGGATATGATTGATTCATTTTTCGGGAAAACAAAATATTGGTGGCTAATCCTTATTGCCGGCATCTGTATTGCCCTGGTAGGGATATGGATGCTTATTTTTCCCGTGCAGGGATATATTCTGATTGCCCAGGCTTTCGGATGGTGTCTTTTGTTGTCCGGAATATTTCAGATTGTGATAGCATCATCGATTGAAAAGAAGTTTCATGGATGGGGATGGTGGCTTGCAGGAGGAATATTTGATATTATAATCGGGCTTATACTGGTGGTCAATATCGGGCTTACAATGGAAGTACTACCCTTTTTCTTTGCTTTTATATTTCTTTTTAAAGGTATTGAAAACATTGTCGCATCATTTGTTTCAATATCTACCAATCGATATTGGTGGCTGTATCTGATTAATGGCGTCTTGATGATTATCCTTTCGTGGATATTTTTCTCCTCAGCCAACAATCCTTCTTTTATAATAGATTTCCTTGTATCAATAATACTTATATACTGGGGATTCTCAATGTTATTTTTATCATTTGACCTCAAACCGAGAAAAAAGATTGATGAATAGTGGTCTAAGAAATATTATATTGACATTTATTGTTTTATTCAGCTTTTCCTGGGCCTCTTTCTCTCAGATAAGAGACCCTAAGCCTATTCAATTGTTTGCCAAAGGGGGTATTGCAGCCGGAGGAAGTAAAGCTGCAAATTTCACATCAGGCAATAGTTCTTTGCTCCTTTTCTCTCCTTCTTTCGGAGGCGGAATAGCTTTTGCTATTTCACCCTCATTTCAGTTAGTTGTCGAGGCTCTTTATATAAAAAAGGGAGTAAATTGTAGAATGGAATATAACCAACATCTCGAAGATGCATATAATTTATCTGTAACATCTCCCGATGAAGTGGAAAGGGCTGTTAGCAACAATGTCCCTCTTGGCATAATATGGTCAAAAAACTCATATATTGAGATACCCTTTACTTTAAGTTATACATATTGTGAAGGGCTATTCAGGACCAGAATAGGTGGTTATTATGCTTATGCTATACATCGGGGTGGTGAATTCATGATAATTGAGAATGGTAAAGAATCGATTCGCGACCTTGAAACATCTTTAATACGAAAATATGTCAAAAGGCGTGACATGGGAATAAAAATTATCAATGAATTCTTTTTAGATAATATCTCTTTTAGTCTCGAATTCTCAGGAGGACTAAATGCTGTGATAAATCCGCGTAACCCAAACAGCAATCGCAGAAGTTATAACATGGCTGTTTCGGCTTATCTGAATCTTTACTTCTGAATATAATGAATATATTTGCAGGAAACTTTTTTAAATTATGAATACAGAAAAAACTTATTACGTTCTTATTAAAACCGATCTTGGAGATATTAAAGTAAAACTATACAATGAGACTCCTCTTCACAGAGATAACTTTATCAAACTTGTAAAAGAGGGTTTTTATAACGAAACTCTATTTCATCGTGTTATTAAAAATTTTATGATACAAGGTGGAGATCCGGACTCTAAGGGTGCTGCTGCCGGTAAATCTCTTGGTACCGGAGGCCCCGGATATACTATTCCTGCTGAAATTATATATCCTCAATTATTCCATAAAAGAGGAGCTTTAGCTGCTGCTCGTCAGGCTGATCAGGTAAACCCTGAAAGAGAATCATCCGGTTCACAATTCTACATTGTTTGGGGAGATACATATAATCAAGGCAAACTGGGACAGATGGAAAAACAACTATCTCAGGTTCAGGAACAATCTATCTTTGATAAACTCGTTAAAGAGCACAAATCTCAGATTATGCAGCTGAGAAAAACAAAAGATCAAAGTGGGCTTTATCAACTTCAAGAGGAACTTATCGCACTTACTAAAGCTGAATCCGATAAAATGGGAGCTCCTAAATTCACTCCTGAGCAGAAAGAGGCATATACTAATCTTGGAGGAACTCCTCATCTTGATAATCAATATACTGTTTTCGGAGAGGTTATTGAAGGTCTTGACATAGTGGAAAAAATTCAAAACACCCCTACAGCTTCTGGCGACAGACCGAAAAGCGACATTAAAGTGGAAATGATTATTATTGAATAATATAAAAATGTCGGTAAAACCTTAGTGCTTTACCGACATTTCTTTTACATATAATTATTAGAATCCTAACAAAATCACTCTCCAAAGAAAAAACCGAAATCCACAACCGGCATCACCGAAAGTCCATAATCAGGCGTTAAATAAGAATAAATATTTGTTGAATCACTATTTTGAGATATCTGTAAAATTTTGTAAGAACCTGTAGTTGTAGAACTTTCCTGATTTGTCCAATAATAACCGTTACCATTAGTGTTATTAATATCTCCTGTAGGGCCACTCCTTTGTCCTATTGGCATAAATATAATAGTTCCTGAGACATACGAAAACAGCAATCCGGGAAATTTAGATACCCATTGTTTTATTTGCAAATCATAGCTACTATCTAAAGAAGGCAACATCGATCCTATTGGTGAAGGATCATATATTGTCTTATAATTACCTGTACTATTAGTATATGGAATCCCCCAAAATGTTGATTTAGGAGTGTAATTACTACCTGTATAGAAAATTGTAGGGTTCTTTATAGAAGATTCAAGACTATAGTCAGAGGAGAATTGAATAGCATCGTTTATGCTTGGAAGTGCATTTATATTTTGATCTGAGCCTATACTATCGGCGGGTAGCATCGGATCTTTTCTTCCCCATTGATAATATGTATTATTAATACCGATTTTTATCGTATCGGGATTCTGTACAAACACCACTTCTTTTGTAAGACCACTACTCTTTTGTGTAAAAAGTAGTGATATATTATTCTGAGCGTAATCATATTGCTGCGGCAAACTTGTTCCAATATTCAATCCAAAGAGTATTTTTTCACCGTTGTTTGGATATGGTTTTAGTTCCCAAGGAGAGATCCATATATGCCAACTCCACATTATTACTCCATCCTGATCTTTTATGGCAATCAGAGCATTACCCGGTGCTATATTACTATCGCTTACATAAAAATAAATATATTGATTATCATCACTTAGCTCTACTGTTGTAATCATATCAAATGGAGATTGCCATAATAATTCACAAGAAGCATCCGATATAGGCAAAATCAGATTATTTGTACTTGTAATCTCATTTCCTGCATAATTAACCATAGAACTATTGTAACAAGATATATTAAGAATGGCTTCGGTTGTATTAGAAGAAGTAGTAGAAGAGGACGACAATCCGTTTCCTATTATCCAACATGGGAATTTATGCCATCCCGGTTGATTAACAATATAACAGTTAGCTGAACAATATTTTCCACTAATGTAATTACTCAAATCTACTGCATCTTCTTTGGATATTACATCTCTGTTTCTCATAACGTTTATAAAATCTTTAGGGCTTATTATCTGAGCTGGAGTTGCCTTTATACAAGATATGGATTTATTTATAGAGATTCCCCCTGCTGAATCAGATAGCTCAGTAATAATATCGGTAACACTCCAATTATAATATTGAGTTTGAGATAGAATCGACACATCCCAGCCAAGATCCAGGCTATCTCCATTGGCATCTTTGAAATAACTGTCTATAACTAAATTATATGTTCCTCCGACAAAACTTAACGTATCTGTAGGGATTCCCGATGAACTTAGAGAAGTCGTTGTGATATCAAAAACATATTTGCCCTGTTTCAGCATATATGTATATTTATATCCCGCCTTCCACTCATCAATACCACCCTGAATTAAAGATATTGTCTTAGTCCCTATATTGGTAAACTCCACAACAATCTCGGCATTATCATTCAACACTTGAGGTGGCAACATTAGAAAACCATTATTTGCCATAATAGAATTCCCCGTTATTGGTTGTGGATTCTGAGAAAGACCTATTGTATATGTTTGATCATTCATCGACAATGAATCCCATGTAAAAACTGAACCATCATAATCAATACTTATTATCCCCGAAGTATAAACGCCATTTATACCTATAGATTTAATAGTATCATTCTCTTCTGATGTCATATCAAAAGCTATGCAAGAAAGTGCATGAGAGAAAGTCATATCAACAATCTCCCTATACTGATTAGTCTTTGTCTGAGCAATCATTAAATCAGGTTGATCTCCAACAACCGAAGGTACCTGATAACGAATCCGGGGTACACTGTCACTATTCTTACTTATAGAGATTCCGTTTGTCTGTGAAGCTAAAGGAAAATATCCGTAAAATGTCAAACTCCCTGCCTGAGGCCAATAATATTGGTTTTCAAGACTCCAGTACGGTGAAGACTTTACGACTTTTATATTTTCAAATAAATAGCCATCTGAAGCTTGCAAAGCATATATACCTATCTCGCGAAATAGTTCATTATTTACTGAGTCGATAGGAGTTCCTTTAGTGACCATATTCTTAATATCGACACTAAATGTTATCTTGTGCGAATCAACAAAATATTGTATTGAGTCATCCTTACAAGAAAAAACAGACACCAACAATAAGAAATAAATCAGATAGTAAAATATTTTTTTCATAACAACCCTTTATTCAGAAGGTAACAAATATGAAAACAATGTTGATTACTAAAGGTTTATTAAACCTGATTTATAAATTTTTATTGGCTCAATATAACATCCTTAATTTTTACTTCAAATGCACCTTAACCAATGTTACAGTTACTGAATGTTCCATTTTTATCTTTATTATTACAGGATATAAGAAAGAAACATATGCATAATTTTAATTTGCAAGCTCTTTGATATTCTAATTTTCATAATGTATTAAATTATTGTTTTAGCAATATCCTTAAATTTATTAGATATTTTAATAAATCCGTTTAATCCACATCGCAAATAATCGATCTGTAAGAGAATAAGATTTATTATTTTCAGTTATAAGATCCTTATCGAGAAGTTTTTTCACAGCGGCCTGTACCGAACTTGACGAGGCAAGACTATAACGTTTAATAAATTCAGCCGAAAGAATCAACTTCGCATCTCCCTCTTTGGCGATAGCATAAAGTAACATCTTCTGTTTTTCCGGAATATTTGATAATATCTCTCGGAATATAGTTTCATACAACCCAATCATATTATCAATAGCCGAATCCACGGTATATTGATTACACCTTTCTCCCTTTAATGTATCTGCATAAGCCTCATTAAAAGTCTTTTGGATATAAAAAGTGTGCCCTGAAAACATATCATAAACACTCTCTGCCGTAACCCTGTCAATACAACGATGACGTTTTTCAAAATTGCTCACTATAAAATCGCAATATATATCACGGGGAATAGGATGAAGCTCCATTATATCGGAACTATGATAAAAAGGGCGTGAAGCGGAAAGAAACATAGCCTGCATCATACTTCTCTCACTACCGGCAAAAATAAAATTACAATTTTTGATCTTCTGGATATGAGTTCGAAGCAATGCTTCAATATTCCCTTCCGGATATTTAGCAATCTGCTGAAACTCATCGATTGCCACGATGCACGGTTTGTCTGCCATAGAAAGCATATTAAAAATCTCCTCAAGCGTATACTCAGGAGTCTCAATATCACCAAGTTCAATATTAAAAGCCGGCATCCCCGATATTGCATCAAAACTAAATTTTCCGTTAAGTGATTTCAATGATTGAATGAAAGATATTGCCATCTTCTTGCTTAATGGCAAAAGAGATTCATACACCGCCTTACCAAGAAGATAAGTAAATTCTCTTAAACTGGAGGTCTGAAGAATATCAATAAAAAAAGTATAGTAATGCTTCTTTATCTCCGGTTTCTCATAACAAAACCTGATCAAACCTGTTTTACCCATTCGACGTGGCGAAATAAGAACCATATTATTGCCATTCGTAACAGATTTGATAAGACGTGCCGACTCATCTATCCTATCACAAAAAAACTCCGGTTCTATTTTCCCTGTTACCACAAAAGGATTTATCTCTTTTATCATATCTTCAATTATTTACTCAAATATAATTATTTGTTTTGCATTATGCAAATTGAATAATGCGAAATAAATAATCCGATTTAAATAATTAATTATTCCATCTTACCACCAAGATAAATTATTATTTATTTACTATTATTGCATAATTATTTCCAAAAAAAAGATATTTATTAAAAATATATCATCAACCTAATCCATACAAAGAAAAAAATATTCAATACCATTCTATTATTCATCAACTTAAATATTATGAGACTTCTATTAGTTATATCTATTGTCATTCTATTCTCGCTTCCAATAAAATCTCAATCCTTTGCCGAGAATTATATTAATATTGGGATTATGCTCCATGAGAAAAAACAATACGAATCAGCTATCGAAACATATAAAAAAGGCTATCAAATAGACTCAACAAGCTATATCGGAATAACTGCATTATATGAAATTGCTTACAGTTATGCGGCTCTCGAAGATTATGAAAAAGCCAATATTTTCATTGATAACTATATAGATAAAATTAGTTTAGCAGATGAGAGTATAGATGTCTATAATAAAAAACACTCAGCATTAAAAGGTTATCTATTAAAAGCCACTATACTCTTCGACAATGAACGACATGATGAAACCGGAGAACTTTATAAAAAAATATTAACAGAAATAATCAATAAAGAGGATGAAAATGATATTCCTTATTTAGCAACTATTTATTATAATCTTGGGCTATGTTATATTCATAAATCTGAATACGAGGAGGCAAAGAAATGTTTTTTTAATTCATTATATTATAATCCTTTACATAATAAATCCAATCTATTATTAGCCTATACTTATGAGAAAAATGATCAGTATACTATGGCAGCAGCCATATATTTTTATTTTATTAGTTTGGATCCTAAATCGGAAGATATTCCGGAGATCATTGAATCGATAAAATCAAGTATAATGAACGGTTATCAAGAAAATGGATATGGAGAGAAAATGTTCAAAATTAAGGAAAATTCAGATCCTAAAGAATTTGCAAGATTAGAGAGGATAAAAAAAATAACTTACAAATATCCGTGGTTTAATTCAGAAAAAGAAGCATTACAAATATATATGATGGAAATTTTAGACCTCTTAATAACAGATTATAAGAAAGAAAAGGACCACAACATAATCGATAATTATTATCTGAATAAATTTGTAAGTATCAATGAGACAGCCGATTTAGAGACTATGTACAATCACGCTACTCAAAATGTATATAAACAATCCTCTAAATGGCTTAAAAAGAACAAAAAGAAAAAAGAAAAGATTGAGAGATGGTTTAATTCTCAAAATGGGGATCTATTTAGATAATGATATGAATCTACGATAATTTAGCATCCATATACTCTTTCAAAAACAAATAGTCCTTAGGATCAATCCCCCTAACATATTTTACTACTTGTGAATCTTTAATATAAATAGACAAAACACCGGTGTCTTCATCTATATCATATCCTTTAATGTTATCCCATTTCAAACTCCAATGAAAAACATTTCGAACTGCAACTTCATTAAAAACTAACATTTTCTTAAAATATACAGCTGTCATCATAGTAAACAATATAATAACAACTTTTACCATGAAATATTCTTTGGGTATCAAACCAATGGAAAAAAATATTATTATATATTGTATTACAGGATGTTTATTAACAAGTGATCCTATTTCACCTTCGTTTAAATGAAAAACTTGTTGTTCATTTAAACGAAGACTTCACAACTTTATTACCCAATATAGATAATATTGTGATAAGAATTAAAGCAATTGTTATTGTATAAAATTCATTAATATCGGCACTCAACAATGTAAAACACAATCCTACCGAAAAGATTATTAAAAATAACATTAATATCAAATAATAATTGATACTCCCCTTTTTCATTGTATTATGATTTAATATTATCTAAATATAGCCTATTGAGATTTGCCTCTCCTTTTCTGAATCTTTGCCAATATGAAAGATAAAGCAAACATAGCAATAATAACCACACCAACCCCGATTGCACCGGTTAACCCACCTTGATGCGTTCCGTTTTCAATAGGAACTATTTTACCACTCAAAATTAAAGCTATTAAAAAAGCCGTTAAGTATGGGATCATTTTTATTATCCGTTCTATCATGATATTAGAATTATAAGTATTAAAATAATCAAATGAATAAATATATAGAAAACACATTTATCCAATTGATTATTTTAATGTTTATTAGTTATTTTTATACAACAAAGCAGTATATAATATGCTTATTATCTATCTTAATTTCTCTGGTAATAACATCATTTCAATTGATCCATTATAAACGGTATTGATTTTGTATCCTTTTGTGTCTTTATATGTATCATTTAAAATTATAGGATCATCAAAGAAAAAGCTTATATTACCTAACTCATCACTTCCATGGGTAGTAGAAACAATAACGTCTGTTGTAACTGCACTTGTGCTTGAAAAACCATATGTGGTTTTTAGCTTAACATCAGATGTTTTATCTGAATCTGCTGTAAAATCCAACTTATTAGTTTTCGAACCTGATACAATTATTTTTTTTTGATATGTCTCTGCATTATCAAATTCCTCTATATGTAAAAAGATCTGCATGGATTGAGATGATATATCCCATGGATTTAAAAAAACTGATCTCTTATCTTTTTCTGATGGTTTATACCATTTACCTTTTAAATCTTTAACATCAACACTATATGTATTTTTTGAATGTCTACCAAAATATGTAGAGTTTCTATGTTTTACATGAGCTTTTTCTATATAAAACAAATCATTAGGAGATATTGAAAATGGCAAAATCTTCTCAAGAGGTGTAGTTGAATTTTCTACCATTATATATGACCTAATATAAATTTCAAAACTACCATCAGTCCATATTTTTTTTAAAACTTCTTCGTTTGTTAGATAACGCTTTAATTGAGATATTTCTCGCAATTGCGGATCTCCCGTTTGGTCCGCAATTCTATAATAGATAGATGGATTAATACGAAATTTATAAAGAGATTCTCTAACATTCCTATTAAGACGTCCTTTCTTATTATTAATATCCAAACCATAGTATATATAATCTCTATCACAACCGTTAGGTATGATCTTCGATTGCTGCCATGCGTATATGATTTCCGGACTGAGTTCACTCGCTTTTAAATACTGACCATCCGGATCTTCTGTTTCTAAAAATACATCAAATTCAAAATGTCTTGTTTGTGGTTGTTTCTTAAAAACATCATGTTTAAATTCATAATTTGCTTCAGAACTTCTTGTTACATTATTTTGTAATTTAAGTCGTTCATTATTTTTAATAACTAAACATGGAAAGTCAGGAATTTCGCCAAGACCAATTTGTCCAATAATTTCCCCATTTTCATAAATGTTATTATCATCATCATCACGACAGATAATAGCGACATCTGGATCGTTAATATCCCAATTCTCAGCCCTAAAATCAGAGATCCAACTTAGGTTCGGGACTAGTATATTTAAAAACAATAATGATTCTTCTATTGCTATTAAATTAGCCTCACTTTCACTATATGATAATAAAATATCTCTGAATGTCTCATCACCGGTTACTATCTTATTCTTCACAAAAGGATAGAATATATCATAATCATTATCAAATAAATCTAAAGCTTCTTCTTTTAAAAATGATCTTAATTCCTTTCTTTCATAAATTGCTTTTGATAATAAATTTGCAAATTGTTTTTGAGCGTCAATGTTACTTGATTTCGAAATTTCAGTAACAGTTTTTATTGGTGATAATTCATGGTCATCTGAGCATGAAAAGAGAATGGCACTAAATAAAATTGCCAATGTAAAGTTTTTCATAAATTGAAATATATTTAATTTGTAAATGATGAGATGTTATCTGGTACCATAAATCCCGCTGAAAATGATAGAGTCATTAGGATTTTCTTCATTATAAACCACTCCATTAATCTTGACCTCCATTAATGTCGTATGATAATTTGTCCAATATACATAAAGCATTTCAGCCATAACAGGATTAGATTCACTAACGATATATCTTGTTTCTAACTTTCGGGAACCTTCTTCTAATATTTCAGAATAGTATATGTTAATTAGGTTATCCATCCAGTTACCTTCGTATGAATTTTTGATATAACGTATTCCGGGATAAATATCAACTAGTTTTATAATCATAGTTGCATTCTCTTCAAATTCAATTGATGTTGGTACAGTCGTAATTGGTCGGCTTTCATAGCCATTTACCAAATCAATATGTTTTAAGTTTGAATATACCGGGTTATATGGATATCCGGTTTTCTCAGGATAACCTACATTTTCTATAGAATAGGATTTGTCGTTTATTGAACCTTTGAAATATCCCCAGTGGATATCTTCTTCTTTTGGTTTTTTTTCAATGATTTCGTCATCACTATTACAAGAAGTTAATAATGTGAATAGTAATACAAAAGACAAAGAGGAAGAGAAATATGAATATATTTTCATTTGAATAAAAATTAATAATAATCAAAATTATGAGTAAGTGATTATCAAAAAATACTGTCACCTTAATAAAAACAAGATTTATACTAACTTATATAGTCAATTTGCAAATTGAATACTGTGTCGTTGTCTATTAAATATCGTTTAGAGATATCAAAACCTTGGTTATGCGGGGAATATGAGTCATATCAAATATCTAATAATACTTTTTTACACTAATACTATTGGTTTATTTTAAACGATGCAAAAATAAAATAACCTTTATATATATTGTGATAATATTAGTTTATTTTAACCTTCTTATTCTTAATTGATCATCTTTAACAATTACTATTATCCGCTACTCTAGTTTATTATACATTATTCCAATATGTTATGCATCTATCGATAATTTTGTTATATGAAACATAACGCAAACATCACGATAAAAATCCCATCAAATCAATAATATATGTAGAGAAAATACATTTACACAACCAATTATTTTAATATATATTTATTATATTTATACAATACAATAACACATAATATGCTTATTGAAAAGCCTCTAATACTAATGATCAATAAATCACAGAATATGAAGAATTTACTTCTACCCTTTATTATCTTTTTATTCACTTTTCAGATTAAATCGGAAAAGCTTGCACAAGAATATCTTAATCTTGGAATTCTTTTTCATGATAAAGGAGAATATAACTCTGCTATTGAAACATATAAAAAAGCTTACCAAATGGACTCGACAGGCAATGTCGGAACATTGGCTTTATATGAAATTGCGATGAGCTATATCGCAAACAAAGAGTATGAAAATGCAACATTATACATTGATAAGTATATCGCCAGAAACAGTTCTCTTAGAGGATATATGTTAAAAGCTTCCATTCTTGATTACACCAATAGAACAAAAGAATCAATAGAACTTTACAAAGATATATTAGGAAAGGCAACAGATGAAAATGACTTCAATCTTATAGGATCAATACATTATAATCTTGGTATATGTTATTTTAAAAGTTCCGAATATGAAGAAGCAAAGAACTGTTTTTTTAACTCAGTAAAATATAGACCCATTCATAATCAATCAAATCTTCTATTAGCTATGTCTTATCAGCAAAACAACCAACATTCGACAGCAGCTGCCATTTATTTCTATTATATGTGTATGAACCCCGATTATAATGACATAAATAAAATTTTTCATACACTTTTAAATAATATTATGCAGGGATATGAGATAAAAGATGGAAAGAGGACTCTTTTGGTAAACCACGAAGTTGATATTAAGGAATTATCAAGAATATTATTTATAGCAAATGAGTCTGAAGAAAATAATCCGGATTTATCAAGTAAAGAAACAATGCAAAATTATATTATCGGAGCTTTAGATATCATTCTACCATTTTATAATGATAGTGTCTATAACGATCCCATTGCCAACTATTATCTGAAAAGGTTTATTAGTTTAAAAGAAACAGAGAATATAGAAGCAATGTACAATTATGCCACACAAAACATATTCCCGGAATCTTCTCAATGGCTAAGTAATAATCCGGATAAAAAGCAAAAGCTTGATGAATGGTTTAAAAATGATTATAAGAAACTTTTAGAGTAAAAGTAAAAGTAAAAGTAAAAGTAAAAGTAACATTATATTAAGATTTTATCACCTCCCATCTGCCTGATTTATCAGACCCGACTCTTCTTATTACCCCATCAACCTGCAACTGTTTTATTTTACGAAGTGCAGTACTTCGGGACTTATTTATAATAAAAGCTAATCCATCAATAGTTATCTGCGGATTTTTCTGTATCGTTTTTAAAATCAAATTTACAGTATCATTTACAGTGTCATTTACAGTGTCATTTACAGTGTCATATGGATTTACAATATCATTTACAGTGTCATATGGATTTACAATTTCATTTACATTAGGCTCCTGATTTAAACTATTATTAGTATATCCTATATGCAAATAACGATTCTTTAATTGATTAGTTTCATCCATCAACAAGTTTCGAAAGAACAACTCAAGAAACTCTTTCGTTTCAAAGACACCATTCCTGATATTAGAATAGTTCGCCCTGACTAAAGCATTACGAAAATACCATGCATGAGTGGCAAATGTATCATTAGAAACATCAAACCCTAAAACTCCCAAATACTTAATTGCAAAAATGGCTGTTGTACGAGTATTACCTTCGCCAAAAGGGTGTATTTGCCATAAATCTGCTATAAATTTTGTAAAATGCTTTATTATTTCAGTCATTGTTAGCCCCTTATAACTGAATTGCTTTTCTTGAGAAATATCATATTCTAAAGTTTCTTTCAAATTTGAAGCATTACTATAGATAACGGTTTCACCATTAAGCACCCATTCTTTTTTTGTTATATTGTAATCTCTGATCTGACCTGCAAACTCATATATATTATCAAAAAGACGTTTATGGATTGAAATTATTTCTATTGGAGAAAAATTAAATGACTTTTCAGATAAAATTTCTGTTATTCTTGCCGAGACTTTATCAGCCTCTTCTACCCGTTTATCACTATTTGATGTAACCGGTTTTGATTTGTAATAACTGTCAACTAAAGACTTAACCTGCTCAATAGTAATATCACCTTCTATATGAGCGCGAGCTGTACTAATTAAATAATCTGAAGGTTTCAAGCCATCCACATCCTGCAATCCGATTGCCGTTTGCCATGCAATTCCTTTTTCTCTCTCTTGTGGTTCCCCCTGTCTGATATATTCTTCAAAATCTGTCATTTAGCCCGCGATATTAAAATAATATTAAATACAAATATACAAAACTATTTGCTCGTAAGCGAAATTTTTAATTCAACCTCTCTCCTGGTTGAACAGAGTTATAATCTTATACTTATAGGGCCGTCAGGGACCGGAAAAACATTTATTGCAGCAGGATTAGTATATGAAGCTGTTCAGCAAGGATATAAGGCATATATGGTTACGATGGAAGATGTGATAAATACCATCAAAATGAAAACTTTAATGCCTTCGGCAATGGCAGCCTATAATCGTTTACTAAAAGCTGATATTGTTGCCATTGACGATATAATGCTGTTCCCTGTGAAGAAAGAGGACGCAGCAGGATTTTTCAATCTGATAAATACATTACATGAGAAAGCATCCTTAATAATAACAACAAACAAAGCACCAACAGAATGGGCTAAAACTCTTGATGACGAAGTGTTGGCTTCTGCAATACTTGACCGTTTATTATATCATTGCGAGGTAATAAAGCTGTCAGGGCAAAGCTATCGTATGGGAAATAGAAAAACAATTTTTGAAGATTAATAGGTCATATCATCTATAATTAAATCAATATTACAAACCTGAGATCTTGATTTTTATGTGTCGATTTAAAATTTGCTTATTACACCAAATTTAAGAGAAATAGATTTATGACTCAATTGTTCCTCGAATTCCTTAAGAAAGTATTCATCTGAATGCTTTTTCACACGTTTTAAATTCTGAGATTCATATCCCAAAGCTAAGTGCAATTTCATTCTTTTTTTCAGAGTATGTTGAATACCTATTGAGGGATTAAGATAACAACCTCCAACCGCATCTTTTGATAATGCAAAAGAATAGCCGGCTGCCAGTTCAATAAATGGTGTAATTATCCGTTCTCGTCCAATTTGAAAATTTATATCCCCATATATAGGAATAAGTATTTTTTCATAGAATGATAATCCTGTTCCCATGCCAACTGATAATCTTTCTGTAGGATTATAATACCCAATAGCTTGCCATGTAATGGAATGATATGACGGAGTATTCATAGTAATACCCATTCCTATTGTTGTAGAAAATGAAAAACTATTTTGTTCTTCTGCTTTTATAAAGGTTATAACCGAAAGAAGCGCAAGTGATGTCAATATTATATGTTTCATAGAATTTTGATAATAATATTTTTAACAATATTTCGAGCAGTCGTAATATTCGATAAATCTTCAGAAATAGATCCCGATGAACCATCCGGACTGCTATGTCCAATAAGTTCAGCTTCATAGAATGTTAAATCACGTGATAAATCTATATCAACTGCATAAACAAGTGCCGGCTGTCCGCTACCTTGTTTTCCTCCTGAATAATTCTCATCATTCGCTTTTGCCGATTTATTGTAAAATTCGTTGAAATCTGTTGAGTGATTAACTTCAATCTTAACTACAAATCTGGTAACATTGTTAATAGGATGAATTTTAACATCAAAACTACCTTTGGGTGTAGCACCGGATATACCATCAATAAGAGGTTTATCCTTGGTCGGAAGGTATAATCCGTCATTATGTTGTATTCCACGGGAATAACACCAATGTGGCAATGCTTCTTTTCTGCGATTATTATCATTTCCCTCCCATGACTGGGTTGCAATTTTATGAGAGACATAAATAGTTGACAGATATTCTCCTTGAATACTCTCAACCCAAATGGCAATCTGAGGAGGATTTTTGAATTTGATACCAAGGAACAAAGGGAAATCATGTAACCAGGCTTCTCCTTTTTCGATACTTAATTTAATATCTTCATGTCTATATTCAATCAGATCATTCTGGCAGCTGCATAGACAAACTAGTGATAAATAAATGAATGTTAATACCATTTTTTTCATATTGATTTCTTTTACCGTTGTTACTTATCGGGAACATGATTGACAAAAAATTATGCTATACCTAAAGTCATAGAATATTATAAAATGAGAACTTTGTCGACCATCATTTCAATACCGTCAAGCATTTGTTCCCATCCTTCATCTTTATTAATTGGAATACCATTAAATACAGGACAAAAATCACCAAGCATAACTAGATATATGATAGATGCAGTAACAACAGATGCCATTACCGCAATCTCTTTCTGTGGATATCCTGAAATTTCACTCACCATTTCGACAATCTGACATCCTATTTTCTCTCGTTGTTCTTTCAAACTTGAAGTAAGTTCGTTGTTAGATGATAATTCCCAACGATATAACATCTTGAGAGTCGGGTTATTACGAAATTGTATAATTTGATTTTTAAAGAGCATTTTCACGAATGATGGTAATTCTGCTTTAGTAGGTGTATTAAAAGAAAAATTAATCCAGAAATCGTGTTTACGAATATATGCAGCCATCAAACCTTCAACGGAGCCAAAATATCGATATATTAATATTTTCGATACTTGAGACTGTGCTGCAACAGCATTAATTCCGATTCTCTCGAAACCTTGATCTTCAATCATCTTGCCAATAGTATCTATTAATTTCTTTTCAGTAGCTTCTCTATCTTTTTCAATAGATTTATTTTTATCTTTCATAAAATATATGTTTCCAATCGGGAACAAATATATGTTACTTTAAAGTAACATCAAAATATTTACTTAATAAATTAAAAAATATATTGCTAATCCAAGTATATTTAACTTTATTATTTATTTTTCATACTTTCCAATTATTTAAAATCTTTATTGAACGATTTCCATAATCAGCAGTCATCCGAAATATTATATTATTAATACTGAGGCATTCGCTTCTGAAAGCCAAATATGATTGATTAAATACCATGATATCACACAATGAGCGAAAAAATCAACATCATCTTTAATAACTGAATCGAGAGATGGCAATTCATATAAAGAGTAAGATTTTTTGAAGACTCTTACAACATTACAGTCTAATTGATTATTATCTTTTGCTCTTTTTGAGGCTCTATATACATAAGAATCTGCAAGTTTTAGTATTTAAAGATACAAAACCTTGCAGATTCTTACATCAATATGAATGGTTATAATATTGGATTACAGCATTTTATCTACTTTTCAAATACAGCCTATTATAATGCCTTTACTTTGAATAATTACGTGATACAAAAGGAAGACATAAATGTAAGGCAGACCTCCAGTATTCCAGAGTATGACCACCATCGTTATTTCATACCTAATACATCGTGGCATTTTACACTTTGAGCCTTGCCCTTGAAAGTTACATTCTGACGAATATCGGCAGCTGAACTAGCAAAACGAGCTATATAATCACCGGCATCAGTTATATAAGCCTGTTGTGATTCATCATATGAAGCCAAGTCATAATTAGTAAACTCCATATTCACTCTTTGACTTTCACCAGGTTGCAATTCTTTAGTCTTGCCAAATGCTTTTAACTCATAAATAGGTTTTTCCAGTTTACCTTCCGGTGCTGTAATATATAATTGTACAGCTTCTTTGCCTGAATAGTTACCAGTATTAGTTATAGTTACAGACGCTATATACTTATCTCCCCTTCTTTGGACTTTGGCATCACTATATTTAAAGTTGGTATAAGACATACCAAAACCAAATGGGTAAGATACTTCCTTATTGGCTGTTTGGAAAAAACGATAACCAACATTCAAACCTTCTTCATAACGAGTATTACCAAGATTAGGTAATTTACAAATCTCTGCCGGTGACATTAACATTTCTTCTCGCCATGTAAATCCATCAGGAAAATTTTTTGTTGATGGAATATTATCTAAAGCAATAGGCCAAGTCATTGGTAGTTTTCCCGAAGGAGTAGATTGGCCTGTTAAAACATCTACGATACTGTTGCCCGCTTCTAATCCCGGTTGCCAAGCAAGCAAAATTGCATCTGCATAATCTTGTATAGGAGCAGTTTCGATTACACCGCCTACATTTAAGATTACAATTACTTTCTTACCCGTTTTATGAAAAGCTTCATAAGTTTGCTTTAGCATATCCAATTCATCGAGGTTGATATTAAAGTCTTCTGAGGCACGATCATTACCTTCGCCCGAGCTTCTACCAATAGTTACAATGGCAAACTCACTACGGCTAGCTGCGTGGATATATGTGTATGGATTCATTTGTGGTTCTTTAATACGTGAACGTGGGAAATAAGAATTAGATGTCAACTCTCCCATTTCTGATTCTGCCGCATGATGAGCATATTCACGATATTTTGTATATACTGTGTTCAATGTGTCATCAATAATGAAACCTGCATTATTAAGTCCTTCAACCAAGTCAACAACATAAGGCTTATTTACGTTACCCGAACCGGTTCCACCTGCATATAGATTATAAGATGTATGCCCTAATAGTGCAACTCTCTTCTTAGACCCATCCAAAGGCAATATATTTTCGTTATTCTTCAATAATACCATTCCTTCGGGTGCAGTTTTACGAATGATGGCAGCATGAGCTTCTAAATCGGGATTATTTGAATACTCATATCCCTGGAAACGAGGTGTCTTAACTACATATTCAAGAATTCTTTTCAAGTTTCGATCTACATCTACCATAGCAATCGTTCCGTTTTCTATTCCTTCTATAATCTGAGCAATCTGTTCTGAATTACCGGGTGTTAAAAGATCGTTGCCGGCATGTACTTGTGCGGCAGTGTTACGAGTGTTTGTCCAATCGGTAAGAACAATATTTTTGAATCCCCATTCATCGCGCAAAATGGTAGTAAGCAAGTCGTAGCTTTCCTGAGTATAATCACCATTAATATAATTGTAGCTACTCATGATGGTCCATGGATTACTCTTTTTCACCATAATCTCGAAGCCTTTCAAGTAAAGTTCGCGCAACACACGTTGGCTTAGTATCGCATTATTAAAGTTACGATTACCCTCTTGATTGTTTACGGCAAAATGTTTGGGAGATACCCCAACACCATTGCTTTGTATTCCATTAATAATAGCAGCTGCTATCAGTCCACTCAAGTAAGGGTCTTCTGAATAATATTCAAAATTACGCCCGCAAAGTGGATTACGCATAAGATTCATACCCGGGCCAAGTATGATATCCACACCATACTCTTTGATCTCTTTACCAAATATCTTACCAATATTCTCAACTAAATTAACATCCCACGTTGATGAAAGTAGCGTACCGATTGGAAAACCGGAACAGTAATACTTATTCGAGTCATTGGGTCGCTCAGCAGAAACATGTAATCCGGCAGGACCATCAGCAAGCACAGTGTGAGGAATACCTAAACGATCTATTTTAGCAGTGTTACCCGCTGCTCCCAACACAATGGCTCCGGCATTAGGATCCGGATTGGTGGGCATTCCCCAATAAGATTTTCCAAATGAATAACCCACCAACATATTAGCTTTTTCCTCAACAGTCATCTCTTTGATAACTTTGTCTATATTATTGGGCGTTAATTTAACTTGTGCATTTAATGCACTTATAAGTAGAATAGAACCTACTAGCGAAAAGAATCTTTTCATTTTAGTAATGTGTTTTTATATTTCGGTTAAATATGATTACTCAGTAATTACCTTTGTTGGTAATAAATTTATATGATTATTGTATATGAAAATTAGTTATTAAGATTTGATCTTAACTTCTTTCTTTAAACGAATATCTGATGAAGAGCTTCCAACAAGTAGTTCAATATTTCCACTTTCCAATTCCCATTTATGAGTTTCATCATTCCAATAGCTTAACTCTTTAACCGGTACTTCAAAAGTAACTTTCTGAGTTTGGCCGGGGTTAATAGTAATTCGATTAAACGATTTTAATTCTTTATAAGGCCATTCAATTTTAGAATCTGGTCTATGCACATATAGTTGTGCTACTTCTTCAGCCTTCATATTCCCTTCATTGCTTAAGTTGAATGTTATTTTAATGATATCATTATACGAATATTCCGTTTTGTTTGTTTGAATATCAACGTAATTAAAAGGAACGTAAGAAATGCCATGTCCAAAAGGGTACATAACAGGAATATTTTTTGTGTCAAACCAACGATATCCAACCAATAATCCTTCGCTATAAAATGCTGTAGGACCTTTTTTTTCTTCATTTAAACTCGACTGTCCACCGATATCAAGTCTGTATTGAGTGCCAAATATATCTCCTTCGATTTCATCTTTTTGTGGATAATTGCACATTGCATAAGCCGGAGAATCTTCTAATTTTACCGGAAACGTAAATGGTAATTTTCCGGATGGCGCAATTTCTCCAAAAAGGATATCTGCTAAAGCCGTTCCACCTTCTAATCCATTCCACCAACCCTGAATAATTGCAGGAGAATATTTATTAACACTATTCAAATCCACAGGACCTCCAGATATAATAATAGTTGCAATATTGGGATTTACAGACGCTAATTCTTTAATAATCTCATCTTGCGATACCGGTAACATTATATTAAAACGGTCACATCCTTCAGTTTCAATAGATTTATTTGTTCCGGCAAAAAATAAAACGATATCCGCATCTTTTGCTATTTGTTTTGCCTCAGCTAACAAACCCTGGTCTACAGGATTATCTATCAAATCTGCTAATTCTGAATTATTATTTGAAACCTGGTCTGAAAATATCCCCATATAATTTTTATATGCAGGCGCATAGGTTACTTCTATTTTATTTCCAACATAGTTTTTGATGCCTTGCAGTGGTGTGATTTCATAAGGTGTTTTAACGCCTGCTCCCATTCCTCCGGCTGCCGTACTCAACTCTGCATTTAATCCTATTATTGCTATTTTCTTTATTTTATTAGCATCGATAGGAAGTATTGAACCATTGTTTTTTAATAATACAATCGATTTAGATGCAACTTCATAGGCTATTTGTTGCTGCTCAGGCAAGGAAGGATTCGTTTGATTAGCAACACTATCGGATATAGCTTCAATTGCAAGTCGAATACGCAATATGTTTTTCACCTTATCATTGATAACATCTTCAGAAATATCCCCATTCAATACAGCATCATATAATGCCTTACCAAAATAATTGTTACCCGGCATCTGAACATCAAGACCTCCCAGTGCTGCTCCAATTGTGCTATGAGTACCACCCCAATCAGACACTGTCATACCATTAAAACCCCATTCATTGCGTAGAATTTCGTTATTTAAATAATTATTTTCCGAGCCATAATATCCGTTTACCTTATTGTAAGCCGGCATAACACTCATGGCACCACCTTCTTTAACCGCTGCTTCAAAAGCTTTGAGATAAATTTCTCGCATTGGGCGTTCTTCAATAACAACATTTACCGAACCACGATTATTTTCCTGATTGTTCATCGCAAAATGTTTTAAACATACAGCCGTACCAACATCTTGAGAACCTTTAGTAAACTCAACAGCTAAGATTGAATTTAGATGCGGATCTTCACTTAAGTATTCATAAGTGCGACCACCAACAGGTAGTCGTTGTATATTCATAGCAGGGCCGAGAATGATGTCTTTACCTCGCAAACGTCCTTCAATACCCATAGCTTTACCATATTTATATGCCAGTTTTGGCGACCAAGTCGCGGCTAATGCCGAGCCGGTCGGAAAATAAGTAGCCGAATCTGTTTCCCATCTTAGTGGAACAAAACCATCACCAACTTCCTCGCGAATACCAAATGGTCCATCGGTATATCTTATTTCTTGAATCCCTAATCTTGGAATACCCTCAGAAGCCATATTCGTTTTGCCATGAAGCATTTTGATTTTCTCATCTAATGTCATACCGGCAATAATCTTGTCTATTTTATTGTCACTAATTTTTAATCTTTCTTGTGGCGTTGGGTTTTGACAAGAAAAGATTATAGCACTCAAAATTAATGCAGTAGTCAGATTGTGAATTTTTCGAATCATCGTTTATCTGTTTTTATGGTAATTGATATAAAAAGATATATGTCAAAAAAGGAAATTTACATAATTGTAAAATGCCCTAAAACGTATATTGCAAATTAAATTTATAGCCTATAATTTTAATATCATATATGTTCAAAAGAAAAACAACCCTGTTCAAAAATGAATAAAAAGCGGCGCAAACATGCTAGTTTACACCGCTTTAAGTAATTAAAATAAAAGTTGATTGATAAATACGACTATTTTAGTCGAAATATTTACTTGGCAATACTCCGAAATGTTTTTTAAATGAAGAAGTGTAATGCGATGGAGAACTAAACCCAACCATATCGGCGATTATTGCAATTTTATATTTATTCTCTTTCAGTAAATCAACTGAACGGTTTAGTTTGTATAACCTAAAAAAATCATTAGGCGTTTTTCCTGTGAGAGCTTTTATTTTATAATATAATTTGGTTCTACTGATATTTAATTGTTCAGAAATTTTTATGATATTTATTTCAGGATTAGCTAACTCTGCTTCCATAAGAGAATAAAGCTCATTCATTAATTCCTTATCTATATCAGATATTTTTTCGTACTTTTTATTTTTAATAGAAGTTGATTCGGAAAATATCTGTCTAATATTTTCTCGATTTTGTATTAACGATCTTATTACAGCCAATAAATAATCCGGATCAAATGGCTTCACGATATAAGCATCAGCACCTTTATTAAAACCATTTATTTGATCATCAACAGTCGATTTTGCAGTCAAAAGAATAAGAGGAATATGGCAAATGGAGATATTCGCTTTTACTTTATTGCATAACTCCAAACCATCCATTCCGTTCATCATAATATCTGAAATAATGATATCCGGTTGCTCCTTTTCTATCAGATGATACCCATCCATTGCCTCATAACTAGATATAACATGAAAGTCTTTAGAAAGAATAGATTTTAAATAATGAATAATTTCATAATCATCATCTATTAATAGAATCTTAGGAATATCATCTAAATTCTTAAATTCATATTGTTGTTTAGTATTATCTATTCTGAGCAATACGTTATTCTCCGACACATTAGAATCTTCAATAAGATTTATCTGTTCAGCTTCCCTATAAGCATCTTCACCTATTGGAAACGCAAATGAAAATACAGCACCATTGGTTTTATTCATTTCTGTTGAATCTGCTCTGTTTAAAGCTTTTATAAATCCAAGATGGGTCTCTACAAGCAGTTTCGAAAAGTATAATCCGATTCCGGTGCCACCTATTTTGCTCATTGGATTTAACTGAGTAAATCTTTCAAATATTGCCTCCAATTTATCATTTGGAATCCCCTGTCCGCTATCTGTCACAGTAATCTCTAAATAATAATCATATAAATCAATAGAATGCATCAGGTTAAACTCTTTGATTATCTCAGATTTACTGTTGATTTTCTTTTCAATAATAATTTCTCCTTGGGAAGGTGTGAATTTTAGTGCGTTCGATAGTATATTATAAAATATCTTCTCAAATTTATCAATATCTACCCATGCATAATATGGCTCATTGTTACTGTCAAAAACGAGTCTTATTTGCTTTTCATTGGCTCCAATGCAAAAGATGTCAACTATCTCTTTTATTAACTTATTTATATCAATATACGACACGTTTAGAGTCAACTGCCGGTGATCAATTTTATTGAAATCCATTAATTGACCAATCATTCGTAGCATTCTATCTGAGTTCCTTTGAAGAATAAAAGGGAGATTACTTTTATCATTTAAAGCATTCTCTTTATGCAGCTCTTTAGCTATTCCCGAAATAATGGTAAGCGGAGTTCTAAACTCATGAGACATATTCGCAAAAAAATCCATGTTTCGCTTATTCATGTTTTCTTGTAATGTTTTTTCGCGTAAAGCTATTTCAGCCTCTATTTCTTTTCTGTTTTTCTCTTTTATTAATCTAATAATAATCCAAGTTATAAAAATGAAAATCAGCATATAAACAATTTTCATGCCCCATGATAAATACCAAGGATATTTAATGTAAATAGTGATTTCTGTTTGATTAGCATTGTCCTGATATATCTTGTTTCTTAGGTATAACTTATGTTTGCCATACGATAAATTATATAATGGAATATTAGTATTAAATAAGTCCTTCCAACCATTGGTATTGTCCTCCATTTTGTATTGGAAGTTCGAAAATCTGTTATCATTATAATCGATAAAAGATAAATATAAGTCCAGATTATTCTGATGAGTATCTAAATAAATTTTGTATTTATTATCCTTTATCTGATTCCATTGCACTGTTTCAATGATATTTGAATTATTATCTGCAATAATCACTCCAAATTCTGTTTTGTTGATTATTGAATCATTAAATGAAAGATTGGCAATTTTATTTTTTTTATTTATCTCTATTATCCCTATTCCATTAGGCAAAATACACATTTGTGATGACTGTCCTGCAATATCACCTTGATTCGACCAGATTGAAATAAACGATTTATTGTTAGGGTTATATCTATATAATGTTGCATCCACAATCATAAAAAGATCATTATTATGCATTTTGATATTTCCCGCAGGTTTTCCCTTAAATTGATCATAATAGTTAACATCATCAGTCTTCAAATTATAAGAAAACAAACCGATATCAGATGTTCCAATCCATAAATTACCATCATTATCTTCACACAATGATTGAATATACATTTGATTATATTTATCTGATAACTTAATTTTCTTATACTCTTTAGTTTCCGGATTAATAATAACTACTCCGATATCAGTGTAAGCAGCTACAATATTGCCACTCTTTAATGTAATAATCTTTGAAATATGAACCTGTGTAGTACCCGGTTTTGTATCGAAATCAGTAAAATTAATAACACTTTCATTATCATTATCAAGAGGAGCATATTGTAACATTGAGTTCATTCCACCGGCCCATATACCTCCATTATTATCCATTGTAGCAATCATATATCCTGAAATGAAATTTCCGATATATGTTTTATTAAGAATGGGATCACCGTTATCATCAATATTAAAACTATACACATTATTGTCTATCGATAACAATAATGTCTGCAAAAACTGATTCCAATACAAATCATATAAATGATTATCATTTATAGATTTATTTATAAGACTCGCCAGTTCAATACACTTGACAGTTTTATTTTTTATGTTATAAATTAATAAGTCACGATTGTTTATGATTGAGTATATATAATTATCAGAAGTAATAATATCTTTTGCATTTTTCCCATTAAGATATTCAGTCAAAACATAATATGGATTACTATCTCTTTGATTAGGTGTCGATTTTATAAATCCTTGCGAATTGGTTCCATACCATATATTTTGATTGCTATCCTTAAATATATATTTAGCATATATTGGCTTGTTCATTAACTTGTATGGAAAATTATCATCACTGTCAGTTATTAATACATCATCTTTGAAATTGTAATAATATTGATTTTGTGGTGAAAAGAAAATAAAGTTATTATCATCAATTTTTGATAAAAGTGACAACTGTTTTATATTGATATCTTGTAATGTTGAAGGTAATGAAGCGAAATTTTTATTTTGAATATCAAATCTCTTCATTATAGAATCGGAGGTGATATAAATAAATCTATCATCATCAAAAATAGATTGTATAATAGGTATTTCTGAGTCGTATGATTTTATATAATTATAATTATAATCATACTGACTGATTTTATAATCATTGACGAGCCATAAATGATTATTTGAATCTATAAATACCTTTGGGGTATTGGTATTTTCAAAAGAGATAACTTTATTAAATGTCTTTATTGTCGGATTTAAAAGAAATAATCCACGTCTGGTGGTTGCATATACTTCATTATTATTCCCCTCAAATATATTTACGATATAATTCCATTGATCATTAATCGGATATGATTCGAAATCATTTGTATCATAATTGTATTTATTAATACCCATTTGAGTTCCAAACCATAAATTTCCGTTCGAATCTAAAAATAAAGTATTTACTGTTGACGCATTAATACTCTTCGATAAATCATTATTTCTATACTGAATATAGTTATCTCCGTCAAATTTGAAAACTCCATCCCCCAATGTACTAAACCAGATATTTCCAAATTTATCTTCACAAATAGAGGTTATATTTACATAGGGACTCAAGAATGATAGTTTTGAATTCGTTTTTGGTCCAATTTCAGGTTTGCAAGAAACAAGCAATAATATGAATAAGAAGAGTGAAATATATAAATAAACGATAGTATTAGAAAGTCGTCTCATTGTTTTTTCATGGATAAATAATCTATTGATAAAACAAAAATATAATTTATTTAGTCAATCCTTAAAAATACCACGCCCATAAACTATTTTCAGACATTTTTCATAATCTTTTCATGTTATTTGGAATCGGGTAAGTAAACCTGAGCAAAACCGACCATCCCAATAATAAGAAAGAGCCAATTACAA
>CAMTOJ010000037.1 GCA_947074145.1 uncultured Bacteroidales bacterium
ACTCCTATACCGCTTTGTTCTATTTCTTGAACTATTGATAACTTAAAAGGCATAGAGTAATCTTTCTGACTTCGTTTAATGTACTGTGATTCTGTCTGTTTCATTTCGTTACTTTTTTAGTGTAACGCTATTTTAGGACTAGACATGATATAAAAATAAAAAAACGGACCCTTTGAGAAGTCCGTTTTTTTATTTTCAATTATATATAATTTAATTTCAAATTATTTCAACTGTGATACGATTTCCTGAGTATCAAGTGCAATCATAATCTCCTCATCTGTAGGTATAACCAACACTTTTACTTTTGAATCCGGTTTGCTGATAATAGCTTCTTCCCCTCTTAGGCGATCGTTCTTTTCAACATCAAATTCAACACCCATATATTCCATATCTTCACATACGGTTTTACGAGTTACCCATTGATTTTCTCCTACACCTCCGGTAAACACGATGATATCAACACCACCCATAGCAGCTGCATATTCACCGATATATTTTTTGATTCTATAGTCGTACATTGCAAGAGTAAGAATTGCTCTTTCGTTTCCTTCTAAAGTACCGTTTTCTATATCTCTCATATCAGACGACATTTCAGAAACACCAAGAACACCACTCTCTTTATTTACAAGATTTGACATTCCTTCGGCGCTAAGACCCTCTTTTTCCATTATATAAGCAAGAGCTCCTGCATCAACATCACCTGAACGAGTTCCCATCATTAGTCCTTCAACCGGAGTGAATCCCATAGATGTATCTACAGATTTTCCGTATTTAACAGCTGTGATTGATCCTCCGTTACCAATATGGCAAGTAATAATTTTTTGTTGTGTCATATCCACTCCAAGGAAGTCACATACTCTTTGAGAAACATAGCGGTGGCTTGTTCCGTGGAATCCATAACGGCGAACACCATATTTTTCATACATTTTGTATGGAAGAGCATACATGAAAGCCTCTGCAGGCATTGTCTGGTGGAAAGCTGTATCGAATACTGCAACCTGTGGTTTACCCGGAATGATTGCTTCAATTGCTTTGATACCTGCAATGTTTGGTGGATTATGAAGAGGTGCCAATGGAATACATTCTACTATTTTCTGTAGTACTTCGTTTGTAATAAGAACGCTGCTGTTAAATTTGTCTCCTCCATGAACTACACGATGACCGATAGCATCAATTTCAGAAAGCGATTCTACACAACCGTATTCTTTACTAACAAGAGTTTTAAGAATAAAATCAATAGCTTCCTTATGATCAGGCATAGCGTGTTCCAAAACTACTTTTTTACCGTCGTTGTCAGTAAACTTAAGGAAAGCTCCGTAAAGTCCGATTTTTTCCACACCACCTTGAGCAAGAGTGATCTTGTTAGTCATAGACATCAATTTGTACTTCACAGAAGAACTACCGCAGTTTAATACTAAGATTTTCATATAGATGATTGTATTTATTGGCTTATGAGTCTTTTAAAACTCAATAAAAAATATTTATTTGTAAACGTTTGTAGATCGGGATTGTTTAAAATCACGATTTGGCAGGGTGAGTTATTAATATTACGCTTTTATAGCGATAGCTTGATTAGCTGTAATAGTAACAACTTTATAAATATCATCAACCGAACATCCTCTTGACAAGTCATTGATAGGAGCTGCTATTCCCTGAAGTATAGGGCCTACTGCTGTTGCTCCGGCAAGACGTTGAACAAGTTTATATGCTATATTCCCGGCTTCAAGAGAAGGGAAAACCAATACGTTAGCTTTTCCGGCAACATCACTTCCCGGTGCTTTACTTGCTCCTACAGAAGGTACAATAGCCGCATCAGCCTGAAGTTCTCCTTCAATCATTAATGATGGATCCATTTCTTTTGCAAGTTTTGTAGCCTCAACAACTTTGTCAACCATTTCATGTTTAGCACTTCCTTTTGTAGAAAAGCTCAACATTGCAACTTTAGGTTCGATTCCTGCAAGTCCTTTTGCTGTTCTTGCTGTTGAAACTGCAATTTGTGCAAGTTCCTGTGCATTTGGATTAGGATTAACCGCACAATCGGCAAATACCATAAGTCCGCTATCTCCGTATGATTTATCAGGCATAAACATCAAAAATGCTCCTGATACAACACTGATTCCAGGTGCAGTCTTCACAATCTGGAAAGCAGGTCTAAGAACATCTCCTGTTGTATTTGCAGCTCCCGCAACTTCACCATCTGCATCTCCGTTCTTAATCATAAGACATCCAAGATAAAGAGGGTTTTCAACCAGTTTTTCAGCCTGTTCAATTGTCATTCCTTTGCTTTTTCTCAATTCGAAAAGAAGATTTGTATAAACTTCTTTTTTCTCATTGCATTTAGGATCTACAACTGTAGCCTTAGCAAGATTGGCAAGATTGTTTTCTTGCGCGAATTTTGAAACTATTGCAGGATCTCCAATAAGAATAAGATCTGCTAGACCATCTGCCAAGATAACATCGGCAGCTCTCATAGTTCTTTCTTCTGTTCCTTCAGGAAGGACAATGCGCTGCTTGTTTGCTTTGGCACGCGCAATAAACTGGTTCATTAAGTCCATAACGGAGTATATTTAATGGAATTTGGTTTGCTTGAATTGTTAATTGATTTGCTTATAGAGCTATCATTTTTACATTTTCGATACAAAAATATAAATAATTGCAATATAGAGATAGCAATTGAACTATTTTTTTTGCTATTTATATATTACAAAAATGAATTAATAAGTTTTTTAGTATCCCTATGTGTATTTATTAAATTTTTATTCATTTCTCTAATTATATATTCGAGTCGTGTTTTATATTGCTGAATAAGAATGAGTGTTGATATTGCTGATTTTTATTCTATCTGTATTATCTGTAGTTTATTCAATTTAGGCTCCCAAATCTATACTACTCATACTATATGTTTGGCTTTTTTTTAGATAATCTCTTCTTTAATATTACCCAAAATCCTCATCGGTAATTCAATATTACTATTACAAAGAATCCCCAAAAGCATCTATTTAAGCTTTTGAGGATTCTATTGGAATATTTATTCTTTATCTAAATCTCTATTTTTCAGGTATTCGTTTCAAAAATCTTATTGATAACAATATCTGCTGCTCCTGAATTATTTTTGACATAATTTCCGGCATTATTTCCGGAGTTTTCTAAAAATTGATGATCAGATGTGAGTTTATTCATCAATTGATCATATTCTTGTTTATCATTAATTGCAAAGCCCCCTTTTGCTTCTATTATTTTGACAGCTTCATAGAACTTATGATAATTAGGGCCGAATATGACAGGTATGTTATAAACGGCAGCTTCAAGTATATTATGTATTCCTACTCCAAAACCTCCACCGATATATGCGCATTCTCCATATTTGTATACAGAAGAAAGAAGACCTATACAGTCTATTATCAAAACATCATATTTTGATAGATCGACCGTTCCTTTTTTGGTTATCTTATTTGATTCTGTTATCTCAGAATATCTAATATAATTTCTTTTTAGTTTTGAAATTATATTTTCAATATGATCTTTATGAATTTCATGTGGTGCAATTATTGTCTTTATCTGTTGATTAGTATTTAGATAATCAATAATTATATCTTCATCTTTAGGCCAAGAACTACCTGCAACAAGTGTAAAGGATGATGATGCGACAAATTCTTCAACCACAGGTAATACTTTCGATTCTTCTGCTATCTCTATAACTCTGTCGAATCTTGTGTCTCCGCTAATACTTACATTTGACAACCCAAGACCTTCAAGAAGCTTAAATGATGTTTCATTCTGAACGAAGATATGCTTATAGAATGGAAGAAGTTTACGAAAAAAAGCTCCATAACTCTTGAAAAAAACCTGACTTGGACGAAATATAGCAGAGATAAGATAAACAGGAATATTTCGTGATTTTAATTCAAAAAGATAATTTGCCCAAAATTCATATTTTATGAAGAATGTCATCTTTGGATTTACGAGATCCAGAAATCTCTTTACTAATGACAATTTATCAAAAGGTAGATAACATATATAATCGGCATATTTGTAATCTTTTCTAACCTCATATCCTGAAGGTGAAAAGAATGTCAATAATATCTTATATTGTGGATATTGTTTCTTTATTCTTTCTATCAAAGGTCTTCCTTGCTCAAACTCCCCTAATGAAGCGGCATGAATCCAAATAACAGAGTCGTTGGATGATATTCTGCTTTTAAGATAATTAAAAACATCCTTGTGCCCATCTATCATCAGTCGGGCTTTAGGATTTTTGTTAGCGGCAATACTCACTGCTAATGAGTATATCTCAATTCCTGCACTATATAAGTTTCTCATAAATATGGTAAAACTTCAATTATAGAATTCATCCTGTTAATATTTTAAATTGATCTGAAAAACAGACATTTAAACATTATACATTATATAAGTAAAACTCTAATTTAATAAAATTGTTCAGTCACACTTTCTTTATACTTCTTATATTTTTCTTAAAAAGAAGAATTCTATTTTTACTTATTCTTTTATATTCTCTGATACTAATCTTTACAGATCAAAATCATTATTTTAATTCATTTATGATCTTAACGATCAATATCAAACTTTTATTTTTTTCTTAAAATGATCTTATTGATCATTACCAATCTTTTTATTTTTCTTCTTAAAAGAATCTTTTCCGACATTAAGACTGACTACTAGCTGTTGTTGATATTGTACCCTTCCATCAGCTACATGAATATTAAATAATGCCTTTATTCCTACAGGGCTTTTTCTGAATAATCTGTAATAGATATCAGTTCTACTATAAGTAGATGCTTGATAAAAAGGATCGGAATTATGCAAAGACGCTCCATATTTATAAAATAATGACAATTGATTGTCTCCCGCATAAAAAGTCTGATGAAGCCCCAATCCTTTCCATTCAATATCAAATTCGGCAAGAAAACCTACCGGTTTATGCCATACTTCCATTCCTCTGTCTCTATTCATTGAAATAAGAGCTCCGGCCTGAAATTGTAATGAATCGAATACGGGTGTTAGTTCTGCAAAATTGACTCCCAAATACGGATTAGCCATTATATTATCTACTACATTATATCCCTCACTGTTAAGAGGTTTTGCATAATGATTAACAAGCAGATTCCAACCGGCAAAAAGAAGATTATGATAATAAAAACGACCGTTAGAGACAATAGAAAACATTTCTCTTTGATCAATACCCTGCTTTCCTCTCCAATCTATATATGCTTCCGCATAACCATTGCTTCTTATATATTGAAATAAAGCTCCCTGAATTAAAGGATTTGCAAATAATAATGAATCATAAAGTATTGCATTGGGTAATTCCTGTGTCAGAAGAGTACGGGGAAATGATCCGAACGTCATTTTAAAAGGTTTTGTATCATATCTGTAATACAAAACATACTTAACCTTTTCATAATCCTTCTCGCCAAATTCATCTCGCCATGAGATACCAGCCATAACACTGCTGTTCTCATAAACCTTAAAACCTATTTCCGGTGTTATTCTCGCTCCGAAAATTGTTTGTGGCACTTGATGGGGAGCTTTGAATTCACGATTATCAAAAAGTCCGTAAAAATCAACATCCCACAAGAAATTATCTTTCCAGCTAAATCCGGAATCTTGTGCCCAGCAAGTCACAATATTCATAAGGAAAACCGATAAAAGAAATGCTTTTTTTATGAATTTCATTATATGGCATTTTAAGGAAAAACATTCCGTCAGATGTCTGATTTACCATAACATCTTCTGGAATGTTTAATATTTTTATTAAGATAATGCAACGATTGCGTTATTTATTCTTCTTAATGTTTCTTCTTTTCCAAGAATTTCAGTTATATCAAAAATATGGGGACCTTTTCCCTCTCCAACAAGTGCTAATCGAAAAGCATTCATTATGTTACCAAGATGATAACCGTTCTCTTCAATCCAATTTTTCACAATAGCTTCAGTATTTTCAGATGAAAAATTTTCCACTCCGCTAAGCACAGCCATCAGTTGAGTCATCATATCTGCTGAATCTTCTTTCCAACGTTTTTTGCGTGTTTTTTCATCGTAAGATGTCGGCGCCACAAAGAAAAATGAAGATTGATCCCATAGTTCTTTTACAAAAGAAACACGTTCCTTTACCAATGAAATTATTTTTACTATTGTTTCTCTTGGAGCTGACACACTTTTTTCAGCAAGTATAGGCTCAAACATCTCTGCCAATACCTCATTGGAGGTTGATTGAATATATTTATGATTAAACCATTTACCTTTTTCATAATCAAATTTTGCACCGCTTTTACTGCAATGTACCAAAGAGAAAAGATTGATTAATTCATCCATATTCATTATTTCCTGATTGTTACCCGGATTCCATCCAAGTAGCGCAAGGAAATTGATTACAGCTTCAGGAAGATAACCTGCTTCACGGTAACCGGATGAAAGATCTCCTGTTTTAGGATCAATCCATTCAAGAGGGAAAACCGGAAAACCTAATCTGTCACCATCCCTTTTACTTAATTTTCCGTTTCCATCAGGTTTTAATAATAGAGGAAGATGCGCAAATTCAGGAGCCTGCCAATCAAATGCTCTATAAAGGAGCACATGCAAAGGTGCGGAAGGAAGCCATTCCTCTCCTCTAATGACATGAGTTACCTCCATCAAATGATCATCAACAATATTTGCCAAGTGATAAGTAGGCAATTCGTCAGCTGATTTATATAGAACTTTATCATCAAGAATAGAAGAGTTGATTACAACTTCTCCTCTGATAAGGTCATTAACAATAACATTTTCATCAGGCTCTATCTTGATTCTTACAACATATTGATTTCCGTTATTTATAAGCTCATCCACTTCCTCTTTTGAAAGTGTAAGAGAGTTTCTCATCCCAAGACGAGTAGATGCATCATACTGAAAATTTTGTATCTCCGCTCTTTTTGCATCAAGCTCTTCTGGTGTATCAAAAGCGATGTAAGCCTTACTTGCATCAAGCAGTTGATTTACATATCCTTTATAGATATCTCTTCTTTCAGATTGGCGATAAGGTCCATAGTTTCCACCATAACGAACACCTTCATCAAATTTAATACCCAGCCATTCCAACGATTCAATAATATAATCTTCTGCACCGGGCACATATCTATTTGAGTCTGTATCCTCAATACGAAGAATCATATCACCGCCATTCTGTTTGGCAAACAGGTAGTTATATAATGCCGTACGTACGCCACCAATATGAAGAGGTCCTGTCGGACTCGGAGCAAAACGTACTCTTACTTTTTTTTCTGACATCTTTTTAGTTGGTTTTTCTAATTTTTTAAGGGGCAAAATTACAGGTTTTTCTAAATTAAAAAGAGTATTTGAAGGAAATGTTGATTTTAGACATCAATATTTTTTCATTTTCACACATTGAACTCTTTATTACTCAAACATTTATACCATTTTAGTCTTTTATACTAAAATTATAAGCCGTACATGAATATATGAGTTAATTATCAGAGAAAACTAACGTGTGAATGCTATAATCTTTTAATTACCAAAACACAATTCTAAATCATTCGTAAAGCAAATATTATTGCACTAATATTATAATTAAGATAAGTAATTTATTCAATCTCTTCAAGTAGTTTTTTCAACTCCTCATCTGTCTTATAAAGCTTCTCTTTACATAATCTCAATAGCTCTACCGATCTTGCAGTATATTCTCTTAGTTTATCTATTTCGCAATCATTACTTTGAAGCTTTGTTACTATCTCTTCAAGTTCGCTAACTGCTTCATCATAACTTTTCTCCTTAATCTTGGCCATATGACAATATATTTTAAATTTTCTTTATTATTATATTTATATCATTTCTCTAAAATATCAGAACAATTTCTCTGTATCTATATTTTTTACAACAGACTCAACACTTCCATTTTCGAAGACTGTCATTATCTTATCACCCTTATTTAGATCTGAAACATCTTTCATTACCTTTCCATTTTTCAAAGTCATGCTATAACCTTTCTTCAATATATTTTCAGGAGAAGCAAGAGCAACTATTTTTGTCATATTCTCAAGTTTTTCAACCTCTCTGCTCATTCTAATATTTATCGCATTTTTTATCCGCTCCTCAACATAACTCAATTTTAGATTCTGAGTTTGTAGTTTATTACTAATGAGATTAGGAATTCTGCTTCCTTGTATATTCAATCGGTTTTTTTCATAAGTGATACGACGATTAACAAGATTAGCTACAGAATTATTTAGATTATCCAGTTTATTTTTTTCATTGTTTATTCTGGATTGGGATATAAATTTAATATCGGAAGAGAGACCCTGAATTATATTTTTTTCCTCTAATAATCTGTTATTAACTATAAGAGGTATTTTTTCGGAAAATGATCTAAGCTTCTTTTGTTCATTTTCAATAAGAAAAGAAACTCGGTTACGAATACTAATCTCAATATCTGTCAGTATATCCTCTTGGATCTGATTATTGGAGATTAGAAATTCAGCTGCAGCTGTCGGTGTTTTAACTCTCGTATGGGCCACAACATCAAGTACGGTCTCATCCCTTTCATGACCTATCCCTACGATAACGGGGATAGGGAATTGCGTTATATTAAGAGCAAGATCATAACTATTAAAACTATTCAGTTCTGAGGTCGCACCTCCACCCCTTATTATCACAACTACATCAAAAAGTTCAATATTAGCGTATATTCTATCAAGTGCTGAAATAATACTTTTCTCTACATTTGCACCCTGCATAATAGCAGGAAAAAGAGCTGTGTAAAAAATGAATTTTTGTTCATTATTATCAAGTTGATTCATAAAATCCTCATAACCTGCTGCTGTTGCAGATGATATAACAGCGATTCTATTCACAACTTCAGGCATCTCAAGTTCCTTGTTCATTTCAAGTATTCCCTCATTCTGAAGACGAGCTATAATCTCATTCCTCAGTTTCGCCATATCTCCTATGGTATAATCGGGATCTATATCGTTTATGGTCAGAGAATATCCATATAATTCATGAAACTCTACACTTACCTCAACCAAGACATTAATACCTCGTTCAAAACGCACACCCGTCTGCGATTCGAAATATGATCTCATCAATAGCCATCTGTTTGCCCAGATTTGACCTCTTGCTTTTGCTATTATCTGATTTGTTCGTTTATCCTTCTCGACAAACTCTACATAACAATGACCGGAATAATTTTCTCTTACTTCACTAAGTTCCGCCCGAATCCAATATCGATTCGGAAAACATGTCTTAATTGCATTTTTTACAATTGCATTAAGTTCAAATAACGAAAATTCTTCTTTTGATATTTCTTCGGACATACCGGGATTTAAAATTGATGAATCCTAAATTATTTGATTATTTCTCAACTCTTATAAGTTTAGGATATTTTTGTTCCGAAATTAATACATTTATTACATAAAACCCCGGAGTAAGAGTATCAAGTGACAATTCATTCTCTCCTTTAAAAATAAGATCTTTCATCACAATCTGACCTGAGGTAGAAACTACATATACAGGAAATTTATTTTCAAGATTCTCTTTTATTGATATATTCCATAAGTTATCACCTTTATAATTATATTCCACCGGACAAGAAACTGGCTTATCGTCCAATTCAGTCGGAAATTTGAAAAAAACGTTCGGAATACCATATCCTATAAGAATATCCGGTTTTGAGAATTTCGAACTATTGACAATCATTAAGTTCTTTATCTCTTTTGGTGTTAGTGTTGGAAATGCTTGCATAAGACAGGCAGCCAAACCACATATTATAGGAGTTGAAAAAGATGTTCCAAGCCCCTGAACAAGATTTCCATTCTCATTACAGATCCAAGTATCTCTTCCCATTCCAACTAATTCGGGCTTTACTATATTTTCGGTCACATATCCCACTCCTGAGAAAATTGAATAAAGAGAATCGGAATTAACCGATCCAACAGTAACAACATCAGGATTATCTGCAGGGAAATTTATTCGTTTCCATAATTTCATCCCTTCATTTCCCGCACTGCAAAAAACAAGAATTCCTCGAGATGAAGCTATCCCGGCACCTTGAGAAATAAAAGCTGTTTTACCATCAAGATCTGAATGTGAATAATTCATCGAACTATCGTCAAAATGGAAATAACCCAAAGAACTATTGATTATATCCACTCCAAGGCTATCGGCGTACTCTGCTCCTGCAATCCAATAATCCTCCTCAATCGGAAATTCAGAGGTATCATCTTCGGTTCTGATTAAAACATAATTTGCATCGGGGGCTGAACCAGAAAATTCTCCGTCATCTTTATACGACAAAACTGATAAAACCTGTGTCCCATGAATATTTGTTGAATAGAATTCAGAAGCTTTAGGAACTATCATATCTCTATAAGTTATGATATTTTTATTGATCACATCAATCTTATCAGTATTCTTAAATCCTGCATCGATCAAAGCAATTGTTATACCGGCGCCCCTATAACCTTCTGCATGCAGCATATGTGCATTATGCATTTTTAATTGATGATACTTATCTGTTTCAACCGAATTTTGCGAAGTCAAAGAAATATCATTATAATCGTTGTTCTGTACAACTTTGGTTTCCTCCTTCTTATACCATACTTTTTGAAATTTCTTTATGAACTGGTATCTGAGCAAAGATAAAGACTTGTCTTCTTGCGATTCTATTACGATTGTATTCATCCATTTAGACTTTGTTATGATAGTAAATCCATCATTTACCAAAGCATCAATATAACTCTGTTCAATAGGATAATCATTAAAATCAATAGGGATATCCAATTTAGCTCTCCTCTGCAGAGATTTTTCAGACAAGAAAGAATCCGGGGAAATAAAACGCATATTGGGTTTATCACTTAAAAAAACCCTAAATCGATATTGATCAGCTTTTAACGAAAAAGTGATTGAAAATGTAATAAAAATTAGTAATAAAAATCTCCTCATGATAAGTCCTCCACGTTGTATAGATTTAAGTACATTGTTCAAATTCTGAATGGCTCTTATTCATGGTAAATTCTGTTCAGCTATCTGTTTTTTAGTTTTCTTATCTCCCTTTTGTCGGCAATAATACCTCCGGCTATAACACTGTCTTCAAGATATATTACGCCAGACTGCCCGGGTGTTATTGCTGATGCCATATCAGATAGCTTAATATACAAATAATTTTCATTTACCTCTATACATTTTACTATTAAATTTTCACTTCTATATCTAATCTTTATGGATAATCTTTTCGAATCCGGATTATTTTCAGCATAATTTTCCAACAATTCCTTATTTACAATATTAATATCCTTCAAAATCACAACATCATCAAGAAGCTCATCCTGAAAACCAAGACGAATAGTATTTTTCTTAGCATTTATATTCACTACAAATGCAGGCCTTCCCAAAGCAATACCAAGTCCCTTACGTTGACCAATAGTATAAAAAGGAAAACCCTTATGTTCTCCAAGTTTCTTCCCCGTATTATCTACAAAATATCCATTTCCTATCTTTTCATCAATGTCCGGTATCTGTTCTTTTAAAAAATCCCTGTAATCGCCATCAATAAAGCAGACTTCCATGCTCTCCTTCTTTTTTACTTTCTCTTCATAACCTTTTGAGAGAACATACTCTTTTATAACCTCTTTAGTCATACCGCCAAGAGGGAAAAGTGTCTTAGACAACTCTTTTTGGCCTAATCGCCATAAAAAATATGATTGATCTTTTTTTGAATCAATTCCTTTTTTCAAAAAATATACGTCGCCGATTTTTTCTATTCTGGCATAATGCCCCGTAGCTACATAATCACAATTATATTTCTCGGCACTCTCAAGTAAAAATCTCCATTTGAAAAACAGGTTACACATAACACACGGATTTGGTGTATGACCTGCCAGGTATTCATCAACGAAATTCGCTATAACATTATCTTTAAATTCATCACGCAAATCCACAGTATGATGTTCGATACCTAATTTGGTTGCAAGAGCACGAGCTTCAAGCACATGATTAGGTTCTTGATTTCCATCTAAGAACTGTGATGGCAAATCATGCACACGCATAGTCGCACCTATCACTTCATATCCTCTGTCGAGAAGCATCATACAAACAGCCGAACTGTCAATACCACCACTCATCCCAACAAGTACCCTTTTTGCCATAATTATGATTAATTTTTTATTTGGATATATACTATTAAAATATCTAATTCAGTAATCACAAGTAATCAACTTCTGATCACTTCAAATCTGAAAAAGTTTTTCGACCATTAAAGTAATAACACTTCAATATTGATCTATTGCAATGTTTCATATCGGAAATTATATCTTTCTTTTCAGTAATATCAACTTCAATTTTATAATATTTTTTTATCATATCCGAAGCATCTTTATGAGCATCAATAATAGAGAGTACATTTTTTACCTTCCCCGACATAAAAAAGTTGATTGCGGCTAACCCGTCAAGCATTTTTCTAAAGAAAATAACTTTATCTCGTTTCTGTCTCGGTAAATTCTTATACAACATCAAGATATTATTTCTGAAGTTAAGATACACTTTTCGCGGATTTTCAGTATCCAAAGTAGCACCTCCCAAATGATAAACCTTACTTTGAGGAACGCAATATATCTTTTTTCCGGCTAATAAATAGCGCCAACAAAGATCAATCTCTTCCATATGCGCAAAGAAACGTGAATCAAGTCCTCCTGCTTCAATATAATCTTTTGTTCTTGTAAAAAATGCGGCTCCGCTTGCCCAAAAGATCTCAATGGGAACATCATACTGACCCTCATCTTTTTCTATTGTCGAGAATATCCTGCCACGACAATACGGATAACCATGCTTATCTATAAACCCGCCGGCTGCGCCCGCATGTTCAAAACAATCTTTATTTCTTAATGACAATATCTTTGGCTGAATAGCCGACACTTGCGGGTTCTCTTCAGCGAAGGCAATTAAAGGTTCAAGCCAACCCTTCGTTACCTCTACATCCGAATTTAAAAGCACTACATAGGGAGTATGAATCCTCTTCATAGCACGATTATAACCTTCGGCAAAACCATAATTTTCCTTCAATGCAATAATCTTAACATCAGGAAACTTCTCTGCCAATAAATTCAATGAATCATCATCAGAACCGTTATCGGCAACAAAAACATCCGAGTCTTCGGTTATTGAATATTTACAAACCGAAGGCATATATTTTTCCAACAGATCTCGTCCGTTCCAATTCAATATTACTACCGAAACTTTTTTCATTAATCTTCTCGGTTAAGTTATCAATAAAGATCATTCACATAATAAAAATGATCTATTCATTTATAAACCACTCATCACTATTATTCTCATCAATGGTATCCTGTATTTCCGGTTCAACCTCTTCAAGTAATGACTCCAGTTTATCTCTCTCGCCGGCTACCCAAACAATATCCCCTTCATTAAACCTTACTGAAGGTTCCGGGTTCATCAACATTCCGGTTACTCGCTCTATACCGATAACAAGACATCGTCCTTTATCTCTGATTCCGGAAGTTGCAATTGATTTTCCAATAAAATAAGAGTTCTCACCAATAAAAAATTGTTCAACACTCATCTCTTTATTATCATCCTTACGATTCTCAGTAATACGTTTTCTATCATCTAGAAACTCTCTAAACCTTGTAATCTGTTTATCCGTACCTGCAATAATTATCTTATCATAAGGATAAAGTTTCTCATTACCTCCGGGGATATTTATGCTTATTTCACCGCGAACTATCTTAACTACATTTACACCTGAATTTTGTCTGAAGTTTAACTCACTAAGTCTTTTTCCTATACTTAAAGAATCAGGAGCTACAATAAAATCTGCAAGGTGAATATCCTTTGCTTTTAAGCTTTTTACTACATGATTTCTTATCAGAGCCTTTTTCTCTTTTTCCTCTTCTCTTGCCGTCAGATTCCTTAAAAAATGTCTCTCAAGCTGAATAGATTGCATCTTTATCCATTTTGAATATATATAGATCACAATAATGACTACTGATATAAGTATAACAATTGCAGTAGTAAGATTCAAGAAACGAGAAACGATAAACATCACAAAACCAAGACATAATAATATTCTTACTATGATCAATCCTACAAGCGATCCTTTATTAAACCTATTATCATTCCAAAGCTCTACAAATTCTGCAGAATGATTTTTCTTCATCATTATCGCTCTTAGAAAAGGAGAAATCAACAACAATATTATTACCAGCGAAAGAATCTCTCCTTTAGCTCCGGGCATCACTGATATTATTTTAGGTGATACATAGTTGAAATATAGAAAAGTTATAAATGCTGCTGTTATCCCATAAATTGCTACGATACGCAACAATGCTTTCAATAATCTATTCCATGTAGTCTGATGACTTATAGAGTTAAATCCCGAGGCATATTTATCAAGGAAATTTCTCATTTTAGGTGGCATCTTACGCTGTACCCATATATCGGTAGGTTCTGCCAAACGAATCATATATGGTGTAATAAAGGTTGTCACAACCGATACTGCCACTACTACCGGATAAAGAAAAGGATCAATCACCTTTAAGCTCATCCCAAGAGATGCTATAATAAAAGCAAACTCTCCTATCTGCATAAGAGAAAATCCACTCTGAATAGCAATCCTTGTTGGTTGTCCGGAAATAAGTACACCAAGTGAAGCAAATATCATCTGCCCTATCATTACTACTAATGTTATCACTAATACCGGCACCCAATATTGAGCAAGAAGTGAGGGATCTATCATCATCCCGACCGACACAAAAAATATCGCTCCGAAAAGATCTTTTACAGGTTTTATGAGTTTGTCAATATTTTCGGCTTCAACTGTTTCTGCAAGTATCGATCCCATTACGAAAGCTCCAAGCGCTGCCGAGAATCCCGATACAGAGGCAAGAACAACCATACCCAGACATAGTCCTAATGATACCAGTAGAAATGTTTCATCATTAAGATATTTCTTTATACGCTTTAGAAATGTAGGAATAAGGAATATACCTGCCACAAACCATATAAGAAGATAAGAGATCAATTTTACTATAGATGCAACCATCTCTCCCCCCTCAAAACTTCTTTTTATGGCTACCGTTGATAAAAGCACCATTAGAACAACGGCAAGAAGATCCTCAACAATAAGTATTCCGAATACAACATTGGCAAAACGATGATTCCTCAGCCCCATATCATCAAGAGCCTTGAATACAATAGTAGTAGACGACATAGCTATCATACCGCCCAAAAACATAGAGTTCATCGTACCCCAACCTAAAGTCATCCCCGTCAGAAAACCGGTACTCATCATTCCCGTCACTATCGTCAATGCGCCTATAAAGGAGGTGGGACCCATAGATAGTAGCTTCTTAAAACTAAACTCCAACCCCAATGCAAAGAGAAGAAATATAACTCCTATCTCTCCCCAAAGTTGTATGCTCGCGGCATCTGCAACAAGGGAATGTTTAAAAAGGTTTGGTCCCGCTATTAATCCTGCAACGATATAACCCAAAACCAGTGGTTGCTTCAGCAATTTAAATATCAAAGATATTATAGCTGCCGATATCAATATAACTGCAAGATCCTGAATTAAGACGGGCAAATGATTCATAAATATTTTTTATTATTCTCTCTGTAAAATTAATAAATCTTTATCAGTAGTCTAACCGGTGTATAAGATTTATGCCATTAATGATAGCTTTCTTTATATGCAAATGAGAAATTAAGTCATAATTTAAAATCTTATAATGCCCTTAAATTTAAATTGGTTCACCTCAAATGGTATAAATAAAAAAATCGCAAAGTTAAACTCTGCGATTTTTCGGCTTGTATATTAAATATATTTTCTAAATTTCAAATCAAATGATTCCAGTTTTCAAACCATTCATAAGTGTTTTTTACCCCTGTTTTGATAGATGTACAAGGTGAATATCCATAATCATTCAATAGCCTTGTTGTATCTGCATAAGTACATACAACGTCACCTTTCTGCATCTCTACAAAATCATATTCGAACTTTCGACCCGAACACGACTCTATACATTTTATAAAATCCATCAATTCTATCGATGTTGAATTTCCGATATTATAAATCTTATGAGGAACTCCTTCTATTTTGGTTTTCCCCTCAACGACCTTAGTAATTCCTGTAACTATATCATCAATATAAGTAAAATCTCTTCTCATATCTCCGTTATTAAATACACGGATAGTATCTCCTGACATATTTGCTTTCATAAACAAAAAAGGCGCCATATCAGGTCTTCCCCACGGTCCATAAACAGTGAAAAACCGCAATGCCGTAGTTGGTAAATTATAAAGTTTACTATATGAAAAAGCCATTAACTCATTTGCTTTCTTAGTAGCAGCATATAAACTGACAGGTGAATCGGTTTTATCACTCTCTTTAAAAGGAACCGAATCATTCATACCGTAAACACTACTTGAACTGGCATATATAAGGTGAGAAATACTATTGTTTCTACAGGCCTCCAGCACATTCATAAAACCCATCAAATTGCTTTCAGCATAAGAAAAAGGATTTGTTATCGAATTCCTTACACCTGCTTGCGCAGCCAGATTACAAACAATATCAAATTTCTCTTTCTCAAATAATTGAGGAAGAAATTCACGATCGGTTATATCCGATTTATAGAACTTATATAGGGGATATTTACCGCTTAAAGCAGCCATATTATCATTTATATCATCTTTCTTAACGCCACATAAATGCTCAAGTCTGCCATATTTAAGGTTTACATTATAATAGTCATTTATATTATCAAGACCTACAACTTCGAATCCCTTCTCGAGCAATGCCTTCGACAAATAAGAACCTATAAACCCGGCTGCTCCGGTTACCAATATTTTACTCATAACGAACTTTTTGTTTTTTCACTCTTCCTGCCAATCATCAAATTTCTTATATACGATACAAAACCGAAAGATTGACCAAGAATTAAAATCGGGTCTTTTACCATAGCCCCATAGCTCACAATTATCATTGACCCGGTCAAACTTATCCACCAGAAGGTAGGAGGCAAAACCGATTCATTTTCTTTTTTGGAATATATCCATTGATATATAAACCTGAAGGTGAATATTATTTGACCGATAGATCCATATACCAACAAAATTAGAGGAATATTCTCATTATTAAACAGATTGAAAAAAAATGTCGGAGATTCATTTATTCTTAAAAATATAGCCAATAACGGAATACTTATTAACCCATATCTCAAAATAACATTCTGTTTATCCCATAACCCCTTTAACCTCAGATTTCCTATATAAATATAATATGCTATAAATTGACCTAATATTATAGAGAAGTCATTCTTCAGACATCCGTAGATTACCATAGCCATCGATCCACAAAGGCTGAATACCCAAAACAAAGTATTGGATATCACCCTCTTGTTTTTTTCAGAAACAAACCACTGCACTATTATCCTTGCTGAAAAAAACAGCTGTGCCAAAAGGCCTATTCCTATTATCAGAAAACTCATAAATTATTTTCTTCTATATTATAGTTGATATATCTTGTCGCCATCCATCTGTAAGCAAAACAATCTTTAAAAGGGGAAATAAGCCTATTCCAAAGAGTATATTTCGACACTCCCGCCTCACGTGGATAGTGTCTTACGGGAGTTTCGTAAAACTTACCACCCTCCTGAAGTTTTATCAAAGCAGGCAAAAATCTATGCATTCCGGTAAAAAATGGGATCCTTTTAGCATAAGATGTATTTATAATCTTCAAAGGGCAACCCGTGTCGGTAGCTCCGTCATTTGTCATCATTCTTCTGAAAGAATTGGCAAATTTCGACTGAAAACGCTTGAACGATGAATCTTTTCGTTGAGCTCTTATTCCCATTACTAAAGGATACTCAGATGAATGTTCAAGTAAAAGATTAAAATCCCTAACATCTGTCTGCATATCGGCATCCATATAGCCCACCAATTCAGATTGAGCAACATCGATACCCGCTTTTATTGCAGCCGAAAGACCACGATTTCTATCAAAGTTTATATAATATAAGTCAGATTCATTCTGGCATGCATCTTGTATTAGTTCAAGACTTTTGTCTTTTGAACCATCATTTACAAACAATACACATGCTGCGACATTGCATGTCGGAAGGAAGGATGTCATAGTCTTTCTCAGACGTTCCATATTATCCTCCTCATTATAAATAGGAATTATTATTGTTAGTTTATAATTTGCTGTTTTATTCATTTTTCTGTTATTAACGTTACATTATAGATAAACAGATCTGAATATCTTTTATTCTTTTTACTTCTTCTGTTATCATCATACATATCAATATGCTTTAGGTTCACTTTTTCCAAAAATTCTGCCGGCATCTCATTTTCAATATTCGAATGAGAGAGAACAACCATTGGTAAAGAACACATCAATAAAGAATCATTTGAATAATCAATCGGTTTTATTGTTCGATGAGCAGCATAAACAAGTTCAATTCTTAACTCCTCATTTTTATTATGATAAAACTGAATATTTTTCAATTCCTCAATTCCTCGCGTTTTAGCAATACTGTTCATCTCAGGATTATTGATCATATATTTAAGCGAAGGCATCCCGAAAATCTCTATCACTAAAAACAAAACCGAAACGCATATAATGAAATTCACAGGTTTGTTTTTAAAGGCGGATTTAAAAATAAAAACCGACACTAAAGTAGTTACGATACTTATAATAATGGCAGAAACAACTGATATATACCCTTGACTGAATATAAATTTATATCCTAATACAGGAATGACCATAATTATTACAGCCGGTAATATGGTGTTTATTTTAAATAAAATATTATCTGCTTTACTTTGTTTATTTTCAGCAAAACGTCTCGCCCATTCAACAACAAAATTCCCCATAAGCATTGATGCCGGGATCAAAACGGGAAAGAGATAACGCATCTTTTTTTCCGGAAACAACGACAATAAAACCACTGTTGATAAAGTCCAAACCAATAAAAAAAGATTCTTTTTATCCACTTTTTCCTTTATTTTCATAAAAGAAAAACCGATAGATGTTAAAAGCAAAATTGCCCAAATCCCGGACTCAAGGAAAAAGCTCCAGTAATAATACCATGGTCTTACATTTCGATTTACCCAAGCTGACGACTCTTTATTGGCAACATACGACATCTCTTCATGATGCATAAGATAAATATAGAGATACCACCAAGACGATACCACTACGCAGACCCCTAACATCAACAGCACTTTATTGAGTTTTCCTCTGTATGAAGGTCGCAATACACATAAGGCTGCAATAAGAAAAGGTAAAAGCAAGGCAAAGAAAGATACAGGACCCTTACTCATAAATGAAAAACCTAAAAACAAACCTGATAAAGAAGCGTTTGTCCATTGTTTTTCATTTTCAAACAGAAGTCGATAAAGGTAATATATTCCTCCAAGCATAAATGCATGACAATAGATATCCCATGAGGCGGTTCGTCCCATTAAAACTGCATTATATGATGTGCAGAATATTAAAACGGAGATCCATGACATCAAACGGTTCTTAAAAGCTCTATCCATCAAGAGAAACAAAAACACAATAAGCATCACTGCCGCAAGACCGGCCATTGCTCTCTGAAGAAATATTGAATCGGGAGAGATTACCTCTGCTAAAGCCGTTAACCAGGTTGGTAAGGGTGGCTTTTCCAATCTCAATTCTCCGTTCATCGTTGTAACAATCCAATTGTTATCATATACCATCTCTCTTGCAGTAATTATATTACGCGATTCCATGATATCGGGAACAAACGTGTCATTATTTACGATAAACGTAACAATACCTATCAATATTAATATTAAATATTGATATGAGTTTTTTAAGTTCATAAAATTATTTTTTCACAATAAATTATCCGGAAATAAAACAGAACACCACAGTAAATTAAAAACGGCACAAGGAATTTCTCTGCAAATATTTCACATTAGAAATTTAGGTCATCATCATTAATATATTTCCTTATGACTAATGAACTCATTATCCCCCGAATTTTGCAAATTTATGAATTAATATAATAAAACCCATTGAGAGAATTAAATATGTACATTTAATTCAATCAATGGGCTTTTTATCTCGGTCAACGATTGTTTTTTTTAGTCAAATCGTTTTTTCTTCTTTTACAGAAACGAATATTTGTGGATTCTAAACTTTTCTATTTCACAAATTGTAATATTTCTCTGATCTTATCAGGAGTAATATTTCTATTCTCTCCAAGTATGAAATTTTTATCGGCAAAACGTCGAGCCACCTCTTCTATTGTATCCTCTCCGATATTATAGTCTGAGAGACGAATCTTAACACCTAATGATTTGAAAAAATCAGCAGTCATAGAGAGTGCTTTCTCTATTTTTTCATCATCAGTTCCCTCTGTAATATTAAATACTCTCTCAGCGTATTGAGTCAGTTTAGCTCTCTTATCATCTTTCATAACATTTGCAACTCCGGGATAAACAATTGCAAGAGTCACTCCATGATCCAAACCATGAAGAGCGGTAAGTTCCTGACCAATCATATGAGTTGCCCAATCGGTAACGACTCCCATTGCAATAAATCCGTTAAGTGCCATTGTTGCAGAATACATAAAATTGGCACAAGAATCATAATCTGTCTGATTTGCCATAAGTTTCGGAGCCACATCAAGCAAAGTTTTCAATATTCCCTCTGCCCAATAATCCTGAACCTCGGCTTTATTGTCGTATGTCAAATATTGTTCCACTACATGAATATAAGTATCAATCACACCGTTGGCAATCTGTTTTTTAGGTAATGAATATATTGCGGTAGGGTCAAGTATTGAAAATTGCGGGAAACAAGCGTCATTGAAAAAGAATAGCTTTTGTTTAAATTCTCTTCTTGAAATTACAGAACCGTTGTTCATTTCTGATCCCGTTGCAGGAATAGTTAGAACGGTAGCTAAAGGTAAGGCATCACCCGTAGCAAGAGGTTTTTCAAGGAAATCCCAAGGTTCACCATCCCACTTTAGAGCTGTAGCGATAAACTTCGTTCCGTCGATCACCGATCCTCCACCTACGGCAAGAAGAAAATCTATTTTTTTCTCCTTACATTCCTTTACACACCTCATCAATGTTTCATATTCCGGATTCGGCTCTATTCCTCCAAACTCTGTTACATTATGATTTTTCAATGCTTCTTTCACCTGATCATAAATACCGTTTTTAAATATAGATCCTCCACCGTAAGTGATCATAATATTTTTTTCTGCAGGTATTAGTGTTGCCAATTGGGCTATCTGTCCTTTTCCGAATACAAGTTTCGTAGGATTTTGAAATATAAAATTATTCATCTGTTTACTTTATTAGAATTTAATTTTTAAAACTATCTATAAAAAACGACTCTATCTTATTGTAAGGTATAATTCCTGCTTTATCATCATAAAGATCAACATGTGAAGCGCCCTCTATAATCAATAATTCTTTATTATCACCCTGGAGTTTCTTAAATGCATCTTCACTGAAATAACGGGAATGTGCATTCTCTCCATGTATCATAAGAACAGCACTTCTTATTTCATCACTATATGAAAGCAGTGGCATATTGATAAAAGATAATGATGATGTTATATTCCATCCGTCGTTTGAATTAAGTGAACGCGAATGATAACCACGGTCGGTCTTATAATAATCATAATAATCTTTCACAAATTGCGGAGCATCAGCAGGAAGAGGATCAACAACGCCACCACCTCGAGTATAAGTTCCGTTTTTTGCATCAATCGTACGCTGAGCATTTAGCTGTTTACGAAGTTCGTATCTCGCATTCTCATCCATAGAGTCATTATATCCGTTTGCATTAACCCTACTCATATCATACATAGTAACGGTGACCGTTCCCTTTATTCTTGTATCAATTGCTGCAGCATTAAGAGCCATTCCACCCCATCCGCAAATACCGATTATACCTATCTCGTCAGGATTTACATCTTTTCTGGTTAAAAGATAATCAATAGCTGCGGAAAAATCTTCAGTATTTATATCAGGCGAAGCAACGTAGCGCGGTTCACCCCCACTCTCTCCCGTATATGAAGGATCAAAAGCTAATGTTATGAATCCATGTTCTGCCATTGTTTGCGCATAAACACCCGAAGTTTGTTCCTTTACTGCTCCAAAAGGTCCGCTCACTGCAATGGCGGGATATTTTTCACTACTTTTTCCTTTAGGAATATAAAGATCGCCTACCAAGGTGATACCATAACGGTTTTTAAACTCCACTTTCTTTTTTTCTATCTTATCACTTAAAGAAAAAGTATATTCCTCTTTTTCATTCATTGTATTTTCTGTTTTTGTATTACATCCGGTTACTAAAAACAATACAAACATTGACATTGTTAAAAACAGCTTACTTCTCATATCTAATTATTAATTAGGTTATATAGTATTTATTGAGATCATTTTAGATCGTGGAGATAGTTATCTACAATCACTATCTTTTTTAAAATGATTTTCATAATACAAAATTATCATTGATTAGATTATAAATTGTATACAAATTACGTTGATACTTAACCTTTTTACTGAATATGGGGAATAAATATCAAAATCGTTAAACCACACTATAAAAATCATTTCGTCTTTGAGGTTTTCGCTGCTCCTTGCTAGTTATCAACTGATAAGACGCTAGTTATCAGTTGATAATTTGCTAGTTATCAGTTGATAACTAGCAAGGAGCAGCGAAAACACTTTGGAGATTAAAAAAAAGATGTTCCTTTTATATGCAAGAAGGATTAAAAAAATTATCAAAACCTATGCAAAACAATATATTTAAGTTTAATTTGAAATAGAAAGAAATAGTATCGGGAATATGGATTGTAAAAAGCAAAAAATGGCTATCGGTGTATTTGACTCGGGTTATGGAGGTCTTACAATACTTGATAAAATCAGGCAAAATATGCCTGAATACGACTATATATATTATGGAGATAATGCTCGAGCTCCTTATGGGAGTCGTTCCTTTGAAGTTGTGTATCAATTTACACTTCAGGCAGTAAAACGACTCTTTGATATGGGTTGCCCTCTCGTGATATTAGCATGTAATACTGCTTCGGCAAAAGCTTTACGTTCAATACAGCAAAAAGATCTTCCACATATTGATCCCACTAAAAGGGTCCTTGGTATAATACGTCCAACTGTAGAGGTGATTGATACCATAACAAAAAACAATCATGTGGGCATTTTCGGCACACCGGGTACTGTGGCCTCAGGCTCATATCCTCTTGAAATTGCAAAAATATCTCCCGATATACAAGTATCTTCCGAAGCGTGTCCTATGTGGGTTCCGATTGTGGAAAACAATGAAGCCAACGGTGAGGGTGCTGACTATTTTATTAAAAAGAATATAGATTCTCTTCTTGAAAAAGATCCGTTGATTGATACTGTGATTTTAGGGTGTACCCATTACCCATTATTATATAATAAGATAAGAAATTATCTTCCGGATAACGTAAATATTATATCTCAGGGAGATATCGTAGCAAAGAGTCTGAAAGATTATCTTTCAAGACACCCCGAAATTGATAGCAGATTATCAAAAAACGGAAAATGTTTCTTCTACTCTACCGAATCAAAAGACAAATTTAAAGAGGTGGCGTCTGTATTTCTAAATGATGAAATAGATGCACATCAGCTATCCGTAGAATAAAAAAGGGTATGACATCCCATTTGTCATACCCCGTAACAGGTTTAGTAATAGTTCTTAAGCATTCAAAATATACATATTAAGATTTAGGTTAATCTATTTGTAGAAATTATATTATAACAAACTTTCCTATTTAAACCATTATTTTTTTCAATCCTTGATAACATATTTATAGTTATCCTATGATGAGATAGGATTGATTTTTCGTGCAACCTTAATCGATTTACAATAAAGATTAAAATCATTATTCTCATTAAGAGAGAAAAGCCATCAATAACTTTATATAATTTTTATCTAACATATCAATCGTCTTGTTTATTTAATACTTACAAAATAAACGAGATGGTTAACTTTTATAAACACATATATATTCTTAAACAGTGCAAATATAATCGTTTGATTAAAAATATTATAATTGTTAACCTTTTTTAATTACATTGCATTACTTAATATTTCAAAAACCACTACATTTGTTAACGTAAATAACACTTCAGCCTGTTAACATTATGGAAATTGAATAAAATAAAATTCAAGTTTGATGGTGATTAACATTAAATAGAAAGAGAATTTAAATAAAAAGAAGAGGTTAATAAATATCCATTTTATAAGAGTAATGGATTGAAAATAACTAAGGATTAACGTGATAAATATAAAAAATATAGAATATTAGAGAATACCTTCAAAAACAATCATATTACCTATCAATGTACGCATTCTGGTCGATCCTTTTGATGCTCCTGCGGGAAACATCAAAATAAGATACTTACTAATTCACACCTAATCCCCCATACGGCGTGATGATGAAGTTTCACTTTGAGAAAAATTCTCAATAAGGCAATCACCAAAACAAGGGCTGAAATAAAAATCAGCCCGACATTGATAGGTAACTTGTATTGAAGATTAAATGAAAATCAGAGAATTAGAACAATTATTTCTCTTATAATATTCAATAAGCTTATTTAATTTACGATTAAAAATAAAATCTGTTTTTAACGTTGTCTGATATTTGTTATTGCTTCCTCTAAAAGCTTTTCATAATCGCCATGCTCTGCAAGCTTAAAAGCATATTCAGTGAAATGACCAGCCATTTGAGCAGTGATTTGAGGTGGCATAATCAATGAATATGGATCAACCACAACATCAACCAATACAGCGCCTTCATATGCCATTGCCTCCTCTATTGCCGGAATCAATTGTGAAACTTTATCAACTCTGATCCCTTTTATACCTATGCTTTGTGCAACTGCGGCAAAATCGGGATTTACAAGATTGGTAAATGAGGGTAATAAACCATCGCCTTTCATCTCCATTGCCACAAAATCAAGACAGGAATTGTTGAAAACAAAGATCTTCGGATTTAATTTCTCTTGTACAACAGTTAAAAGCTCACCCATTAACATGGAAATTCCACCGTCACCACACATTGCAATAACAGGTTTATCGGGATTAGTGGTCTTTAAACCTATCGTTGTTGGTAGAGCGGCAGCCATTGTGCCATGAAGTGAAGATGTAAAGAAACGACGCTTGCCGAAAGATTTCACATATCTTGCAGTAAAAGCCCATGGAGTCCCCATATCGGCTGTAAACCATGCATCATGCGGCGCTTTGCTACATATGGCATTGGCAAGATTTTCAGGGAATATCTTATGTTCTGAATCTTCCGATTGAATTGTTAGTTTATGTAGTCTTTCTAATGCAACATTATATTTACCAACGCACTTATCGGCAAAACTACTATCGGCTTTCTCTTTGACAAGTGCAAAAAGTGCCTCAATCGTATTACCTATATCACCTACAACTCCAAGTGTTATATTATGTCGTCGTGATAGATTTTCACCTGCAATATCAATCTGCACTATTGGTACATTATCAGGATAACCATCAGGAAAAGCAAATCCGCAACCCAGAACAAGTAGCAAATCAGCATTATGGAGAGTATAAACTGCCGCACTATTGCCAAGCATACCATTCATTCCCACCGGGTAGGGTGAATCAGAATCGAACAACTCCTTTCCGATTGATGACCATGCAATAGGTGCTTTTATTTTCTTTGAAAATTCTTTTACCAATCTCTCTCCTCCCCGACAACCGAAACCTGCAAATATTGCTACTTTTTTTACCGAATTTATATAATCGGCTATAAGTTTAAGCTCCTCATGTGAAGGTGTAATAACAGGATCGGGATAAAAAGGTAGATATTTTATCTCTTTGTCTTCAACCTGTTCTACAGTTACTTCTGATGGGAGAATCAATACCGAAACACCTTTACGTGATATTGCAGTTTGCATAGCTATCCCAAGTATACGAGGAAGTTGATCTGCACTTCTGACATATTCACAAAACACAGAACAGCCCAGAAATAGATTACGTGTCTCTATCTCCTGTACATAGCGAGTGCCGATCTGGGAACGATGAATTTCTGTTGCAATAGCCAGAACCGGAACTGAGTTTCTATTTGCTTCATAAAGTCCGTTCACAAGATGCAAAGATCCGGGACCGCAAGAACCGATACATGTCGCAAGTTTGCCGGTTGCTGCAGCCTCCGCTCCTGCTGCTATGGCAGCACTCTCTTCATGACGAGTATGTACAAATCGAATCTTACTTTTGCTTATAGCATTTGTAATGAAATTGGCAGAATCTCCGGTAATCCCATAAATACGTTCGACATTTGCCTTTTCAAGAGTTTCGACAAGTTGCTTTGCAACATTATTTTTCATAACAGGTTTATTTTAAACTGTTTCACTCGTCAAATGAGAAATAGTATTTAATAGAGGAAACAAATAAAAATGATATTTTTATGTGAGAACATCAATAGTAAGCTGTAGGTTCGTTTTTAGATAATATTGAAGGTTTTATATCTTTTTATTACGAAAATTTTATTTTTAAATAGGAAATAAAAAAAGAGCATTATGAATCTTAATTCATAATGCTCTTTTATATATATATTATTTATTTGTGGCAATTATTCTTTCTCTGATTTACAATCTTCATCCTTATACCATTGAGAATACATCAGATAATTTTTTGCAATTTTCTGATTCATCTCCATTGCTTTTTCAGGTTCTACCTTTTTAATGAATTTAGCAGGAGCGCCTCCGTAAAGCGCGCCCGGTTCAATTTTGGTATTACTTAATACAACGGATCCCGCAGCAACGATTGCACCCTCTCCTACGACTACACCATCAAGGATTACAGCGCCCATGCCAATAAGCGCTCCGTCTTCTATTTTGGCACCATGCACCGTTACATTATGACCGATAGAAACATCGTTGCCTATCTCAATTGTTGATTTCTGATAAAGAGTGTGAAGCACTGATCCATCCTGGATATTCACACGATTGCCGATTCTGATACTATTGACATCACCGCGAAGCACTGTAGAGAACCAAATGCTGCATTGATCACCTATCACGACATCTCCTATGATTACTGCATTGTCGGCAAGATAACAATCTTCACCTATCACCGGAGTGAATCCTCGAACCGATTTTATAATAGCCATAATTTTTATGTTTTTATTGTATTATTGGTTTTGTTTTCTCTTTTAACCACTCTTTTTCCTGCTCATCAAGACGGGACTCAAGTTTATCATAAACCATTTTATGATAATCATTTAACCAATCAATCTCCTCTTTTGAAAGCAATGATATATCGAGTCCGTTTTTATCGAAATGACAAAGAGTCAAAGGTTCGAATTTATAGAATTTCCCAAATTCGCCGCATAAAGAGGGATCCTCAATAACGACAATCTGATTTTCATGACGAATACCAAACTTATCTGTAAGATAAAGTCCGGGCTCTATTGTATTTACCATTCCCGGTTGGATAGTAACAGGATTATGTTGGGTACGTATACTCTGAGGGCCTTCATGTACATTAAGACAATGACCTGTGCCGTGTCCGGTACCATGAAGATAGTTCAATCCATTTTCCCACATAGCTTTTCTTGCAAGAATATCTATCTGATCACCTCTTGTTCCTTCAGGGAAAACAGCTTTTGAAAGCCCTATATGTCCCTTTAGGACAAGAGTAAAGCATCTTTTTTCCTCTTCTGTTGGAGTTCCCAAGGCTGTAGTTCTTGTAATATCAGTCGTACCGTCAAAATATTGTGCACCCGAATCGATAAGAAGTATTCCGTCGTTTGCGACTGTAAGATTGCTGTCTTCATTTGCACAATAATGGCACATTGCGGCATGTGCTTTATATCCGCAGATAGTGTTGAAGCTATTACCAATGCAACCCTCTTGCGCTTCTCTTAGTTCTGTAAGTTTATCCGCTATGGAAAGTTCGGTAACAATACCTTTATCAATACTATCTTCAAGCCAGCGATAGAATTTCACAAGAGCTACACCATCTTTAATCATTGCTTTGCGGAAACCTTCAACTTCAGTGCTATTTTTCAGACTTTTCATCAAAGGAACCGGCGAAGGACAATGAACTTTAGTAACTTCATTATTGACAGCAGAGTCGATAAGAGAATTAACTCTGACAGGATCAATAAGTATCGTAGTATCTTTATTTATATTATTAAGAAAGGAAAGAACATTTGTATATGGTGAAACAATGATATTATTTTGAGTCAGGTATTCTGAAACCTCTGATGTTATCTTTTCAGGATCAACAAAAAGTACACGCTGATCTTCCGAAACATAAAGATATGAGGTAACAACAGGGTTACATTCGACATCCGTACCACGTATGTTAAGTGTCCACGCAATATCATCGAGAGTACTAATCACAGTTGCATTAGCCTCATGTTTTCCAATCTCTTCAATTATTCTCCTACATTTGGAATCGGCTGATTCACCACTGAACTCTTCAGGAAACACAAAAGCCGGATCGGTAGGGATAGAGGGACGATTTGCCCAGATAATATCGAATGGACGAAAATCGTTTACTAATTCAATCCCATGTTTAGAGAAATAATTCCTATAATTTTTTGCTGCATTAACCGAGAATAATGCCCCATCGATAGCAACGCGATCGCCCGGTTTAAGATTTTTAGCTATCTCCTCCTCAATAGAAGGTGTTTCTGAAAGCATCTCTTTATAAAAACGCATCGTAGAACCTTCAAGCTGTTCGGGAGCCTGAATAAAATATCGCGAATCACTCCAAAGTCCACTCCAGTTCAGAGCAACAACAACTTTTCCTGCAGAACCAGTAAAGCCGGAAATCCATTCACGACATTTCCAATGTTTTGCTACATATTCGCTCATATGGGCATCGTCGGTCGGGATTATCATCGCCGATATATTATGTTTGCTCATTTGCTCTCTTAAAGCGGCAAGACGAGCGGGGATTTTGTTTTCTTCCATAATCAGTGTATAAGTTTTCAGTTTATCTAATAAAAATGACAAACTGTTTTAGTGTTAACATTCATGGCAAATTTAAAATATATTTCCTAAAATTATTTCCGAACTATTATTTTAAATATATTGATTTTGAATTAAATCCATAATAAAAAAATTCAGACACAAAAAATCCGAAATCATGCTTTGTTTATCATCATGATTCCGGATACTTTTATGTAATTATAAAATGTCTTATCTTTTCAATATTTTCTTTTTGCAACCATCTCTTCTCTCATACCGGTTATTATCAGAAGAGTATAATTAATGAATATTATTTTCATATCATTATCAAAATCCTTTATTGTAAAGATATATATACCGGTTCCTTTTCTGCTTAGTTTATTTCGTTTTCTTTTGATTTATAATATAACCTATTTTTTTCGATGTTCTATTTTAGTTTAATATAACCAAAACGATACTTAGTAATCGAATTTAAGTCCCATCGCAACTCTCTTTGCCAGATTAATATCTGCTTTAGCAAATACATCCAGTTGCCTTTTTATTATTTCATCTCTTTTATCTGTATTTATCTGTCCCATTGTATTCACAAGAACTTCGATAAGCTGATCACGCTGATCATCATTCATAACATCTCTGAAAAGTATTCCGGGTTGTGTATAAAAATCTTCATCTTTCTCTCCTCCGTTTCTGTCATAGAAGTCAGCAATTGCCACATCTATGGGTTGGCAAGGAAGTTTGTATGTCGGATCGCGATAAATATCATCAAAACTATTTGGATAATAATTTGGTGAAGAGCCGCCGTTGTCACTACAGTTCATTGCACCATCTCTTTGATAATCATTGACGTTAGTAATTGGTCGGTTTACCGGAAGCATTTCGAAGTTGGCTCCAAGACGATAACGATGAGCATCCTGATATGCAAAAAGACGTCCCTGAAGCATCTTATCGGGAGAGTAAGAAATACCATCAACAAAATTACTTGGAGCAAAAGCAGCTTGTTCTACTGTAGCAAAATAATTATCAGGTATTCTGTTAAGAGTCATAACTCCAACTTCAATCAAAGGAAACTCATTGTGAGGCCAGACCTTAGTAACATCGAAGGGATTAAATTTAAAATTGTCTGCTTGTTCTTTGGTCATAACCTGAATCTTAAGAGTCCAACTTGGGAAATCACCTTTTTCTATTGCATTAACAAGATCTCGCTGACACCAATTAGGATCTTTACCGGACATCAATGTAGCATCGTCATTTCTAAAACATTTTATACCTTGATTAGTAAGAAAATGAAACTTTACCCAAACCACTTCATCTTTATCATTTATCATCGAATATGTATGACTTCCGAATCCATGCATATTACGATATGTATATGGAATTCCTCTGTCACTCATAAGAATCATAACCTGATGCAGACTCTCAGGATTAAGACTCCAAAAATCCCAAGCCATCGTCATATCAGGACAATTTGTCTTCGGATCTCTTTTTTGAGTATGAATAAAGTCAGGAAATTTCTTTGCATCTTTTATAAAGAACACAGGAGTATTATTGCCAACCAAATCCCAGTTTCCATTATCAGTATAAAACTTCACAGCAAAGCCTCTTGGGTCTCTAACGGTATCGGCACTTCCGCGCTCACCACCCACGGTGCTGAAACGAATAAATAGATCTGTTTCTTTTCCAATTTCATTAAAAAGAGAAGCTCTGGCATATTTGGTAATATCATTTGTCACTTTGAATACACCGAAAGCGCCACTACCCTTGGCATGGACAACTCTTTCAGGTATTCTTTCACGATTGAAATGGCCTAATTTTTCTATAAGAAACCCATCTTGTAAAAGAACCGGACCGTGAGGTCCTACTGTTTGTGAATCTTCATATGCCGGCACAGGAGCTCCTGCGGCATTGGTAATAATATTAAGGTTTTTGTCTTTCTCTTCCATAACATTTTGATTATCAATAATAGAGAAACAAGATGTTTTTTTATATTGTTTATTCTGAACAATGTCAATTAATTATGATTAACAATGATTTGAATTATGATTAAATGAAAATAGTATTTATATCTCCATCATTATACCAATATAGGGTATAGTAATTAGCAAATTAAGGACTTTGATTTAATTAAATAAATTCTTAAAAATGCATGAATACTATGCAGTTAATCTTTTTTTTTTAAATTTGCGTAAACACAATTTATATTATATCTGATTCTGAAGATTACACAACTATAAATCGAATCATGAATATTTTATTAACGCAATATTAAACAAAATGGTAAATTTTTCTCTTCAGGGCAAAATCGCCCTAGTTACCGGAGCTTCTTACGGAATTGGCTTCGCAATCGCAACATCACTTGCTGATGCCGGTGCAACAATCGTTTTTAATGACATTAATCAAGAGTTGGTAGACAAAGGTCTTGCAGCTTATGCAGAACAAAACATCAAAGCTCACGGATATGTGTGCGACGTTACTAATGAAGAGCAAGTTAATGCTTTTATCGCGCAGGTAGCGAAAGAGGTTGGTGAGGTTGATATTCTTGTAAACAATGCAGGTATTATCAAACGTGTACCAATGCACGAAATGAGTGCTGCAGAATTCCGTCAGGTTATAGATATTGATCTTAACGGACCTTTTATCATGTCTAAAGCGGTTATTCCTGCTATGATGAAAAAACGTGCAGGTAAAATCATTAACATCTGTTCTATGATGTCAGAACTTGGTCGCGAAACAGTTTCCGCTTATGCAGCTGCAAAAGGTGGACTAAAAATGCTTACTCGTAACATCGCATCTGAGTATGGAGAATATAATATCCAATGTAATGGTATCGGACCGGGATATATAGCAACTCCTCAAACGGCTCCTCTTCGCGAAAAACAAGCTGATGGTAAGCCTCATCCTTTCGATTCATTTATTATTGCAAAAACTCCTGCAGCTCGCTGGGGTAATCCTGAAGATTTGGCCGGACCGGCAGTATTTCTTGCTTCTGAAGCATCTAATTTTGTAAACGGCCATGTACTTTATGTTGACGGTGGTATACTGGCTTATATCGGTAAACAACCTAAATAATAATTGATGGAAACTTTTAATATATTCACTTATATCATTAAACTCGGAGCAAGTGTGATGATGCCTATCATCTTCACAATTCTTGGAGTAATACTTCTTATAAAACCCAGCAAAGCGCTTCATTCCGGACTTCTTGTAGGTGTAGGTTTCGTTGGTCTTTCTGTAATTACTGCTCTTTTGACCAGTACATTAGGACCGGCTCTTACCGAGGTTGTAAAAATATATGATCTTAAACTTGAAATCTTTGATATGGGATGGCCTGCAGCAGCTTCTGTTGCATATAATACGGCTGTAGGTGCATTCATAATACCTGTCTGTCTTGGAGTTAATCTGATTATGCTTCTGACAAAAACGACTCGTACGGTGAATATCGATCTATGGAACTATTGGCATTTCGCTTTTATCGGAGCTCTTGTTTTCTTTGCATCAGATAGTCTTATGTGGGGATTCTTTGCAGCTATCATATGTTATATCATAACACTTGTAATGGCTGACTTAACTGCAAAAAAGTTTCAGGATTTCTATGAAGATATGGATGGTATCTCAATACCTCAGCCATTCTGCCAGGGATTCGTACCTTTTGCACTTGTGATTAATAAAGCGCTTGACATGATACCGGGATTCAGTAAACTTAATATTGATTCGGAAGGTCTTAAAAAGAAATTCGGAATCATGGGTGAACCTCTTTTCCTTGGTGTTATAGTGGGTTGCGGTATTGGTATTCTTGCTCGTTATGATGTTGCCGGTGTTCTTGGCGCAGGTGTTAAAATGGGAGCTGTAATGGAGTTAATACCTCGCATCACTCGTCTTTTCATTGAAGGTCTTATGCCAATATCACAAGCAACAAAAGAACTTATCGCAAAAAAATTCAAAAATGCTAAAGGTCTTAATATCGGTATGAGTCCGGCACTTGTAATCGGACACCCTACTACTCTTGTAGTATCTCTTATTCTTATACCTGTGGTACTTTTCCTTTCGGTTGTTCTTCCGGGAAATAAATTCCTTCCGCTCGCATCTCTTGCCGGAATGTTTTATCTTTTCCCATTAGTACTACCTATCACAAAGGGAAATGTATTAAAGACTATAATCATAGGATTTGTTTCACTTCTTGTGGGTCTGTTTTTTGTTACAAATCTTGCGCCATCGTTTACGCTTGCAGCGCATGATGTTTTTGAACAAACAGGTGATGCGGCTGTGAAAGTGCCTGAAGGTTTTGAAGCCGGAGCTCTTGACTTTGCGTCAAGTATCTTTGCATGGGTTATATTCCATCTTACTCATTCATTTAAAATAGTAGGACCACTTATCCTTAGTGCAATTGCTCTTGGTATGATGTATTTCAACAGACGCATGATTTTGAAAGATAATCAAGAGGCAGTTGAAATTTCAGAAGCAGATGATATTGATAATATTCAAAAGGCATAAATCAAAAAAATATTTTAATCTTTTTATATAATGAAAATAACAAATAAAGGGCTAACCATAGCTCTATTATTAGCTAGTACAACTTTGAGTATGGCACAAAAAAATAATTATGAAGTTAGATATGCGGCTAATCCTGTAGATGCTAAAAGTTATGATACAGAGAGATTACGTAAAGATTTCCTTATAGAAAATATTTTTGTTAATAATGAAATCAATATGGTATATTCAATGTATGATAGATTTATCATAGGTGGAGCTGCTCCGGTTTCAGAGACTCTTAAACTTGAAGCTATTGATCCGTTGAAAGCTAAAAATTTCCTTGAACGCAGAGAACTTGGTATCATCAATGTTGGTGGTGAAGGTGAAGTGAAAGTTGGAAACAAAACTTACAAACTTGGAAATCAGGAAGCTCTTTACGTTGGTAGCGGAGAACATGAAGTAGAATTCAAATCTTCGAATCCTTCTTCTCCTGCTCTTTTCTATTTCAACTCTGCCCCTGCTCATAAGTCTTATCCTGTGAAAAAAATCACAAAGAAAGAGGCTAATATTATTAATGCAGGATCTCTTGAAGAATCGAATGCACGTACAATCAATCAGCTTATCGTGAATAAGATTGTTCCGGGATGTCAGCTTCAGATGGGACTTACAGAACTTAAACCGGGTAGCGTTTGGAACACTATGCCTTCACATACTCACGATCGTCGTATGGAAGCTTATTTCTATTTCAACGTTCCTGAAAGTCAATCTGTATGTCACTTTATGGGTGAACCGGATGAGACTCGTCACATCTGGGTTAAAAACAATCAGGCTGTAATCTCTCCTGAATGGTCGGTACATTGTGGAGCAGGTACATCAAACTATACTTTCATTTGGGGTATGGCAGGTGAAAATCTTGATTACAATGATATGGACAAACATGCTCCTGACGGTCTTAAATAATTTATAAGATCTTATAAAATATAAAAGAACCATGATGTTTAGATATTATCTAACATCATGGTTCTTTTTGCTTTTAGATTAAGAATGCAACAAAACAATGATTACTAATTAACAAATAGACCATAAAACTAACTTTTTGCTATTTCGATAATATTTTTTTGTCGTTTAGACAATTTATTTTGTTGTTTAGACAACTCATTAAGTTATAACCAATAATACTTTTACGCCTTAAATTTAAGTAAAAGTTATGAAAAGAAATTTACAGTTATTAAGGGTGGCACTAATGTGCTTTTTATTCTCTTCGTCATACATTAAGGCGGAAGCTCCGTTCGGAGAGAATCTTCTCATCAATCCATCATGTGACAACGAGGATTTTGAAGGATGGATAGTTAACAATAAAGATTTGTGGAATGTTGACAATGGGAGTTGGGCTAGTAGTCACGATATCAGCATTATGTATCAAACAATAGACTTGAAAACAAAAGGTTTTACTGACGATGATTTAAATTCCGAGAATCTATATATAACCGCATCAGGACGGGCCAAAGGTCCATGGTCAGGCGAATCTTATATTGGGATAATAAGAATATATGTCAAATTAGAGGACAATGATAGAAATGAATTATCAACAATTCCACTTTGTGATTTAACATATAAAGAAAAAAATATAGAATGGGCAACTTACCTGAAGCAGATCAAATTCGTCGAAAACACTAAATATATAACCTTTACAGCAGAAGGTAAAGACTGCAAGTATTGGGAAGGACATTACGGTCCGTTATTTGATGATTTCAACATAACTATTAACACTAAAGAGGAAGAATTTAAATATACTATTAATGAGTATACTGATGAATACGGAATAGTCTATTCCCCAAATGTCACAACAGGTGATGAAACAGTATTCACTGCCGGAGTATCAACTATCAAAGCAGGTGAAAAGGTTTATCTTGATTTTAAACATCCGGACAATAGACCTGAACCTGTTTCATATACGATTTCTGCCGCTAATGGTGATTATATTACTATAAATGAAGATAACTCATTTATAATGCCGTACAGCAATGTAGAATTTACCAATGTTATTGGTTCTATAGGTGGTAAAATTACTTTAGGTGAGATGAAAAACGGTTCTTTTAGCGTAGATAAATTAAATGCGTTTGAAGGAGAATCAGTTCAAGTGACAATCACTCCAAACGAAGATTATGACGTCGAACAAATTATTATAAAAGGAGACAATGAAGAGATTGAAATATCCGAAGATTTGAGTTTTATTGCCGGTAAATATAAGAACACAACTGTTGATGTCAAATTCATAAAAAAATCAAACATTGATATAATTTGTTCCAAATCGGATAATGGAACAGTTTCCACAGATAAAACAATTGCTAATTCAGGTGAATTAATCACTTTGACCATTCTTCCCGATGAAAATTATGAATTAAAAAATTTATCTGTAACATCTAACGAAAAAAATATTACAGTGACTGATAATACATTTATAATGCCAAAAGGAGAAGATGTCAAAATTTCGGCAGAGTTTGAAAGAGTTTATAATTATCAGATAATTTGTACGGAGGTTGAAAACGGAACTGTTTCAATAGACACAGAGATAAGTAGTGATGACATTAAAATTACAATTTCAGCTATACCTGATGAGGTATATTTTTTAGAAAGTTATGAAATTGACATTAATGAATCGAATAATTTAAAGATAGACAATAAATCTACGATTTCAGTAAATATTTCAAAATCAGATAAAATTGTTATAACTCCTAAATTCAAAAAATCTCATAGCGTAACAGAAGAAACCCCATTCTTTGAAGGTTTTGAAAACGGTTATACATCAAATTCGAAAATAGCTGTTGTATCGAATTGGTACGCAGAATCAATACTCGGAAATAATTGTTGGATAGCGAATAATAAAAATGTAGACTACAACCGAGGTGCAAGAACGGGAGACTTCAATGCTATCTTGGCAGATGGAACTATTTATTGGATTTACTATCCTTTATATCTTACTAAAGATAAAATATATGAATTTGAGATGTATGCAAGACAGAATTTGGAAGATAAAACTACAGCGAATATAACTGTATGCATCGGTTCTGATGCAAATTCAGAACAAATGACAGAAACAATAGTGACTGAAACAGGAGTGACAGACGGAGATTATCAAAGACTCGCAAATTCATATACCGCGAATCGGACAGGTGTTCATTTTCTTGGAATAAAAAGCTATGTGGCTGTGCATTCTGATTCACACATCATGTCCATCGATGATATCTCAATGAAATTACCTAATACAGAAGATCCTCTTGAGATAAACGAAGCAAATGAAACAAAAAATAGTATAAATGTAAAAGGAAATATAATAACTATTAAAGCTCAAAATAATAACCCTAAAATAATATTGTATGATATTACAGGTAAAATAATTATTAATGAAGTTTCTCAAGATAATACCTGGACAAGTAAACCTCTCTCTTCCGGAATATATATTATCAGCATAGATAATATGGTGCAGAAGTTGGTAATAGAATAGTTTAGATATTTAAAATAAATACAAGAATATTATTGTTGGTAAACCATGATATTCTTAAGAAGGTATGTCATAATAAAGTTTGACATACCTTCTTATTTTTTTAACTTTAGATAGTCAATCCTTAAAAAGGCAATATTAAAAATTAGATCCATGATAGATTACTCT
>CAMTOJ010000038.1 GCA_947074145.1 uncultured Bacteroidales bacterium
TGATGAATTACCGATATATAAATTAAAATCTCCGTTTTCTGCCTCTTTTTGCATATCTAAATTGTAAAAAGCAAGCATATCGGAATCGATAATAAATGTTACATATTTACTTTCGTTTGGTTCGAGAGTAATTCGTTGAAATCCTTTTAGTTCTTTTATAGGTCTGGTAACCTGACTAAACTTATCCTGGATGTACATTTGTACAACTTCATCACCTTTCATTTTTCCTAAATTGGTAACCTTTACTGTAGCTGTAATTTTACTATTTTTAGACATATCAGGTGATGATAAGAGAATATCGGAGATCTCAAATTCAGTATAACTTAATCCGTAACCAAAAGGATAGAGCGGAGAGCTATCGCCTGTAGCGTAGGGAAACCAGTGATGTGTAAACTTGTGATTATAATAACATGGAATTTGGCCCGCATGTCTAGGTATAGTAATTGGCAACTTAGCACTTGGATTCACCTTTCCGTAAATTATCTCAGCCAAAGCCTGACCTCCCATTGCTCCCGGTTCCCATGCTTCAATAATAGCAGGGATATTATTTGATATCCATTCAGTCGATAATGGTCTACCGTTCACAAGTACAACTACTGTAGGAACACCAGTTGAATAGATTTTTTCTACTAGCTCCTGTTGATTCCCTGGTAAATTAATATCATATCTGTCACTATTTTCACCACATGTCTTATCATTCCAATAATAGCGCTGAGATGTTTCACCAACTACAACTATGGCCAAATCACATTCTTTCGCTTTCCTTTCAGCTCTAACGATAGTATTGCGATCAAGATTTCTTACATCCCAATCAAAAGAGATATGTTCGAATTTAGTATCAGGAGATACATTCTTTAGTCCCTCTACAATTGTAATAACATTACTATCGGGTTGTTGTAACGCCCAATCTCCAAGAATAGACTGATTATCAGCATTAGGACCTGTAATTAGGACTTTTTTGATCGTTTTATTATTAATAGGAAGTACACCCTCATTTTTAAGAAGCACAATTCCTTTTCGAGCCATTTCCAACGCTGTCTGTTGATGTTCCTCCGAAAAAATTATACTATTATCAGAATTTAAATCGACGTATGGATCTTCAAATAATCCAAGATTAAATTTAGCTGTAAGTATTTTTCTTACAGATTCATTGATTCGCTTTTCTGATATAACATTTTCATTTACAAGATCTAATAATTTATCTGCAAAATCCGGTCCATGCATATGAAGATCCATTCCCGATTCCACACTTATGCGATAAGCGTCTTTAAGAGTAGGCGCTACGGTATGATAATCATGCATTCTTTCAATATCCATCCAGTCACTCACTATAAATCCTTCAAATCCCCATCTTTTTCGAAGAACATCTGTCATCAAATATTTATTTCCATGACATGGGACTCCATTCAATTCATTATGTGCAGTCATTACAGTATATACATTTTCATTAATACAAGCCTCGAATGGGGGGAAAAATACTTCATGAAGCGTTCTCTCTGAAATATCACAAGGTGCGCCGTTGATACCGTTAAGAGGTTGACTTCCTCCCACTAAATGTTTAGCACATGCCAAAACACTATTCTTATTTATTCCCGTAGGACTTTGTAAACCTCTTACTGTTGATGCACCCATTACAGATATTAAATATGGATCTTCACCAAATGTTTCACCTACTCTGCCCCATCTGGCATCGCGTGCTACCTCCACATTAGGAGTAAAACTCCAGTGAGATCCTGTCTTCCTCATCTCAAGTGCAGTCTGTTTTGATGAAAGTTCTACTAAACCCGGATCAAAAGAAGCAGCCTGTCCTATAGGTGTCGGATATATTGTCGATCCAGAAACCAGACCATTACCATGAATAGCATCAATACCTATTATTAATGGTATTCTCAATCTGCTTTGTTGTGCAAGTGATTGAAGATAATTTGCTTCTTTTGCTGTAACTACATGCAGAAAGGAACCTATTTCTCCGTTCTTTGTCATCTCTTCAACATCTTTTATTGTCAATCCGGGATAAAAACCTCTTGCATGACTTTTTTCCATCTCATCAATTGAAATGTCCTGCTCGGCAGATGCCATATGTTCTAATCCTACAAACTGATTCATTTGAGCTATCTTCTCTTTTAGAGTCATTTGGCTCAATAAATTTTCCACTCTCTTTTCAACAGGAATATCAGGATTAAGATATAGATCACTTGCTTCTTTTCTGTTTTGACATGAAAGAAACAGACCCATTACTGATATTATTAATAAAATTCTCATACTATAATTAAAATGATAGGTTGTTATTTTTAATTGCCTGTCAGGATATTTAATAGTTTCACATCCGATACCTGACCATTATTATTGATAAATCCGAATCCTCCCTTATGTCCCCAATAAGAATATGCGATACCCTTTTCTGTCAAAATATCTGCTATATCTTTTGTCCAATCCATTCTGACTGAATATTGCGTCTTATTATAGCATCCGAATTCGCCACAATGTAACTGGTACCCATATTCATTTGCCACTTCTAATGCTTCATCTATTAATTCGGAAAAAACCTCCTTATTATATTCTTTTCTATATGGATCAACCAATTGTTTATCTGCATCACTGAGTTGTGCATAGTTTTCATCAGATACTATTTTACCGGGATAATCTAATTTTACATTAAGGCTTTTTAAATCTGTCCATTCTGCTCTGTAGTGTGTTAATAGATGTGGTTCATAAAAATGGAAACTAAGTATAATGTTTTCATCATTACGTGGAAGTTGTAAGTCTTTAAAAGTTCCAACTTGTTGCCATCTATTAGAGCCTACAATAATTTTTCGATTTGGCTCCAATTGTCTTATTGTTTTTATCAATCTTGAAGCAAGAGCATTCCATTGTACATCAGTTGGTGCAACAGGCTCGTTAAGTATCTCGTATGCTACAAGTTGTGGATCATATCTTTTTAATTCTCCCGATAATGTTACCCAAAGTGAAACTAATTTTTCTTGTGCTTCAAAAGAGTTCCATAATGGTCTTTCTCCCTCATTAAAATGATGTGAGCGTATCACATGAAGATCTACAATAATTCGTATATTTTGATTCTTACACCATTCAATCGAATTATGTAATAAGATCAATGCTTCAGGAATTAATTTTCCTGATTCATCAAAAAGTTGCTCCTCATCAATTGGCATTCTTAAATGATCGAAACCATTTTCTGCAAGCAATGCCACATCTGCCTCTGTAAAATATCTCTCTCTGACAGCTCCTCTATCGTCCGATTGAGATAACCAATGACAGATATTTACTCCCCTTTTCATATTAAAATGCTCTTTTTGAACAAATACAGGTTCTGATATAGAAGCATTATTTTCATCTTTACAGCTAATAAATATTAGCATCAGTAACATTATAACTATCGAGTTTTTCATATTTTCTTTTTTTAATTATTTCCAACAGGAGGTAAGACTTTTATTCTTGCCTCTCTGGTTGTTGTATGATAATCTGTGCTCACTACCAATTTTAATTTATACTCTAAGCCAACTTCATATCCATTAAATGTAAATTCAGAACCTTCATATACAGGTATATCATTTAAATACCATATCCCGGTTGTATAAGGCGAAGGAGTAAATTGCAACGATATTACAAGTGTTTCATTTGTGGGGATTTCAAATATTCCCCAATTACCATTATCATCCTTGTTTGGCCAGCGACCCATAATTCGTGGATACTCTTCTGCCTCTATTTGAAACGGATCATCATTCGTACTACATGAGGAAAGAATTAGAGTCAGAAACAACACTGACAATACATATTTAATTTTCATATTCATAATATTTATTATTTATCCCACCATACTCCTTTATTCCAATTATCTGTTCCGCCTAATCTTTCTATAGCCCATGCATAACCTTCCGGATTATAAGAACTTTCAAAAAGCGGATAGCATAATCTTCTCGGTATCTCTCTAGAATCTATTGTTATAGCTCCAAAATGTGTAGATGATTTTAGTTCAGGATAACCACTTCTTCTCCAATTTGCATATCCTTCCGGAGAATTGTTGAAATGAAGAATCCATAACTCTTCATTGATAACTCTCAATCTTTCTTCCGGTAATGATGATCCGGGGAATGGATTTTCGCTTATATAAATATCTATATCTTCCTTCGGCACATTTATTCCGTAACGGGATAACATATCAAATGCACCATTTATTCCATTTTTATAATGCATACCGGCAATTCCGCCTGTGACTATCTCGGCTCCAAATCTTGTTTTTGCTTCACACAGTAGAAATTGTGTTTCAGAATAAGTCATAATAATTCCTGGTGTACTTCCCTTTAGGAATGCATTATTTATCTGTGGTCGGGTCGCTTTATCCTGCCATTTTTGAGTAGAATTACTCCAGTAGCCTGATGGCCATTCATCCCACCAATAAAATCCCGGTTTGCAGGCTTGGAATTTAGATAAATCACCCATCGATATTATCTCTTCTGTAAGATCGATTCTATTGAAAGGATTATTTGGGCTACTTTCATCATAACAACGACCATAGATATATAAACGCGGATCATTTTTAGACTTTAGCATATCCCATAAAGTACGACATATATAAACTGTAGGATATGGCTCTCTTCCCCTCCACATTTGAGAAAGAGCATTTCTTCTTACTTCTGCTATATCCCAATCATAGATATCTGAATAATTAATAACAGCATCTTCCGATTGACTTTGAATAAATCCATAATCATTCATTGTTAAGCGAATAACTTCCTGTTTTGTCTTTTCCGGATCCACTTTTATTAATCTCATAGCATACCTTAGAGAAAGTGAATTTGCTAATCTTTGCCATTTTGAAATATTTCCAGAATAAATAAGATCTCCCGTTACTCTATCTTTATCTTCGTCTAAGGCCTCGGAAGCTTCTTGTAATTCATTAATAAAATCATTATAAATATCTTCCTGTGCGTCATATTTCGGTTTTACATTATTTCCTATATAACCCTGACCTGCATCGAAATATGGAAGGTCTCCATATAAATCTGTCAAAATAGAAAATATATAAACCTTCATAATGCGAGAAATCTGTCTTACATTATGTTTTGACTCATCTCCCTCTGTTCTATGAATTATATCAACAAGATTCTTAATCTGTTTTCCATACAACTCCTCCCACGTCTGTAAAAATTCATTATTACTTTTTCTGTATTGTCCTCCAAAAGATGTTGAATTCCAATCACCTTGCTGATATTGGACAAAACCCGATAGATAGAATGTAAATGACTGCGAACCGCGCCAGTTACCCCAGGTTTGAAGCTGACATAACGTTAGTTGTACATTAGGATCGATTGATGGTGATTTCGAAGGATCGGTATTCATCTCTTCAAAATCTGTACATGCAGATCCCAATAAAACTATAATAGCATATATAAATAAGTGTTTTAACCTGTTTTTATTTTTCATAGCAAATTAGAACTTAGCATTAATATTAAAACCGTAACTTCTTCTTGATGGCAATGAGCCATATTCAAGCCCCATCCCTGACCCATTATTATAGTTTGAATCAGGATCTATATTCGGTATGTTTTTATAAATTATAAATGGATTTCTTGCAACAAATGAGCATGAAAGTGATTCTGCAAATTTTGATATCCATTTTTTAGGCATCTGATAGGTTACTGTTATCTCTCTAACTTTCACATAACTATTGTCATAAATAAAAGGTACGGGAGTTTTATCTCCTATATGCATCCAATATTTTTCAGGACTAACATATCTATCATTTGGCTGATAACTTATACTTCCGTCCTGATTTACCACCTCTATTACACCTTGTGCTAAATATCCTCCCGTAGGAGTCCAGCTTCCTTCTGCTAATCCGGCAGAGAGTCTTTGTTCTTCTGAACGATTCCAACCGTCACGACCTTCAACTGTATCCTTATGTTTTCCTGTTAAATATGCCGAACGGGCAGACATAGAATATAAATCAGCTCCAAACTTTGCATCGAAAATTGCCGAGCATGTCCAGTTTCCATAATTTATTGAGGTGGTTATCCCTCCAGTCCAATCCCATGTAGCATTTCCTAAAACTCTTAGGTCATCGGTAACTTCAGGTAACCCGGTTGAAGAGTTTATTATAACATCTCCATTGGGTGATTTTTTGAAATCTCGGCCCAAAATAGCACCATAATTTTGACCAGCTACTGCAGCTATTTTCACATCAAGCCATCTGGCTGACTCAAGTTCAAACTCATTTATCTCAGGAGTCAAAGCCACTACTTTATTTGAATTTTTAGAGAAGTTGAAATTCAAATCCCATGAGAATTTCCCAATCTGTACAGGTCGTGTATTCAGTACCAACTCAATACCTTTGTTTTCAATTTTTCCCGCATTGATTAACATCGAATTATAACCTGATGCTATTGTAGTATTAAGATTCAGAATCTGATCTATACTCTCTTGTATATAGTAAGTTGCATCGAAACCGATTCTATTATTTAGGAATTTAAGATCAATTCCATACTCACTGGAATTAGTCATCGTTGGTTTTAGATTCTTATTTGGAATTACCGAGTTACTTATCTGCCCCAATCCCATATTTTCGTAACTCTTTGTTGATAAGGAGTAATTAAGAGCTAATCTGTATGGATCGGTATCACTTCCCACTTTTGCCCATGATGCTCTCAATTTTCCGAAGGATAAAATATTAGTATTGATATCTAACAACTCCGAGAATATTAAACTTCCCGAGACGGAAGGATACACGTAAGAGTTATTTTCCTTTGGTAAAGTTGATGACTGATCACCTCTTAATGTAGCATCAACATATATAAAACTGTTATATGAAATATTAGCTGTTGCAAAAACTGAGTTTATCTGTTTTCTGTAAGTATACTCCTCTGTTTCCTGATTTAAAAAGCTACCTAAAGCTACAACATCACGCATCTGCATATTCTTAGCAGTAATGTTGGTTGTATAATTATTTGTGTTATAAACATTACCTCCAAGATTTACACCCCATGTAAAATCACCTTTACTGTCATTATATGAAGCCAATAGTTCAGCATTCCACATGGTATTGTTAAAATGTCGTTTTTGAAGATATCCAATCTCATATCCGGGAGTTGAAGGGGGGGCAAATTCAAGAAAATCAAATATATTTTTATCCGCACCTGCCGATAACTGAAGTTTTATCTTTTCATTGATATTATATTTCGCTTGTGCAGAAGCTATAATCCTATCCTTTTCCGAATTATTCTTCATCTCATTTATAATCCAATACGGATTCAGATTATAAACATCTCTGTTATTCCAGTCATAATAGTTTCCTTCTGCATCTTTATAACTGTCTCTTAGCCATCTTTGATCAAAAGTAGTAGCCAAAGACATTAGGTTTCTTGCCGGATTTGCTCTGTGATCAGCCAAAGCAGGCCTGTTTTTTACATCTTCACGTATATAATTTACTTTGAAGTCAAGATCTACGACCTTTGCTAAACTGGTATTAGCTCTCAATGTCAGATTATTTCTGCTCATTTTGGTATTAGGCACAATATCCTCATTTCTCATATCTGAATAAGAGATTCTAATACCTGTTTCATCTTTTACTGAGTTTACGACAATCGTATTATTCACAGTGTATCCGGTACGAAAGAAACCGTCAATATTATCTTTAATAATTACAAACGGACGTTCTACTCCATCAAAATATTTAATATGAATTCCCGGATCTACTTTTGGTCCCCAGTTTTTGTTTGAAGAATGTCGGTCGTCAGAACCATTAAAACTTCCTTCTGTCCCCTGACCATATATCTTCTGTATGTTCTCCCATTTGGTCAACTGTTTTTCAAACGTTGTCGTATTATTAAATTCTATTGAGAAAGCCTTCTTTCTTGAAGCTTTCTTAGTAGTAATCAATATCACACCATGAGAAGCCCTACTACCATATAATGCAGATGCTGCAGGCCCTTTCAGTACCGACATACTTTCTATATCATCAGAATTAATTCCCGATATACCGTCACCCAAATCGTATCCTCCATAAGTAGATGCATTCCCAAATGATGAATTATCCATCGGAATTCCATCTATAACATAAAGAGGCTGATTATTCCCCGTCATTTCGGTACTACCTCGAACTATTACTCTTGAAGAACCGGAGGGACCTCCGGCTGTCTGACTAACAACAAGACCGGCAATTTTACCTGCAAGAGAGTTTATTACATTGGTTTCTTTAGCTTTCTCAAGTTCATCACCTTTTATCTCACCGATAGAATAGCCTAATGCCTTTTTTTCTCTTTTTATACCTAACGCAGTAACTACTACTTCGTCAAGCTGCTTTGTATCCTGAAGTAAAACAACACGTAGTGTTTTATCTGATTCGAATACAACTTTTTTGGTGACATAACCCAAATAAGAGATATTAAGGATATCTCCATAGGAAGCCTTAACAGAGAAATTACCATCATAGTCGGTTATTGTTCCGTTTGATGTATCACCAACTTTAATTGCCGCACCTATAATAGGAATATCAAATTCATCTACAACGAACCCTTTTGCAAAGGTTTCCCGTTGTGCATAAATAGAATTGGAAATACCTAAAACAAAGAATAAGATTAATGTAATTCTGTACATTTTAAGTAATGTGTCTTTCATCATATAAATTATATTTTTTTCTTGTACAGTCACAAAAATAGCCCTCAAAGCACCGTAGAAGGGTTTGAGGGCTATTATAAAAGGTTTGAATTCTTTTATTTATTATTTATAGAGACTATTTTACCAGGAGTTACTCCTGTTTCTTTTTTAAAAAGTGTACTAAAGTTTTTCACATCATTAAATCCTGCCATTTCCGAAACTTCTCGAACAGTATATATTCCTTTTTCAAGTAGTGACTGAGCATATTTTAAACGTTTGGTTCTTATAAATTCACTTGGGCTTTCTCCTGTCAATGCCTTTAGTTTATTATAAAACAAAGAGCGGCTCATTGCCATATCTTTGCAAAGCTCGTCTATCTGATAATCCGAATTTCCTATATTTTCAGAGATAAGTTTATTTAAATTAGAAAGAAATAATTCTTCGATATTCATTTCTCCATTCTCATCTTTTTCAAGAGGAACCATCGAAAACTCTATTTTCTCATATTTATATTTCAAACGTTTCCTATTTTCCAGCATATTGTAGATTCTTGTAATAAGAATATCTACATCGAAAGGTTTTGATAAATAATCGTCCGCTCCACATTTAAAACCATCTAAAAGATCATTTTTTGAAGTTTTGGCGGTTAACAATATTACCGGAATATGAGATGTTGCCATATTTCCTTTTACCCAGGCACAAAACTTATCTCCCTGCATCCCGGGAAGCATAATATCTGAAATAATTATATCTACACTCTCGTTGTTGAGATAGTTGACTGCTTCTTCCGCATTCTCATAATCTATAACTTTAAAACTCTGACTTAATATTCGAGTCATATATGATCTTAAATCATGATTGTCCTCAATATATAATATACGTTTATGAAAATTCGACGTATTTGGTAATATTTTTTCATCTTTAAATAACTCTTGTGGATTCTGTTGAGAGCTTTTTATTTCTAAAAAAGGAAATTTCACCATAAAGGTACTTCCCTCACCCTCCGTACTTACAAAAGTTAATGTTCCGTTATGAAGTGAAATATATTTTTTAGAAAGCATTAAGCCAATACCATTGCCATATGTTTGAGAGTTAAATGCATTAGATGCTCTAAAGAAATGTTTAAATATTGAGTTTTGAGCAGACTTAGGTATTCCTATACCATTATCTTTTACTTCGAGAGCAAATTGATTTTCGTTACAATCAAGAAATATATCAATCTGTCCGTTTTCCTGGGTGTATTTTATAGCATTAGAAACCAGATTATCAATTACTTTACCAATCAATAGAGGATCAAAATTAAATAATTGTTCATTATCAGGAAAATACAGATTTAAACTAATATTTTTCTGTTTACACCAGCTTTTGAAAGTGACAAGTCGCTCACTGACAAATTCTTTAACCAATATTGATTGTAAATCTAATTTAGTTGCATGTAGATCGGCTTGTTGTAAATCAAGAAATTGACCAACCATCTGAAATAATCTTTCAGCCCCCTTTAATGCAGTATCAAGCGCATTTCTGCCATCATTTGAAAGTTCTTGTTTTTTTAATTCCTCCAATGGAGCTTTTATCAAAGTTACAGGCGTTCTTAACTCATGTGCTGCATGTATGAAGAATTCTATTTTTTCTTCAGAATATTTATTTTTTATTCTTTCCTCTCTAAGTTTCCAAACTCTATATATAATATAACACACAGATAAACTGTAGATTAACCAAGCCCACCAACGGAACCAGTAAGGTGTCTCAACATCTATATTTATAGATTTTATTTGTATTATCTGTTTCTTATCTTCAGACAATAACTCTAATTCAAAAATATATTTTCCGGGCGATACATTAGTATATTGAGCCGCATTCAACTTATCTGCATAAATCCATTCTTTATCATAATTTTGTAAACGATATCTGTATAATTTATCTCCCCAATAATCTATAGCTCCGAAATGTATAGAAAATGTATTTTGGAAATGTTTTAAAATTATCTCTTTAGTATCATTAATACTCTTTGTCAGAGGACTATTATTTTTATTGGGTAGTATTGTTTGATATGATAATTTAAACTCAGTTAATTCAAGCCCTTTATTTAGGATATTCTTAGTTATTTCGGAAGGATTGAAAGTGACTGTTCCTTCTGAAGTACCAAGACAAAATTTGCCATTTTTAAGTTTAATATTAGAATTGAAATTAAATCTGTTTATAAATAACCCATCATTGGCAGTATATATTTTTATATCCTCCTTTTTAGAGTTAAAGCTAAACAATCCCTGATCCGTTGTAACCCATAATAAATCATATTTATCCGGTTGAATAGAATAGATATAATTTGAAGGTAGCCCGTCAGATTTTGAATATGTCGTAATTGAATTAGTGTTGAAATTATATTTACACAATCCTGCACCATCTGTTCCAAGCCATACAATTGAATCCGATTCAAAATAACAACAATAAATGAATGAATTATATTCATTTGGGGTTTTCTCATTCGACTTAGCATACCAATTCATCTCTCTTTTTTCATTGATAATAGCTATTCCGTTTCCTGTAGCGACTGCAATATCACCATTCGGAGTTTCTACAATACTGTTTATATATTCAGCGTTATATTTTCTACTTTGACGCGATTCAAAAGGAAGTTTTATCTCTACCAAATCACCATAAGTACCTCCAATCCATAATCCCCCTTTCTTATCATTATATATTGCATAAATATAATTTGTCGTTAAACCTACGTTGTCTTTAACTTTATATCTACTAATAATACCCTTTTTCTTATTAAGTAATACTAATCCTGCACCAAAACCTCCCGCCCAAACAGATTGATTATCATCCGAGCGACATAATGAGAGAAAAACTCCCTCTTCTTCAAGGAAATAGCGCCATTCATTTTTTTCTTTACAATGGACTGCTACACCCTGATTTGTAGCATACCACATATCTCCATCTTTATCCTCAAATAAAGAATTGATATGATTATTATGAATATAATAATCAGGTCTTTTTGAGAGTTTATCAAGACTAAATTGATTTTTAGCCGCATCAACAAGAGTTACTCCTCCTGTATAAGTTGCAATCCAAATATATCGTCCGTTATCTATAAAAATATCATAAACGCCATCACTGCAAAGCCCACCGAGAAATGTTGTATGACGTTCGGACAATTGACCAACCCTTTCTCTTTCATTTATATCGATAAGAGCCACCCCACCTCCATCTATGCCTGCGCATAAAAGGTTGTTGTTTAATTTTTCTAATGACATTACAGGTTGCTTTTGCGTATCCAAATGAAGAGGAATCTCTTTAAAACCATCTGTATAATAGAGTCTTATACCTTGTGCAAAGGTTCCAATCCACAGATATTCTTTTATTACATCATAATATCCTGAAATACATCTTTCATTTGGTATTACACATCTAAAATTATCTTTTTCCAACTCATACTCGAATACACCCGAATCAGTTAGAACAAGAAGTGAGTTTTTATATGATATTATCTCATTTGCCGCAGATGGAAACGAGTATAATTTATAGTTTGTCGTATCTTTCAAATCTATTTTTAAAACTCCGTTACTTAAACATGTCCAACAATTATATTCTTTCGATATATATATATTGTTTGTCTGTATCTTCTTATCATTAACAATATCCCATATATTTAAAAAATGCTCAAAATTGTCATTTAAGGAATTATAATATAATATTTTACCACTGTTTGTATAGCACCATATTCGACTATCCGGATCAGAATAAAGTTTATACACACGTCCTTCTTCATCCGGGATAATACTTGTGTTATTTAAATTATAATGTTTGATATTGGTGCCGTTGTAACTATCAATCCCTGAACGTGTTGAAAACCACATTTTACCTTGATTGTCTTTAACAACAGAAAAAACACGCATATTGCTAAGTCCGTCCTTTGTATTTATATGCTTAATAAGAGTTGTTTCATCAAATCCATAGTGATTGGCATGAATTAATGAATTTATAAATATGAAGATGAAAAATGGTATTTTATTTAAGATGTTATTCATGGATTGGTTTTGTAAGATTTACAAATATATTATTTAATTATTCTTTTACAAATACCATATTATTCACTTTTTGTTTTATTACAATATCTATTCCATTTTTCTATATATCTATACTTCACCGCAATTGTTTTATCTAAAATTTTAATATGTAAACTCAAATTAATGAAAAATATTAACGCATATTTTTAGATGCTATATAGAAGAAAATTTTACCGGGTACAAATCTTTTTATCTATAATTCATAAATTTGCACCATTCCCACAATATTTCCCATTACATAAACACGAAAAATGTCAATAGCAAAAATTCTTAAAGAAAATAAATCGACTGCTTTTTCTTTCGAAATTTTACCTCCTTTGAAAGGTAACAGTATCAATGGTGTATTCTCTACAATAGATAAACTCGTAGATTTTAATCCTTCATATATAAATATCACAACTCATCGTAACGAAGTTGCATATCATGAGACTGAATCAGGTGTGTTCCGTAAAGTTGTGGAAAGACGTCGTCCTGGAACTGTAGCCATTGCTTCTGCCATTAATCATCGATATGGTATCAAAACTGTGCCACACATCATTTGCAGCGGATATACAAAAGAGGAGATAGAATATGAACTTATCGATTTGTCGTTTATGGGAATTACCGATCTTCTTGTTCTTCGTGGTGATAAAGCTAAGCACGATCCCCGTTTTATTGCAACTAAAGAGGGACATGAATTTGCCGTTCAGCTTCAGCAGCAGATAAACACGTTTAATAAAGGTGAATTTCTTGACGGTTCTACAATGAACATCACTACTCCTTTCTCTTATGGAACGGCTGGTTATCCGGAGAAACATGATGAAGCAATGAATGCCGATACAGATCTGATATTTCTTAAAGATAAAGTAGATAATGGAGCCGAATATATTGTGACTCAGATGTTTTTCGATAATAAAAAGTATTTCGAATTCGTTGAAAAATGCAGAAATGCAGGAATTAACGTTCCTATTATTCCGGGATTAAAACCTATTGCTGTATTAAATCATAAATCGATGTTGCCTAAAACTTTTCATATCGATTTTCCCGATGATCTTGCTAAAGAGCTTATCAAATGTCAGACAAACGATGAGGCTAAAGCTCTGGGAATCGAATGGTGTATTTATCAGGCAAAAGAACTAAAAGCTCATAATGTTCCAAGTATCCACTTTTATTCAATTAATGCGGTAAATAGCATTGTGGAGGTAGCAAAAGCGATTTATTGATAATGAAAATTGTTTTGGTGAAATAAAATCTATTTCCATTTTTAATTAGGTATTAATTTAATTCGCACCATATATATATATGACAATTCTCTAAATTAAGTTTTAAAAGAGTTTATTATATATATATGATATATGTTTGTTTTGTCAATAAAAAATCGTTAGAACTAATTAAAACTAAACAACTAAGCAATTTCCATATTGATATAAATCAAAATGATAGTAAATTTGAATATATAACCAAAATGGCATTTTGCTTATTAAAATCTACCCTATAAACAATCTCCAAATCATAGCCAAACATGAGAAATTTTAATATATTACTCCTTTTATGCTCCATCTCAATCATTGTATTCAGCTCTTGTAATCAATCTTCAAAACAAGAAACCATTGAACCGATTGAAGAGATAGCTGAAATTGTAATACCTAAAAATTTATATCTTGATATTGAAATTGACTCACTGAGTCGCGAAGTCTACTCTTTAAAAAAGGGAGAAAATCTTGGCTCCATTCTTCGTAAATTCGATGTAAATGCAGATATCATTGAAAAGTTACGCTTTAAATCGAAAGATGTATTTGACATAACCAAACTAAAAGCTGGCAATCAATACTCAATTCTTACAGACCTTAATTCAGGTTTTGCCAAATACATGGTATATGAGAAGAGTAAAAGAGATCATGTTATCTTTAATTTAGGAGATAGCATAAATGTTTATAATTATGAGAAAGAGATAAGCCTAAAGCCGGCTTATGCAGGAGCGGAAATAAAATCATCTCTTTGGAACGCAATAAATCAAAACGGATACAGACTTGAATTATCCGATCGCCTTTCTGAAATTTATGCATGGCAAATTGATTTCTTCGGTATTGCTAAGGGTGACAATTTCAAGGTATATTATGATCAGACATATATTGATGATTCTGTAAAAGTGGAAATTGCCGAAATCAAAGGTGCAATATTTCGTCATCACGGAAAAGATTACTATGCAATACCTTTTGTTCAGGATTCTATTGTTGAATATTTTGATGAAAATGGTGAAAATCTGAGAAAAGCATTTCTAAAGGCTCCTCTTAAGTACTCAAGGATAAGTTCCACTTTTTCTAATGCAAGAAGACATCCTATATTAAAAATAGTACGACCTCATCACGGTGTTGATTACGCTGCTCCAACGGGAACTCCTGTAAGAACAATTGGTGACGGAGTTGTTACAAAGAAAGCATATCAGGCCGGTGGTGCAGGCTATTATGTGAAAGTAAAGCATAACTCAAGCTATGAGACAACTTATATGCATCTGTCTAAATTTGCAAGCGGGTTAAAAGAGGGTAGCAGAGTATCTCAGGGAGAGGTTATTGGATATGTTGGTAATTCTGGCGGAAGCACCGGTCCTCATCTTGATTTCAGAGTCCATTTTCAAGGGAAACCTATTAATCCATTAAAAATGGAATCACCAAAAGCTGAACCTGTTTCCCCTGCTCTTCGTGACTCTTTTAATGTTGTAAAAGATCGTATAATAGAGGAACTAAAAAAGATAGAGATATAATTTGATTTTTATCAGTCTATGAAATTATTAATATTTGAATATCAGGCAATTCGCATATTAATTGTTCAATAACATCATTGTACCTTACAGGATTCTATATTGTCATCATATTCTATTGTTATAATACCCGAGCAGATAGTTTTATTCTGTTTTTCGATATATTTTAATAGTATTGTTTTTTGGAAATTATTATGTAGCAGCTACATTATGTTGTTACAAGAGATATAATGCAGATAGTTTGAGTGGAATGGAGTATTACGATGGGTATTAAGACAAAAGTTATCTTAACATCTACATCTACATCTACATCTACATCTACATAAAATAGATTATAATAAAAAAGATGTTGGATATTCAACGCAAGAGGTAAAACTATCATTCATATTTACTTAAACAAAGGTATTGAAATGGATAAAAATAAATTATCGGATGACATAATAGAAGTTTTTGACGATGAAATATAGCTCGGTATTACACCGGGCTTTTTTATTTCCCAATTACCCTTTTTTTATTTTCTAAAGGTATTTTTTAACGCCAAATCTTTGGTCCAAGACACCTAAGCTATGACCAAAAAAATCATAACTACGGCCAACTCTTTCATTAGCTAATGAGAGAGTTGGCCGTAGCTACTTGGTTAGCCGGTCATAGCTTAGAAATTAGATGAAAATAGCAATGGAGGATAAAAATGTTCGGCAGAAAAATAAAAACCTTCTTTCATATTTAAGAAACCCTTTGATATCACAAATTAACAGTATTTATGATAATGATGTAATCTTTTTTCATTTTACTATTGTTATAGCCTAAAACAATAAAAAAATATGAAAAAGTCATTACTCTGTCTTCTTATTATTTCTTTAATATATTTAATACCATTTGATGTTAGCGGTCAAAAGAAAAAATATAGTATTTCGATAGAAACACCTGATGATGTTGATATTGTAGTATTACAAAATGGAAGACCGGTAGAACCAAACACACCCAGATTACCCGATTATATTATAAGAGAGGATAATAACCGATTCATGATGACTATCGGCGGATATGTCAAACCTATAATTGGTTGGGATATAGGCAATGATTTACCTGATATACTTTTTATCCCGTCTCAAATACCGGCACCGGCAAAAAGAGGTAATAAAATTGATTTTTTCTCTAATCCACTTCACTCTGCTCTCGATTTTCATTTTGTCGCTCTTCCGGGTACTAAAGATCAGCTTACCGCATATGTTAAGTTTACGTATAACGGAACAGCCGCCGGTGTTCTGCTAAATAATCTATATTTGAAATACAGAGGATTTACAGTGGGGCGTGTAACTACAATTTTCTCAGATGGTGCTTCAATACCATTTACTATAGATCCTCAGGGACCGAATGGAGCAGTTAACGTACATTCATATCAAACATCTTATATATCTAAAAGTTATAATGGATTTTCTTTTGGAGTAAGTATGGAACTTCCAACATTCGATAAATATGCAGGTGCATATCATGGTGATGATTTCCCTGATTCTAATGATATTCAATATTATGAAGAAGCATCACAACCTATCCCTGATTTTCCTGCCTATATTCAATATCAAGGAAGAGGAATGAATAGGATTCGATTATCAGGTATAGTACGTTATTTCTCTTACAGAGATAAGATTAATGATAAAACTGATGCTGTCTGGGGCTGGGGAGCTCAAGTGAGCGGAAACTTGCAACCAATAAAACCGTTGACTTTATATTTTCAAGGGGTTTATGGAAGAGGTATAGCCAACTATGTGCAAGATCTTAATGGGCTACATGTTTCTTATGTTCCGAAGTCTATACAACCGGGTAAAATGAAATCAACTCCTATGTTAGGCTGGTTAGGTGGAGTCAAATATGATATCAATGAGAAAATGTGTAGCAGTATAATATTCAGTCAGGCAAGAGTATGGGATTCAGGGAATTATTATCCTGATTATCGTTACGGTTTGTACGCATGTGGAAATTTCTTTTATAATATCACACCTTTCTTAAGATATGGTGTTGAATATGTTTGGGGAAAACATTCTAAATATAACAGTATTCATGGAACAGATAATAGGCTTCAAACAACAATAATATTCTCATTCTAATCGGAAGATTAGAGTTTCTATATGAATGTAGAAAATTAGAAAATGACGATTCTTAAAAGCAAAAAAGAAAAAACATATCATTAATTTACTAATAATCAAAAATCCAACTAAAAACCTAAAATTGATATAATATTTAATCCCCCCAAATATTATAATAAAAAGGGTAAACTTAAATTTAAGTTTACCCTTTTTTCTATTTCCTATAACGGAGCTGATTTGTAACATTTTATATTCCGTTAGTTTTCATCTAAGTGAAAACATCGTGGAAGTGGGGAGAGTCGAACTCCCGTCCAAACAGGGAACCAATGAGCTTTCTACATGCTTATTTCCGCCTAAATTTTCGTGTTTACACAAGACCGAAACCACCAATGTAAACCTTATCTTCTAAATTTTCATCATTACAGCGAAGCCTGTAACAACTATTTCCGATATTCCAGCACCACCGGATCGGACCGCTTCGGAACAACAGCATCCGGGTGATGTCTTGTCTCTACCAATTGTGGAAGAGATTAAGCTATATCTACTATACTTCGATTAAGCAGCAAGAGCGTAATTTGATTCGCCAATTAAAATTTTGCCATCGTGGATTAAAGAGATAGGTGACGTCTCTCTGCATGCTTACACATTACTTCTACCCGCTGTCAAAACCGGTCACCCCCATTGTTTATTTATAACTAATGAAGAAGTAAAACCGCCGGATTAATTCCGGATAGGTATTATGTTACTTATGCAAAAGTACATAAAAAAATGACATCACGCTACTACGTAATGTCATTATTGTTATACTAAGCTATTAAAGTGTGTTTATATTGTTTTATATTGTTTTATTTTTTCTCGTTTATAGCATCATATATCTTTTCCTGAATGGTAGTTCTGTAACCACCTGTCTGAAATTTACGGTTCCATCTGTTTGGATATACCCTATTTGTCAGCAAAATGTATATAAGATTAGTTTCGGGATCTGCCCAAAAAATTGTTCCTGTAAAACCTGTATGACCGAAACTTGATGCTGATGCCTGGAGTGCAGAGGGACTTGAAGAGGGATTTCTTATATCCGGTTTATCAAATCCTAATCCTCTTCTTGATTTACCTGATCTGGTAAGGGTATAAAGTTTTACTGTTTCTTCAGATAAAAGTCTCTCCCCTCCATACTCTCCGTTATTGAGAAATAGTTGCACTAATTTTGCCAAGTCATTACTGTTTCCAAAAAGACCGGCATTACCTTGTATACCTCCTGAAAAAGCAGCTATTTCATCGTGAACATAACCGACAAGCATCTGTTTTCTTAGGAATTTATCATTTTCTGTTGGCGCAATCTTAGTATTATCAAATTTTTCTGCAGGATTATATATAAGAGTATTCGCTCCAAGAGGTGCATATAGTTTTGTTGTCAAATATTCATCTAATCCTTTGTGAGAAATATTTTCAATTGCAGATTTCAGCAATACGAAGTTCAGACAACTATATGTATATGTACCTTTTTTTCTTAATGGCAGAGTTGATATCTTGGTTAGGATACTATCGTTGAATTGAGAAGATATATAGAATCCTTTTGCAACCTGAAGAGGGCATTTAGCCGTTTGGTGATCTGAAACAAGATCTGTCTGATATTTGTAATCAGTATAAGCATAAAGATTCTGATCAGCTTGTAATCTGTGGTTTATATCTCTTTTTGATTTTAGGAATGGTTGATTATTAAGACTCTCCTGGTCTATAGCCATTCTGTAAAAAGGATATCCTCCCGGCAATCCCGTTTCATGGAAGAGAGCATCGCGGAAACTTAAATTCTCTTTATTTGTACCTTTAAGTTCTTTTACAAAATCACTCAACTTATTTGTTGTTTTAATCCGGTATTCATCTCTTAAAAGCATCATTGCAGGCACTGTAGCAGCACCTTTGGTCACAGAGGCCAAATCATATATATCTGAGAATTCTACTTCTTTAGATTTAGCAAAGTCGAAATATCCAAATGATTTATCATAAACAACATTCCCGTTCCTTGCCACAAGTATTTGGCCTCCGGGAATACCACCCTCTGCTATCGCCTGTAGCATCAAAGAGTCTATCTCAGCAAGAATCTTAGGATTCATATTTTCTTGCAAAGGATTGACATATCCTAAGCGTGTCTTTTCTCTTTGAAGACCGGTTCCCGCTTTAAATAGACCAGGTATTGTGACGGGAAGTTTCCCTTTTGCAGGTATCCCGCCGAATATCAATTGAGCTGCATATTCTCCTGCTAAAGGTGAATTTTCATAAGCTAAAATCACACCCTGTGCTCCGGCGATTAGAGATTTATAAGAAGAAAGTCTGTAAGGTGATGTAAAGAATACAAGAATATACTCTTTACCTCTACATAATGACTTTAAAAATTCTGTTTCACCTGATTTAGTTGCAGATATACCAACGATTATAAGATTGGAATTCTTTGCTTTATCAGTTATCTTAATCTGTTCTTCTTTTGATATATTAGCAGATATATCGAAGTTGGTAATAGTGGTATATTTTGAAAGTGTCTTAGTAAAAGCACCTTTATCTGGTGATCCGATAGTAAGTGATAGTATATCCTTTTTATCAAGACCTCTTAATGGGATTATCTCATTATTATCTTTTAAAAGAGTGATTGCATTTTGGTGTAGCTGACGGTTCAGGTTGTCAGTTGATTCCGTATTCAATCTGTTCAAAATATTTCTGGAAGAGATAGAATCTTTTCTTGTAGCACCTGTTATATACTTATATTTTAGCACTTTTCTGCTTTTTTCTTCTATAAGACTTATAGGTATTTTACCTGAGGCAACTGCATTTTTAACTTTATTGTATTGTAATGCCACATTTGCAGAACCAAGCAATATATCATTTCCGGCAAGCAATGCTTTTACACTGTGATCAGGATCTCCGGAAACACCCTTCATAGCCAAACCATCAGTAAAAACAAGACCTGAAAAGCCCAATTCTTCTTTAAGTATTCCTGTAACAATAGCAGGTGAAAGTGAGGATGGCTGACCAGTCTTATCTAATGAAGGGACCGACAAATGGGCTGTCAGCATACCTGAAAATTTGTTGTCAATATAATCTTTAAAAGGACTTAACTCAAAGTCATACATTCTTTCCTTTGAGTGAGCCAGCAGAGGCAAAGTATGATGAGAATCTTCAGAGGTATCTCCATGACCAGGGAAATGTTTCCCTACTGCCATTACTCCTCTTGATTCAATTCCTTTAGCATAGCGTATACCTTTTTTTGAAACAAGCTTCTTATCCTCTCCAAATGATCGAGTTCCGATTACTGGATTCTTGGGGTTACTATTGATGTCAAGAACAGGTGCAAAATTTATATTTATACCCATAATTTTACATTGACGTCCTACTTCGGCTCCATAAGCCTGAATTAAAGAATCATTTTGGATTGCTCCGAGCATCATATTTTTAGGAAAACGGGGAGCATCAGTGATTCTCATAGCTAACCCCCACTCTCCGTCAAGGGATATGAATAGTGGTATTTTAGATAAAGAACGAGCATAATTTGTCAATTCTAACTGGTCCTTAGCGTTTGATTTAGAAAAAAGAATACCACCTATGTGATTGTCGTTTATATACTTCTTTATAAGATTTTTATTCGATTGAGATACGGATCCATCTACAATTGGCATGAAAAGTTGCCCTATTTTTTGATCCAATGAGAGCTTATCAAACACAGAATCAACCCACATAATCATTTTGGCTTCATCTATTCTTGAAAGCAGAGTTGGTGTGACCTGATCATGGGAGGTCAAAATATCAATAGGTTGATCCCATATAATATCTGTAGTATTGGGGTTTAATGCCAAATCATTCTCGTTATTTAAAGAATCTATGGCAGAATGTTTCTTAACCGTTATATTGTTTGCATATGTGTTAACGGTTAATATTGATATTAAAAGGAAAAAAGAGAATATTAATTTATTCATTTAATGCACTTAATATTATGTTCTTCAAAAAATCACTATATAGTCTATAAAAATTTTATTCAACTAATCAATTTGAATAATATATCTCACCTCAGTTAGATACCCTTTGTAACTGATTGCAAGTTATAATTTATTCTGCATAATGTTTTTTAAATTACCTCAAAAAAATCAATAAGAACAAAGTTTCCATAACTATGGATATTGATTAATACTCTTCAAATATAATATTTGCAGAAGAATAACTATGTATGATTAATAAAAATATAATAATATTAAGTATATATTATAATGCTACAGCCCTATTATCTATTTTAGAAGTTATCTCTTTATTTTGTAAAGTCATCTCTTGCACATAATTTATCATCAAAGATCTTAAAGTAATATCAGTATCAATTCGTTTGATATTATCTAAAAGTACTTCAAGATCCGAATTTCCGGCAGCAAGATAGTCAATAGTTACAAGTTTATATATTTTGTCTTTATCCACTTTTTTTCCACCCACAAGAAGCTTCTTGAGCTCTCCGGCTTTAAATTCAAATGAGCAACCTGCCAATCCTTCTCCACCCTGAGAAGCAAGATCTTCAAAGAGTTCCTCTATTTTTTCCCCTTTCATAAAGAGAATAACCATACTGTTTTCAAAAGGATAAATACTAAACATATCTCCTATGGTAATATCTCCCTTTTTTAACACTGTGCGTAAACCACCATTGTTCATAAGAGCTAAATCAACAGGTTCTTTTAGATATTTAGATCCGGCTATCATCAATACATCGGCAGTAAGATTTGAAAGCAAACTTTGTGGTTTACCTTTATCCATATATAATGCAGATTTTCCGATTACTTGATTCATCTCTTTATCAAGCATTTGTTTGTAGGTATTTAATGTTTTTTCAAGCTCGGGATTAGAAATTTGGGTGATAGTACTATCTATTTTTATTGATTCACAAACCACAGATACAGGTTTATATTCGTTTTTTCCCACACAACTTAAGAGAAGTAGCGGTAATAATATAGTTATAAATATATTTTTCATATAGTTCTTTTTTTGACTTTTAATAAAATGAAATGAGTTGTACTATTCTAAATGTTCTCTTATTTAACGATTTTATCTTTATGATTTAAATAAGAGAAGATTCCTATTTATTATCAAATTCTACTGTTATTTTCCCTATTTTGGCACCTTTGCTTCCTGACTGTGTCACAGTTACAGGTTTATCACTTTTATTCTTAATCTCTTTACAGCCATTCATAAATGTATGAGTATGGCCTCCAATGATTAAATCAACATCTTTAGACTCTTTTGCAAGTAAAATATCGCCCTTATCATCATCTTCAAAAATTCCCATATGGGAAAGAACCACTATATAATCACAACCTTGAGATTTAAGTTCGGAGGAATATTTATTCATTGTCTCTACCGGATCCAAGTATTTTATTCCTTCAAAGTTCTTGGAATCTATAAGCCCTTTAGGATTAACTCCAATACCAATAAATCCAATTTTAAGACCTGCTTTATCTATAATTATTGTCTTTTCCACAAGCTTATCCAAATCTGTACCCGTAAAATCATAATTTGAACAGACAATTTTGAAATTTGCCTTTCTTAGCATATCGGCAAGCATTTTAGGGCCATTGTCAAACTCATGATTTCCAAGAGTTGCCACATCATAACCGAGCTTATTCATCATAAGAATCTCCACTTCTCCTTTATAAAAATTAAAATAAGGGGTCCCCTGCACAAAATCTCCGGCATCAACAAGAATGCTGTTTGATGTATTGTTTCGAATTTGACTTATAACGGCATCTCTTTTTAAAATACCTCCAGCAATCCCCATTTCCTTATCTGTAAAAGACTCGATCTGACTATGAGTATCATTTGTATGGATAATCACAATCTCTTTACTTTGAGAGATCAGAGTAAAAGAGAATAAGCACATCAGTGCTATGGTTACATATTTTCTCATTTTATAATGTATGATATTGAATAATAGACATTAATTTGGGATCATTAGTAGATATAACAATCCAAAAAATAATTTTAGTTTAAAATTGAAAATAAAATTAATACCTACTTTAATACCAAGAATTTAATCATATTTATAATTCTTCAAAAAAACAAAAAAAGGTACTCCAGTTTTGTAGACTCGTTCTTTTTTTGTTCCTTTGCATCACTTTTACGCAATCTCTGACAGGGAACGCTACTTGTTTATATTGCGTGAAATATTTTAAACTAAACAATTTTTTACAAAATGGATTTAATTAAAGTAGCTGAAGAGGCTTTTGCAACAGGCAAACAGCATCCTTCATTCAAAAGTGGTGATACTGTCACTATTGCTTACCGTATTAAAGAGGGTAACAAAGAACGTATCCAGCTTTACCGAGGCGTAGTTATCCGCATTTCAGGTCACGGTTCTAAAAAACGTTTTACTGTTCGTAAAATGTCTGACAACGTTGGTGTTGAACGTATCTTCCCAATGGAATCTCCATTTATCGACAGCATTACTGTAAACAAAGTTGGTAAAGTGCGTCGTGCAAAACTTTACTACCTACGTGCCCTTACTGGTAAAAAAGCTCGTATCAAAGAAAAGAGAGTTTAATCTTTTTTCCGAGAGAAATATTAAAAGGCTTTCAAACTTATTGTTTGAAAGCCTTTTATTTTTTGCTTAAGTAATGGATTTGTCTCTTTGAAATATATAAAATCTTTCTGTTGATTTTTTTATTTTTTAAATGGATAAATAATTAACCTATTGGAAAACGAACGTTCATTTATCATTAAAAATGCCACAAAGGAAGTATATAATATAGCATTAATGTGGTATTTATATAGACTGATCTTAGACTTAATTTTGTAACCTATAAAATGACTTAAACCAACCAATGATGAAGAAGATTTTTGGCAATACAACTTTTTGGCTCTTTTTGGGTGTAATAGCCGGACTTAGTGTCGGTTATTTTGCCAATGCTGATATGATGAAGATTATTTTACCGATAAAGCATATTTCGGGACAAATAATTATGTTTATGGTACCGCTTATTATTTTAGGATTCGTTACGCCTTCGATAGCACGATTAAAAAGTAAAGCATCAGGTTTACTCACTCTTGCTATATGTATTGCTTATCTTTCGTCTGTTGGAGCGGCGTTATTCTCTGTTTTTGCGGGTTATAATATAATTCCGTTTCTAAATATTGAGCCTTCGGAAGCTTCGTCAAAAGAGTTGCCGGAGATGTTATTCAGGCTTGATATTCCACCTGTAATGTCGGTAATGACAGCTTTGATGTTAGCTATTACGGGGGGACTTGCAGTGATATGGACAAAATCTGAAATATTTTCAAAACTTCTTGATGATTTTCAGAAAATGGTGCTTTCGATAGTAAATAAGATTCTAATTCCTGTATTACCTGTTTTTATAGCAACAAACTTTGCTATACTCGGTTATGAGGGTACAATGCTGTCTCAATTGCCGGTATTTTTTAAGGTAATTATAATAGTTCTTGTTGGTCATTTTTTATGGCTGACTCTGTTATATGGAATTGCAGGAATATATGCGCGACAAAATCCGCTTCGGGTATTAAAACATTATGGACCTACTTATCTGACAGCAGTAGGGACAATGTCTTCTGCCGCAAGCTTGGGAAGTGCTTTAAAATCGGCAAAGAAAAGCGATGTTTTAAGGGATGATATAACAAACTTTTCGATACCTCTTTTCTCAAATATTCATTTATGCGGTTCAGTATTGACGGAGGTTTTCTTCGTTATGACAGTTTCAATGATTGTTTATGGAGCAATCCCTTCTCTATTTTCTATGATTTTGTTTGTTTTTCTTCTTGCCATATTTGCAATAGGCGCTCCCGGAGTCCCTGGCGGAACAGTTATGGCTTCTCTTGGTATTATAACCTCTATTCTTGGATTCAATGAAGCGGCAATTGCTTTATTATTAACAATATTCGCCCTTCAGGATAGTTTTGGCACAGCTTGTAATGTGGTAGGAGATGGAGCTTTATCACTTATTGTAAGCACATACGCTAATAAAAAGGAAAATAGCAAGAATAATAATCAAATAGAAGATACCATCATAGTGTCATAAAAATACCACAATTATGGTATTTATAAAGGAACTAAATAACGGTAATTTTGTATCAGATAAAAACAATGATTGAGTGATTCAAGAATTGGAATAAATAGTTTTATGTGTGTAATGATTTAATGAAAAAGGAGGTTAGTGATTTAAACCTCCCGGTGTAAAAAGAAGATGGAATATGTAAAGCCCTATTATCAATTATATTATTGATGATAGGGCTTATTTTTTTTATCCTATGAGTTTATCTTTTTAACTCGAAACAATCCTTTTAAGTATAAATTAATCTATGATTTTTGTTTGAAGCGATGCCATAGATGGAGTAAATAACAAACCTTTGGCTTCAGATTCATCTACTAAATATTTTTTCCATTTAATATCCTTCCAATCAATTTTATCTGTTGATTGAGCTACCGATGTATATGGTATGGCAGATCCGTCTTTTACCATCATTATAATAGGCAACTCTCCACATTTAATATGATTCCATCCGGGATTATAAACTTTGCCGGTTTGATAATCAATCCATTTATTATTGCCCGGTAAATAAACATCTCTTGAAGATCCTGTTTCCAACATTGGAGCAACCAAAATATTATCACCAAACATATATTCATCCTCTACATACCACGCACCGGGATCGTTTGGATATTCAAGTAAAAGAGCTCTCATCATTGGCAAACCTGTTTCTGTACATTGCTTTGCTTGTGCATATACATAAGGCATTAACTGATATTTAAGATTTGCACATTTACGAAAATAATCGGTAAACTCTTTTCCATAAAACCATGGTTCTGTTGGAGGTGCACCATGTACGCGACTATGGGAAACAAGGAAACCAAATGGTAGCCATCTACGATAAAGTTCCTCCGGTGTTTGAGTAACAAAACCACCTATATCATTACTCCAAAAACAGAATCCTGATAGTCCGATTGACAATCCGCTTCGTAAAGTACCAAGCATTCCTGTATTAGTTGTCGCTGCATCACCACCCCAATGAAGAGGATATCTTTGAGAACCGGCCCAAGCCGATCTTGCCCAAATAATATTTTCACCACTTACTTTTTTTGTAATTTCAGCAACAGCTTTATTATAGCGTACAGGATAAATATTGTGTTCATACAATCCGCTTCTACAGTTACTATATATACCTTCAAGCGGAGCACCTTCGCCAAAATCTACCTTTATAGCACCAACACCCATTTCTATTAGATTGCCTATCTTTTCCTGATACCATTCTACTGTTGCAGGATTTGTAAAATCTAATACTACATCTTCATAAGGAAGTTGTCCTTTACCATTCTTTACATATAGACCTTTCTCTACCAATTCATTAAAAAACTTATTCTTAGGAGTAAAATAAGGAAGTTGCCAAAGACATGTTTTGAATCCTTGTTCTTTGAGATCGGTCAACATTTTTTGTGGGTCGTCAAAACGATCGGCAGCAAACATATAATCGCATTGCCAATCTGTACCAAACCAACCTGTATCAAAATGTATCACATCACAAGGTATTTTATGTTTGCGGATATTTTTTGCAATGTCGCGCCCCTCTTTCTCACTGAAATATGTTATACGACTCATCCAAGTTCCGAAACTCCACAATGGAGGCATCTCTGGTCTTCCCACCAAACTTGTATACTCCTCAATAACCTCTTTCGGTTCTCCTATAAACACAAATAGATCAAGAGCTTCGTCGGCCATAAAAAGTTTGTTTGCACCTATGTATGAATTACCGAAGTCACAAGTTATTGGTGCAGAAGTATGCATAAACATACCATAACCACGTGAGCTCAGGAAGAATGGTATCGGCTTATACATATCTTGACCTTCGGGTCCTTGTGGGTCGGTAACAAAAAGGTTTATCTTTTGTCCCGCCTTATTAAGTTGAGTAGGAGATTCTCCACAACCATAAATTTTTTCGCCCGGTGACAAGCTGAATACAGGATTTATACTGCGTGTATTATCAGAACCTCTTTTTATAAAATTAAAAGGTAATACTTTTATTTGAGTAGAATCATTATCTGACCAACAACGAGTTTGAGTCATAACTTTTCCTTCCGAATCTTTTAGTATCATACGCCAAGGATATTTCTGTATAGTGAGACTTCCCTGAGCGGATGTATATACTATCTTATCTTTGTCATTGACTACATTCCATTGACTTGTATCTACATTAGGTTCTGCTACCAACATTATAGATTCGGTTTCCGGAGTTTTAATTGGCGTGGTCAACATCCGAATACGCAAACATCGATCATTAACAGGAGTGATACTAAAAAACAGTAACGGATCATTGTCGTATGCCGTGTCAGGGAAATCGAGATTCTTTAATGGTTGATGAAGATAAGTATTGGCATTAAAAGCCTGACGAGGCATCAATTGATGACGTTTCCATTTCACTACACCTTCTCCGTTATTGAACGTTGCTAAACTATCGGCAAAGAAATAGATATTGCTAAAATCAGTAAAATCGGCACTTATGTCTTTGGTCTGACTCAATAGATATTGAGTAGCGCCATTGGTCTTAATCTGACCATTAATAGTACCGACACAAAAAATAGATACGGCTAATGCGTATCTTGTAAGATTGTTTTTCATATTGAACTTAGATTTATATAGGTACAAAAGTAACCTTCTCATTTACAATGAGGTTATCAAAATGTTAAGGATTGAGTATACATTTGATTAATCAGAATTATTTTGATATAATTTTCTACTTTCGTTTACCGGTACTTTGAACATTAGAGTTCCATTTATGTTTTTCTTAGTTTACATTAAAGGTTAGTATTCCCGATTCTTATTTTGCTAAATATTTCACTCGTATTGTTTAAAAATATTCAATGATGCGAGAAACGAATTAATTGTATTCAATATTGACTAAATGATATCAAACTCTTTTTATGATGGATTGGAAGCTTTTAATATCATAAAATAAAAAGGGCTGAACTCGATTAAGAATTCAACCCTTTATTAATAAATCAATATAAACAAAATACTGTTTTACTTATCTCTTAATATTTAGATCAATAAAACTCAACTTATCTACCTTATGTAATAATATTATTTTAAACTTGGCACTTGCGAAAGATCTAATACCTTATTTGATGAGAAAGATTCTTTCCACCATGTGATATCGGCATGCTCATGAGCCTCCCCATTAAAGTTGTTTGAATTGATCTGATTTGTGGTATTATAATCATACCAAGGCATTGCCCAAGACCACATCGCACCAGAACTGATCTGACTTTTAAGATTTGACACAGTTCCACATTCACTTAATGCAACCAATTTTGAAGAGTAATCATTACATATCTCCTTAAATTCAGATGCTATTTGATCTGAATTATTATTATTATAAATATCACGTCCTATAATATCAACATAAGCATCACCGGGATACCAGGAATCATCCTTAGTCTGTGTTGTCCAAACCCAAATAAGATTGTTTAATTCTTTCTTCTGAAAAAATTCAAACATTATAATCCACAATTTCTTACAAGACTCTGCATTTTTACCCCACCAGAACCATCCACCGGATGCTTCATGAAGTGGACGCCATAATACAGGTATTCCTTCATCTTTCAATAATTTTATATAACCCGATATCTTCTCTAAATCGGCCATTATCACATCATTTTCATATGTACCCTCTATTACAGCCTGATTAATATTGAAATTTGTTTCTTTAGCGTAAAAAGCACGATCATTGCTGCCTTGAGAAACCGGTACATTCCAATGCCAACTTAATGTAACAATACCATTCATATCCCACCACTCTTTTAATGGTGTAATATCAGAATAATCAATCCAGTTTGCAGGTGATTCGGCAAGATGTAAATAATCACAACCATTTATAACCGGATATTTGCCTGTGTGTTGGTGAACCCACTTTGCTTCGTTCCAGTTCCAACTCACATTTGACATTGTGCCGGTAATAATATTTTTACCGAAATTTTCTCTTAGAAATCTAAAAACATTAATTGCCTCTTTTGATGCTTCTCCAACAACAAGTTCTGTTGTAACTTCTACCTTTTCTTTTGTTGAAAATGTAATTTTTATTGCTTTATTATATATACCGGTAGGTCCTTTTATTGTTTTTTCCGGTACATTCAGAATATATTCTTTTCCCTCATCAAGTATAGTTTCAATAGTTAGTTTTTTATATAAAGCTTCAGCTTTAATCACTTTTTCATCATTTAGTTTAATATTATCTGAGTTAGTTAAAATTATATTCTGATCAAATGTCAGAGTTATAGTTTTACTCCCTCTCATAATATTTATCTCTCCGTCGTAAGGATCAGAAGAAACAAGTCCAGGAGCATCATTTAGAATAACCTCTTCATCATCTTTTTTATCTTCACATGAAAACAATAAGAAAATAGAGATAATCATCAATAAGCTTTTAAGATTCTTCATCGCATTAAATTTTTAGATTAAAAGGGGATATATTTATTATATAAAATACATCCCCTTGTTTACATGATTTATTTATCAAATAAGAACAAAATTCATTATTTATTTTCAATCCTCACATTATCAATATATATGCCATCCCAATCAAAGTCAGACAACTGACATGCTAATCCATAGTCACCTTCTCCAATTGTAGCAACACCTATTGTACTAAAGTCAAGCGTAATAGTAATCCAACCTCCACCGGTAGTAAATACACCGTTTTCATCAAGAGGGAAATGTCCGGCTGTACACCATCCCCAACTGCCTCCAAGAAGCCACTGAATCTTATAGTTACCCGGAACAAAATCTTTTTCAGTTTTAATATCAAACTTAAATACTTTACCGGTCAAATCATTTATAGGTTGACGACCACTCGCATTATCTGCAAAGAACCATGTAAATGCTCCATCTCCAATTTGTCCAGATCCCACTTTGTAATATGTATTTCCGTTATCTTCTGTTACCACATCTCCGAAACCACCCCACATCCATCCAGGATAAGAACCATTGGTAAAGTCAAAATACATAATTGCATCAGGAGCCACAGGATCTGCACCACCACAATATACAGCAGGCATAAGACCTTCATCACCATCATGAGTAATCATTATCGGAGTAATAGAACCAGTAGCAGAACCTTTCACATGGTAGAATTCAACTAATACATCTGATTTTATACCAAATGCAGTACAATTAATTGTATAGTTACCTTCTTCATCAGCAAAATAAATCTCTTTTATCAGATTAAGATCTGTTCCTTCTATTGTAATTATTTCGCCAATACCACTTGAAGTAATTGATGTTATAACAGGAAGGGTAACATCTACTATAATTTCTTGAGGTGTTATAATTTCTGTTCCGTTTGTTGTAATAAGAGTTATAGCACCTGATACAGCTCCAACAGGAACTGCAACAGTAAGTTCTTTCTCTGAAGATTCTTTAATTTCACCTTTAACAGAACCAAATACAACTTCACTTACTACATCAAGATTTGTTCCTTTAATAACTATAGTCTGTTTAGCTTTTACTACACCAGGAGTGATTTCTGTAGTTTCAGGCATAATATATGCTAATTCAGCTCCATTTATAGGAGTATCTGAAAGTGTGTTTATTGTAAATGCACCGGCTGTTGCAACATCAGGAATAGTAAGAACTATTTTTTCAGGAGTCGCCTCGTCAAATTCAGTTACAGGATCAGAGTTAGGGAAATTAACTTCCGAAACAAGATCAAGGTTTTTACCTGTGATTGTTAATTTTGATCCATTTTTTACAGATGTACTGGAAATAGCAGATATTGTTGGTTTAATCAAATCAAGCGGTTTTGATTCAATTTCAACACCACTAAAAGCAACAAGTGTTACAGGGCCCTCTTTTATTGAAAGAGGCGTTTTAATTGTAATCTTATCCTTTTTATCACCTTCAATCTTTTCTCCACCAGGAAGAATAATGTATTCAACAAGATCAAAATCTTTACCTTCGATTACTATGTCAAGACCGGGTTTTACCGGATTTGGCGTTACAGAAGTAAATGAAGGAAGAGTTATATTTAAATCCTCTTCAGAATAAACTATAATCGGAATTTCAGCTCCGTTAGAGATTCTTATTTTACCAGATTGTGCATAAATAGGAACTACTACTTCAAGTTTTTTTCTTGTTTTACTCTTAAAATCTGTAGAGATTGAGTCTCCGTTAAAAATCACCTCATTTATAAGGTTTAAATAATCACCTTCAATAGTAAGTACCTGACCTGCTTTAAGATTTAGCGGAGAAACTTTATCTATAGATATAGGTTCTGAGAATGTCAATTCAGTTTTTGTTTCTAATGTTTCTTTATCTGTTGTCAACTGAACTTTACCCGGTTCGGAATCCTGTGGTATAGTTATTTTTATCTCTTTTTTTCCAATAACGGTAATCTCTGATATATCACCTGCTCCAGGTATGAATACAGATTTTACTTTATCAAGATTATTACCAATAAATCTCAACTCTCCACCGCGAAGAGCCGGTGATGGTCCAAAGGATTTTAGTACTACAGCACTACCCTCTCCTTTATCGTCATCTTTATCACAGGATGTAAAAGATAATGCTCCGACAAACATCAGAAGAGACATTATCACTGTAAATATTTTATTATTTTTATTTAGCTTCATAATATTATCTTTTTAAAGTTTACTATTCAGCAGGTACAACTCTGATATTATCTATCAAGATATGCGGATTACAATCTGTTCCGTTTACACCACCACTGTAAAGGAAGAATGTCAGACCGCCATAGTTACCCGCAGATGCCATCTCTAAAGCACCTCCTATATGTGAATATTTGAAATCTTTAAGCGGAAATGCAACTGTTATCCAACCATCTGTTGTAAATGAACCTGTTGCTTCCCATGGGCGCCAAAGACCACGTGGTGTTATTCCATCTGCAATATAAGCATTTGTTCCGGTTGTTGACCAAGGTGTAAAAATCATCTGTAATGCTCCTGACGACCATGGTTCAAGTACATTAACTTCAAATTTTAATATAGCATTATTTGGATCTATATCGAACAAATCTCCTTCAGAACGACCATTTGCAGTTCCCCATAGATTGAATGAAAATTCATCTTCACCCCATGTATCACCTGCTACACCGGACATTGAACCCTGGAATCTCACATAATTTCCGGAAATACCATCAGGATCACTATTTGCAATTCTTCCGGCACGCCAACCACCATCTGCATTAGTATTATCCCAATCCAATATAATACCACGATCATCTCTGAATTGGAATTTTGAGCGACCTGTTCCATAAATTGAAGAAACAGAAAGATATCCTTTTTGAGAACCTTCCGGAACACGGAAAACTACCTTCGTTTTTTCTATAGAAATTATCTCTTCAACAGGCACATTCCCAGCCATAGATATTGACAATGGTACATTAGGATCATCAATAAAATAATCACCCGTAAGAGTTACAATATCTCCGTCATATGCATACTCACAAGATATACTTGAAGGTAGTGGTGAAGGGACAAGTACTTTGAAATCATATTCTATTGTATCTGACTTTGTTATCATATACATTTTATGAGTAACTGTCTGTGGTATACCTTTGGGAACATTTACAAAAAATGCATCATCGGTTATAAAGCTTGTATTTATTATAGCTTTTTGATCATTAAACCAGACTTCTCTGATACTCTTTAGATTTTTACCTATAAGACATATAGTATTCTCCATATATGCCGATACTATAAGAGAGTCAGAAGTAACAGGATCTGGCAGACGCACATAATATACCTCAGGAGAGCCGCCTGCGACCTTCCATTTAGAATCGTTTTCATCTTCGCAAGATATCAATCCAAATGCCAAGCAACATAGAGATCCTGCGACGAATGATTTTAAAATATTTATATTTTTCATAATGTAACAGACTAAAAGGTTAATAAGAATATTTACTTATATCATCATGCTCCGGCTCTAATTTAAGATTCGGATTCATTGTAAGATCGGTATCCGGGAAAGGAAGTTCGAAGCTTGCACTGGTTACATTTGGAATATCCGGTGTTGGATCATAATAAACTTCTTCTGCATTAAATACTTCTGATTTATAATAACTGCCAAGACCGTTATAAAAACTTCTTCTTTGAGATTTCAATTCATTTATAGCTCTTTGTGGATCATAATAATGAAGTCTCACATAATCATACCATCTATCTCCTTCACATGCAAGTTCAAGACGTCGCTCTTTCCATACATCTTCCCATGTAATAACAGTTTTTGGGGTTTCACTTTTTACTGATCTTCCTCTAACGGCATTGAATGCATCTAACGCTTTAGCATCGGACGTAGAACCGTTATTACCAATAACTGCTTCTGCATAAATAAGGTAAACATCCGACAATCGTAAAAGATGAGTTGCAAGACTTGTTGCCATACGTGCCATACTAGTACCAATACCGGCAACATGGTCAGAGTTATTACCAACAAGGTGTTTTACATTATTAGCTCCTGTAGGACATTGGAATTCTTGCGGTCCTGTAGAGTATTCCATACAGAAATAGTTATAATCGAAACCATTTTTGTCGCTCCAAAAATAATCATATGTATCACCATACATCATCATTGTTGCTTTTCTACGTTCATCAAAATTATTTCTTGTAAGACTCATTGCATTTTCATTAAAGGCATCTTGCAAGTCAACTGAAGGACCGGCATATCCACCCCAAGTATCACCATATTCAGAGAATCCAACCATAGCTAAATCTGATTGCAATGTATTTTGGGATGTCCATATATTAGAAACTACCCATCTCCATGATATGATAGCTTCATCACTTACATTGTTTTCAAGACGGAAGATATCAGAATAATTAGGAAGTAGTTGACGACCGCTCTGTGTAATTACTTTATCTGCATATGATGCAGCTTTTGCAAGATCATCAGAATTACGCGAACCGCTTTGACCTAAACCTGATTTTGTAAGATATACCTTTGAAAGTAATGCATAAGCGGTATACTTATCAAAACGTCCATTTTTAGTGATATCCTTTTCAGGTAGCCATTCAATTGCCTTTTCAAGATTCATTATTATATAATCATACACATTCTCAGCTGTTGCTCTTTTTAGATTATTATAACCTCCTGCTGATATTAATTCTGAATTATTATGGATAATAGGAACGCCTCCAAAACAACGTACAAGATAAAAATATGCCATTGATTTCCATACTATGGCCTCACCTTTTACATTTCTTTTTACCTCTTCAGAGACATCCGGGCCCGATTTCATATCAATATTTTCAATAACACTGTTACAGTAAGCGTTAACTGACCACAATGAAGCTGACATATTTACAAGATCCTCATCAGTTGAGTTTATTGTAAATGAAAGATATGGTGAGCTTCCCCAGTAATAGTTACCCGACAACACTTCTCCGATTTTGAAGAATCCACGTTGGAAATCATACCACGGAGAATTATATATTGTATTTACAGCTTGTCTACATTGTTCATCTGACTGATAGAACCCATCTACAACATAGCTATCTATAGTAGGACGGTCCAAAAAGTCTTCACAAGAAGTTAATCCTGCCAACATTATAGAACACAGACCTAAAGATTTTAGAATATTTAATTGTTTCATTTGTAAACGATTTAAAGTTGGACAAAGATTATAATGTTATACTTACTCCAATTGAATAAGTTTTTGGCGACGGATAACGTCCATTATCAAGACCGTAAACATTAACATTTGCAGTATTTGCTCCAATTTCAGGATCATAACCTGAATAATTTGTGAAAGTGTGAAGATTTTGTCCTTGTGCATAAATGCGCAGATTATCAATCTTAAGAGATCTGATCATTTTCTTAGGGAAAGTGTAACCGATAGTAACTGACGCAATTCTTAAGTATGAACCATCTTCGATATATCTATCACTAATTCTATCATTATCATTCGGGTCATTTGCTATTGCTCTCGGTACATCAGTATTCGGATTAATAACTGTTACATTTGTTATATCATCGTACCAGTTATTTACTGTTACCCCATTTACTACTGCTGGATATACTTTTGAAGCATCCACTGGAGCGATTACCGCACGATTAGTCACTTTACTAAGTTGATTATCCCATGTACTCTTCATATTTGATAGATTCATAGCCATATAGTTATAAATCTTATTACCGTAGCATCCATTAATGAAGATATTGGCATCAAAATTCTTATAAGAGAATGAATTACTGAACCCAAATGTAAATTTAGGAAATGGTGATCCTAAATCTGTTCTGTCATATTCATCAATAATACCATCAGGTACACCATCCGGACCACTAAGGTCTTTATATTTTATATCTCCTACCCAAACTGTATTGTATCTGTTGAAATTTCCATCAGCCGGATATTTAGCAGGTTTTGGAGAGTTTTTCAAATCATCAAGATCTTTATAAATACCATCTACTTTATATCCATAGAAATTAAACAAAGGTTGTCCGATTCGTGTAAGTGAAACGACATCACTCCATTGTCCATAACCTTCAATAGCAGATGATTCAAGTCCGTCAAGACCTTTTAGTTTGTTCTTATTAAATGAAATATTGAAATCTGTATCCCATGTAAATTGGCCGGTTAAATTACGAGTATTTAAAGAGAACTCAATACCTTCATTACTGATATGACCATAATTACCCCATGGCGAAGCTAATGCTGAAGATCCATTACCTCTTGTTCCCATATATGAAGGAAGCTGCATTGGCATAAGCATATCTTTCGATTCTTTAATATAGGCATCAACCACAAGATTTATGCGATCATTTAAAAATCCTAAGTCAATACCAATATTAGTCTGTTCTTGAGTTTCCCACTTAACATATGGATTAGCAATATTTGACTGTCTGTAACCAAGTCCCAATCCTGTTTCCATTTTTGATATTGAAGAACCCCATCTATATCCAGATATATTTGCATTACCTGTCTGACCCCAACCGATACGTAATTTACCGTTACTTAAGATCTCTTCAATTGATTCAAAAAACACCTCATTGGAGAATCTCCATGAAGCAGCAAAAGAATGGAAGTCTGCCCATCTGTTTTTTGGCCCGAAGTTTGAAGAACCATCTCGTCTATATGTATAAGTAGCCATATATCTCTCATCATAATTATATGTTCCACGTCCGAAGAAAGATGCCATTGCTGAAGATCCGAAACCTGAAGTAATTTTTGCATCCTCCCCTAAACTTGGATTTTTAATATCATTTGATGGCAAATTCTGTGCAGTAACTGATTGATAACGATAGGTAGATTCCCAACACTCCTGACCAACCATCAATGTATAATTATGTTTATCTACGTTTCCTGTATAGGTTAGATAATTCTTAATCTGCCAAAATAAACTGTTATTTTCCTGTATTGAAGATGAATTTGATGGTCTTGCCCATGATCCATATTGTACTGCAGGATAGAATCTTTCACCTTTTGAACCATTTATATCATACCCAAGCTCTGAGTGTAAT
>CAMTOJ010000039.1 GCA_947074145.1 uncultured Bacteroidales bacterium
TATCATTTGTTCTACTTCCTGAACCAAATCTGCTGCAAAATTAGCAATTTTTTTCGTACCTAGATCACCTTCGCCCTGTTTTCTTACTGAAACTTCACCATTTTCCTGCTCTTTTTCACCAACAATAAGTAAATAAGGTATTCTTTTCAATTCATTGTCGCGAATTTTTCTGCCGATCTTTTCATTTCTGTCATCGACAATCACACGTATATCGCTTTGTTCAAGCTCTTGTGCTACCTTGTGAGCATAATCGTTAAATCTTTCAGAAATAGGAAGAATTACTACTTGATCAGGAGTCAGCCAAAGAGGGAATTTACCTCCAGTATGCTCAATCAGAACAGCAACGAAACGCTCCATCGAACCAAATGGTGCACGGTGAATCATAACAGGCTGATGTTTTAAATTATCAGCTCCCGTATATTCAAGATTGAATCTTTCGGGTAAGTTATAATCTACCTGAATTGTACCAAGCTGCCAACGACGACCAAGTGCATCTTTAACCATAAAATCAAGTTTCGGTCCATAAAAAGCCGCCTCACCATATTCGATTTTAGCATTCAATCCTTTTTCCTGACAAGCCTCAACTATTGCCGCTTCGGCTTTTTCCCAGTTTTCATCGCTTCCGATATATTTCTCTCTGTTTTCAGGGTCTCTTAATGAAATCTGAGCTTCAAAGTTTTGGAAATCAAGAGCTTTGAAGATTATAGAAATAATATCCATCACCTTAAGAAACTCCTCTTTTAATTGATCAGGACGACAGAAAAGATGTGCGTCATCTTGAGTAAAGCTTCTTACACGAGTTAAACCGTGAAGCTCACCTGATTGTTCATATCTATATACAGTTCCAAACTCGGCAAAACGAAGTGGAAGATCTTTATATGATCTTGGGAAAGCTTTGAATATCTCGCAGTGGTGCGGGCAATTCATCGGTTTCAATAGATATTCTTCTCCCTCTTCAGGTGTATGAATAGGTTGGAATGAGTCTTTTCCATATTTAGCATAGTGACCAGATGTTACATAAAGCATTTTATTACCGATATGAGGGGTAATAACCTGCTGGTAACCATATCTTTTTTGGATTTTGCGAAGGAATTGCTCAAGTCTGTCGCGAAGTGCGGCACCTCTTGGAAGCCACATTGGTAATCCCTGACCTACGTTTTGAGAAAACATAAATAGTTCAAGCTCTCTACCCAATTTTCTGTGGTCTCTTTTTTTAGCCTCTTCCAAAAGAGCAAGATATTCATCAAGTTCTTTTTTCTTAGGGAAAGATATTCCGTAAATACGAGTTAGCTGTTTTCTTTTTTCATCACCTCTCCAATAAGCACCTGCAACAGAAAGAAGTTTTACGGCTTTAATAGGAGATGTTGATGGAATATGAGGTCCTCTACAAAGGTCTGTAAATGAACCTTGCGTATATGTAGTTATCGAACCATCTTCAAGCTCTGAAATTAACTCACATTTATAGGTCTCATTACGATCGCCAAACATCTTAAGAGCATCCTCTTTTGATATTTCAGAACGTGTAAGTCCCTCTTTTCTTGACGCCAGTTCAAGCATTTTTTTCTCTATTGCAGGAAGATCAGACTCTTTGATTACTGCCTCTCCCGGATCAACATCATAATAGAACCCGTTTTCAATAGCAGGTCCGATCCCGAATTGTATGCCGGGATACATCTCTTGCAGTGCTTCAGCCAAAAGATGGGCTGAGGTGTGCCAAAAAGCATGTTTTCCTTCAGCAGAATCCCATTTGAATAAAGTAATGGTTGAATCTGAATCTATCGGACGGGTTAAATCCCATTCCTGATCATTTACTTTAGCTGCAAGAACATCTTGAGCTAATCTTGAGCTGATACTTTCAGCGATTTGTAGGGGTGTAGTTCCCTTTTGGTATTCTCTGACAGAGCTGTCAGGAAAAGTAATTTTCATCATAAACGTTTGAATTACAAATTTCAAATCTGTTTTTAAATTGATATAATCTGTTTATTGCTTTATCGCAAATTTATGTCTTGTATACGATTGTATATCTCAATCATAATTTGACACGCAAATATATTATAAATAATCAACTATCGATTGTTTTCTTATATTATTAGTTGGTTTAATTTCATTTAATCAATTTTCAAGCAATTATATTATACTAGAATTAATAAATACAAACATCTTTTCAAATATCTGCTTACACTTTTTTCTGATCATCGCAAGTACCAACTGACACGGTAGCTATGATCAAAAACTCCAAAGCAACGGTCAATACGTCTGTTAGCTGATGAACCGGGTGAACGTAGCTTATTAACGAGCCGAAAGTAGCTAGGGTTGGATGTGGTCGTTGCTAGGGAGGTGAAAAAGAGTGGGGAGGGTTGAAAAAGGGTTCGACTTAAAATGGAAAAAAATATATAGATTGTTCTTTATATTTTATCAATTCAATAACTCCATTTCCTCGAAATTATTTTTAAAATCAACTGATTATTATGATTAAATAGGTACAGTTAATAAAATCTTATAGAATGGTTGTTTGAAATAGTAGAGATATGATTATTCTTTTTTTATTTCTAAAAGGAAAAATATAAAAAAAGCGCTCGGGATTTTTTACCGAGCGCTTACATATATTATAATAGAGTTAATACCTTCTTAGTACCAGTTTTCTTCTTCCCATGTCGAAGTCACAGAATCGATAATCTCAATTTGATCATACACACTATTATACTTTACAGAAAATTTATAATGAGTATTTGGTTGAGAATATGCTGTGTTTGGTCCGCATAATTCAGCGTAGTAGCTTTTAGTCCCTTGTGTCATTACAATAATAATAGAATTATTATTACCATATGCCGGCATAATAGCCTTATATCTGTTTAGTTTAAAGAAAGGAGTTACATAAAGAGAACCAGTAACGAAGAATTTAGAGTTGTTTGGATGATCAAGTATATTGAAGTCAACTAACGCATTTGCATGAACAAGTTCACCTTCAATATTATTTTCTACTTTACCTTTATATTCACAATATAACATGTCTGCTTTCAAAATTTTGGCAGAAGTTGATTGATCGGCTATATCCGGAGTTTGTGGATATGTAGGTTTAGATGATGGAAAATAATTAGGATGTTTAAAGGTGATAAGAATAGATTTGTTATCTTTTAAGTAACCTGATGAGTTAACTTCAGATTTTTCTATTACATAAGTTTCCGATTCAGGAATTGATAACAAAGAATTGTTTGTATAATTAAAATAATATGGAGTATTTTTAATATTCAGCTCCCAATTACTTCTGTCGGAAATATCCATATTTAGTCTTCCTTTGAATGTTTCAATATGAATATTTTCTCCAAAATTTTCACTTTTGTTATCATCTTTTGAACATGCATTCAAAATAAGCAGACTGCTAATAAACATATATGGATATAATTTAGTCTTCATAAGCATTTTAATGTAATAAATAGTTTGGTGCAAATGTAAAAATAAGTTTCGTTATTATTAAAAATATTTATTGTATAAATCAATGTTTCTTTCCTTTTTATGATATATCGGTTCTTTATTAATATTCTATATTCAGCATTTGTTAAATAAGTTTCCTTTGAATAGAAAATAAGCTTTAAATCTGATAAAAATTAAATCTTTTATAACGTGTTGTTGATGTTTTGTTTCGTAATAGAAGTGAACAGATCTGAATCTTGATTATTATATAAAAAATCCCTTTAATGATTCGTAGAATCATTAAAGGGATTTTAAGTTTCAAACTATTTTTTTATATAAATAGCATTCCTTGAGCTAATGCTATAGATGTATTTTTGTCTTTTAATATTTCCAAAAGTTTGAATCCAAAGTCAGAAGCAGTAGCCGGACCTCTGCTTGTAATTATATTGGAATCGACAACAACTTTTTCATTTGTGATTACAGCCCCTTCTAGATATTGTTCGAAACCAGGATAACAAATTGCTTTTTTATCTTTCAAAAGTCCCATTTTTCCAAATACCATAGGAGCAGCACAAATAGCAGAAATATATTTTCCTAAACTATTATATTCATTTATCAGATTTAAAAGAGGTTTATAATCTAATAGATTTGTTGCACCGGGTAGTCCTCCAGGCAGAATTAATATATTGCCAATAGAGAAATCTGTATCATTGAATTTTGAATTTGCAGTCACTTCAATTTGATGAGCTCCTTTTACATTCAAATCATTTTCAATAGAAACAATCTGTACATCAATATCTCCTCTTCGAAGAATATCTATAATTGTAATAGCTTCAATTTCTTCAAAACCTGTTGCCAAAAAAATAAATGCTTTTTTCATTCTTTATCAATATATATTATTAAAAAATTATATCATTGATAAAAATAGCAAAAGTTATTCATTTTCATCAAGAGGTTCCGGTCTTATTTCGTTTTCAGATTCACCTGATAAATAATTGAAATAAGGAAACATGCTGTCTTTTTTCTTGTTGGCACCGAATTCTTCATTCAACTCCTCTTTTAAGTTTTCTTCAAACAGTTTTTGCTCCGCTTCCAAATATTGGTAATATGAAATGTTTTTACCTTTTTCACCGAAAATACTAAAAATTGAAGCTCCAATCACATCTTTTGGTCTAAGAGGTAAGGTATGATTGAACAGATAAGATTCATTTGCAAATTCTTCCTCACTTATGCTTAAAGGTTTTTTCCATGTATGTATAAATCTCAATCTCCAATAAGCATCCCACGGAATATTTACAAGAAGAAATGCTTTTGTTCTGCATATTATATTTCTGTTAATTTCAGCATCTTCAGCGGTGATATAGTTTTTAGCCTGCATTAAATCTATAATATATACAGCTCCCCATAAAACACTTGCAGCATATTCGAATGTATCAAGAAATTCTATATCTAATAATCTGTATATATATTGTCTGAAAGCATCCTCGTTAATCAGATTACTTTTCTTTTCTTTATTTGATTCACTCTCAATGAAATCAAAAAGAGCATCAGAGATATTTTCGGCTGTAATAACGGAAATATTATACTTATAACAATATTCAACAAAATCTTTTCTTATAGCTATCAGATTGGGATCTTTAATTTTTACAGGAATACTTGATAGATAGCTCTTAAGAATTTTAATCTCTTTCTTATCAATAGATGTGTTATTTTTAATAAGATTAGAAACGTTTTTCTTTACAATATCATATTTTCCATATGCATCGAAAACATCAAGAATATGTACAAATAAAAGAAAATCTTCGTCTGCATTTAAAGAAAGTTCCTCAAGATAAAGCTCCAGTTTAGAAGTTTCATTTCTGAACAGATTATAATATAAAAGTTCCGGTAAAAGCGAAAATATAGTGTCATTATAAAGATCCGGCTGACATTCTTTGAGGGTTATAGCCAGAGATTCAGCTTTGCTGAACTTCTTTTCCTCATACAATGTGTCTGCCAATAGATCAATTGTCATAATCATTAAATTATGCTTGTCTAAGTCATCCTGTGGTATTTCATCCATAATGTAACCGAGTGCTACATCATATAAATCAATGAGTTTTTGCTTGCGACAAGCATCGATAAATTTTTCTGTATTCATAACATTGTAGTTTGAAAAGGTATCTTTTCTCTATAACATTATTTGTCATTTTAGTGTTCGCAATAATTATAATAAAAGGAGCTAAGAAAGCGATTTTAAAGTATGGTAATTTAATATTGAACTCCATTTTATGACACTTAAGCAATAATTAAAAGATATAAGTACAAACTTTAGATATTAAATATGAACACAGCAACACGTCAATCCGTTTTAAAAATATTATAAACAGGGTTTAATAATGAAAGAGAAATTCGATATAGAGGGGATGCTGTGTCCCACTTGTGCACATAGATTGCAGAAAAAATTATTAAAACTTAATGGTATAAAAGATGTCTCTGTTAATATGGCGTCTGAGACAATTATTATCGATTATGACGATAATATAATTTCTCAGAAATTTATAGAGGAAGAGGTAGATAAGTTAGGATATAAACTCATAGTTCCTAAATTCCATAATAATTATCTTGGAAAAAACAGATTCAGACCTAAAATCGAATATTTTGGAAAGCTAACTATAATCTCAATAATTCTATTTATACCACTTTTAATCATAGGTTTCAGCCAGAATTTTGTAACAGAGTATTCGTTGTTTATAGAATCCAGAAATCTTGTCAACAATAATCTGTTACTTCAATTTATACTCTCTACCGCAATACTAATTGTAGGTTTCCCAATTTTAAAGAATGGTATTATGATGCTTTTCAGACTTCATGCAAATACCGATTCTCTTATCTCTTTAGGAGCTTTAACCTCTTATGTTTATAGTTGTATAATTAGTATACAGATCCTTTTTGATAATAACGGTACTTTACCATTATTATATTTTGCAGCAAGTTCGGCAATGATTGTTGTACGAATATTCGGTTATTATATAGAAAAAAGAATTTCACTAAAAAATAAGGTTAATATACAGCCCTTATTGAAGCTTATTCCCGATAGTTACAATAAAGTTATATCGGTTGCAGATACTGCTCTTATAAAGGAATCCAAAAACAGGTCACTGCTTTTATCAGATAATGAGGATATTGAGAATAATGATATCCTTAATTTGAATATTGGAGATATCATAATATTAAAAAAAGGGGATAGATCAGTTGCCGATGGTGAGGTTATAAGGGGAACAGCGCTTATAAATGAAACTTTTTATTCAGGAAGTGAAGGTTTAAAGAGGGTTACGGGTGGAGATAAAGTCTTGGCCGGTACTCTTGTCTCAGATGGAGAAATTTTAATCAAAATACTAAAAGTAGGAAAGGAGACATTTCTCAATTCTTTGATATCTATGCTTCAGGAGGGTGAAAATTCAAAACCAGACATTAATTATTTAACAGATAGAATATCATCGATAACTATTCGAGTAATACTTTGTCTTGCATTCATCTGCTCCTTGATATGGTTTATAACGGGTGAGGAGTTCTCTTTTGCGATAAGTATTTTTCTATCTATTCTTATTATAGGATGCCCTGTTGCAACAGGAATTGCGGTTCCTCTATCAGCTTTGTTTGCTGTCAAATATTGTGCAAAAAAAGGGGTTATAATAAGAAAAATTAATGCAATTGAAGTTATAAGAAAATCAACATCATTTGTTTTTAATCAAACAGGAACATTAACAAAAGGTTTGCCCAAGGTTACAGATGTGATAGTTTGTGGAACCTTTTCCAAAGAAAGACTCCTTTCTTTAGCTTCTTCGGCTGAATCAATATCCTCTCATCCTGTTGCTATAGCTATTGTTAATGAGGCGTTAAAGATGAATCTTGAAATAAAGAAGCCTGAACCTTTTCGATATATTCATGGAGAGGGCATAGAGGCCAATATTGATGATATTAGAATTGACATTGGTAATTATAAGCTTATGAAGCTTTTGAGAATCAGTGAGGCAGATATCGAAAAAAATATACCAATATATAAACAACTGACTTTAGATGGTAAATCAGCAGTTTTTGTGGTTATAGATAATAAGATAGAGGGTATAATTGCAATGATTGATGATATAAGACCAAATGCAAAGGATGTAATAGATTATATAAATTCCAAAGAGAAAACTACTGTTCTTCTTACCGGTGATCACTGGCATACTGCTCAGATTTTGGCTCAGAAGATTGATGTACAGAAAATATATGCAGAAGTAGAAGCTTCTAATCGTGCAAGAATTATAAGAAAAATACAATATGAAAATAATATTGTAGTGATGGTAGGTGATGGTATACATGATGCACAGGCTATTCTTGAAGCAGACTCTGGGATAGTTATAGGAACTCCTGATACTATTGCGGCAGATGTTGCTGATATTATAATAATAAATAATGATTTGAGACAGCTTCAAACAGTTATAAAGATTGCTGACAAGACGGTAAGAAATATAAAAGAAAATATCTTTTTCATTTTTGTATATAATATACTGATGTTGCCAATTGCATCCGGTCTGCTATATCTTTTGGGATTGAATATTATCTTGGATCCTATCTTAGCCTCGGGTGTTATGCTATTAGGAGTTGTAACTGTTCTTGTGAATTCTTTAAGACTAAATTATTTCAAATAGGTTGATATATCTGTTAATCAATTAAAACTATTATATGAAGTATCTTTATAAAAAAGTTCTAATTCTTTTTTTTTCATTTTCATGTTTATTTTGTTATTCGCAGCAGCATCATACAGTGTTGAATCCTTATTTTGTATATCCCGATACTGTCCCTAGACCATTAAGAGCTGCATTATTATCTTTATTTCCTGATGCTTTCATATTTTCAATAAACAGATATATTAATAAAAGTGATTTTGCTTATATAAATGGACAAACTATAACTTCGAATTTCATGTTTACCGCTCTTTGGGATAATGATTTGTTTGGAACTAATCTTTTATCTCATCCATTTCATGGGAGTTTGGATTATAATGGGGCAAGAGTTTCAGGTATGAATTATTGGCAATGTATTCCTTATACATTTACTGCTAGTCTTATTTGGGAGCTTGTTTTGGAAAATGAACCAATGTCATATAATGATCAAATTGCAACAAGTATCGGGGGGCTTGTCTTAGGTGAATCTTCATATAGAATCTCTTCATCAATACTTAAAGATGATGTGAAAGGTTTTCAAAGAGTCGTAAGAGAATTTTTTGGAGCAGTTACATGTCCTATGAATGGGATAAACAGACTTATTACAGGTCAGATGTGGAAAGTACATCGAAACCCACGTAATTTGGAGTATTTCTCAGATAATTTGAAAAATTATTATATTTCTTCTTTCAATAAAAATCTATATCAGAATGATTATTGTGCACCTAAAATAAAGTATTTTCAAAACTCTAAAGATTATAATGATTTAGGTTATAAATATATAAATATCCAAGCCAATATTGAGCTTTCATATCGTCATGTAATGTTTGGAAATCCGAAGCATAAACCTTTATCATCTCCTTATATAACATTTAATTATATATATGGAAATCCTTTTGACGTTCATGATATTCATCCACTTGATTATTTTAGATTTAAATTCGGATTAAATTTAAAGAAAGACGATAATCTTCTTAATTTTCTTGATGTTACAGGGTTATTGTGGGGAAAAGAGATAAATGAAGATTATATAGGAACAAATGCGATGTGGGGTATTTTCCAGCATTTTAGATATAAAGATAAAGAGAAGATAAAAAATGACTCAATTCCATCATGGCGTTATGCCGAACCTGCTAGTGCGGGTATAGGAATTATAACTGATAGCAGGATCCCATGGAATAATTTTTCATTCGAAGGATATTTCAATCTTGTTTTTCTTGGAAGCGCACCCGCATCAAATTTCAATCTTAAGGGACGACAATATAATTATGGACAGGGTTATAGTATAAATCTATTATTTGATTATACTTTTAAGAACCGTCTTAATATTGGGTTCGAAACCTATATGATGCAGTTTTTTACATGGATAGGATATGATCCTAAGCTGAATATAAAGAATCAAAATATCAGAGAGTTGAGAGCAATGGGAGATAAGGGAAATACGGTGTTATTCAATATAAGACCATATATAAATATCTCCCTTTGGAAAAATTTCTCTTTACATGCTAATTATGATCTGTTTAATCAATATACTTATAATAAACATTTCCCCAATTTAAGCACATCGTTTTCAGAATATAACGTAGGTCTAAGATATTATTTTTGATAATAATATTTATTTGCCACCGACTCTAAATAAATAAGCTGTTTTTATAGATATATATTGGTTAGCTGAAGATTCGAAATAATCACGTTTCTCATTAGGAAACATATCACCCAATCCAAAATAATACCTACCTTCTATCAACACAGTATTTTTTCCGAACCGAAGTTCTAATCCGGCTCCTCCGATAATTCCGTAGTCGAAGCGGTTAGTTATTTCTAAGCCGTGATGAGTTGTTTCAAAAGCCACCTCTTCTCCTGAAATGATATTTGTTTTTATTTTATCATTTCCCAGATAATAAGAGATTGAAGGCCCAAGATTAACGAATCCTCTTACTCTATTGTTTCCAAAAAAGATATGACTCATTATAGGAAGTTCTAAATAACTATAAGATCTCTCAAAATGATAGTTTGGGAAATCTTCAAGTCTATCTTTCCAACCACGTTGAGCAAATAGTAATTCTGCTTGTATGCCAAAATATTTTTCCTCGATGTAACGATAAACGAATCCGAAGGTTTCTCCCATTTTAGAATCTTGTACGATATCTGGTTGTAAAGAAACTTTACAAAGATTTACCCCTCCTGTAATACCAATTGAGTGTTCTGTAGGAAATCGTTTTTGGGAATAAGTATTTATATTAACAATAGAAAGAAAACATATTGATAATATTATGATTTTTTTGATCATTATTTGTTCTGGAGATAAAATTATTTAACTTCTATTCTAACAATTGTATTGTCCGGTTTGAAATTTACAAAATACAAACATCTATTTACAAAACCTCCCCAATTATTGATTCGCCTAAAACACATAGCCGTTTGTAAACTATTCGAACTCAACATATCTATATGGGAATCAAATCTTTTTCCATATTTATTAATAGCATCAAGGAAAAAAATACCGGTATCATATCCAAGAATAGCATATCTGGGATAATAGATAGGAACATCTTTTTCATACCAATATTTGAATTCTTCATAGAATTGTAATGTCTCGTTAGAGAATGGGTTGGTATAAATTCTTGTGTAAAAATAAGTATCCATCTCATAAAAGAAATCCATGAACTGTTCTGTATAAGTCTGATATTCCGGATAACCGAATAAGGATATTTTTAAATCTCTGTTGTTCTTTTTAATACGTTGAAGCGCCGGCAATATATTAGATAACATATCTTTACTTGAAGAAAGAGGAATAAATACAGCCTCATTATTCAAAGCTAAAATAGAATCCATTAAATTAAGTTCTTCTGTTGTAGAATATGTGTATTCAGAGAATTTAATATTCTCAAGATTTAATTGATTTTTAAGATATGAAGTAAATTCAGCCTTATCGTCTTTAAAGTTTTTATCGTTTAAGAAAACGATATCACGTTTACCGAAAATACGTATAAATTCAAGTGTCGATTCTGCATATAAATAGGAGTTAGGAGTATTGAGTTGGAAAAGATATGGATTCTTCTCAACTTCTGATGCATCAAAAGTGAACGGATTAATTATATTTATTTCATTTTTAATGGCAAACTTTGAAACCTCATTTAGTTTAGAATTGTTGAATGTTCCGATAATAAGATCTGATTTTTTAAATCTTTCATTCCCTATAATATTACCAATATTTTCAGTGTCAATATCAAATACATTTATATCAATTGATATTCCTTTACATCTTAAAGTGTCAATAGCTAAAAGAAAGCCCTCATAGAACTCTATATAACGATTCTGTTTGTTAGCTTGTGATGATTTATTCAAAGAAAGAGGAAGCAATAATGAAACATTAATCATCGCTTCTCTTTTGATTTCGAAGTTTTCATTCAGAAGTTCTTGCATTTTGACATAATCTTCGGCAATAGAATTAGCAGTTTCCTTTTTTGTACTATCAATCTTTGGTATTCTGATAAGATCTTTTGCCTTTATCTTTTTCTGACCAGGATTTGCCTCAATTAATGATGATAATGGAACTTTGAATTTTCGACTTATAGATTCATAAGTATCTTTTTTCTTAACTTCATATAATTCATATTCCGGTTTTTGCTGAAGTTCAGATTGACTATTATTTTGTGTAGATGATTTTAATCTTATTATTCTTCCTATTGCAAATGTAGAAGGAGTAAGACCGGGATTTTGATCTGTAATCTCTTCCATAGATAAACCATATCTTTTTGATATAGAATATAGGGTTTCCTTTGGTTCAATTGTATGATATATATATTCATTATCATTTGAAATGATTTGAGGTATCTTTATTGCTTTACCAATTATCGGAAATTCATCAATCTCAGGATTCAAAGCAATTATTTTTGATTTATCTATCTTATACATATTAGATACAGTTGACAGATTTTCTCCTTTTATAATTGTATGAATGAAATAAGAATCACTATTTGCAGAGGAAGACGAAGTTGAAGGTTTTACAGGAATTAAAATTCGTTGTCCATTTTTTAGTCCAGCTTTAGTTTCTGGATTATATTTTTCAATTTCAGACTGAGAAATGTTGAATTTTCTTTCAAGAGTATAGAATCCCTCCTTTGGAGATACCTCGTATATATAAAATTCGACACCATTTACCGTTGTTTTAGGTAAGTTATCTGTCTGTGAAAATAAGTTCAAAGAAAAAAATAATAATAATAACAGAAAAACGCTCTTCGATATGTGTGACATTTTTTATCTACTTTATTTTAAATGATAATCCTCATTTTATGTAGAGAATAATATAGACAAATATAATTATTCTTTTATAAAATGAATAAGGCTTATAATATATGCGATTAAAATATAATTTTATACATCTTCAAATTCATTATTTTAATTCTTCTCTAAGAAACTGTATTGTGTGAGAATTGAATTTTTGACAAATATATTCAGGTGTACCACTCGCAAGGATAGTACCACCACCAATGCCGCCTTCGGGACCTATATCAATGATATGATCTGCACTTTTTATTATATCTAAATTATGCTCAATAACAACAATAGTGTTACCTCTGTCAACAAGTTTATTCATTACCCCTAATAATACTCTTATATCTTCAAAATGTAACCCTGTAGTGGGTTCATCAAGTATATATAACGTTTTACCTGTATCTTTTTTAGATAATTCTGTTGCAAGTTTGACACGTTGACTTTCACCACCTGAAAGAGTAGTGGAAGGTTGTCCTAATTTTATATACCCTAATCCTACCTCTTGGAGCACTTTTATCTTAGAAAGAATTTGTGGAATATTTTCAAAAAAATCTACAGCTTGATTTATAGTCATGTCAAGTATATCGGCGATTGACTTACCTTTAAATCTAACTTCAAGAGTTTCTCTGTTATATCGTTTGCCATGACAATCTTCGCAAGGAACAAGAACATCTGGCAAAAAATTCATCTCAATGTTTTTATATCCATTGCCCGAACAGGTTTCACATCTTCCTCCTGAGACGTTAAAAGAGAATCGACCTGCTTTATATCCTCTAATTTTGGATTCTGGAAGATTAACGAACAGAGCTCTTATATCTGAAAATACTCCGGTATAAGTAGCTGGATTTGAACGTGGAGTTCTTCCAAGTGGAGACTGATCTACGTTGACAACTTTGTCAATGTTTTCAAGCCCCTCTATCTCTCCGTAAGGAAGAGGGTCTTGCAAGGATCTATAGAATTTCTGACTAAGTATGGGCTGTAGTGTACCGTTAATCAAACTTGATTTTCCAGAACCTGAAACTCCAGTTACGCATATGAATTTACCTAAAGGAAATTCGGCATCAACGCATTTTAAATTGTTCCCCGTCGCACCTTTAAGAATTATACTCTTACCATTTCCCGGTCTTCGAGTTTCGGGTATTTCTATCTTAATCTTTCCATTTAAATAAGCTGATGTAATAGTGTCATTTTTAAGCATTTCAGTTGGGGTTCCGGAGAATACGACCTCTCCACCAAGACGTCCGGCATATGGCCCTATATCAATAACATAATCAGACTCAAGCATCATATCTTTGTCGTGTTCTACAACGATAATACTATTGCCTGTATCTCTTAGTTTTTTAAGTGAATTTATAAGTTTAATATTATCTTTCTGATGTAGCCCAATACTTGGTTCATCAAGAATATATAAAACATTTACCAGTTGAGATCCAATTTGTGTGGCAAGTCGGATACGTTGACTCTCACCTCCGGAAAGAGTTCCAGAAGCTCTGTTTAAGGAAAGATAGTCAAGTCCTACATCAAGTAAAAATCTCACTCTGTTTTTTATCTCTTTTAATATTTCAGCAGCAATTATTTTTTGTTTAGGATTTAAGGAATCATCTAAATTCTCCAGCCAATAATATAGTTTGCTGATATCCATATTGCTTACCTGAGAAATATTTTTTCCTCCGATTTTAAAATGTAGCGCTTCTTTATTTAATCTTTCTCCGTTGCAGGTTGGACATTTAATGCTTTTAGAAAACTGCCCTGCCCATTTTTTAGCTGTAGCGGAGGCATCATATTGAGCCTGCATTTCGATATATTTTACCAACCCATCGTAGTTCTCGAACATTGAACTACTGCCAAGAGCAAGATTCTTTATTCGAAGTCTTTCTTCGGTACCGTTCATAATCTCATCGATTGCTTCGCTTGGAACCTTAGACAATGGTGTTTTTAGATCTACACCGTATTTTTCAAGAATAGCTTCGATTTGCCAGAAGATCATTGAGTTCTTTTGTTTGCCAAGAGGAATTATTCCTCCTTGTGCTATGGAGAGCGACTGATCAGGAATGACTTTTTCTAAATCAATTACATTTACAATGCCTAAACCTTTACAATGATGACAGGCTCCTTGAGGAGAATTGAATGAGAAATTGTTAGGGGCCGGTTCACTATACGATATACCTGTTACAGGATCCATTAAAGATTTGGAATAATGTCTAAGTTCATTAGTGTCAGCATCCAGTATCATAATAAGTCCATCACCTTGTTTCATGGCAAGGGCTATGCTTTGACGAAGTCTTTGTTCGTCATTTTTAGAAACGACAAGTTTGTCAATAAGTATCTCGATATTATGATTTTTATATCTATCGAGTTTCATGCCATGCATTATTTCCTTTATCTCACCATCAACTCTTACATTAAGATATCCTTTCTTTCTAAGCTGTTCGAAAAGTTCTTTGTAATGACCTTTTCTTGAACGGACAATTGGAGAAAGGATGTATGTTCTAGCACCTTCATATCTTTCTATAATAAGATTAATGATCTGTTCCTCGGTGAATTTTACCATTTTTTCTCCATTTAAATAAGAGAAAGCTTCACCTGCTCGAGCATATAGAAGACGAAGAAAGTCATATATTTCTGTTGTAGTGCCTACGGTTGAACGTGGGTTCTTATTGGTTGTCTTCTGCTCAATTGAAATTACGGGACTTAGTCCTGTAATTTTATCTACGTCAGGACGCTCCATGTTCCCAAGGAAATTCCTTGCATAAGAAGAGAAGGTTTCTATATATCTACGTTGCCCTTCGGCAAATATAGTGTCGAAAGCTAAAGATGATTTACCACTTCCGCTTAAACCTGTAATTATACAAAATTTATTTCTTGGTATTTCTACATCTATATTTTTAAGGTTATGGACTCTTGCGCCCCAAACCCTTATCATATCGTTCTCATTCATAAAAGAAATACATCATTAATCGACAACCCAATTTTCGTTATAAATAGGAGTCGGGTTCTTAGAGTTATAGTATAGATCCTCTTTATAAGGTATCTTAATTATATATTTTTTTCCACTTTTATTGGGCAAGTATCTATCTCTCAACCAAGGGTTGAAATCTTTTAATTGAGCATATGTCAATCCGTTTTCTTTAGCAAAATCAGCAAGGTTAGGGATTTCAGTTGTTATTTCTACATCCCGGGTTCTTATTGGTTTGTAAAGCTGGTCTCTTTTTAATATAAAACCATACTTAGACGGATTATTCATTATCTCTTTTATTGCCATTATTCGAAAAGGATAACGACTGGTTTCCTCATTTAGCCAAAGATCAAAAACATTATCGGCTTTTTGTTTCTCCAATTCAGATGTTATTCTTCTTTGTCCTGCATTATAAGAAGCAGCAACAGCCATCCAATCGCCATACATAGAATACGATTTCTTTAAGTATTTGGCAGCGGCTCTTGTGGCTTTTTCAATATTATAGCGTTCGTCAACATGTGAATTTACTTCCAAGCCCAATTCTCTTCCTGTCGATTCCATTATTTGCCAAATTCCTGCGGCCTTAGCGGGAGAAAGGGCTCTGGTATTCATCGAACTTTCTATCGCCATAAGATATATCATATCGTCAGGAATACCTTCTTCTTTTAAAATCGGAGCAATAATTGGGAAATATCTATTAGCCCTTTTTATTACCGACAATGTAAGATTATGGGTATAACTGAAACTTGTTAGTTCTCTATCATATCTTTCATACATGTCGTATCTCGAAAGATCTATCTTCTCATTACATACCGTAGTGGTTGAAGGAAAATCTGGGACTATGGTGTAATTAACGTTGTTTCTACTTTCTTGAGCACATGCATTTCCTATGAATAGGAAAATACTTATCATCATCAAAAAAGAAATTCTAAAAAGGTTGCTGTAATTAGGTTTAATTATTTTCATATTAGTTTCATGAATGGTTTATGTCTAAAACATTCGGATCTATAATAAAGATTGAAATGTGAATAATAAAATCAAGATAAATATATAAACTTAATTTTTCAGAGGGATAAGAAGTTATTCCTTTGTTCTTATAACATTGATATCTCCTTTTCTTTTGTATTTTCTGCCTCCTACACCTTCCGCTTCAATCACATAGAAATAAGCTCCCGTAGGGACTAACTTCCCATTGTGTTTGCCGTCCCATCCTTGGGCAGGATCAGTCCAATGAAAAACTTGGTTTCCCCATCTATTATAGATCCAACCTTGAAATTTAATAATAGATTTATAAGCCACTTTGAAAACCGTGTTGTTGCCTGATGGAGAATCAGGTGTAAAAATATTGGGTATTTCGAGACTTGACTCAGAGCAGTCAATAGTATATGTGTCAATAACTTTTTCGCATGTTGCATCAGCATTGCTAATAACATATCTAACATATGTTATTCCCTCTTCTATGAATGAATATGTAAGATTTTGCTCAGTATAAGTTGCTTCGATTATGTTAAAATCCTGATTTTTGGATAATTCCCACGCTTGGTATGTTGTTGTTGGATAGTTTGCCATTCCATTAAATGTCATATTTATAGGAGCAGAGCCCCCGAAATCTGATGTCACTTTGTCGATTTCATTTCCGGCCTCACGTTCTTCCATTTCTGCTTTAGAGATCCCGGTGACAGCAACGGCTTGCATCTCGTTAGAAGTAACAGAAAGAGGTATTCCCCAGTAATCAAGAAACTGATCTCCTTGTATAGTGAAAAAAGTGTTGCAGTAAGGAGCGGTAATTGTGATCTCTTTATTGGCTGTTATTGATTCGGTAATAATAGTGTTTTCAAAAGAAAAATCTGATTCATTAGCCACAAGAGTGTTATATGAGAGCTCAACTTTATGTGGAATTTCAAACCGTCTTCCATTAATACTGTAATAATAGATATTTTCAAGATTCCGATCAAATATAAGACGAGTAGTTTCACAATCACTCAAGTCAAAAGCGTAGGAGAGAGAGTGAATTGTCAGTTCATAATCAAGGTAATTAATGATCCAGATATATGAGCTTCTTATTCCATTTTCTTCAATGAAATATCCATATCCGCTTTCGGGATTATTAACAATTATAGTTGCTCCATCCTTAACTGAAGGTATTAATTCTCCCTCAACTGCAGAGGTTGAATATCTGAAGAATTTCATTTCCGAATTATCTGATTCAGATGTATATTTAATGGACAGATTATTGGCCCCATAGGTTATGTATATTTTTGATAAACCTGTAGAGTATTCAGGTGTATATTCATAAATATTGTAAAGTCCTCCGTTAATATTCCATCCTGCCAGAAGGTCCTGATAGAAGAAGAATGCAATAAATGAAAAAATGAAAAATAATCTTGAAAATGTCATGCTTCTACATTAAAAAATCAACCTCAAAGATAATGCTTTTTAAAGCATAAGAGAATATTTTGAATAAATAGTGAGTTACAAATGAACATGAATAATATTATTTCAACTCTTAATAAAGTTATAATATGAATTATTATACCAATATTAGATTATGTTAGAATATTAATAAGTTATCTTCATAATATGTGCCAAAGTCTCCAATCCTAAATGATGAAATTACTGAGCCTAAATTATTAATCCTTTAATTTAAGCTCAGTGACCCAAAAAACAAAACGAAATAAGTTCTATATGTTGTTTATATTATTGAAAGACAATTCATAATTTGTGATATTTAAATTATTGATTTAAGTTTTGGGATAAATGAATTTTGGCGTGCGAAATCTATCAAATACCTTTTCTCCTGCTATATATGTAGCTTTATTCATATTATCAAGACCTAAGGATATAATTACAAATAGTTTTTCGAATAAAGAAGAGGTAAACGTTAATCTCCATTCAATAAAATCGGATGCTTTTAGATCGATAACAGCTAAATCTGCTTCATATCCCGGAGCGATAGAACCTATTTTATCTTCAAGATTTAAGGCTTCCGCACCACCTCTTGTTGCCATATAAAAACACTTCAATGCATCTATATTTTTCTTATTTAACATGGCTGTTTTATAAACCTCATTTAATTGTCTTAAAATAGAAAAATTAGTTCCACCTCCAACGTCAGTGGCAATACCTGTCTTAACGGCTCTGTCGCTTCGTGTTGCTTCCCAATATTTGAAAATTCCGTCTCCAAGAAATAGATTAGATGAAGGACAGTGGGCTACCGAAGAGTCTGATTTATGCATTAATTCCCATTCTTCTTCTTTCATGAGGCAACAATGGGCCAATATTGAGTTATTATCAATCATACCAAATGAATCATAAACAGAAGTATAGTTGATCGAATTTGGAAAAAGTCTTTTTACCCAAGCTATTTCTTCTTCCGATTCATTTAAATGGGTATGAAGATATACTCCTTCATTTTTGTATTTTTGATACAATTGTCCTGCCATCTGAAGTTGTTCTTTGCTAGATGTTGGAACAAAACGAGGAATTACAGCGTATAATTGCCTCCCTTTTTTATGCCATCTTTTTAGCAACTTTTCAGACAAGGTAACTGATTCTTCTGCTGAAATGTCTTTAAGAGGATCAGGGAGGTTTTGATCTTGAAGAACTTTGCCACAAATCATACGTGTATTATATTTCTCAGACTCTTCAAAGAATGCATCTACCGATGTTTCGAAAGTGGTTGCAAAAACATTTGCTGTTGTGGTTCCTTGTTCAAGTATTTGTCTGAAAAATATTTTTGCTACTTTATCTGCAAAATTTTTATCAGAATATCTCGTTTCCATAGGGAAGGTATATTGTTCAAGCCATTCTAAAAGAGTATCCCCATATGAACCAATTATTGGCGATTGCACATAATGAATATGACAATCAATAAATCCAGGCATGATTAATGAATCGGTGTAGTGTTCAATATCTGAGATTTCAGAATATAATTGATGAATCTTATTATATTCACCAACATCTATAATAATACCGTCTTGAATGATAATAAGTCCATCCGAATAATGTAAATAACACTTTTCAGGATTTGTATGAAAGGGGTTATCATAGAAAGTCAATATTTCACCTCTTATTCCTTTAGTCGCTCCTCCTATAATTTTAACGTGGTCATTATTTATTTTTCTTTCCATATCTAATTTCAATTTTAAGTGCTATTAATAAAGATTTAAAAATACCCTAAAATAATCTTATCAAAAAAATAATAAATTCAAAGTGAACTTAAATCATTGTAAAAAGTCTATTGAGAGAATTTTATTCTTTGTTTATTAGCAGAATATTAAGAAAATGTAATATAAATGTAACAGATATTTCGTTTCATTGACGAATTTCTTATTTTTGTGCCGATTCATATAAAACGTATTTTACACACATCAATGAACTATTCTATTTTAGACTTCCTGACGTTGTTAGGATCTGTGGCTCTTTTTCTTTATGGAATGAAATTAATGAGCGAAGGACTACAGAAAGTTGCCGGTGATAGACTCCGCAATATTTTGGCTGTAATGACAAACAACCGATTTATGGGAACTTTAACAGGTATATTTGTAACAGCGCTTGTTCAAAGTTCTTCTGCTACAACTGTAATGGTTGTTAGTTTTGTAAATGCCGGACTTTTAACACTTGCTCAATCAATGGCAGTAATAATGGGAGCAAACGTGGGGACTACCGTTACCGCCTGGGTAATTGCTCTTTTCGGCTTCAAAGTCAATATATCACTTTTTGTACTTCCCATAGTGGCAATTTCTTTGCCTTTTTTTACTTCAGGTAGTGTAAAACGTAACTCATGGGGTGAATTCTTACTCGGCTTTGCATTTCTTTTTTTAGGATTGGATTATCTAAAAGGTGCAGTTCCTGATTTAAAATCAAGTCCTGAAATATTTGCTGTATTAACTGAATACACAAGTATGGGATATGCTTCAATCCTGATATTTATGGGTATTGGAGCTGTTTTAACAATGATTGTTCAAGCATCAAGTGCAACTCTTGCAATTGCGCTTATTATGTGTAGTAAAGGATGGATAACATTTGATATTGCAGCAGCTATGATATTGGGAGGAAATATAGGTACATGTATTACACCCATATTAGCCTCAGTTTCAGGTAATCTTTCTGCAAAAAGAGCTGCCATGGGACATTTCTTGTTTAACTTTCTGGGTACAATATGGGTTATGGTCATTTATTATCCATTTACCAAATTCATAATATGGTTGTCTGCAGAATATGGTCCCGGTTCACCGGTCGCATTATTTGATTTCGTTTCAACAGCAGATCCACAAATTGTAAATCAGTTGAATGACAACACACTGGATATGTCTAATGTTAAGAATTCAAATTTAAAACTGGAATTTGAAAATATGCAATTTGCAGTTTCATACGCTCTATCCATGTTTCATACTGTTTTCAATGTTGTAAATCTTCTGGTAATGATTTGGCTTACAAATGCCTATGTTTATCTTGTGACAAAATTATTAAAAGCTAAATCGAACGAAGATGAGGAGTTTTCTCTACGATATATTTCTTCGGGCGTAATTGATTCTTCAGAAATGGGATTATTACAAGTATCTCTTGAAACCAAATTATTTGGCCAGAAAACTTATAAAATGTTTAACTATACTCGTGATATGTTTAAGGAAAAAGAGAATAGTGAAAACTTTAGAAACCTCATGGATAAAGTAGATAAATATGAAAAGCTTTCAGATGAAATTGAAATAGAGATAGGGAATTACCTAAATCATCTTAATAATTCAAGTTTGAGTTTAAGGGGTGAAAGATCGGTAAGGTCTTTATATAAAATAGTGGATGAGATGGAAAGTATAGGGGATAGTTGCTTTAATCTTGCCAAACATCTTATGCGAAAAAATGAATTTGCTACTAATTTTACTACTGAGATAACAGCCAATATAGAAAAGATGCTTGATAAGACTGATCAAGCTTTAGCGCATATGGTATTGGTGCTTTCAAAAAATGGCTTTACCGAGACAGATTTAAATAATGCTTATAATAAAGAGGATGAAATAAATAATTTTAGAAATCAATTAAGAAACAATAATATAGAGGATGTTAATAAAGAGATTTATAGCTATACTACAGGGATAATCTATATGGATGTAATCTCTGAATGTGAAAGAATTGGTGATTATGTTATAAATGTATTAGAAGCAGTAAAAGAAAAACGAAGTGCGGAGCATTAATCCTTTTGTTTAAATATAGAAAAAATATAAAGTTCTTCTATAAGATAATGCTTTATATATTTTGACTACTTTTAGTATAGAATCTACTATGTAAATAGTCTCAATATTTTTTTTGAGTTTTCTCTCTTTTTTTGAATCGAATTATCTATTAAACTTATTGATAAGTGGTATATATTTTTAGATTTGACAATATTATATATAGCTAATTTTTTATCATTGAGAATTTTGCTTTTCAATGATCGTATCAAGCATTTTTGATATAATTTTTATGGTTAAATTAAGATTTATAATTTTATCTCTATTTCTATCTTCTATAAATGTATTTTCTGTTTTCACAAATGTAAAACTTGATTCTATAAGAATTTTTGAATCTGAACTTTTGAGAAAGCTAAAAAATACTCAATCTTTTCATGAAAAATATACCATATATAGAGAATTATCAAATCTATACTATTCTGAAAAAAAAGAGATAGATTATCTTATTGAGATAATTAATTTAGCATATCAAAATAAGGATGTTAAAGTAGTATTCAAAAGTTATGAAGAAATATGTCGAAATTATTATAATAGAGGAAACATAGATTCTTTAAAGTTCTGGGTAGATTATACTTCTCCATTATTATTGGATTATAGATATTATAATATATACTTTGAAAACCTTAATTATCTTTCTCATCTTTATGTAAATAAAGGAAAGCTCAAAGATGCTTTGTCTGCTGTTACCGAACTCCAAATAAATGCTTTTGAATTAAATAATATCAAAGGCGAAATAATGTCTTATGAACTATTGGGGATAATAAACTCCAAAACGGGAAACAGCGAAGAAGCTATAGATAACTATATAAATGCATATAATTTAAACTTAAAACATATCGATAATGATATGATAAAGCTTAATATATTAAGCAGACTTATAATTGAATATATAGAAGTTTCAAATTATTCATTTGCCAGGTCCTACACTGATGAATATGAGAGGATTCTTACTAAATGTATTTCTTTGGAAAATAAACCTCACTATTTCGAACGAGAATTATTGCTTCTTCACAGCTTTTATATAGAAATATTTGTTGGAATGGGGGACATTGAAACAGCAAGCAGATATATCAAACTCTCAAATGAACTAAATAATGTAGATGATGTTTTTGTTTCTAACTATTTTCAACATGCCAGCGCACTATATTATAAATCTACCGGCGATTATTCAGTTGCTATGAATGTTATTGGAGATTTAGAATATAATAAATCCAATAGAAAAAATATAATTTTAAAAGGAGATATCTTAAGAGAAAAAGGGGATTATAAAAGTGCTTCCTTTTATTATAAAAACGCATATGAATCATTATTGGCAGAATTTAAAAGTGATATGGCCAGAGATTTCAATGAACTTAAAATTAATAGTGATATCGACCGTCTAATATCTAAAAATAATACTCTGAAATTACAGGAACAAGAAGCAAGATCTAATTCATTTTTGATTCTTTCAATATTTATGTGTATTACAATGGTAGTTTTTCTGCTATTTTATCTAAGAGAGAAAATACTTAAAAATCAATTGCTGATATCTGAATATAATCTCCAACTTGACAAAAAATCGTTAATAAAGACAAAGCAAGAATTAGAGATTGCATGTCAAAAAGCAGAAGAAAGCAATATCTTAAAAAGTACATTTCTTGCTAACATGAGTCATGAAATACGAACACCTCTTAATTCCATAGTGGGATTTAGTGAAATGTTGGGTGAATCTGATTATAATCCTGAAATGATGAAAGAATTTGCCAGTATAATAAAAACAAATTCAGATTCACTATTGAAACTTGTAAATGATATTTTTGATATTAGTAAAATGGATTCAGGTTCATTGAGTCTTGAGTTTACAATGTATGATATAAATATAGCGGCATATAATGCTCTTAATGTAATAGAAGAACAAGTAGAGAATGGAGTTACATTAACTTTCAATATGCCCAAAGAACCTGTAATCGTAAATACAGATTCAGCACGAGTTCAACAAATTTTAATAAATATTCTTAGTAACTCTTGTAAATTTACAAAACAAGGAAATATTGATTTAACAGTGACAAAGGATGATTATTGGGTCCACTTTATAATAACTGATACAGGTTGTGGAGTGCCCGAAAATATGCAATTAAAAATATTTGAACGCTTTCATAAAGTCAATGAATATACTCAAGGAACAGGACTTGGATTGTCAATCTGTAAAATACTTTCAGATATGTTAGGTGGTAAACTTGAACTTGATAAAAATTATAATGAAGGTGCCAGATTCATTTTTTCTCATCCTATATGCGCAAAATAAAGATGAAATAACGTATTATTTATATCTTAAAAGATTATATAAACAAAAACACATTTCTTCAATTTTATATCTATTTCAATTGAAGAAACGTGTTTATTTTATTTTAGCTTCCTTTTTTACTAAAGGATTTGATATAGGTTTTAGCTTTGAATTAGCTCTGTATAATAGTTGAGAATATAATAATTGATGTCCGTCAACACGCCATAACTCAAGAATCAAAGGAGATGATTTACTTATTGATTTACTGATTATAGAATCGAGTTTACCGGCTTTGAATAGAGCTAACGCTGCATCCTTATCATTTGGGTCGATATAAATTTTTACGGGTTTAATTTCTCTGTTAAGGGATTTAACGATATAATAATCAGCATTAATATATATTCTTACTATACCCCAACCTATAAGAAACAATCCGCTAAAAATGGCCAGATAAGTAGTTTGTTCATATCCTACATCGTTCGATTTATAAATACCAAGAAAAATAATAATAAATCCCACTAAAATACAAATAACGGGGAAGAGATAAGATCTTTTCTTCTTCTCTATATCCCCTTTACTAAGATCTTCAATGCTCTCATTGATTCTTTTATATTCTTCCATATCATCTTCTTTGTGAGATTAAAACAACCTTTTATTTGATATGGTTTTAATATTTTTGAGTCAAAAGAGGAGTTTTTTGATTGTTTTGAAATTATTTTCAGAAGATGGAGATTATACTTAAAAAATTAATCTAAAGGGATTATAATGCTAATAAACTCTTAAAAAATAAAGATTTTTATGCCTCAGGATTTTTAGATAATGAGAAAATGAATTCAAGCCCACCATTCATCCTATTTTTTGCCATTATTTTCCCTTTATGTAAAATAATCGAATTCTTCACAATAGCAAGCCCAAGTCCGGTTCCTCCTAATTTTCTAGACCGACCTTTATCAACTCGGTAGAATCTTTCAAATAGTCTGTTGAGATGTTCCTCATTAACGCCGGGACCATTATCCGAAAAACTGAAATAATATGAATTATCATCTTCAAGGTAACATTTTATGTTGATTGTTTTTCCATTTCCGGCATAAGCAAGAGAATTATCCATTAGGTTTCTAAAAATTGAATAGATGAGAGAGTGATTTCCTAAAACATTACAATTATTTTGAATCGAAAGTATAACATTCATATCTTTTTCCTTTAATATAGGCTCTGATTCAAGCACTATATCTTCAACTAGTTCAAAAAGATTTAATGGTTCCATGTCAAACTGAGTCGATGCTTCGTCTATACGATTAAGGACAGATATATCTTGAAGTAAACCCGTTAACCTGTTTGATTGAGCATAGCACTTTTCAATGAATCCATTACGAGTTTTTTCATCTATATTATTGTTTGTAACAAGAGTTTCAAGGTATCCTCTTATACTACTTACCGGAGTTTTGAGTTCATGCGCAATGTTCTGAGTAAGCTGACGTTTTAATTTTGTTTCCTCTTGTGCCTGTGTTATATTATTTATGGATATTTCAAAACTTCTGTCTTGAAATATAATACACTCTGCAATGAAGATCATGCTATTTTTATTTATAGTAACGCTTTCACTCAAATATTCAATATTTGCTTGTTTTTCATTTTGATTAATGAAGAGAAATGATCGTATTTTCTCAAATTCAGGAATGAATATAACTTGTTGAGGTTGTGATATCTCTTTGTCAGAAATCAGATTTATATATTGAATAAAGAGGGAATTGGTAAAAATAGGTTTTCTGTCAAAATTAAATACACCTAATCCCTCTTTTGATATCTGCAAATGTTTGATTAATTTATCCTTTTCTGTGGCGATTTGCTGTTTTGCGCCCTTTAATTTGTTATATAATCTTATGATATGTTTGGTAATATCTCCTATGTCGTTATTCGGAACATTGATGTTTAAATCAATATTTTCATTATTTTCTGCTTTCTGCGAAAATTCTCTTAAAGTTGATATTGCAGTTCCAAGACGATAGGTAAAATAGAAAATCATCACAAAAAAAGCAATGAAAAGTATCACAAAGAAAGAGATTATACCTTTGTCTATTTTTAGATAAGTTAAAGTCTTGAGATTGAATGGAAGAGCGCTACGAATTATGTAATTATCCGATTTAAGAGCAGAGTAGAAAAAAGAGTCTCCTAAAGATTCAGAATAGCGTAATGCATATCCTTTGCCATTTGTTAAAGCTTCTATTATTTCTGGGCGGTGTTGATGGTTCTCGAAGATTCCAATTGAATCATATGAGTTATCTGTTATTATATTGCCTTTATGATCCATTAAAGTAACTCGCATTGGATCCGGAGATAGAAACTCTACCAGTTTGTTTAACGAATCAATTTTTACATTATTATTTTCAATAGCATTAAGAATCGTGTAATTATAAGTCTGCAGGATATCATTTAATTGTTGATGTCTGAAGGCTTTTTCTCTGCTGTATTGATAAAAAAAGGTAGCTAATACAAAAAGCGAGAAAATTGTAAGTGCAGATATAAATAATGCTTTATGGAATTCGAGTCCGTGATATTTTTTTTCTTCCGCAATCATAAATTAATTATTTTCGAAACAATAGCCATAACCAAGACGAGTAATAATATTTTTACCATATTCTCCTATCTTTTTTCTTAGTCGCGTAATATTTACATCTATCGTGCGATCAAGCACATATACCTCATCCGTCCATATTTTAGAGAGGATCTCCTCTCTTGAAAAAACCTGTCCCTGATTATCTAACAGTAGTTTTAAGATTTCAAATTCTTTTTTAGTCAATGCTATCTCTTCATTAAGAATAAATGTTTTTTTCTTAGAAATGTCCATTTTTAGATTCTTATAAGTTATAATATGGGGTAGGTTATTGGTATTTCCGCTTCTTCGTATAATTGCTTTAATACGAGCAATTACTTCTCTGATAGAATATGGTTTTGAAATATAGTCGTCTGCACCTATATTAAGTCCATAAATCATGTCATTTTCAGTATCCTTAGCAGTAAGGAACATAATAGGTGTAGAATCAAGTTTTTTATTCTCTCTTACTTTTTTCGCCATTTGGAATCCGGATATTTCTCCCATCATTACATCCAACATTAAAAGATGATACTTTTCAAGATCCATTTTAAGTGCTTCTTCAGCAGAGAATGCCGTATCTACATCATAACCTTCAAGTTCAAGGTTGAATTTTAAGATCTCACATAAGTCTTCTTCATCGTCAACTACGAGAATTTTATATCCATTGCTCATATCAAATAAATTTTAAATTAATTATTTACAAAAGTATTTTTCAGATGTTTCTAAGATATGAAATATATGCTACAAAAATATTACAAAATAGATGAGGATAATTGAAAAATGATATTATCTACTTAATAATGTGAAGTTATAGGATTTAAAAATATTCAAAACACTTATATATGATTAAAGTATTGCCAATCTTAGTTAGGACTATTCTCAATATCATATTTTTATCGTATTTTTGCAGCAAATAATATATTTAGATTCATAGAACCTATAATGAACAACATTCGTAATTTTTGTATCATAGCACATATTGATCATGGAAAAAGTACTCTGGCCGACAGATTACTGGAGTTTACCAACACAGTAGGAAGCAGAGATATGCAAGCCCAAGTGCTCGATAACATGGATCTTGAGCGTGAACGCGGTATTACAATCAAGAGTCATGCAATCCAGATGGAATATATGCTAAATGGCGAAAAGTATATTCTAAATCTTATAGATACTCCGGGACATGTAGACTTTTCTTATGAAGTATCAAGATCTATAGCTGCTTGTGAAGGAGCACTCCTAATTGTAGATGGAACTCAAGGTATTCAGGCTCAGACAATATCAAATCTGTATATGGCGGTAGATCATAATCTTGAGATAATTCCTATTATCAATAAATGTGATCTTGAAAGTGCTATGCCAGAGGAGGTAGAAGATGAAATAATTGAGCTACTTGGTTGTGATCGTTCTGAAATTCTTCGCGCTAGCGGTAAAACCGGTATGGGGGTAGAAGATATTCTTCATCGTATTGTAGAAAAAGTCCCTGCACCAAAAGGTGATCCCCAAGCACCTCTGCAAGCTCTTATTTTTGATTCTGTTTTTAATTCATATAGAGGTATCATTGCTTATTTCAAGATTGTTAATGGTACATTAAAAAGTGGTGATAAAGTTAAATTTGTTGCAACAGAAAAGGAATATGAAGCTGACGAAATCGGAGTTCTTAAACTTGATATGGTTTCTCGAAAGGAGTTAAGTACCGGAGATGTTGGATATATAATATCTGGTATTAAAACTTCAAAAGAGGTAAAAGTAGGAGATACAATAACTCATCAATTAAATCCGTGCGATAAAGGGATAGAGGGATTTGAAGAGGTTAAACCAATGGTTTTTGCCGGTATTTATCCTATTGAGAGTGAAGATTTTGAAAACTTAAGAGCCTCACTCGAAAAACTTCAGTTGAATGATGCTTCTCTAACCTTTCAGCCTGAATCATCTCTTGCTTTAGGTTTTGGATTCCGATGTGGTTTTTTGGGTCTTCTTCATATGGAGATTATTCAAGAGCGATTAGATCGAGAATTTGATATGGACGTTATCACGACCGTGCCTAATGTATCCTATAAAGTATATGATAAAAAAGGTGAGATGACAGAGGTTCATAATCCATCAGGTCTTCCAGAACCTACTCTTATCGAGAAAATAGAGGAACCTTATATCAGAGCTTCTGTTATCACTACTACTAATTATATTGGTCCTATTATGTCTCTTTGTCTTGGAAAACGAGGAGAGCTGGTAAAACAGGAATATATATCGGGAGATAGAGTTGAGATATTTTATGATATGCCATTGGGAGAAATCGTTATTGATTTCTATGATAAATTGAAAAGTATATCAAAAGGTTATGCATCATTTGATTATTATATATCTGATTATAGACCTTCTAAGCTTGTAAAAGTTGATATTCTTTTAAATGGAGAACCTGTTGATGCTCTTTCTACTCTTACTCATTTTGATAATGCAGTGACACTTGGAAGAAGAATGTGTGAAAAGCTTAAAGACCTTATCCCTCGTCAGCAATTTGATGTTGCCATTCAGGCAGCAATAGGAGCAAAGATTATTGCAAGGGAAACTATCAAGGCTGTTCGTAAAGATGTAACGGCAAAATGTTATGGTGGAGATATAAGTCGTAAGCGAAAACTTCTTGAAAAACAAAAGAAAGGGAAAAAGAGAATGAAACAGATCGGATCTGTAGAGGTGCCTCAAAAAGCTTTTCTTGCAGTTTTGAAGATAGATTAAAATATATCTTTTTGTAAAATCAATAATTTACTCTCTATTATATGTAGTTCATATAATAGAGAGTTTTTTTATAGTAAATATTCTGTTATTAAAATATGTCAGCTCCAAGAAATGAAAAATTTTTTTATTGACTATATAATTTTATTATGGCTCATCATCACGTGTTTATGCAGATATATTTCTCGGTTTAATTTATATTGCGAAATTATGCTTGCAAAAAAAATCATGAATTTATTTATTGAGTAGATAATATTTAAGATAAAGAGCAGTAGCGTTTATTTCTTCTTGTTTTTAGTTCAAAAAAAATATCAATTGAGAATAAAGTAAATTATAAACAAAAGTTTTGGGACTTATGTTATAGATGAAAATTCTTAATTTAATAATTTAAAAAATTATGGGCGTAAAAACTGGTAAAGGATGGACACTTCCCATCATTGTTTTGCTGGATATATATGTAGTCTGGATAATGACTTCCATAGCCGGATTGGCTGTATCTCCAATAGAGAGTAAACTTGCTTCTATATTTCCGAATAGTTCTCAGTTAGAAATTCAAATGATAACAACGATTCCATCGTTGGCTTGTATCCCTTTTATTTTTATTGGTGGTGCAATGGGGATGAGGTTTAATAATATTAAACTTTTGAACATTGCATGTATTATTTATGTAATTGCAGGGGCGCTGTGTCTGGTAGCCGATGCCATGTGGCAATTGCTTGTATTGAGCTTTTTCTGTGGTTTGGGTGCAGGTATCGTATCTCCTTTATCTGTAGTTTTTCTTTCAAATATATTTACAGGTAAATATAAGACTAAGCAATTCGGTTATGTATCTGCAATATTAAATGTTGTAATATTCCTGGCTGTAATCGGTACGGGTTATCTGGCTGATATTAACTGGCATCTACCATTTGTTATATATCTTATTCCCGTTATTATTCTGATACTGACACCATGGTTAAAGAAATACGTAATCGAGCCGCCTAAGCATGTAAAAGGGGAGAAAGAGGCTAAGAGTAAATTCAAGTTCTCTCAGGAGTGTAATATCCCGGCTCTTATAAAATATTCGCTATTTTATCTTTTTGTTACAATAACATTAATGACAATAACGTTATACATTCCATTTTCTCTTTCAGCACAAGGTCGAAGCACAGGAATGATTGGAGATTTAACATCGATTGTATATTTTGGTATGATTATTTCCGGTCTTATATTGAATCAATGTATTAAGATTTTGAAAAAATGGATATATGATGCAATTCTTTTATGTATGGCAGGAGGGTTTGTATTAATGTTAATCTCATCTAGTCCGGTTATAATAGGTATAGGTATTTTTGTAGTATCATTTTTCTTTGGGATTGCTCAACCTCTTTGTTATGCAAGATGTTCCGGTATCTCAACTCAAAAAGCGAGTACAATGTCTATGGCGTTCTTCATTTCAATGAACTATATAGGAAGTTTGATATGTCCGTTTGTGATTGACTTTATCAGAAACACAATTTTCCATATGGAGCATAATTATAATTTCCCATATCTTATAGCAGCAGTAGTTTCAGTTCTTGGAATGGTGTTTTTGATTTTCAAAAGAATTTTTTATCACCCAAAAAATACATTCCATTTTCCTGCCGGTGAACTTTCTGCTGACGCTGCTCCTGCGGTGTCGAGTTCAGCTAGTTCGAGCAGTTCAACTCAATCAAAACCTTCGAATTCAAAACCTGAAGCAAATCTCTCAAAACCAATATCCGGATCTTCCTCAAAATCTGAATATAAATCTCCTGCAGAAGAGTCAAATAAGGATAATGTAGAGCAGAGTTCAAATACTACAACTACTAGTTCTCAAGCTAATCCATCGGAAAGTAACCCAGGAGCACCTCCTTTTGAAGCAAATATTCCTCCGAAGCCAAAGGATACAGATGATTAATATTCAAGATTTTGCTTGATGTAATATATAATCCCCTTTTTATTACTTCTTTCTATAGGTAATTTTAGAAATAACGTAATAGAAAGGGGATTTTGAATATAGTAAATATACTTTATAATAAAGAAAAAGTAGAAAAAGGATATAACTATAGTATTTCATATCGAAATCTACTAACTTTTTATAATCTAAAATTTTTACGTTTTTATAATACTTGTATTAAGTTTTTAATAGCAAATTCTCTATACTGTAAATATTCATTATGCTGTTATTAATAACTAAAATATGTCATCAAAAATCCAACATTTACAAGATTATAATGTTTCTATATATGTGTATGAGGTGTTGGATATCTTAAACTATATTTTTTCAAAATTGTAGTAGGAAGATTATACCTTATATTTTGAAATCTTACATTATTAAAATAAAAAAATTATGGCTATTACAGAATTTGTTTTGAATGATTATTGCAAAGGATATGCAGAAGTCATTGATAACTGTTGGAATTATGGTGTATTCGCACAAGATCCAAATGTAGATATTTTTGTAAACGAGTTTTATGCAGGTTTTATACAGGGAAAAGTTCAAGGCAAGCTTGCTATTAAATCAGCACGTGATAATGTTTGGCGTAACTTCTTAATCTGTTATTCCCCACAAGACAATATATATATAGATATTTCGGATCAGGCATTACAGGTTGCACAAGACTCATTGAATAATAATTATAAATATCTGTATGATTGGTTGCAAAAACATGGTACAGAAAGAATAGGTGTTCATATTAAACGCCTACTTATGCGTATGGCAGGTATTTGGGCCGGTGTTAAATACGATAAAGTTCCCGATCAGATCTCGTTTGAATCCTTTGATCCTTCAAAAATAGATCCAGCAGAGTTGAAACTTGGTAAATATGATGCCCAAAATGTGACTTTTATGGATATATATCTTATCAATGCAGAAATGGATATGTATGATGTAATTTCTGATAAGATAGGCATTAGTTATGGTGCAGCATTTAAGAAAAAACCGGCTAAACCTGACCATTGTTCGGCTTTTGTTAAATATATGGATGACGGAGAGTTATATATAACACATAATAGTTGGTGTGGTTATTTTGCTCAATCCTGTGCAATTACATATTTGATTGGTGAAGATTTTCTTACTCAAAATGCTTATAGCCAAGGTCAATTTGGTAGTAATACTGATTTCGGATTTAATAAAAATGGTATAGCTTTTAATGAAACAACTCATGCTTATCTTAAAAATGAACCAAAAGAGATTGGTATTTGGTTAACATGGAGATCTGCCGCTGCTGAAATGTTTGCTACTTCAATTCAGGATTTCTATGATCATGTTTCAATTGATAATACTGCTACATATCAGAATGGTTATATGCTTATTGATGCAAATCGAGGCGAAATAGGTCTGGTAGAGATGAGTTATACTCGTTTTGTATTGTTTACTTCTGACGGAAAAGAATTGAAAGTGTTTGATTCAACAGGTTATAAACCTACAGAAAAAGACTACGACCCACATTTGATTACTCCAACACATATTTTTGGTATCAATTTCCCTATTTCAAAATCAGTATGTTATGATCTTGAAACAATTGATACGCGTCCTATGCGTCGTATCCAGTTTTGGAATCTTATTGATACTGTCTCTTGCATTGAATCAGCAAAGGCGCTTATTACCCATACTGGAGATAAAGAACCATTATCTATTTATGGTCGTTGGGACTTAGGTTTTGGTACTACGGAATTTCATAGAATAAGACCTGACGGATCAATTGATGCAAAAGCCGTTTCAGCTAGTATGATAAAAGAGGTTCTGAGCGGGCTTTCTTTCAAACCAAATAAAGATAGTAATAAGACATCGTTCTGGATGAAATATGGAACTCCTCTTTTTGAAGGAAAACCATTCGTGTGGTCGGATTCAAGATTCAAAGAATTCAAAGGTAGTCAGTCAGAAGATTTTGTTCCTGATGCAGTAGATGGTAGATGGAATCTTGTAAAAATGTTTATGGATTAAATTGTATATAAATGTCATATATACAGACATTAATATAATCTATTTAAACTAATTATTTAGAAATAATGTATTCAAAAAATAATATGTTTCAAAACTCTGATATTAAAGAATATGTTCTCAATGATTATTGTAAAGGTTACTCTCAATTAATAGATAATTGTTGGAATTATAGCGTATTTGCACAAGATCCGAGAGTTGATATATTTAAAAATGAATTATATGCCGGTTTTGTACAGGCAAAAATTCAGGGAAAGGATGCAATTAAAGCAGCGCGAGATAATGTATGGCGTAATTTCCTGATATGTTATTCTCCTCAAGAGAATATATATACCGACATTTCAGATCAAGCTCTTAAAGTAGCTCTTAACAGTTGTATGGATAATTATATTTATCTATATCAATGGATAGAGAAACATAAAGGAGAAAAGATTGCTGATAGAATAAAAAGGATTCTCTTGAGAATGGCAGGTATTTGGGCAGGAGTCAATAATGAAGGTTTTCCTGACACTTTGACTTTTGAATCATTAGATCCTGCAAAAATGGATCCATCTCAAATGAAATTAGGAGGATATGATGCAAACTGTTTAACATTTATGGATATTTATTTCCTTAATGTTGAGATGGATATGTATGATGTGATATCTGATAATATCGGTATTAATTATGGCGCAGCATTTAAGAAAAAACCGACTAAACCGGACCATTGCAGTGCCTTTGTAAAATATCTTGATAATGGAGATATCTATATTACTCATAATACATGGTTTGGATTTTTTTCGCAGACTATAGCAATGACATATGTTATAGGAGAGGATTTTGTCTCTTTAAACGCAATTAGTCAAGGAGTAATTGGAAGTAATACAGACTTTGGTTTCAATAAGAATGGTATATGTTTTAATGAAACAACCCATGCTTATATGAAAAACGAACCTAAAGAATTAGGTATATGGTTGACATGGCGCGCTGCAGCTGCAGAAATGTTTTCTACGTCTATACAGGATTTTTATGAATATATATGCATAGACAATACTGCTACGTTCCAAAACGGATATATGCTAGTTGATGTAAATAAAGGAGAGTTCGGATTGGTTGAAATGAGTTATAACAGGATAATTTTATTTATCGGTAACGGTAAAACCTTAACACAGATAGACTCAACCGGATATAAGCCTACTGAAAAGGATTATGATCCTCATTTAATATCACCTACACATATATTTGGTATAAACTATCCAATCTCAAAGCCTGTATGTTATGAGCTTGAAACACTCGATACAAGACCTATGAGGCGAATTCAGTTTTTCAATAAAATTGATTCTGTGGTAGATGATGAAAGTTGTAAAAAACTCATTACCTACACCGAAGATGATGAGCCGTTGTCTATATATGGTCGCTGGGATTTAGGGTATGGTACAACCGAATTCGGACGTATAAGACCTGATGGTTCAGTTGATGCAAAGATCGTTTCAGCAAGCTGCGTAAAAAAGCTGCTTTCCGAACTTTCGTACAAACCGAACAAAGATAGTTTAAAAACATCTTTCTGGATGAAATATGGTACATCCATTATAAATGGGAAACCTTTTATTTGGTCTGAATCCAGATTTAAACAATTTAAACTTTCTCAGGATATAGATTATGTTCCTGATGTGCTCGACGGAAAATGGAACAAGGTTAAATTGTTTATGGATTAAAAAGAGTATTATTTTATAAATAAAATCTACTTGGTTTCTATAATGGAGATCAAGTAGATTTTTTTTTAAGCATAAACATTAATATCTCAAAATAGCGAATGAATTAAGATTGGTATTATTTTTTAACATTTGTCTTAGCTGTTGATTAATAGGCTTAAACGGTCATAGAGCTATTTGTGGACAATAAAATTTGTCAGAATAATTTGCATATAAAAAGATTTGCACTACTTTTGCAACGCAATCGGGAAACAACACAACGCAAGTTAAGGAACAAGATTGAAGGTCATGGGCAAATACCAGAGTGGCCAAATGGGGCAGACTGTAAATCTGCTGTCTTTCGACTTCGGTGGTTCGAATCCATCTTTGCCCACAAAACTAAAAGAGATTAGTTTTGCAATCGCGGGAGTAGCTCAGTTGATAGAGCATCAGCCTTCCAAGCTGAGGGTCGCGG
>CAMTOJ010000040.1 GCA_947074145.1 uncultured Bacteroidales bacterium
AGATGGAATCTCGTGACTGGAGTTCAGACGTGTGCTCTTCCGATCTAATTTATTCAAGATTTTAGAATTATATAAGAATAAAAGAATTAACTCTCTTTATCGACATTTTAATGAGCGATTTGATAAAATTGTTAACAACGTGGCAAATTTATAGAATTATTTTGAATATCCTAATTTAACTAATACATCATTACTTATATCAATCTTTGGAGAGGCAAAAATAATATTGTCAGAAGATGCTCTATCCATCACCATCATATATCCTTTTTCTTCTGCTATTGTTTTAATAGCCTGATATATATCATCCTGAATAGGTGAAATAAGTGCTTCTCGTTTCTTAAACAATTCCCCTTCCGGACCGAAATATTTTTTTCTAAGTTCCTGAAGCTCTTTTTCTTTTAATAGTATGGCTTCCTCTTTTTTAGCCTTCATGTCTGCGGAAAGAAAAACTTGTTCTGCCTGATAGGTTTTGTACATATTCTCTACCTCTGTCATTTTATTCTCAACTTCAGCCTGCCATTTCTTTGAAATCTGTTCAAGCTGTTCATTAGCCATTTCATATGCCGGAATATTTTTAAGTACATATTCAAGATCAACCAGAGCATATTTTTGAGCGAAACTTCCTAATGTTGTCGTTAAGACAAAGGCCATAATTAGAAATATCTTTTTCATAAATCTTTGTTTTAAGTTAGTAATAGTGATAATATAGTATAATCCTTTTCTCAGTTAAATATAAAATAAATCTTTATTTATTCAATTTAAATCCATGAGATTAGAATAGTCTCAGTTGAATTACAATTCATATTTATAACAATCCTACTTGTAAAATCGTCAATATTGGTTAAGTCAGGGGAGACTGTTACAATTATTATTGAAACCAAATCGTTTCGTTCATTTGCCTTTGCAATTTGACTAAGATTATTACAGTGGGTTTAATTATATTCTTATTTATGCCCCATGCTGCTTAGATAAATCGTTGATTGTATTAGAAGCACAAGTTCAATATCATTCAAAAGAAATAAAGTTGCTGTTTGTAAAACCTATTCTTAAAACAAAAGTTGAAATGCTTACGATGGTTCATAAACATTCCAACTTTTATTAATTATAATTATTAGAATTCTTGTCCAAGAATAAAGTGGAAGTTACTTCCGCTATTTTGGCGACTACCCCATACAGGGTCGAAACCATAAGCCCAGTCGATACCCATCATACCGATCATCGGAAGATAAATACGTACACCAAGACCTGCTGAACGTTTTAGAGCGAAAGGATTAACATATTTCAACTCAGACCAGGCATTACCCGCTTCAACAAATGCAAGAGCATAAATTGTTGATGAAGGTTGAAGCATTACCGGCATACGAAGTTCCGCTACAAATCGAGCATATGCTTTTGCATAATCCGAATAACCGTCTGTTAATGATCCGTTCTCATAACCTCTTAAAGGTATTGATTCTGTGATATAAGAAGAGTAACCCGACATACCGTCACCACCCATCATATATGAGTTGAAAGGTGATTGTCTGTACTTATTATAGTATCCTACCAAACCTATATCTGCACGAGTCATCAATACTAGAGTATTTTTATTCTGAGTAAGTGGAGTAAATGTTTTAGCTCCCATTTTTAATTTATAATACTCAAGCCATCTGATCTTTGATTTATCATAAATATCAGTTTCCTTGTATTTAGCAGTATTTACAAATAATGAATATGGAGGTGTTACCGTTGCACTTACTGTGAATGTCGACCCACTTCTTGTATAGATAGGATTATCTATTGAATTTCTTGATAACGTAACTTCAAGATTTACATCATTACTTGTACCATTGCTGATTGGGAAATATTGGCCCCAATCTTTAAGAATATAAAGCTGATAAGAAACAGATGCTGAAAACTGAAACCAGTCATCAGGCCAATTAAGACGTTTACCAAATCCTATTGTTGTACCAAGCATCTGAATAGATTTATCAGGGTCAAGTGCCATTTCGTAAGCGCTATTATTATAATTGTTATTGTAAGCACTATTACCGTAATAACTGTTATAATAATCGTAAGGGTTATAGATATTATTATTATAATATGTCGAACTTATAGATGTTTGGCGGCTATAATAAGCTGATACGGAGAATGAATTAGGACGTTTTCCTCCAAACCAAGGATCGAAGAAAGATAAACTGTACGCTTGATAATAACGAGCATTTGTTTGAGCAGAAATAGTAAATGTCTGCCCTTCTCCCTGTGGTATTATTCCTTTATATGAACTCGGATTAAATAGATTTTTTACTGAGAAATTTGTAAATCTCAAACTCAATTTACCGATGATACCTGTTTGTCCCCATCCTGCAGAGAACTCAATCTGGTCATTTGCTTTGGATGTTAATCCGTAAAGAATATCAACTGTCCCGCTTTCCTCATTAGGTATCGGTTGCAGTACCATAGATTCAGGATCGAAATGCCCTGTTTGAGCAAGCTCTCTTTGTGAACGAATAAGATCCGTTTTAGAGAAAAGATTTCCCGGTTTTGTACGAAGCTCACGTCTTACAACATGTTCATAAAGTCGGTCATTACCTTCAATTCTTACTTTATTGATTCTTGCTGGTTCTCCCTCGACAATTCTTAACTCAAGATCGACAGAGTCGTTCTGAACATTAGTTTCTACAGGGATAAGATGGAAGAATAGATATCCGCGGTCCATGTAAAGAGTTTGGATACCATCCTCATTTGGTGTATTGATTCTGTCATCAAGTTTTGTTTGATTATAAACATCACCCGGATTCATTTGAAGAATGTTGGCAAGCTGAGCAGAAGTAAATACAGTGTTACCGATAAACTTAATATCTCTTATGTAATATTTATTACCCTCATCAATCTTCATGTAGACATTAACTGTCTTTTCATCGTTTTTCCATACCGAATCAGCCACAATTCGGGCATCACGATAACCAAGCTCATTATACTTCTTTAATACAAGCTCTTTATCATTTTCATATTCGTTCTGGATAAACTTCTTAGTGCGAAAAAGGTTTAGAATTTTACCTTTTTCGTTGGTCTTTTTCATTGCACTTTTGATCTTATTGTCGGTCAACACTTCGTTCCCTTCAATAATTATCTCATTTACCTTTATTTTATCTTTTTTATCTATTACGATATCAACGATTACTTCATTCTCATGTGAAAGATCATCCTTTTGTAAGATCTGAATATCTGCATTCTGAAAACCTTTTTCATCAAAATATCTCTTTATAAGCTTTTTGGCGCGATCAATCATATTGGGAGTGATCTGATTACCTTTACTTAAACCAAGCTGAATCTCAAGATCCTCTTTTTCACTTTTCTTGATACCATTATAATTAATCTGAGAGATTCGGGGACGTTGTTTAAGATCGATATTAAGCCATACCTGACTTCCTACTATCTTACTAACCGAAATTGAAACATCTGAAAACAATCCCTGCTTCCAAAATCTGTTTACGGCATTAGTAATGTCCGGACCGGGGATAGTAATTTTCTGCCCTACATTAAGACCGGAAAATCCTATCAAAACATAATCTTCATAATTTTGAACTCCCGATACAGTTATTCCCGCAATATCATATGTTTTAGGATTTGTTGTGTATTGGATTGAAGGATTATATATAGTATCCTGGGCTGTCTCCGATTGGGCGAAAGCTCTTATACCTACTAAACACAATATTAAAAGAATGGAGTATATACGTTTTTGCATCTTTTAAAGGCTATATTTCATTTTTAATCATCTAACACAATAGTAATTTAAGATATATTTTACATTTCGCAATATAAAATTCTCTCATTACAACTGTTCACTTGTCTTTCCAAATCGGCGCTCTCGCATTCCGTATTCCAGAATAGCTTTATCCAGCGCTTCTTTTCCAAATTCAGGCCAGTAAATATCGGTAAAATAAAGTTCCGAATAAGCTGCTTGCCATAGCAAAAAATTACTAATTCTTTGTTCGCCTCCCGTTCTTATAATAAGATCGGGATCAGGAAACTCTTTTGTTGTAAGGTGATCGGAAACCAATTTCTCATTTATATCCTCTTCCTTCAACAATCCCTCTTTTACCTGCTCGGAAATACTCTTAATTGCCTGACAAATCTCCCATCTCGAAGAATAGCTCAATGCCAAGATTAAGGTTAATCCTTTATTTTGAGATGTCTGGTCAATACACGCATCTAAACGCGCTTTAACTTCTGCAGGCATCCTTGACAGATCACCAATCGCTTTAAGACGAACATTATTCTTCATCAAATCAGGAGTTTCTCTTTCAATAGCCATCACAAGTAATGCCATTAAAGCGGTAATCTCATCATTCGGACGATTCCAGTTTTCTGTAGAAAATGTATATAATGTCAGAAACCTAACACCTGCTTCAGATGCTGCCTCTGTTACTTTTCTTACAGATTCAACTCCGTATTTATGTCCGTAACTACGCTCTTTTCCCCGCAGTTTTGCCCATCTCCCATTGCCGTCCATAATGATAGCAATATGGGTAGGTACTCCTTTTGTTTCTTTCTCACTCGACATAAAGCCGTATTAATCTAAATTATAACAATCACAAATCCTTTTTCCGAATTCATACGATACTCCTATTGAGAGAGTAGAATACCAATCCGTATTTTTTAGCGCCGAGCTTTCTATCTTATATGGATCTTTTACTCCGTCAAATTTATCACTAAATGATTTAGCAACAACCAACTTCAAAGAGACTCCTACTCTTGGTGCTAATTTATATTTCATTCCGACCCCCATTGGAATCTGAAGTCCGAATCCTTTTCCATCTCCACTTGTTCCTCCAATCCCGATTCCTAAAGATATAAATGGTGTAAATCTCGATAAATTGCGATAATTCTCACCCATTCCATAATTCAAAAAATTAAATTCTGTAGATCCTCCAATCTGCCATAACCTGCTTTTATATGAATATTCCTCATATCCCGGTATTACATTGGAAAAATCTAAAGTATTTCCTTTTAATCCTGCAGAAAGAAAATCAACACACCAAGACCATCTAAGGTTCTGATGATATCTAAATTTTGCTTCAAATGCTGAAGAGGGAGCATAGAACGGTTTCCATTGATTTACATCACCATACGAACAACTCAGTCCGGCTCCGACTCCTATATCAAATTTATAATCTTGCGCCTTTAACAAATTAAAGGAACAATGAAACATCAATATTATTAAAAGAAACCTTCTCACAACGTCTATATTTTTTTGAACATCCATAATAATAGAAACGAGAACAGAAGGTTTTAAGTATAATAAACTAAAAAAATTATTCAACAGGTTTAAACACCAGGTTATTCAGACGCCCTCTCCAAACCTGATTTAATTCACCTTTAGCAGAATCACCACCTATAAGATTGATATAAAAATCATTTCCTACATAAGGCGATACAAATGCTCTTGCAGTAAAGTTTGAAGGGAAAGTAACAAGCGATGAAGCTTCACTCCAGCTTACTCCTTTATCTTTTGAATAATAAATTCTGTTTGAATATCCGCTGGCTCCTGTTTTTCCACAGAACATAAACCAGAATGTATCCTTATATCTTGGATCATGTTCATAAGAAATAATAGCAACACCCTCAGTTCCTATTAGATTTCTCTGAGGAAATTTAGCCCATTCATCAACTCCATCATACGACCAAACTGCGCTAACAAGATTTCCTGCTGCTGTTTTTCCACCTACTATATTAAGTCGGTCTCTTTTTGATACAGTATATGAAACACTATTAGAGAAACCTGTAATAGGGAAATCAGACGGAACAACACCTGAATTTACCCAACCTGATTGATTAGTATAATAACTGAAATATGTAGTCCCAGAAACATTTCTTAATGCTACAAGTTGTTTATTTGAACTCATACCATAAACGCCAATAATATTAACAAAATCAGAATTATCGGCCATTGCTGCTGTGAAGCTTATTCCGTCACTACTTTTCATCATCTCTCCTTCACTTGTCAGACAGTAAATCTCATCGTCATATACTGTTAATGTAGACAATTCCATTTTCGACGAAAGAGTCCATGAAACATCTGTTGATGTCCATGTTGAAAGATCTGTATTTGGTGATTTATTGAGATAAACATTTGTAGAATTAGCTGTATACCAATATATGTCAGATCCGAAAGCTACTGCTTTTTGTTGCTCTATATTAGTAAAATTGCTTACGGCATTCTCTTTATACAACTCCCAATGTATTGAATCAGGATTTTGTTTATGCACATTAAGCTTTACCTCATAATATTTCTGAGTTACTCGATTTGCGGCAGTTACACGAACTAAAACTGGATGTGTAAAGTTTATTGAATCTGTAGAGGTATAAATAGAGGAATCTGAATATTGCTTAGTTGCTTCAGAATAATTGAACAACTTAATCTCATAAGGATTATTAGTTGTAATTTTTGCCAAAAGACTTTTGGTAATTGTTCCTACAGGAAGTGAATCAGCATTAAAAATCTGACCTACATAACCTTTGCCTTCCTCGAATTCGCCCTGCTGGACAATTGAAAAATACACATCGGCCAATCCTGAAGCATATTTTATATTTGCCTCAAGCTCGAAATCACTTATTAAAGCATCCGTATTTTCAGGATAATAACTTTCAGATTCATCTTTATCTGAACAACCTACCAAAAACACTCCCAAAAAAAGAGAAACGAATAATACTATTCTATTTTTCATCATCTTAAAGTTCATTACTATTATAATCTGCAAAAATAGGAACTTTTTTACTTTATCGTATGTCAAAACTCATTATATAATTAATCCTGAGCATGCAAATATAACAAAGAAACTTAAATAATGACTAATATTCTTTAGTTCCTTATATATCTGAATATTGACGAATCATCATCACTTCTTCTTTCAATTATTTTATAATTGCTTAGCAAAGGTGCTTTTACTCCATCTCCGATACTTGAATAAGAGGTTTCAACACGTGCTTCATCCCATAATCCTAAATCTATAAAACTTTGTAGAAGCTTACTTCCCCCCTCTACAATTAGACTCTGGATATTTTCACTAGCAAGTTCTTTTAATATTAAATAAACATCATTAACAGTTGATTCAAGCCTTATATATTTAAGATTTTCACTTTCTACCTTATAATTAGCTTTTTCTGTAAAAACTAAAGTCGGAACACTCCCATCCATCAATGCAGAAGTAGCTGATACTCTTCCAAAGCGATCTACCAATATTCTGATTGGTGATTTACCGTCCCATTTTCTTACATTTAGTTTAGGATTATCAGCAATTGCAGTATTCGTTCCAACCATTATTGCCGACTCCTCAGACCTCATTTTATGAACTTCAATCATTGAGATCTCACTTGATATTTTTAAAGGTGAAATATTATGATCGGAAGGACGAATATGATCAATAAACCCATCCTCTGTCTGAGCCCACTTTAAAATTATATAAGGACGATTATAATTTTGAAAAGTAAAAAAACGTCTGTTAAGATCGGAACACTCTTTCTCTAACACTCCGGTTTTCACCTCCACTCCTGCTTTTCGGAGCATAGCTATACCTCTTCCCGATACTTTTGAAAAAGGATCTACGACTCCTATCACAACTCGTGGTATCCTCTTTTGAATAATCAACTCTGCACAAGGAGGAGTTCTACCCCAATGAGAGCAGGGTTCAAGACTTACATACATAGTGCTATTTTCCAGAAGGGATTCATCTTTAACCGAAGCCACAGCATTTACCTCAGCATGAGCTTCTCCACATTTTCGGTGATATCCTTCACCAATTATCTTATTATTATACACTATCACAGCCCCCACCATAGGATTAGGAGCAGCATTACCGATACCAAAACGTGCGAGCTGCAAACAGCGAGCCATATAAACCTCATCTCGTGTATATTCTTTCATATCATAAATCGTTTGATATAATCAATTTGTATAATGAACGATGCAAATGTAGTTAATAAACGTTTTAAATATCCCTATCTTTCAGAATCAGAAAAATTATATTGTATATTTTTGCATAGCAATTAATAATTACCACTGATGCAATCGGCAGATAAATATATTCGTTCATTACTTTCTTCAACGTTTTCAGACCGTGAAGCAAGCCAGATTTCTTCAATTATTTTAGATGAACTCTATTCTCTTTCCAGACTCGACATTATAATGAACAGAGATGTAATCTCATCTTCAAAAATGAAAGAAGAATTAGATCAGATTATTTCAAGATTATTGAAAAATGAACCTATACAATATATTATAGGTCATACACCTTTTATGAATCTGAATTTTAATGTAAAACAAGGTGTATTAATACCCCGACCTGAAACCGCCGAACTTGTAGAGCTTATATTAAAAGAAACCAATATTGATAATCCATCAATTCTTGATATTGGAACAGGCTCGGGATGTATTGCCATATCTCTTGCAAATAATATTAGAAATGCTGTTATTACAGCATTCGACATATCAGACATAGCACTCGAAACAGCTTCTGAAAACGCAATAGCTAATAATGCTAATGTAAAATTTATAAAAACAGACATTTTAAATTTTGACCCATCTATTTACAATAATCAATTCGACATCATTGTAAGCAACCCCCCTTATATAGGAGATAGTGAAATAGCAGATATGGAAAGAAATGTAACTGAATATGAACCTCATCTTGCATTATTTGTCCCAGATAATGATCCTTTATTATTTTATCGAAATATATCTTTCGTCGGAAAAACAATGCTTAAAAATGGAGGAAAACTATACTTTGAAATCAATTCTCTATACGGCTCAGAAACTGCTTCAATGCTTCAAGAGTATGGGTATACAGATATAAGTGTCATAAAAGATCTACAGGGGAATGACAGAATTGTTTCTGCAATCTTTAATAATTTATAATTTCACCTATGACAGAGAGTAACTACGACAAAAGAAGAAAAGAGATATGCTTCGAGGATGATAAATGTGCAGAAGCAAACCATGCAGGCAAGAGATCTGAAGAGGAAAAAACAAAATCAGCCCTATCATATATGGCATCTCTTTGTTCCAGATCAGAGTATTGCATCTACGACATTAAAGAGAAATTACGAAAGAGAGAGCTTTCTGAAAAATCAATTACCTATATAATCGAATATCTATTAAAAGAAAAATATATTGACGAATCAAGATATTGCAGAAGCTTTATAAATGACAAATATAAATATTCAAAATGGGGGAAAATAAAAATTGCTTTCACATTAAAGAGTAAAAGAATTGACCAATCTCTGATATACGATACTTTCGACGAAGTTATAGATCAGGAAATCTATATTGAGAATCTGACAAAGGCTCTTTCTGATAAGAAAAAAACAACTAAAGGCAATTCGCAATATGAGATAAAAAGTAAACTTTTTCGTTTTGCCGCATCGCGTGGATATGAAACTGAAGATATTAATTCCGTTATAAACTCAATTCTGTAAAAATTAAAAAACCGCTTCCATTTCCAATTGTTTTATAACAAATTACAATTATATGGATTGGTCTATATTATTTCCTCAAAACTGCATAATATGCAACAATTCTCTTTGTGGTAATGAAAAATATATTTGTCTTCATTGTGAAAATAAATTACCCAAAACTGATTTTCATAATAAGATCGACAACCCGGCAGAACAACTGTTCATGGGAAAAGCTGATATTGAAAAAGCAACCTCTTTCTGCTTCTATAACTCAGGATCTTCATTCAGAGACGCCATACATGAAATAAAATATGGTAACAATCCTCGCCTTGCTTACAAAATCACTACAATTTATTCAGAAGAATTGATAAAAGTTGACTGGTTTAAAGATATTGAAGCAATAGTTCCCGTTCCGCTTCACTTTATTAAAGAATCTTCTCGCGGATACAATCAAAGCCATTGGATTGCCAAAGCAATCAGCGACACAACTGGAATCCCTATTCTCTATAACCTTATATACAAAAAATCAAACACTAAGAGTCAAACACTAAATAACCTTTACCGTCGTTATATCAACTCTATTGATAAATATTCAGTTTCAAAAGCTCATACACCTAATAAAATATTAATAGTAGACGATGTTCTGACATCCGGCTCAACAATAACGTCATGTGTAGAGGCTATAAGAAAAATAAATCCTTCTTGTATAATTTGCGTTCTGACTATTGCTTTTGCAGGATAGATAATAATATCTCTGAATATCATATTAAAAAACGCCCTTAATAAGACAAAACAAGAGCAACGAAAGTTTCCGCTGCTCTTGTTTTGTTTTAGTTTCTGATATGTAAACTATTAATTTTGCTCTATTTTTTATATATCAAATCCTCTTTTATATTACTTGGATTATAACTATCAAACCATGTATAATCTTTATTACCACCTGTCGCCCATTTATCATAATTTACATAGGCATCTGTTATAGCAATTTGCTCAATAGGATATAACCATTTTGGTGTTTTTTCGCTAGCCTTTGCAATATCCAAAGCCCAAGCATATCTTTCTGAGGTGCAGTAGAATGTATTAATTCCATCAGATTTATCAACTCCTTGTCCGAAACTATCTTTATTTTTTGAAGTTGGTTTATAGTTGATTAAATGTGTCTCATTATCACGACTATCTACAAATATAAACGGATTAAATTTAGAGAATGTAATATATTTGGTTTCATCTTTAGTAAGAGGTGCTTTCATCTCTATTGTTATCTTAATCTCTCCATTACTCGGAATTATTTCCCTAAACTCATAGGTATTTATCATAGATTTATCAAAGATATTAAAGTGATTTCTCACCTCATTAAAGACAATAAATGAAGGTTTAGAGCAATCATTCTCATAAACGGCACCGGTAACTTTTCCAATATCCGCCTTGTTTATCTGTGGAAGCTCAAATCCAAAACCGATAGCTCTTGTTGCACCAACTGCTCTTGGATCAAATACTATTTCAATGGATTTTAATTGACCACAATTATCTTTTATAAGAGAATATTTATAATCTGTTACGAAATCATTATGATCATAATCGCCCTTATATGGGAACATATCTTCAAAGGCAAGAGTTCCGCTTTGTGACATTTTTTGATCAATAGGATCTTCAGGTATCTCAATATCAATACCCGGTTTTACAGCAGGATTTGATGTTACATAAAAAAGAATATCATTATAATCATCATCTGAATATTTTCCGTCAGACAATGGTTGTCCCCTGAATCTATTCTCAACTCCTACAATTGCACATTTAAACTCTTCACTCCAATGTGACACTGTCTGATTATATGGTTCAACACTCAACTTGGCACTCTCTATCCCTTTTTTATTCATTGGAGCAAGGGAGAAACGATAATATTGAAGATCTTTCAACTTGTTTTCGCTAAATTTTTTTACATTGTTTGATTTAGCACTATAAGCATTTTGAATCATACACCAACCAATCTTAGTGTTTTTAGGGAATGTCTTCACATATTTTTCTCCATTCCAATACAACAATTGAACTCGAATCCCCGATTCTAAATCCCTTGAGTCGGTATTTGGAAACAGAATAGTTTTCCTTACCTCTTTTGGATCAGGTACAGTGCCTTCCGGATAATGGAAATAGCACAATGTATTAGAGGCTACATCTTTGTTATGAACATAAAATGTACCATCACTAATGTAAGTTGCCCATACCTCTGCTCCATATTCATCTGTGACAACAAGGTCGGTACAATTTTTGGCTGTAAAAAGAAAATTATCTTGTCCTTTATAAATTAGCCCTACCTCTGGAAACAGTTCGTCGGCTTTTTTATTAATCTCCCTATTTTCTACATAGCTAACAATTCCTTTATATTCGATTTTAGGAGCTCCATTGTTATTTAAAGCGATGGCTTTACCTTCTACCACTCCTTCATAAAAAGTAAATACATTCATTTTCCTTGAAGGAAAAACCTCAAACGAAGAATATTCAATATCCTCTCCTCCCTTTGTTGAAACATACTCAGTAGGAGCAATACCGGAAAACGATAATGAACTAACTGGTCCTGTAAGATCAATAGTTTGCATTGATCCGTAACCTCCAACAGGAGTTAGAACATACAATGTTTTTACAGACATAGGAACGGTAACTAGAACATCGAGTTTACCATCGTCATCTGTTACACCATAATACAAAGGTGATACTTTTTCACCCTCTTCAACTGCAGGATATTCTCCATACACATAAAAAGGTATATTGCTACCTTTCACTCCATTCGCAGATTTAGCCTCAATTACAAAAGATAAATCCTCTTTTGTCTTAAAATCAAAACTTTGACTTGTAATATCCGGTTCTATATCCTTTTTTTTACTAACAATTTCATCTTCACAAGAACTCACCACCAATAAAGATGTTGATAACAGTGTTATCCCCATAGTTTTCCTTAACAAGCTCGATACAAATAAATTCTTTTTCATATTCATTCTAATTAATACTACGATTATAATTACTGCAAAAACAAACAATTATTCATTAATAAAGGTTTACAAATACACCTCTACATTAATCATTGTTAACATATATTGTTGTTGTAAAACAAAAAAGCCCTCATCGGACTGATGAAGGCTTTTTCGCTGTTTGTTTGTGAAAGTTTTAATTTCTTACTTACGCAAGTTAAGTTCTTTAATGATTGCGCGGTAACGCTCAATGTCTTTAGCTTTTAGATAATCCAAAAGGCGACGACGTTTACCTACCAATGTTTTAAGAGCTCTCTGCGTGTTATAATCTTTGTGATTTGACTTCATATGACCAGTCAAATGAGCGATACGGTATGAAAACAATGCTATCTGCGCTTCTGATGAGCCAGTATCAGTGTTAGACTTTCCGTACTTCCCGAAGATTTCAGTTTTTTTCTCAGATGTTAAGTACATTCTTCTGATTTTTAATTATTAAAATATTTTTTGCGGTGCAAATATAACTAATTACTAATGAATAGCAAACTATTAATTCTTTTTTATCTTTTCAAGACATATAAAAGATTCTAATTTTCTCGTGGTAAGCTCTTTTCAACTAAAATATTATCTATTCAGGATATCATCAATTATCATCTCCTCCTCTTTTCCGAATGATAGATTGGCTACACCTTTAAGATTTGATTTTAATTGAGAAACAGAACTGGCTCCAATAATTACAGAACTTACTTTAGAATCTCTCAATACCCATGCAAGCGCCATTTCGGCAAGAGTTTGTCCTCTTTTTTGAGCAACGGCTGTCAATGAACGTATCTTATCCAACACCTGTTCATTGAGTTGCTCTCTCTGAAGATGTCCCTCTGGCTTCGATATTCTCGAATCAGAAGGGATACCATGCACATACCTATCTGTAAGCAAACCTTGTGCTAAAGGTGAAAATGCCACAAAACCGGCACCGTTATTATATGCCTGTTCTATAATCCCATTTTCCGGATCTCTGTTAAACATACTATACCTTCCCTGATAAACAAGACAACGCACATTATTCTCCTTAAGATAATCGTAGGCCATCTGTGCTTTATCCAATGGATATTTTGAAATCCCCACATATAGAGCTTTTCCACTTTTTACTATATCAATAAGTGCCTGCATCGTTTCCTCTATAGGAGTGACTCCGTCATATCTATGCGAATAAAAGATATCTACATAGTCAAGATTCATCCTTGTTAATGACTGATTTAGACTTGTTATCAACATTTTTCTTGAACTGCCATTTCCATAGGGACCATCCCACATCTCATGCCCTGCCTTTGTTGTCACAATAAGTTCTTCTCGCGGTATAAGTACGGAATCCTTAAGTATGCGACCGAACATCTCTTCCGAAGCACCTGGTGCCGGGCCGTAGTTATTGGCAAGATCAAAATGTGTTATACCATTATCAAAGGCATAATGAACCATCTCTCTGCAATTGGTAAAACTTGAGTTATCACCAAAATTGTGCCAAAGGCCTAATGAAATTTCAGGCAAAACAATACCACTGTTTCCACAACGACGAAATTTCATAGTTCCGTCATATCGGTTTTTATCGGGAATATACACAGCCATTTTATTCAGTATTATAGTAATTAGTATTCCTTTTCAAAAAGGATAAGTAAAAATTCACATTTATTCCGTTAGCTTTTTCTCAGCTTCTATAGCTTTATTAAAATCAAAATCATTTATTACATTATTCATCAATGCTGCAATATTTTCGTTGCAAAGATTGCCAATACTACCTTCATGAGTATGATTAACATTTTTATCACATTCAAAACATCCTGCTTCTATGTCTAATCCCACTTTTTTATATGCATCTCTAAAAGGCATACCCTCAGAAGCAAGTCGATTAACCTCCTCTACCGAGAATATCAGATCATATTTATTATTTTCAAGAATATGTTGATTTACTTCAATATGCTCCATCATAAGATTTACCATCTTCAGACAATCTTCAATCTCATCGAATACTGGTAAAAAGACCTCTTTTATAATCTGTAAATCACGGAAATATCCTGAAGGCAAATTATTTGCGATCATCATTATTTGTTGGGGCACACTTTGAATCTTATTACATTTTGCTCTTGTCAATTCAAAAACATCAGGATTTTTCTTATGAGGCATTATGCTCGATCCGGTTGTAAATGCATCATGAAGTTTGATAAATCCAAAGTTTTGAGAACTAAACATACATGCATCAAAAGCAAGTTTTGATAATGTTGCCGCAATAGAAGCAATAGCAGAAGATACAATTCTCTCAGTTTTGCCTCGTCCCATTTGTGCATATACCACATTATATGCCATCGAATCAAACCCAAGCAATTTTGTTGTCATCTCTCTCTTCAAAGGGAAAGATGAACCGTAGCCTGCGGCTGAACCGAGAGGATTACGATTGACCACTTTATATGCCGATTGCATAACTACCAAATCGTCTACAAGGCTTTCAGCGTATGCACCAAACCAAAGGCCGAATGAGGAAGGCATTGCGATTTGCAAATGAGTATATCCCGGCATTAAAACTTTTTTATATCTTTCACTCTGAGCTATAAGAGTATCGAAAAGGTCTTTTGTCAAACCGGCAATAATTCTTATCCTATCTCTCATAAATAGTTTTAAGTCTACCAAAACCTGATCATTTCTTGAACGTCCGCTATGTATTTTTTTACCTACATCTCCAAGCTTTCTTGTTAGCATTAACTCAACCTGAGAATGAACATCTTCAATACCATCTTCGATAACGAAATTTCCATCCTCTATTTGTTTGTAAATCTCTTTCAATGCCGCTACAAGCTCTTTAAGTTCATCTTTTGTAAGCAACCCTATTGATTCAAGCATCGTGATATGAGCTATCGAGCCCAATACGTCATAAGGTGCAAGATAGAGATCCATCTCCCGATCTTTCCCAACAGTAAAACGTTCAATCTCTTGATTAACCTTCGTACTCTTTTCCCAAAGTTTCATATATAATGTAGTCTTTGTTTTAGTTTAATAAAAAATAATTGAGATATATTTATCCGACAAAGGGCTGTATTGTTATCATACTGCCCTTTGAAAATATTTCACTTTTAATGTTTCGGATAAAGTTATTTTGTGCTGATCAATATGGTAACACAGCAAGCATGTCAACCATTTTATCTAAAGCCTGCTGAAGAGGTTTTGAAACCATAGGTTTTATAAACATATTCAATTCAGCTTTTATTGTAATCTTTATTTTACTTTCATTTTCCGCTGTTGAAACGATTTGAATCCACAGATTAAATTGTAAAGGAGCATCTTCCGATTCAAATTTGATAGTTTTGAACGGATCTCTGTTAATAATACGCAATCCGATTTTTCCTATCGGTGCGATGGAAAATTTCACAGAATCTCTATCAAATGAAAAATCACTTATTTTATCTGCCGGTATTTTGTCTTTTACATATTCCAGATTATTCAAATCCGAAAGTTTATTAAATATTGCCTCATTAGAAGCATTTACGGTTCTTACCGGACTTTCAAATGTCGTCATTCTATCCTCTGATTATTTATTCGGATTCCATGAAGATGGATCTTTCTTCCATTCTTTCAATGTTTCAAGATCTTCTGTTTCGATATAATTTGTTGCACAAGCTTCTTCAAGTACTGCATCATAATTACAAAGAGTAACAAGGCTAACTCCTGCGTTTTTGAATTTTTCAGTTGCAACAGGGATAAGGTAAGAGAAGATTGCAACCATGCCAAGCACTTCACATCCATCTTTTCTGATAGCTTCTACAGCTTTAAGACTACTACCTCCTGTTGAAATAAGATCCTCTACCACAACAACTTTCTGACCCGGGCGTAAATCTCCCTCAATAAGATTTTCCAAACCGTGATCTTTTGGAGAAGAACGTACATATACGAATGGTAATCCAAGAGCATCTGCCACAAGAGCACCCTGAGCAATTGCTCCGGTTGCAACTCCTGCGATAGCATCTACCTCAGGATAATTTTCAAGAATAGTACGACAAAGCTCTATTTTAATAAGATTTCTCACATCAGAATAAGACAAAGTCTTACGGTTATCACAATAAATTGGAGACTTCCATCCTGATGCCCATGTAAAAGGATTGTTCGGTTGTAGTTTTACAGCTTTAATCTTCAACAGCTTTTCTGCTACAATACGTTCTAAACTTTTCATTATTTTAATTTTTTAAAAATTTTCGATAAATATATTTCACACCTTCTTTGGGGCCAAAGATAATGAATATTATTGACAAATTTTACACACATACTCCAACTATAATTTAAGAAGAGAAGACTGTTTAAAATTTTACTTTATAAGATAGATATCTTTCAACTCCTTTATCGGAACATGTACAACAGGGGCTCCACAATAATAAGCTCCTAATGTATAGTGTGAAAATGTAAACATCACTGTACTTTGTGTAACGTTTATTGCTGAAGCGAGTGACAGTTTTGGTTCAGTGTTAAAACATGAGTCCGGATTTATAAAATATTTTTTCAAAAGAACATTTATCTCATTTTCTTTCGAAAAATCAATGATCTCTTCCGGTTTATAGAATGACCTGTTTTTTGGTGAATAATTAATAGAATTAAAGGTCGTGATACCATGCGCACCTCCTGAATAAACATAACTTGTATTAAGTACGCTAATTATTTGCGGGCTGATAATATATGCTGTATCAATATTATAAAGTTCATATTTGAATTCCGGCCTCATAGTATCTATAGGTGCAATTTCTGTTTGCTTTTTTGATTTTGACTTAGATGCAAGCTCTTTTAATCGTGCTTTCTCTTTGGCGATAATCTCGTCATAATTCTTAAAAAACAGAACCGACTCTGTTTTAATTTTTTCACAAGCTATACTATCATCTTCCGCCAGTTTGCGGTTAAGAGGCATTAGCATTGCATCATTATCTTTATATTTTGAAGTGAATGCAAGTTTATGAAGTGTGATAGTATAATCGGCCCCATTTTCCTGCGATGTTGTATACTCGGGACTCGCCTCAAATTTTGTAGTACAAGAAACAATTGTAAATAACATCAAAACAAATAAAACCGATTCAGATAACTTTTTCATTTTCTTATAATTTAAGTTTGACTGTTTTATGTATAACACCGATATATATTTTACGGATAATTATTTTTATAAAATTTAAAGATAAATATCATTTAATTATTCAAAGTCCATAATTCATCTGTTTTTTGCGATTTTCACATCTTTTGCATATTGAAACCATATTTCTTTACAATTTTTACCTACACCTTGCAAGGTGTTATGATAAACCTTGCAAGGTTTTAACTCACACCTTGCAAGGTGTCATATCTAAACATGCAAAATGTCAATAAAAAAACCGCAATTCTTTCAAAAAAGTGAATTACGGTTTTTTATTATAACTGCTCTTTAATCAGAGCATAAGACTTTTCAAATCGCTCGACATTATCTCCTCGCAAAGGATAATCACGCATAGGGAGTAATGGAAATAGCTTTATGCGATAGTTATTTACATAACGTAATTTTGCACATATTTCATTGAATACTTTAGGGTTGACGGGTTGATAATATGGCATAATATCTTGTAAACCTGTACGTCTTGGTTCAGCAGCTTTAAGAAATTGTTCATCAGCCTCTGCAAAACCTGATTTTTGTAACCAGTAATTGGTTTGTTGTGACAGAGCGAAAATTACTTCAATCTCAGGATTTTGTTGAAGTATCCATTTTATATGTTCTACCCCCTTCAATGCCATCTGTTCAGGAATTAAAGTTCGTTTTCCCTTTGCCGGGCGAGCGAGAGAGTCGCAACATAAACATGTCACATATACCTCATCATACTTATATTTAAATTCCGTAAGATCTTCAACCATCTCAAAAAGCTTTTTCGCTTCCATATAACGGCTTCTTTCCCCCAAATCATAAGGTATCTTTCTAAAATAATAGTCGGTAAACATTACATACTCGGGAAGTGTATCACACCATTGCAAATTAGGGTCTTCACCTATAACCAGTACTTTAGCAGTCTCTTTTGGTTTCCAGTCTTTTGATCTCATTTTGTTTTATTATTTAATTCAAAGGTAGGCAGAATAATTCGTTCATAGCTATCGATTATGTTATAACAATATAAATATGTGATTTCTATCCTTATTAGTAAGTTATTATGTTTTCAGATGAATCAGATTAGAAAATATGACATATTCTTAATTTATACCAAAATAACAATAAAAATATTTCTATTATAAACTTTTATCCTTCTAATATGTAGAATATACAAGTAGAATTAAAATATAAGAAGTATGTTTAAAATGCCATTATTTATAACGATTATAACCTTAACCTTTTCAAATCTAACATTTTCACAAAATGATGATAATAAAGGATATATTCTTCATGATAATATTGACAATTATTTTAATTCAAAACCTCTCTCAGAAGCCGAGATTACTGAAATATTCAGAAGTATAGCACCAAGTACGTTCAACGCTCCGGATATGCCTAGATTTACATTCATAGGAAAAGATCAAAAATTCTACTGTGGAATAGGTGGATTTATAAAAGGTACAATTTCTTATGATTTGCAAAATCCGATAGATAATCCTCTATATTTTAATACAAGTGAGATACCTCTCGACTATACGAATGCCAATAATGCATTATATCAAATGTCTGCAGGTAGTAGCAATATTTTTTTAAATTTTGTTGCTCTTCCTGGATCTAAACATCAAGTTGGGGGATATGTAAATTTTAATTTTGAGAACGACAATTACGGTTTAAGTCTTCAATATGCATATCTGACATATGGAGGACTTATGGCCGGATATAATTATTCTACCTTTTGCAATGAAGAAGCTACCCCACCTACAATTGACCTTGAGGGCCCTCCAACTCTGCCTCTTATTCTTAATACTATTGTAAACTATCATATTGATGTAAAAAACTGGAAATTCTGCATAGGTCTCGAAACACCCCTGACTAGTGCAACATTAAATGAATGTACACGTCTTTGCAATAATGTGTTGCCCACCATACCGGCGTTTATTCAGTATAGTTGGGATCAAGGGGAATCAATGATCAGGCTTTCTGGTGTTATAAGAACATTACTTTATGAAAACGTCGAATCTGCTGATCGTAAATATCTTACGGGATCAGGTCTTCAACTTTCAGGAAAGGCAAACTTGGGTAGAGCAGTGCTTTATTATCAAGGTATTGGTGGATATGGTATAACATCTTTTACTCAGGATATGGCAGATAAGAATTATGACCTTGTGCCATCTACCGACGATGAGCATAAACTGAAGATGGTCAGATCTTGGGGGGGACTTGCAGGTGTTCAATATAACTTTAATGATAGATGTTTTGCGTCAACTGCATATTCATATCAACGATTTTATGCAAATCGTTATCAGGGTGGAGATATTGAATGGACAGATCAGATTAGATATTTAAATTATATTGTAGCAAATATCTTTTGGCATTTAAGCGAAAATATATCAGTTGGAATTGAATATATAAATGGGATTAAACACACTATGGGTGATGTAACAAGAAATAACAATAGAATTCAAACTATGATTCAATTCAACTTCTGATTTTTACTATATTTCAGAGAAAAGGAATATTCAAACTAACCCGGCCTATGATATAATGATCTTGAATTTTTTAAGTGATTTTATCTAATTGCAATTTCTTATTTTCTCAGATTCCTTCATTTGTTCAATTTGAGCAAGGTAAGGTTGTTCGAGCCGACATTCTTTTAGTAATTCCTTATCATAAAATAGTGATTTCGATGGACCGTCATATATAATTTTACCTTCAGATATAGCAATGCTTCGCGGGCATAACTCCCACACCATCTCAAGATCGTGCGTTGCAATAATACATGTGTGTGAAAAACTTTTTATTCTCTCTATCAAAAGCCTTCGACTATAGGGATCCAAATTAGAAGATGGTTCATCCATCAACAATATTTCCGGGTCCATAGCAAGAACGGCTGCAATGGCAATACTCCTTTTTTGTCCCCCTGAAAGATGTGATGTTACTGAATATTTAAGATCCTGACATTTAACGGCTTCAAGAGCCATATCAACTCTTTTTTCCACCTCATCGTTGGGTAACCCCATATTTCGAGGTCCAAAGGCTATCTCCTCATCGACAGTTGGCATAAAAAGCTGATTATCGGAATTCTGAAAAATAAAACCCACCTTTCTTCTTATATATGAGGCTGTTTTTTCAGTGATGATAGTATTCCCTATATCAATACTACCTCTTTGTGTAAACAGAAGAGCATTAAGTAAAAGCAAAAGAGTTGATTTTCCGGCTCCGTTTGCTCCTACTAATGCTACTTTTTCACCATGACCAATATAAAAAGATATATCTTCAATTGCCTTGGTTCCACCATAATAGGTATAATCTAAATTTTCAGCTTTTATATAATGATGACTCATAGTTTTTATTTTTATTAATCGGTTTACAATAGCTTATCTATATATCCAAATGGTTTGACAATTCTTAAAATAAAGATTATCACTATAGCAATTATACAGAAAAACGTATCTCTCCTTTTCCATTTCATATCAGAACGAGTTCGTATCTCTCCGTCAAATCCTCTTGAGATCATACTCATATTTATCATCTCTGCTCGTGTGTAAGTTTTTATTATTAGTTGAGCTATAAATATGGCATATAGCTTAATTGTAAATTTCTTATTTCCGTATCCTCTCGATTTGATAGCATTGGATATCTGAGATGCCTCTTCCAATAAAACGATAATATATCTATATACAAACAATAACTGAGTTACAAGGATATTAGGTAACCGAAGTTTTTCAAGGGCTTTGCATAAAGGAATGAAACCTGTAGAGATTACAAGTATCAAAGCGGTCGTTATTGATACAAATCCTCTTAAAAGAATAGTAAAAAAAGACAACCATCCGTAGCTAATTTTAAAACTGCCTATTTCAATAGCTGTGTTTCTATCTATAATAGGATTGAATATGGCAATGAATAAAACAAATAAAAGTAAGTATTTTGATTTTCTCAATATTAGAGAAAATGGTATTGAGGTAATAATTAAAACTATAAGAAGAGTTATGACATAGGGGATTGTGTTAACAATGTCATATATTGAAAATGTCAACATCGAAACCAGAAAAATAATAGATATCAGAATACTTCCACACGGATTAACAGAAGTTTTGGTTCCTGTTATTCCGGCATTTGTTTCTACACTTCTGATTTCCGATATTATTATTTCAAGATTTTTCATAATCTTCTTGTGAAACGTTTTTACATTTTATCTGTCTGCTTGTTTTCTTTTTCTATAATTTATTAATACGGCTAGTAATATTGTTATTAATAGTACAATTAATGCTCCAGAAATTCCGGCTATTGAAGTTTGTGCTCGTTCATGTATCATTTCTTCGTTTTCTGATCCATTATTAAGCATATAATCAGGGAATATTGAAGTTATTTTCTGCATCTCTTCACTTTTAAAATGAAGGGGATTAGCATCTTCCATTTCCTGATTTTCTGAGACTTCAACTTTTTCTATCGACCACTCTAAACCATCTGGTTTTGATGATGCATACCAACTCAAAACACCGCCGACCACTATCGCCAATATTGCAAAAGTTAATATCATTTTTCCATAACCTTTTCCTGATCTTTCCATTCTTTCATTTTGAAATAATATATCCGGTTTATATTTTACTACAAATAGAAGTATCGCGGCAGTAGCAAGCCCTTCTCCAATACCAATAAAAAAATGTATAGACAACATGAATAATAGAAATTTACCAAATGGCAATGTTGTGATATTAGATGCCAGTGTTTCAAGTGTTACTCCAAAGGCACCAATTTCAAGACCTATCAAACATGAAAGAATTGTAATTATCACAAAAGCCGGATACTTATGTTTTTTTGGAGAAGTTTGATTTACATAGCCCTTTTTGAATCTTTTCAAAAAAGGATGCATTATAAGTGGATATATCACCAGACAAGAAGTTGCCGCTATATTTATTATATTCCAACCAAGTGCAAGAATTCCACCATCTGCAAAAAGTAATGCTTGTATTATCAAAACAGATGAGAGTGTAATAAATGCGGGCCAAGCTCCCAGTAGTGTACTTAATAATATTCCTCCCACAATATGCCCGCTTGATCCTGTTCCGGGAATTGTAAAATTTATCATCTGTGCGGCAAATACAAATGCTCCCATTACGCCCATAAGTGCCACATTGACATTTTTATATCTTTTTCTTATTATGACTGCGGCTACTGAAATTAGACCTATTGCCAGAGCATCGCCAACTATTGCTACCGGTGCCGAGAGAAGTGCGTCAGACATGTGCATGATTGTAATGTTTTTGAGGTTTAATGAATATTATATTTTTTTAATTTAGGTTCCTTCAATTTTCAATCTCTATTTTATTCTTTTTGAAGACTATCTTTCCAAAAATATATGTAACAAGTCCTCCTATAAGAAATATTATTATTGTAAATATCAAAACTGATTTGCCTCCACCGCTTTTAAGTAAAAAAGGGATCGTAAAAACTCCTACAAGTGCTCCCACTTTTCCTATAGCTGTAGCTATCCCTTCACCAATAGCTCTCTGTTCGATATTATAAATTGTTGACGGAATCACGAAAGTAAGAAGATGAGGTCCAAAGTTGAGAGCAAATTCAAAAAACATAAATCCGGAAAGAGAGATCCACGGATTAAGTTTTAAAAGATAGCCGATCAACAAAACAATAAGACCTGCTACTGCAAGAAAGAATCCGGCACTTTGCATTTTTATATAATCGAATCGTTTTTGCATAATAATACCGACTATAAATCCAAGTATTATAAAAACACTAATAAACGCCGTTGTTTTTACTGAGAATATAACTCTTTCTAACTCCGAGAGATTTGTAGGTTCCAAGTTCAAAGAAAGAATAAGAATTGGTGTAAACATACCTATACCGTAAACTCCCACCCCTTCGCAAGCCCAGGGAACGCCGCTTAATATTATTTTAGGCAATTTCTCAAGAGTAAATATCGATTGTTTCCTTCCATTGGCTTCTTTGCTTGATTCTATTATCATTTGCTCTGATCTTTTGCCTATTATTACATCATTACCAAGCAACAAACGAACATCTTTTTGTGCCTGCTCCTCTTTACCTTTAACAATTAACCATTTAGGACTTTCAACAAAACGTATTCGTGTCAATATCATTATAAGTGAGATTAAACAGATAAAGCCGGTTAGATAATTCCAATGTTCTGCATTATCTAAAATTTTTAATGAAAAGAAACATATCAATGCCGTTATAACATAACCGATTGAGGCTGCTCCTTTCACAATCCCAACCATTATAAAGCGCCATTTTTGTGGCATTATTTCCGAAACATATGCTCCATCTATGGCATACTCCGAACCAATACAACAACCAATAAAGAAAAGTATTATTGTAAGTATTAATGTATTGGTGGTAAAAAGAAGAATCACCGATAGAGAAAAAATTATACATGGAGCAATTCTAAAAAATAGCAGATAACCATATTTTTCTGTTATTCGGCCAACAAAAACAGATCCGACAACTATACCTAATAGTTCAGATACACAAATCATAGATTGACTGAAAGTGCTGAAATTATCATGCATAGCGATCTTTATAAGAGGTAAAATCACACCTATAAGCGTTGAAATTACAGCTCCTAAAAATTGTCCGCATGAAGCTATAAGGAGCACCCTGTAATGGCCCCATCTTAATGGTAAATTATCCAATTCTTTTTCAGCCCCGTTGTCCATCTCTTAATCTTTTTATTAAAAAAATTGAGGAGCCTTGCTCTTTCTTGATTAACCTCCTGTCTTATCCTTATTCCATTTGAAAAGAGGAAGTAGAAACAACCATGTTGCTACACAGAATGGTGCGGTTAATGTTGGTAATCCCATTGGTGTGAAAAGTATATCCATTGCAGCTTGTATAAAAACCGTAATCACAATACCTATAATACACCATATTGAAGATTTTAAATTAGTTGTATAAAATGTAGATCCTAATGCTATTCCTGTTAAGACTGCACTAAATCCGAACAAACCATTCTCTATATCAAGACCGACAGCTCGAAATATAATTGCTGTAAAAAGTGATAAAGCGGAAGCTACCATTGCCCATATTGCCGAATATCTATTTGAAACAAAAAGTGCGGCAATAAAAAACAGCCCTGTCACCCAAGAGTTTATTAGAAAGACTTGTCCTATACCCTTTAGCCAATATATTATAAGATTGCCAAATCCCATATGAACATCAAAATCAAAATATCCCGGTAAAAGAGGTGTTGCCAGATGCTCTACATCAAGACCTTTCATTGCTCGGGCGGCAAGTAGAAAAATCCATGTAGAAAAGACAAAAGGAAAAGTAAGCGAATTTATCTTAAACGGTGCAAGAAGATTGTTGAATCCTACGCGCACCCATGTGGTCATTGCTGCACATAATATTAATGCGACCCAAGAATAAAATGAACTTCCCAGAAATGTAAATATTCCGCATCCGACCAATGCTCCATTGAATCCCCATAATCCTATTTCTCCATCTTTCTTTGATAATCCTAATAAACATCCCGTCAGAGTAGAAACAACCACTCCTATTACTGCACCCCAAGCTACATGAGGTAATCCCTCTTCAAAGGCACCCCAAAAAATTCCTATAAGAAACAATAATCCTGTCAGGGCATTATTTTGAAACATTACCTGGCCGACTCCTTTTAATACCGTTTTTACGAATTCAAAGGTAAATATATCCTTAGCCTTATATTTATCGTCATTAATAGTGTCCATATTATATATGTTTTATGGTTAGTACATATACTTTTTTATTTCAAGTTATCTCCACGGAAATTCATCAGGCATTGGAACCCCTTTTATAGCCATCCTCACCTGTGAACAAACGAATCTAAGTGAACGTTTGATAACTCCACTGTTTTTCCCGATTATTCTTACCATAAGTCCGGCATCGTTAGATAGATGATTAACTCCAAATGCAACATATTCATCGGGCGAAATATCCTCATTTGTTATTGTTTGTTCTGAAAAATCTATATCTGACTTTTTATCGTTAAAATCATCGTCAGAAGAGGAATCAAAATTAGTTTCGGACAGAAAACCACGACTATTAATTCCCACCACCTTTTTAAGAGTTTCATATATCAAATCAGCTTTATCTTTAGGAGTCATAATAATTGCATTGGCAAAAATTTCATTTTCTCCCATTATTCCGATTTGTGAGGGTGAATTTTCTGATGGTTTTATTACGGCTTTATCTTTAAACAACAATTTTCCGTTTTCTCTTTCACCTGTCGTTTCTATTATAAGAAGATCATAATCGAATTTTTCTCCTTCTTTGAAGAATTTTCGACCACCCATATATATTTCAGAATAAAATAGTGTGGCTGTCTGATGAACTTTTAATGTGGTAGATGTAAAATAACGACTTTGAGCGCATGGAATCATTTGTTCAGGAAGAAATTCCAGATATGCCCCCTCTTCAAGTTCTATTGTTTGAATCATAGCAGAGAAATTATATTTCATCTGCGCTATTTTTGTCGCGGCACCTGTTGATATAAATGCAAAAGAGTTTTTCTTAAGCGTAATAATTTGTTCAAATCTGTCGCCATCTACATTCGGACCTCCAGATGAAAGGATATATACACACGGCATTTGAGGCATCGTTTCATCGAAATAAAGCGCCTGTTGAACTATAAGAGGAACATGTCGCTCCCAATCTCGAAGAATGCTTTTGCCATCGGAATCAAGCTCGAATCCAAGACGTAAATACCCCTTCTTTCCCGATATCCCTACAGGCATAGCCTTGGGATGAGTCATATAGGGAAGTAATTCACGTTCTCCGAAATCATAAGAGGGATCATAAACCGATTTTTTTACAGAAGTAGAATCTTCCATATTCATAAGGTTTTATTTTTATTCTTTGATTTTATCGAAAAGAGCCATTTTCTTGATCATATCGACAAGATCCTTTATCCCTTCACCTGTCATACAGTTGGTGAAAACAAAAGGCTTTTTTCCTCTCATTTTTATACTGTCTTCTCTCATTACATCAAGACTTGCTTTTACATATGGAGCAAGATCTGTCTTATTGATAACAAGAATATCTGACTGAGAGATACCCGGACCATCTTTACGAGGAATTTTATCTCCGGCTGCCACATCTATTACATAGATGAAAAAATCCACAAGAGCAGGGCTAAAAGTAAGAGTCAGATTATCTCCTCCCGATTCTATTAAAACAAGATCTGTATCGGGGAACTTAGCCTCCATTTCTTCTACAGCGGCAATATTCATTGAAGGGTCTTCTCTCACTGCTGTATGTGGACAAGCACCCGTTTCAACTCCGATTATTCTTTCTTCAACTAAAATCCCTTTGAGTGTCTTTCTGACATGCTTCGCATCTTCAGTGGTTACAACATCATTTGTAATAATAAGTACTTTAAGACCCATATCAAGAAAATATGGTGTCATTGCTTCTATAAGTGCAGTTTTTCCTGATCCAACAGGACCACCTATTCCGATTCGGCAGGTATTACTCATATTTTTTTATTTTCTTTTTTATTAATAAGTTAATTCATAAACATTCTCATCATTCCGGTTTCATGAATTGAGGCCATAACTTCCAATTCCGGAACAAATGCATTCATATTGGCAAGTGTCATATCTCTGACTTTAAGATATGTGGCATCAAGAGAGGCCTCCATATCGTATAGTATCTTTTGAGTATCGAGATGTGAAACTTTTACGCAACGCAAAGCTGCACTAAGAATCATATTTATCACTCCATATTGATGTGAATAGAAAAGATCCTGATCATCCAAACCCATAACAGCAAAAGCAAGAGCCTGCGATATTGGAAATGTGCCGTTGACATTCGATTTATTTATATCGCCAAGCCATCTGTCAAGTAACGGATCTGAAATAAGTGAACAACTTAACTCTGCCATCTTTTTTCCCATTCGTGTTAGCATAAGTCGAGCCTCAGCATTATTCTTATAAAGTATGACATATTCATCGCATTGCTTAAGTCCTTCGTAATCCCCGGCTTTTATTCTATAATAGGCCTCTTTGGCAGCCACGCAATCAGTGAATGCAGACTGAAGAGAAGCGGAATGGACATATTGACGAAGAGTTTCGGCGTCTTTTACGATTCTTTCAAATGAGGCAGATTCTAAACCATTAGAGAAAGAAAAAGTACCTACCGGAAAAGCTGAATCAGAAAATTGAAGAAGTCGAAGAATATTCACCCGATTGTTCATATGATATGATGATAAATGTTTATAAATAATTCAAATTGATTAGATATGTGTGTGACTATGTGTCTTCGAGTCCGGACCTGTAGCACCGAATAATCGTCTTATTTCATGAGGATGCAAATAAGGAATGATATCACTTCCCTCTTTAAACTCATAAGTGATGCCCTCAAAATGATGAGTATCAAGTACGCTTTGCATTACTTTCTTATCTACGGTGAGTGGAACAAATATCTTTTCATTTTTCATCAATGCAGGCCAATGCTGATTACCTAAAGCATGACCTATTTCAAAACACAATCGCTCCGAACTCAATCTGTCATGATTTTGAAGCGAAGATAAATCGATGACCATCACTTGATTAAGTGCAAGTTTTAGGACAACTGCTATATTGGTATCTTTATCATATTCAATAATGTCGCCATCTCTCAATGGAGTATGCCTTAAAAGAGAAACGGCATATTCATTTCCCTTATCTGTATGGATTAGAAAACGACTTTTCTGTGCTGTCCATTGATCAAGTTCGGCATATTCGACATTCATGTTTTTCAAAAGTTCTTTCCACTGATCTCCATCATTGAGGTTTCCAAAAATTTCGGTAAGTATTTTCATATTTATTTGATAAAAAGGAAACCGGGAGTAGATTTCGATAATCATTATCACCTTTTTATCATACCCCGGTTTCGATATATTATATTTCAAGAATTAACTAAACCAGTACAATTGTGCTAAAGAAAACTCTTTTGCAGGTGGCACATAAGCATGTATGCCATCAATAAATACTTCAAATGTTTCAGGATCAACATCAATCTTTGGCATCACTGAATTCCTTACCATATCAAATTTGCTTATTTGACGACATCTATGCACAGGATAAAGATTTCTGCATAATCCGTATTTTTCACCTATATTTTCTTCATATGCCCATTGAGATATAAAAGAGAAGCAAGTATGAGGCATTGCTTTTCCAAAAGCTCCGTACATTGGTCTGTGTAATACAGGTTGCGGAGTTGGTAAGGATGCATTTGTATCACCCATGCAAGCCCAATTTATAACTCCGTTTTTTATCACCATCTTTGGTTTTGATCCAAAGAATGCAGGTTCCCATAAAACAAGATCGGCAACTTTCCCTTTTTCTACTGAGCCCAGAATATCAGAAATACCATATGTTATTGCTGGATTTATTGTGATCTTTGCCAAATAACGCAATACTCTGAAATTATCGTTAGTATCAGAATCTTCTTTTAATTTTCCGCGTGCCTGTTTCATATATGAAGCCATCTGAAAAGCTCTCATAAAAGATTCGCCAACACGACCCATTGCCTGAGAATCTGACGATACCATGGATATCACACCTAAATCGTGGAATACATTTTCAGCCGATTGAGTTTCCGGACGTACACGACTCTCAGCAAATGCCACATCTGAAGGGATTTTAGGATTAAGATTATGACAAACCATAATCATATCGAAAAGTTCAGCCTGAGAATTGATACCGAAAGGAAGCGTCGGATTTGTTGATGATGGAAGCATATTTGCAAGAGAAGATACTTTAATAAGGTCCGGTGCATGTCCGCCTCCTGCTCCTTCTGTATGATATGAATGCATCGTGCGACCATTGATGGCTGCTATTGAGTCTTCAACATAACCTGATTCATTAAGTGTATCGGTATGCATTGCAACCTGGACGTCAAGTTCGTCGGCTGCATCCATCACGGCACTTAGTGCGGCTGGAGTAGTTCCCCAGTCTTCATGAATCTTAAATCCGCAAGCTCCTGCTTTGATTTGTTCGTATAATGGTTTCTGATTTGAACAGTTTCCTTTCCCTAAAAGACCAATATTTATAGGAAGTCCCTCGATTGACTGAAGAATTCTTTCCAGATTCCATGGTCCCGATGTTATAGTAGTTCCGTTAGTTCCGTCTGTTGGTCCTACACCACCACCTATTAATGTGGTAATACCGTTACTTAAACAATCATAAGCTTGTTGTGGTGATATCATATGAACATGTCCGTCAATACCTGCAGCAGTAAGGATTAGATGTTCTCCCGAAATTGCATCGGTTGAGGCACCGGTAACGAGTGCAGGGTCTACATTTGGCATAATATTTGGATTACCGGATTTGCCTATTCCTGCTATCTTACCATCTTTTATACCTACGTCTGCCTTAACAACGCCTAATATAGGATCCAATACGGTAACATTTGTAATAACGATATCGAGCGAACCGTCATTTGCAGAAGCCATATTATCGAGTCCCATACCGTCACGTAAAGTTTTACCGCCTCCGTAAACAACTTCATCGCCATAAACTCTGAGATCTTTTTCGATCTCAATATAAAGATCCGTATTAGCTAACCTGATCTTATCCCCCACGGTTGGACCGAACAGATTATTATATTCTTGTCTTGATATTGTAGCCATTTTATTTTATTCTTTAGTTAAACGTTATTTTTGTGCAGGATTATCATTTGATTTGAATCCTAATTCTCGCATGCGCCTTACTGCCTCAATCTTGACTGGATAATATGTTGGAGAATCTTCGCCTCCTGTATATCCGTTTGTCAGATTATTGAATCCTCGCACAAATCGTTTTCCGGAGTATGCAACAACTTCAACATCCTTTTCATCACCCGGTTCAAAACGAATTGCTGTAGTAGCCGGTATATTAAGATGACATCCGAATGTTGAAGGTCTGTCAAATTCCAGATAACGGTTAACTTCAAAGAAATGGAAATGAGAGCCTACTTGTATAGGACGATCTCCCGTATTCTTTACTTTTAATTTTAATGTATAACGACAGGTATTGTATTCTACCGGATCTGCAGAAAGAATTACGCCTCCTACAGGTATTGCGGATGAAGGAACAAAACCCGGTTGATTTGGATATAAATTATCAGGAACTTCAGCCTTGGCTGTATTGCTTGTTTTATTTGAATCTGTTTGAGAAGTGCTCATAATTAAAAGTTTTAATTATTACTTAATAGGGTTATGTATACTCACAAGCCTTGAGCCATCGGTAAAGACTGCTTCTACTTGAAGGAGATTTATCATGTCGGCTACTCCTTCCATAACATTTTCCTTTTTTAATACAGCTGCCGCATCTTTCATTACTTCTTCTACGGTTTTACCTTCTCTTGCGCCTTCAAGAGCTGAAGATGTAATAAAAGCGACTGCTTCGGGATAATTTAATTTTAGTCCCTTCTGAAGTCGCCTTTCTGCTATTATGCCTAATGACAATAGCATAAGTTTGTCAATTTCTTTTGGAGTTAAATGCATAATTTATCAGATTATATAAGTTATATAATTATTGGTTTTGACTTGATATTATTCATTTATTGTCTGAATACCTCTTTTGAATATTATTAGATTTTTGATAAATAAGAGTTTATGTCATAAACATCTTTTGATTAAAATTGTTTATGAATCGAACTGTTTTTTTTTATTCTAAATAAGGAAAGTGATTTACAATTATTGAATTAAAAACATCAAAAAAGGGTTTTCCATACATATTATTGTATAGAAAACCCTTTAATGGATTACTAAGTGTAATTTATAGTTATATCTTAAATCTTGCAGTACTGCTTTTTACCTTTAATTCTTCACTTCTTTTACCCGGAGCCGCACCTGATATGAATATTGTATATTCTCCTTTAATAAGTTTTGAGGTTCCATCTTCTTGTGTCACTTTTATCAAATCCGGATCAACAGAAAATTCAACTACTTCCGAAGAGTTGGGAGCCAATTTTACGCGCTTAAAATTAACAAGAGTTGAAAGTGGAGCTGAAGTTCCGGCAAGGGGAGATGAAATATAGACTTGAACTACCTCTTCTATCTCCCTGTTACTTTCGTTTTTCAATTCCATTTGTAATTGCAAAGGTTGTTTGCCTTTATTTTTTGGATTCAATATTTTTATATCCCCATAACTTACTTCTCCATATGTAAGCCCATAGCCGAAAGGATACATAATATTGTCGGTCATATATTTATATGTTCTTCCCTGCATTGTATAATCGTCAAAAGCAGGTAATGCTTCAACCGAAAGAGGAAAAGTTATTGGTAAACGTCCTGAGAAGTTAACATCTCCGAATAGAAGATCTCCTAAGGCATATCCTCCTTCCTGACCGGGATACCACGCCATGACTACAGCATCTGATATCTCTGCAATCTCTTTTATATCAATCGGACTACCACCTGTTATCACAGTTACTACTTTATTTTTATTATTATGTGTCACTTTACGAAGAAATTCCATCTGATGTTCAGGCAATTTGATATCTTTCTTATCTCCTTTCTCAGGTGAAGCTATCGCATCACCTTCTTCACCTTCGAGTGCTCCCGATATGCCCATAAACACTACACAAATCTCTGCTCCACGAGCTTCTCCAGGTCCCCAATCAATAGAGTTAACACCCGGTTGATAAGACATAAATCCTAACTTATAATTGATACTTGTTCCATCACTTACCTTATCTGCTATTCCTTCAAGATATGTATTATAACGATTTGATACGCCGAAATAATTACCCATCATACTGAAAACATCTGTGGCATGTGGTCCCACAACATACATATTTTTAATCTCTTTATTTATTGGTAGAACATTATCATTCTTTAGAAGAACCATACTTTTGCAGGCTGCCTCTCGAGCAATATTTGCATGGTCATCACTTGCAATAACAGAAGTTGGAATCTCTGAATATGGAGATTTATCATCCGATGTAAGAATACCAAGCTTTAGACGAGTCATCATTAAAGGAAAAAGTGCCTGATCAAGATCAGATTCTGTAAGAAGTTCTTTTTCGAGCGCTTCTTTAAGGTGACGAAAACTATCACCACATTCAAGATTAAGACCACTTTTAATTGAAATCGCAGCTGCCTCTGCATGACTATCTGCAATTTTATGTTCTGTAAATATATCAGTTACAGCACCACAGTCTGACACCACATGACCATCAAATCCCCAATCAGAACGTAGAATATCAGTCAAAAGATATTTGCTTCCGGAAGCACTCTCTCCATAAACTCGATTATAAGCGCCCATTATAGCCTCTACATTAGCATCCTGAACCAGCATCTTAAAAGCCGGAAGATATGTTTCATAAAGATCTTTTTTTGTAGGAAGGACATCAAAATAATGTCTGTCTTTTTCCGGACCCGAGTGCACCGCATAATGTTTGGCACAAGCAGCAGCTTTAAGATAAAAAGGATGATCGCCCTGAAGGCCTTTTACAAAAGCCCCTCCCACAATACCACTTAGATAAGGGTCTTCTCCAAATGTTTCCATTCCACGTCCCCAGCGGGGATCTCGAAATATATTTACATTAGGGGACCAATAAGTTAAACCGGAATATATACTGTAATTGCCTATTGACTGTGCGACATTAAATTTTGCTCTACCCTCTGAAGCGATAGCGTCAGCCATGCGCTTAACCATTTGCGGATCAAAACTAGCACCCAATCCGATAGGTTGAGGAAAAACAGTAGCTCGTCCGTTTCTGGCTACGCCGTGAAGAGCTTCATTCCACCAATCATAAGGTTTTATATCAAGACGCTCGATGCCCGGAGTATTATTCATCAATTGAGAAATTTTCTCTTCAATTGTCATCTGTGAGATGATTTCAACAGCTTTTTGTTTCATTCTTGCTTCAAGATCTGAAACATTTTCAGCTAAAGATGAGAAGCAAACTGCAAGTCCGCATAGTGTAATAGATAGTTGGTTTTTCATATAAGTAATCTAATAGTTATTAATTGTCGTATGGAATACTTTTCTTCTGCTTATATTTCAGCAATTGAATAGATCTGGTTAATTAATCTTCTAAAATACACATTGTAATATTTGGTACATAGATTATATAGCCAGATAAAGAACGTTAATTGATAAGCTTACTCAAAATGATGAATTTATATATTTAAGGTTATGTTAATTTGATGTTTTAATAATAAGGTTATAAATCTAAAAAAAATATTCCACATTATATTAATCTATAATTCATTACATAAAAACCGCTTCTAAATATTTACTATTTCTAATTTTAAATCTCTTTCATTTTTTAGTTTCGTCTCGAAAATGATAAATCTCTTTAGGATAAAAAACAATGTGATCTCAGCCCCTTGCCGCTAGGCGATCCCCGAGCGAAGAGACTGGTTTATGTGATGTCATTTTTTTTCAATAAAACGGATCAAGTAAAATATTAGGTTGTTAAAAAATAATACAGATTATATCTTTGT
>CAMTOJ010000041.1 GCA_947074145.1 uncultured Bacteroidales bacterium
GAGATGGAATCTCGTGACTGGAGTTCAGACGTGTGCTCTTCCGATCTAAACACATAATAACAAATATCTAAATATCAAACAACTAAAAACACCTTTGACAATAACTAATAATATGTCGTCTTTTATAAGTACATTTCTATTTACAATTTGGACACATTAATTGATTAAATAATTTTTAACCTAATAATTGTTTTATAGTGATTATTTATTGTTAAATACTAGAACCCTCAAAGATTAATAAGAATAAAAATAAATATACTTATAGCCTTTATTGATTTAAAATTATATTTTCAAATCCTTCTATAATGATTACAGGAAGAATAATTAATAGATTATTAATAAAAAAAATGCCATTATTTCTAATGGCATTTTCTATAATTATATTTTAAGAGTTAATTTTTAATCTGCATCCTGAGTTTCCTCGTAGGCTTTCAACAATTTTTCCTGAACATCTCCGGGAACTAATTCATATGAAGAAAAATTCATTGTAAAAGAAGCTCTTCCTCCGGAAATTGAACTTAAAGATGTTGAATAGGAGGACAATTCTTTTAGAGGAACTTTTGCCTGAAGCTTTTCAAACCCGTTTTCACTGGACATTCCCATTATTATTGCTCTTCTACCCTGAAGATCACTCATCACATCCCCCATTTTATCGCCGGGAACGAGAACTTCTATATCATAAATAGGCTCAAGAATTTTAGGAGCTGCCTGTTTAAATGCATCACTGAAAGCATTTCTACCGGCAAGACGGAATGAAATTTCATTAGAATCTACGGGATGCATTTTACCATCATATACACAAATTCTTACATCTCTTGCATAGGATCCTGTCAATGGTCCCTGTTCCATTCTATCCATCAAACCTTTTAATATCGCAGGAAGGAATCTTGTATCTATCGAACCACCTACAATACAATTTACAAATACGAGTTTACCACCCCAATCTAGTTCATATGTTTGTGTATCTCTTACAGTCATTCTATACTCTTGTCCATTAAACTTAAATGCTGAAGGTGACGGCATACCTTCATAATATGGTTCTATCACCATATGAACTTCACCAAACTGACCGGCTCCACCAGATTGTTTCTTATGTCTATAATCTGCTCGAGCTGCCTTAGTTATAGTTTCTCTATAAGGAATACGTGGTTCAACAAACTCAAGCTCAATCTTTTCATTATTTTCAATTCTCCATTTAAGAGTTCTAAGGTGAAATTCTCCCTGACCGTGAACTACCGTTTGACGAAGTTCTTTTGATTGTTCAACTATCCAAGTAGGATCTTCCTCATGCATTCTTGTAAGGAGCTCACTTAGTTTCTCTGTTTCAGATTCATTCTTAGCATATATAGCTCTGCGGAATTTCGGTGCTGGATATTTAATAAAATCAAATTCGTTATCACATCCTTTACCATTAAGAGTATTACCGGTTCTGACATCTTTAAGTTTAACAGCTACACCAATATCACCGGCAACAAGCTCCTCTACTTTATTTCTTATCTGACCGCTTACACAATAAATCTGCGAAAGTCTCTCTTTTGAATCATTCCTTGAAGTATTTATCAAATCATCACCCTCTTTCACTTTACCGGACATAACCTTAAAATATGAAACTTCTCCTATATGTGGTTCTACTGTGGTTTTGAAAAAAAACAAACTTGTCTCTTTTGAGCTATCCGGTTTGATCTCCTCTCCCTTAGTATTCAGAACAGCAGGCATATCATTGACAAAAGGCACTACATTTCCAAGAAATTCCATTAATCTGCGCACTCCCATATCTTTTTCTGCATCTGCACAAAAAACAGGGAATATAGATCTATTTACAAGACCCTCTCTGATACCTAATCTCATTTCATCTTCGCTCAATGTACCTTGATCGAAGAATTTATCCATTAATTCATCATCATTTTCAGCTGCAGCTTCTACCAACTGCTGATGTAGCATCTCTGCTCTCTCCTTTTCATTTTCAGGAATCTCTGAAATTTCAGGAATTCCTCCCTCCGGTTTCCATGTAAACATCTTCATCAATAAAACATCGATCACGGCATTAAATCCTGATCCGCAATTGATTGGATATTGAACAGCAACTACATGAGATCCGAAATTCTCTTTCAATTGCTCGAAAGTTCTCTCAAAGTCTGCATTTTCCAAATCAAGCTTATTCACAAGAAAAATTACGGGCTTTGATGTTTCTTTTGTAAATCGAAACAGATTCATTGTTCCAACTTCGACTCCATACTGTGCATCAACCATCATTAAAGCAGTATCGGTTACATTCAGAGCCGTGATTGTGGACCCGATAAAATCGTCAGATCCCGGACAATCAATAAAATTCAATTTTTTGCCCAGATACTCAGCATAAAAAACAGTAGAAAATACAGAATAACCATACTCTTTTTCTACAGGAAAATAATCGCTGACTGTATTTTCATTTAATACACTTCCTCTGCGTTTTATAACTCCACACTCGAAAAGCATTGCTTCTGCAAGTGTGGTCTTACCTACTCCTTTACTACCTAATAAGGCAATATTCTTAATTTCATTCGATTGATATACTTTCATGGGTATAAGATTTTAAGTTAGACAATCGTTTAATTTTACTTTCAGTAACCTAAATTTAGATTATTATATAAACAATCGTCATTAATTATCTATGTTTCATAGCATTTAATTTTATATCTATTTAACTTTTAACAGATAAGTGGAAATTTTAATAATAAATCTGTATACCAAAAATCCCCGCCACAAATAATAAAATATTTGTAGCGGGGATTTTTGGTTTTATTGAAAGTTGACTTAAATTACTCCTCGTCTGATTCTTGCATATTGTGATATACGTTTTGAACATCCTCGTCATCTTCAAACTTTTCAAGAAGTTTGTCAATCACAGCACGTTGTTCGGCGTTTAATTCCTTAACATCATTAGGGATTCTTTCAAACTCTGAAGAGATAATCTCAAAACCTGCACCCTCAAGATATTTCTGTATATCAGAATATGATTCATAAGCTCCATAAAGAGTGATTTCTCCCTCTTCTGCCACGATCTCATCCACACCGAAATCAATTAGTTCAAGTTCAAGTTCCTCCATATCAAGACCCTCTTTTTCTTTCACTTTAAATACAGATTTATGATCGAAAAGGAAAGTCAAAGAACCTGAAGTACCAAGAGAACCACCATATTTATTGAAGTAACTTCTTACGTTTGCCACTGTTCTTGTATTGTTGTCTGTAGCTGTTTCTACTACAACTGCAATACCAAATGGCCCGTATCCTTCATATACTATCTCTTTATAATCTGAAGCATCTTTATCCGTTGCCTTCTTAATAGCTCTTTCTATTGTATCCTTTGGCATATTAGCAGCTCTTGCATTTTGCAACAACGCTCTTAATCTTGAATTTGCTGAAGGATCAGGCCCGGCTGATTTAACGCTGATAGTGATTTCTTTTCCGATTTTTGTAAACGTACGAGACATATTACCCCAACGTTTCATTTTTCTGGCTTTACGATATTCAAACGCTCTTCCCATATTTAATTTATTTTCTTTATTATATCAAACCGCCATTTAGACGGTAAAAAATTATCTTAATGTTGCTCCTATCTTAGCTTCAAAACTCTTTATCAGACGAGACATGATATTTTCGATCTGCTTTTCGTTAAGAGTCTTTGTTTCATCTTGCAGAATAAAGCTCACTGCATACGACTTCTTACCTGATGGAAGATTTTTACCTTCATATACATCGAAAAGATATACATCTTTAAGAAGTTTTTTATCAGTTTCGTATGCTATTGATTCTATCTGTGAAAATTTCACACTACTGTCAACCAATAATGCAAGATCACGTTTAACAGGTGGATATTTTGATATTTCTGTATAAGTTATCTTAGCTTTAGAGGCTTCTTTCATCAACATATCCCAATCAATTTCAGCAAAATACACTTCCTGCTCAATATCAAATTTGGTTAGAATCTTATTGGTTATTATACCTAAAGAAGCTATAGATTTTCCACTTGGTAAAATATAATCAAGACCAACAGAATAGATATCATTAGAATATTGATTAAGCTTCATTTTTGAAATATTCAATCCCAAACGACTGAAAATATTCTCAACTACAGCTTTCAACATAAATATGCTGTTTTTTTCATCAGCATGAGCCCAGCTTCCCTCTATTTTTAGTCCTGTCATCCAAACTCCTATCTTAGCTGATTCTTTATAAGGAGCTAATACTTTCTCATCATTTTTCTTCTCTGCATTGAAATATTGGCAGTTTCCATATTCGAAGAATCTCAGATTTGATGATCTATAATTTATATTGCGTGCGATACTCTGAAGACCACCAAAAAGTAAAGTCTGACGCATCACATTCAAATCATTACTCAAAGGGTTAATTAGTTTCACACAGTTTGAAGCAGGATATGTTTCAAGCTCTAAATAAAAACTTTCAGAAGTCAATGAGTTATTAAGTATCTCTCTGAACCCGTCACCTACAAGCTGTTCTGCTATAAGCTGTTGAAGAGAATAACTCTCATCAGTTTTTGTCTTATATGAAAGATTGGATTTTACGCTATCACTGAAATCAATATTATTGTAACCGTAAATTCTAAGGATATCTTCGATTATATCACATTCACGAGTTACATCAACACGATAAGTCGGAACTTTAACAACAATAGCTTCTGTAGTTTCTGAAACAGTTGTCATTTCAAGACTTTTCAATATATTCTTAACAGATTCCTGTGGTATATCATTACCTATAAGTGTGTTAACATTCTTATATGTTACAGTTACTTCCGTTTCTTCGATAGGTGTAGGATAAATATCAACAGGTTGACCTGTTATTTGTCCTCCTGCTATCTCTTTAATAAGCAGAGCTGCACGTTTCAATACATATATAGTATTGTTAGGATCTGCGCCTCTTTCAAAACGGAATGAAGAATCAGTATTTAGGGCATGACGACGAGCTGTTTTTCTTACACTTGTCGGATTAAAATATGCTGATTCAAGAAAAATATTCTTAGTCGTATCTTTTACGCCTGAATTAAGTCCACCGAACACTCCTGCAATACACATAGGATCCTGGGTATTGGCAATCATAAGATCACTTTCATTAAGAGTGCGCTCAACCTCATCAAGAGTCATAAATTTAGTTCCGGTTTCGAAATTACGAACAATAACTTTTCTTCCCGGTATCTGTTCAAGATCAAATGCATGAAGAGGATGTCCTGTTTCATGTAACACATAATTTGTGATATCCACAACATTATTGATCGGACGAAGACCAATTGAATTAAGTCTGTCCTTAAGCCATTCAGGACTCTCTGCTATTGTTACTCCCTCAATTGTTACACCACTATATCTCGGACAAGCAGCAGGTGACCAAACTTCAACAGTAGTTGCATCATCCTCTTTATCGACTGCAAAAGCATCAACGGAAGGCTTTGTTAAAGTCACATCACAACCATTCTGATTAAGATAAGCAGCAAGGTCTCTTGCCACTCCATAATGAGAAGCTGCATCTACCCTATTTGGTGTGATATCTACTTCAAGTATGTAATCACTTTTTATATTATAATATTCCTTAGCAGGCATACCGATAGGTGCATCCTCAGGTAAAACGATAATTCCTTCATGTGAAGTTCCAATACCTATTTCATCTTCTGCACAAATCATACCAAAAGATTCTTCTCCTCTGATTTTTGATTTTTTTATCTGAAAACTATCTTCTCCGGCATATAAAGTTGTCCCAACTGTTGCAACAACTACATTTTGCCCGGCTGCAACATTTGCTGCTCCACAAACAATCTGAGTTGGATTTCCGTCTCCAAGATCAACTGTTGTTACATGAAGATGATCGGAATTAGGATGATCTACACATGTTAACACTTTACCGATGACAAGACCTTCAAGTCCACCCTTTATGGTTTGTACCTCCTCTATCCCTCCGGTTTCAAGACCGATAGATGTAAGAGCTGCAGACACCTGGTCTGGTGTTAGATCAAAGTTTAAATAATCTTTTAGCCAATTGTAAGAAATATTCATATTATGTTGTTTAATTTTCTATAAGAATGGTTATGAAAAGAGGTGTTTAAATCCTTCTATTTTCATGAATTTCATAAACTCGCCAAAGTTAATAAGAATATTCATAATTAAGTATTTTATAGATACCATTAATAGATAAAAAAGAGCAAAGCCCGGTCACAAATTATATGTAACCGGGCTTTTATATTACTCTTTAATATATTTCTTATTTAGAAATTCCATATTTTTCAATAAGAGATTTTTTCTCTTTTGCAGTGATAGGAAGAATAGTTCCGTGACGCGGATGGAAGTTCATAGATATATCACTATCGATAACTTTGAAATTGTCAAGGTCAGTAGTTTCACAAAACTGATAAGATCCAGCCATATACATATCATACATTAAGATATATTTGTCAGAATTGATTAGTTTGAAAACACCCGATCCCTCAACTGCATGAGTAGTTTGTTGTTTATAGTCCGACGATTCGGTCCACTCTCCCGATGTTAACGATTTTGTAGTTGCTTTTCTAATTCCATTACCGTGTCCTTCTGTTTTATAAAACATGTGATACAGTCCATCTTTATAAATGATATCTCCATCAATACAAGATCTTCCGTCAGTTGGTAAGAATAGCACTTTTGGTTCACCTATAAAATCTGTAAAATCATCGTTTGCGTAAGCATAATAAATAATATCAGGATTATGATCACCATGTTTCATTGACCAATAAACCATATATTTATTTGCTTCATGATCAAATACAGTCTGAGGAGCCCATACTCTAAGAAGATCTTCTTGTCCTTCATATCTGTTCTGAATATTTATATTCGAAGATGTCCAGTTGATAAGGTCATTTGATTTTAGCATTACAAGAGCACGATTAGAACTCCATCCGTTTGCAGAAACCATATCGGTCAATACAAGATAGAAAGTTTTGCCATCTTCACCTCTTAAGATATGAGGATCTCTAACTCCTCCGGTCGATGCTATCTCTTTTGAATCGATTACCGGTTTGTTGTCATTAAGATAATGATAATTGTATCCATCCTCACTAATAGCATATCTTACAGCTTCTTCTGAAATATCGTTTCCTGTAAAATAAGTAAATAAATAAGCATCAAAATCTTTTTCCGTAATCTTTGCCTCAGCTGGTGTACACTGAGTCATTGAAATCATAGTTCCGGCAGCTAATATTGCCAATGATAGGTTAGTTAGTTTTCTGAATCCTTTTCTCATAAATATAAATGGGTTAATAAATAATGTATAATGTGTTGAGTCATTTAATTAATAATCGGAGCGTCGAAATTCTGACGCCCCGATATTGGCAAATATAAGACAATTATTTTTTCTTTACAACCTCTTTTGTAATGCGAATCACAGAGAAAGAATAAGCCGGTAACTTATATGAAAATTTATCCGAAACTTGTGTTACCGATTCTATCGGTTTTAGATCACTATCCTTAGGATCTCCGCTTAGCAGTGATAGTTTGGCATCTTTTGAATAGCCGGAAATATCTCCAAGATCAAGTTCAGCATCCACTCCCACAGGAAGCATATTTACAAGTTTTATTATCATGTCGCCTGTTTTGCTATCTGTTACAATAGAGGAGGCAACCCTTTTTCTTACATCATCTCTATGAGTGTTGACATTAAGATTTCCATAAACATATTTATCACCACTATTGTTTCCGTACAATTTCTGAACGTAATAACCCACTGTTGGACGAATCTCATGGTTATTGAAATAGATAAGATCCGGATTCCATTGAGTAAATCTGTCCTTTGCAAGAAGTGGTGCATATGAAGTCATTGCTACTACATCTCCATTTCTTTCCACTGAAGTAAGATATAAAGCTTCAGAAAGAGCTGTTTCAAGGTTTCTATGTCTGCCAGGTAGATGAGAAGCATATTCCCCAAGATAAACCTTTGATCTGTTTCTGTCATATTTATCATAATAATCCTGATTATAAATAAACCAGCCCGGAGAAACATAATAATGTTCATCTATTAGATCCACTTTATGTTCTGTTGCCAATCTCCAGCCCTCTTCATAATCGGACCCCTCATAGAAGGGACCAGCAGTTCCTACAACTTTAATTTCAGGATATTTCTCCTTAACGGCATTATTAATCATTACAAATCGCTCCTCAAAAACATCTGATATTAAATCTTCGTTTCCAATTCCGATATATTTCAGTCCAAATGGTTTAGGATGTCCGTTAGATGCTCTGACTTTACCCCATTTAGTAGTTTTTGCATCTCCGTTAGCCCACTCTATAAGATCAAGAACATCCTGAATATAATCGTTCATTTCACACATTGGAATTCCGCCTTGCTGACCGGCTCCTCCGTCTGATGAATTTTGACAACAAACACCTGCCGCTAGTACCGGTAGTGGTTCTGCTCCCATATCTTCACAAAACAAGAAATACTCATAATAACCAAGACCCATGCTCTGATGATAACCCCAAAGATTTCTTGCCGGAGTACGCTCCTCAAGTTTTCCTATTGTCTTTTTCCAGTTATATATATTATGTAGTCCGTCACCATGAGCAACACATCCGCCCGGGAAACGCACAAATCGTGGTTTCATATCAGCAATTATTTGCGCAAGATCCTGACGAAGTCCATTTTTTCGTCCTTTAAATGTTTTTTGAGGGAATAGAGAAACCATATCAAAAGCATATTCTCCCGCTGTTAATGGTTGTATCTGAAGTTTTGCATCATTAGCATCTGCATTCGATTTTAAAACTCCAACTTGTTTTTTCCACTCCTTGTTCATTGAAAGGGTAGTTTGCGCAAGAGTTTCGCCATCTCCATTTATTAATCTGACAATATATTTACTCCCTTTTCCATCAAGAGTTTTTCCAAAAGCAGAAAAATCATATTTATCACCTTTTCTGACAACTATTCCGTCAAATCCATGATTCTCAAGAGAAGCTCCGGGAGTTGAAACATTCAGGACTGCATAATTTTTATTGTTCTCATGTATAGGATTCTCTTGTGAAATCTCAAATGAGGTTCCTTCTCCTATTATATGCCATGAATGTTTTGAATTCCAGTTTTTATCTCCTCTTCTGTCTGAAGGATCATATTCAAAACCACGGTTCTGAATCAATTCGGCATATAAACCTCCGTCAGCAGCATAATTAATATCTTCAAAAAAAGCTCCGATAAGCAGATCACTTATCTCTTTACTATTTTCTCTGTTTAATTTTAAAGATGCTTTCACCTCTCCCAAATTTGCAAAACGCACAGGGTCTTGTTCACATCTTTCATCATGAAGACGATTCTTGTACTCTTTATATTCTTTTGTTTTGATAAGATTATCTACAACCGACCATTCCACCCTGTGAATCTGTCCTTTTTGCTTTACTCCGTTAATCTCAACCTCTACAGACTTATCTTTATGATCAGACGATGATACAGATTTATTATTTGAATAACTTTTAAAGTCACCGGTTTGGACAGCATAATATTTATCCTGATTATCGATATAGCTGATTTTAAAGTTATTGCCATCTTTTGATAATACAGGATTTAAAACACAACTTTTCACATCCATAGAAGGATAACTCTGAGGCTTCCAGTCAGTCAAATTTGTTGATGTTGCATAAGCAAAAGTATTATCATGCTCATTTACACTCCAAATGCAATGCCATTTTTTGGTTTCTTCATCTCGCATAAGATAAGGAGAAACCATCCTTTTTTCTCTGCCCCAGGTTCCATAATCCGATTTTATAAAACTATATTCAGGACCTATCTCCTGCCAATAGTTATTATCTACACTCCATGCAAAATGAAGTCCGTTTTTTCCGTGATTTTTACCGGAACAATAAGAAAATACATAAGCTGAATCGGGCACTGATGCCATGACTGCATTGCTGCCTAAAAAAGAAAATGCAGCGGATACACCCAATGTGAATAGAAACTTTTGTCTGTTCATAAGGTACGTTTAATAGTTTTAATGTTAATAATTGTTTTACTGTATATTGTATTCTTTAATATTCTATTGATTATGCCTTTTATTTAAAGTAATCATAAGATTTATGAATATTAGATTTAATATTTTACCTGAGATTTATTTATATAATTTTCTCAACTCACAACAACAAAGTTAATCTAAAATCCCTCTCTTTCATAGAGCTTTATAGATAAAAAAACTGTGCCGGGAAACACAATCCGGCACAGCATAATTACACTACCATAAAACCTTTAATAGGTTTCATAAAACAATTTCTGTGTTAATAATTTGTTTTAATTTCGATTAGAAACTTAAATGTTTAATGTGCTAATTGTTATTTTATCTTTTTCCTTCTTTCCTGAATTAATCCACGTCATTTGCTTCCATAAATATTCAAACGGTCCTTGTTTATGATGTTTTAGCCATATGACACAAAACATATATTGAAGTATTACCATAACTATTCCTATCAGAAAGCTATATGTATGACCGCAATATTTATAAAGTGCAAATCCCCAACCATAGAAAAGTAGTGATCCGAAAATCGATTGCGTTACATAATTTGTAAGACTCATCTTCCCATATGGTATTATCTTATCATACAATCCTCTCATCGATGTCTTGTAATAAGAAATTATCACCGAAGATACAATTATTATGGTAAATGCAAAATTTCCCCACATTCTAATTGCTATCATAAGAGGTTGACGAATATTGGTATTTTCAATATAGGAAGGTAGAATATCTTGAAGTCCTCTAAGAGACAAAAAACATATCAACGTTATAATCAACATCTTAACCCAAAACATTATATTAGTTTCCGATTCTTTAAACAAACCTTTTCGTCCAATCAAAATTCCTGTAATAAATAAAAAAGCAGTTTGTGTTACTCTTCCATTATCCCATGCCCAGGTAAGACTTGCAAGTTGTCCGTCCCACAAATTTGCTTTTGTCATTTCCCAAAATGATTCCGTCATTTGTGCCTGATATGTGGCTGAGAAATATTTGCCACACATAGCTGCTGGCAGTTCATATCCCGGTATAAATATGGCAGAAAACATTCGATACATCTCTATGGGCTGTAAAAAGAAAAATAATGCAAGATATTTAAGTATCGATGTTGAAAGTTTTGAGCATGGGATCATGATTACTCCGACCAATGCATATAAAACAAGAATCTCACCTGTAAAAAATGCGGCGTTGAAGAATCCTATCATAAGTAGAAGAAACAGTCGCCATAAAAACCTCATACTAAAATCGTTTCCTTTCTTCTGTTGATTATCGTATTGAATAAAAAAACTGAACCCGAAAAGCAGTGAGAAAATTGCATACATCTTTCCTCCAAACATAAAAAATAGTGAGTCCCAAACCACTGAATCGGTGAATTTCAATAAGCTACTCTCTGTTTTTGGAAATGAGTAAAAATTGAAGTGCTCGATACAATGCAGTACAAGAATACCGGCTACGGCAATTCCTCTTAATACATCTGCTACATTGATTCTTTGATTTGTGGAATTTGTGATATTCTGCATAGTTTATGTGTAATAATTGAATTGCAAATATAGTGATATTGAATCAATTAATAAAACACTAAACCACTAACAGCCATAACCTTAATAATCAGATTGTTAATTTAATTTTCTCTCCGACAATATATAACCTAAACGCCTTTAGGATGCAACCTATCCGCCTTTAGGTTATATCCTAATCGCTTTTAGGTAATGTCCTAAAAGCGATTAGGACATAGAACTCTAAAGGGAAAATAAAAATAGATATAAACCAAAAAGACAATAATCATACCTTTATATAAAGGTTGATTATTGTCTTTTTAATTTAAGAATATAAGAACATGTTACATTTCAATCACATATTTGCCGCCCATTCCATTTTTTGGTATTTCTTCCAGTGCTTTAGATATATCATCAAAGCTGTAGATTTTTTCGACCATCGGATTAAGCTCTTTTTTAGCCATCAGATGAAGTAATTTTTCACCTGCCTGTGCGACATCCTTTATAGCAGCATTACAACAACTTGAATAAATAGCATCTGGAGCAACCTCTGCTACAGTAATAGCTTTAGTTCCTTCCTGATATGGGTATTCAGCAATTCTTCCCCAGATTGTAACAAGTGCACCGTTGTCACACAATAGTTTCATATTTTCAAGTGCGGATTTTGGAGAGATAAAGTCAATCACCGTTTTAACACCTGTTCCCAAAGTAATCTCTTTTACTCTTTCAGTAATTGACATCTTAATTGGGTCAATAATATGCTCCACTCCCAATTTATAAAGAATATCACCATCTTCAGAAACCGCGGTGATAGGTTTTGTTCCCAATTTAGTTGCAATCTGTATAGCAAAATTGGCCACTCCATATCCTCCGGCTGTAATATATATAAAAGAGTCCTCCGGTATAACAACCTTTTCAATAAGTGCCTTCCATGCTACAAATCCCGCATAAGGGACGGTAGCTGCATCTGTATATGTTACTCCGTCGGGAATTATGAAGAGGACATCGGGATCCACATCTACAAATTCTGCAAAAGATCCGCATAGTTTGTTATCTACCAATCCTGCAACTCGCTGACCTGGTGAAAACATAGATACATTGTCACCTATCAGCTCTACATCACCGGCAAAATCGACACCCAGGTACTGAGGTTCATCAATATTTTTAGCAGAATTTTTTATTCTTTCAATATCTATATAATTAATAGAGGCAGCTTTCACCTTAACTCTTATTTTGTTGGGGTCAATAGCCGGAAGTGTGATATCTTCAATCTTTCCGCTTTTGACTGAGTCTTGATCTCTGATTATAAACGCTTTCATTTCCGTAATTTTTTAAATAAAATAATATATGGTGAATAACTTACATTCAGTAATATTATTCACCATATCTAAAACATCGGAATTACACAGATGGTTTTATTTTTATTTCATTTCTGTTTATCTATTACTATTGTTGTTTTTGTAACCTCAAAAAGTAATATATAACTTCTGAAAGCATTTATTTGATATTAGTACTTTATAAAACTCTAAGCAAAAAGCATTACAAGAACCTGTACAGAGATTACACGTAGAAACATTGATAATGGATAGACTGTAGCATAAGCAACCGAGGGTTCGTCGCCTTCTATTAAAGAATTTGCATAATTCAATGCCATCGGATTTGCCATACTCGCACATAACATACCCATATTACGAGAATATGGAATCTTAAGAAATTGAGCTGCTATGAATCCCACTATCAATACAGGTACAAGTGTAAGAATTATACCCATGGCAATCCACATAAGTCCTTCTGTTCGAAATACGGTTTCAAAAAAGTGTTCTCCGGCCTGAATACCAAGAGCAGCAAGATATGTTACTATTCCGAATTGACGCAGCATTAGATTGGCACTGTTTGTGGTATATGTGGTGATATGAAATCTGGAGCCGAAAGCACCCATTAATATTCCCATTATTATAGGACCGCCGGCAAGTCCGAATTTAATCGGTGTCGACATTCCCGGAATAGCTATCGGTATTGTACCGAGTATTACACCCAATAGAACACCCACAAATATTGATAGTAGATTAGGATTATCAAGTCGTTTTTCCTCATTTCCCATTAAATTAACGACCTCTTCAACTCGTTGAGCAGGCCCCACAACAGTCATTTTATCACCCATCTGCAATCTTAATTTGGGAGAAGCAAGCAGATCTATCCCGGCTCTGTTGATTCGCGTTATGTTTATTCCGTAGTTATTCCTTAAATGTAGTGTGCCAAGTAACACTCCATTATATCTGTTCCTGGTAATTATCACTCTTCTCGAAATAAATTGGCAATCAATTTTATTCCAATCTATATTCTCATTGTTCCAATCTGCGTTCTCTTGATGTCCGAACAGAGTAAGGAAAGAATCCTTATCATTCTTGGCATGCATTACAAGAAGGTGATCACCATCCAAAAGTTGAAGATCTGAATTGGGAATGAGTACCTGACCATCTCTCCATACCCTTGTTATAATCCCTTTTTTGTCGGTAAGTTTCATAACCGATTCAATATTTTTTTGAAATATTGCCGGGTTACAAACTTTATATTCAGTAATAAACGGTTTTTCATTTCCTGAAGATGATGAAGTTCCATCCTTTAACCATAACAACTTCATTATTGCTATAGCCATTATAACACCTACTACGCCTAAAGGATAGGTAACGGCACATGCAAGAGCCATATCGGCAGCCTCTCTAATGTTAACGGGATCTATATCTACCAATGTTTGCTGAGCAGCTCCTAAAGCAGGGGTATTTGTAACGGCGCCACAAAACATGCCCACTATATTTGATATCGGGAAATCTGTAAACCAATAAAATGCTAATGATAATAATATACCTAAGAATATGACTGATATTCCTAAAAGATTAAGTGTAATACCACCTTTTTTTAAGGCAGAGAAAAATCCGGGTCCTACTTGTAATCCAAGTGAATAAACGAAAAGTATAAGTCCGAAACTTTGTGCATAAGAAAGCATATCCGCATTATATGCTATTTTAAAATGACCCAATACAATACCAGTAAAAAAAACAAATGTTATACCTAATGATATACCGAAAACCTTTCTGCGTCCTAAAAATAATCCTATCGCCGAAACTACAGAGATAAGAATAACCGTTTGTATTACGGAAGGGGAAAGAAAGGTATCTCTTATCCAATCCATGTCTTGCTATTTTTGTGCAAATTTATGCTATATTTTTTCATTATACCATTTTTAGATAAATAACTTAATAATGATATTATAATTCATTTATAAAACCCCATAGTGCAATATTAAGTTTTTAGAAATAGGTGTGAATTGCTTATTTTATATTGTATATAAAAAAAGTGTGCCCAAAAATCACTTTTAGGCACACCTTGAAAAAATTGAATTTATTTTTATGAAGATTAAATTTCTTCTATTAATATGCTTTATTCATATTAATCCCAAGTTTCTTCATCAAGCATACTTGTAGGAGTGAATTCAAGATAGTCTAACATTCCTTCTCCTTCTTTCGTTGCTCTCATTTTGAACTTATGAGTTGAAGCTTCAGGAAAATCAAAACGTCCTAATATGCGACGTAATACCTGTGGGTCGAGACGGGCTCTTTTTGATGTATAATATCTTGTATTTCCGGATTTGTAACTATTTGGTCCTTTCATATAACCACGGTTACGCATCACTTTATCGTTTTCCTGAATCTCTTCTTCTGTTTTATTCTCATCTGATTCCCATCCAATTTTCGGATTAGAAGCATTAATAGTCATATCCAAAGGAATACCGATAGGTTTGTTGTCCCAATAAAGCTGAGCCACACCACGAGCACCTGTTGGCTGATATCCGAATCTTACTTCATAAGATCCTTCCGGTATCGGAGGAGTAGTGATATCAAATTCATAAGTACCAACTAAGAAAAACTCATCACCTTGATAGTCACAATAATCTTCATTAGTAGTAAGGTACATCACTTTTGTATAATCTCTATAACTCATTCTTTCAAGATATCCTGAAGGGAATAATATAGTATGATTAGATGGAGATGTATATGAAGTACTGTTTCCTCTATAACCGTTATTTGTCAATTCAGGGAAGAAACTTGCTACATTTAATCTAAGACGCTTGCTGGCAATAGCTTGCTGATAAGCTCTGTCGTAAGCAATGTAACTATCCAATTCATGATAAACACCATTTACAGCTTGTCCGTCTGTTGCAAGTAGTGAAACGTGCTGATCTGTAAACTGATTATAGTTTATTAAATTTGATCTTTGAGAAGACAAATATGAGATACTCATAAGTGTATTTTCAAGCATTGTCTCAAGATATTCATGCATCTGTTCGCTTGGAATATGATTTCTATTTCTATTTTGATCAGTATAAACATCAATCAAAAGACGTTTAGTTACTAAACGATCAAGCATATGATAAGAAATAAATCTATTCAAAGAGTTTCTTCTGTCAGTAGGATCTGTTATCGAAGCATCTGCCGGATAAACAGGATCATAAACCTCTTTTGCAAGGGCTTTTAACTGATCAAGGGCATTTTCTCCGGCTATACTATATTTCTTTTCAAGAAGTGAGTCGCTAAGGACAAACATTGTATAACCATATTTTCTTTTTTCAGGAAGAACTGCATCTCCATTGTTTGAAGAAGGTTTATCTGATAAAAGACTTTCGTATTGTTCCGGATCATATGTTTCATCTTCATATTCTGTAATAAGAAGATCAAGCATACACTCCTTCATTGCTGCAGTGAAAACAGTATAACGACCATTCATTTCAATTGCCTCAGCCAGATTATTTTCAGTAGGTTGAATCGCTGCATCTATAACGTGTACAATACCATTGTGACACTCTACATTAAGATTAATGATTGCGGATTTATTATTTACATAATAATAACCTTCTGTTGCAAGTTTTTCAGATGTAAGTGATACGAAACGATCACTCATTGTTTTATTTAGAATGATACCTTCATTGAAATTGGCATCTTTTAAAGCTGCATCTTTTATAACATGATCGTATGCCATTTTAAGCAGTTCATCAGGGCGTAAGTTTTCTTTTAATTCTTCAAAAGAAGTAACACCTTTATCTTTGTACATTTGATACATAGCTTCATCTGTAGGAATAAAGCATGTATACTCACCATAAGCATTTAGTAATCCTAATACTTGGGTTTCTGTAAGTAATTTATGGAATTCTACGAATCCCATTTCATCAGTATCCTCTTCCAGATACTGGCCTATTGTCTGTCCCGTAAACGTGTAATAATTACCGACGTCATCAGCTTCACAAGATGTCAATAAAAATAATATTGATAAAAACGGAGCTATGAGACATGAAACTTTCCTCTTAAAACATAATGTTCTATGTGCGATCATGATAGTCTGTGTTTGTAATAATAATAGTGTTATAATTGTAATGACAAATATAGTAATTTCATAAGAATCGAATATCATTAAAGATAATTATTCTTCTATTTATCAGTAAAAAAGCCCCAAAGACAGAGATCTATGGGACTTTTTTATAATATTTATCTCTGATTATTTGAAATCTTCAACATTTATCATCTTATTGTCTTCCGGAATAAACCATTTATTCTCGTCAAGGAACATTCCCGCATTCAGAGTAACGTTGCTGACTTTAGTTGCCATTACATCTCCAAAGAAGTTATCGTTTCTGTGTTTTCCGCTGATAGATTTATATCTTTTTGCGAATCTATAAAGATCAAAGAAACGGTTTCCTTCATATGATGTTTCCAACGCGTGTTCAACAAATATCAAATTATTGACATATGCAATTGAGTCATCTTTACATTCTGCAATAATATTTGAATATTCTGCTGTATTTGGAGCAGGAATCATAATAGGATTACCTTCTGCATCTAAATCTTCTGTTGCCAAATAATGAGTAAAGTCTTTTATTACATAAGTAGTATCTTTATCTGCATCACCGCATCCGCGCATATGAACTCCTGAAACATATCCATCAGCAAAAGACGGTAAAGATAGTTGCATATAAGAAGGAAGATAAATATTCTCCTGGATTACTCCGTTTTCATCTGTTGTATAAACAACTTCTTTTTCATGATTAGGAACTATCGATTTATCAGCTATATTAGTATTAGAAAGACCATGTTTCAATACTGCCATTGCAAGATTTGGTTTTCCAAGGCCATTTACAGCTTCTGCATAACGAAGATATATCATTGACTGTCGTGTTATAGGACATATGAAATAGGAATTGCTAACTTTTTCAGATTCTCCATCTTCTTCGTCCGATTCAACTTCATAACTTTCCGTAAAGAGTCTTACTGTATATTTATGAATTTTCTTATAATCATCCTTATCCTCTTTTGTCGAAATTAAACCGTCATATTTTCTTATATCTCCTGTATAGTCACCTGTTGTTCTATAATAACCAACATAATAAGCAGGGACTTCATCAGTAACATACATTTCTCCGTAATAAACCTGATCATCAAAATATTTTATAGAATTTGGTGTAGGTATAATCTCAAGAGAGTCGTTCATTGCATAAATTTGCGACTGATAACCGTAAACATCTGAGTTTACAATAGATCCTATAATCTCATTATTATTTCGAGAAGGTTTATGCAAGTTTATCCAATTATTAGGTTTCTTGGCTCCTGTAAAACCAAGTTTATTCATAACAAGTCCACAATTGTAATCATTGTCTAGATAATAATACTGTTTATTAATCTGTTCCATATACATAGTAGCAGCCATCTCATAATCACCTTTTGAATTATTTATTGAGGCTCTTGTCAAATAAAGATCACCAAGCATTAATTTTATAGGATAGAATGATTTTACACTCGGATAACCTGAAATCTCTCCAAGATCAGCTTGGTTCTCATCTTTATGAGGGGCAAGATCAGCTATCAAAACAGAAATAATCGATTCCAGATCCATCTCTGTATAATTGTTGATATCACCAACCTCAATGATTGGCTTGTCATACCATTTCACGTTATTATAACCTAATCCTAACTGGAAATAAGTCCATGCACGAATTGTTTTTGCTGCAACATAGTATCTGCGATTTGCCATGTTATTGCTAATAACTGTAGTTGTATCAATATTATGTATAACATAATTACAGTTGTTTATAACCGCATAATAATCTTTTGTATTACGATACGGATTGTCAGGCAAAGAATAGTTATAGCTATTCATCTCCTGAAGATAGACATCCGCTTTTTCGGTAGTTGACATAAGATCAGCTCTTATCTCACCCTGTAATACATATCTGTCTGCCAATGGCTGTAATTTCGAAAGAATACCAGCCATCGAATACAAAGTATCATTGATGGAACCCATACCATGATCTTTTTCTAAAAGCAGTTTGTTAGAGTCAGTATCAAGCATATCACTACAACTAACCATAGTGAGGCTGAATAACCCTGTCAACAAAGCAAGTGACGATTTGATAAATTTATTCATAACTTAAATTTTGTTGAAGTATCCGACTCTGTAAAGCCGGATACTTCGTTATGTTTGCTTTTTAACTTAATTGTGATTATAGGCTGATTTTCACACCTACATAATAACTACGGGTTGATGGAAGAAGTCCATTATCGATTCCCTGATATAGTACAGAATTTCCTGCTGAAACCTCAGGATCCGTTCCTGTATATTTAGTCCATGTCCAAACATTGTTACAAGAACCCCAAACTGTTATACCTGTAAGGAATTTAGGTTTAACCGGTAACTCATAAGACAGCTGAATACTTTTTATCTTAAGATATGATCCGTCTTCAATCCAACGATCGGAGAATCTAGAGTTCCCCATCGGGTCACCATACATAGCTTTAGGACTAGAAGTCTGTTGACCTTCGGCAGTCCATCTTGTCAACATTGCAGATGACTGATTGTGGAGATTAGATCCTGCTTCAAGCATTGCTCTGTTATAGTTATAGATATCATTTCCATATGAGTAAGTAAATAATGCACTCAAAGAAAGATTTCCTATGGCAAGTTTACCGGAGAAACTTCCATAAAAATCAGGATTTGGATCGCCGATAATAACTTTGTCTTTTTCATTTATAATACCATCACCGTAAACATCTACAAATTTAACATCACCGGCTCCGAAGTTTGTAAATGAACCATTTTGTTCAAGTATTTTCAACCCGTCTGCCGCAGCTTCTTGTGATGTTGAATAAACACCGTCAGTTTTATATCCATAGAATACTCCTGCTGCTGAACCTTTTCTTGTAAGAATTTCTGCTCCGTAAATATCTGTCAAATATTCCTGACCGCTCAAATTGGTAATCTCATTTTTATATTTTCCGATGCTTGCGCTAACGTCAAATCTTACTTTATTAACATTCAACACTTTTACATATGCAGAAGCTTCAAAACCTTTATTTGACATCTCTCCGTCATTACCCCAGTAATAATCAAGACCTGTATGTTCAGGTAATTGTTTCATCATCAAAAGATCTTTTGTTTTTGAATCATAAAGATCGGCAGAAACAGAAAGACGATCATCAAATATAGATAGATCAAGACCAACACTACTTCTATATGTTGTTTCCCATTGTAGTTTTGGATTTGCAAGATTTGAAAGAACATAACCGTTTAGTTTGCCAAGGAATTGGATAGAAGTAAAGTATGCATTTTGAGCATAATTTTGAATTCCATCATTTCCTGTTACGCTATATCCTGCGCGAAGTTTCAACAGATTGATAAATGAAGCCGATTGCATAAACTCTTCAGCAGAGATTAGCCACCCTGCATTTACTGATGGGAAAAATCCCCAATTAGTTCCAAACAACTTGAACCCACCTTCTGTTTTAGATCCGAAGTTTGATGATGCATCCATTGACGCAGCTACCGAAAGTAGGTATTTACCGGCATAAGCATAGTCGGCTGCTGCATAAGTTGATATATATTTTGTTGTATTGTTTGCTCCTAAGATTGTTCTGAAATCAGTAGCATCTCCAACTTTAGTTGCATTTTCACCACCATTATGACCCTGAATAAAATCAGCTTCATATTGATTCATCATATATCTCCAACCTAAATAAGCATCAATAGTGCTGTTTCCTGCTTTATTGCTGTAAGTAAGTCTTGAATCATCAAAAATCGCTAAATCTCTCATCGCTTGAGAAGAAACATAATCATAAATAACACCTAAAGTAGTTCCATTTTCACTTAAATGATAATAAGGAGCCATACCGTTTCTAGGAGCAAGGAAATCCTCTTTTGTTTTATTAAGACTATAATCAAACATCGTCTCAAGTTTGAAATTCTTGTTTAATATGAACTGAGGATTTACTCCAATATTAAATCTATATTGTTTCATCTTATTGATTGAATTTTCAACCAAAGCAGATGGATTACTTACACCGAATTCATCACCGGAGTCATAAACTTGAGTTATAAGTCCTGTTGTAGTATATGAATAAGGACTTAAAAATGGAGCTTTAATCTTACTTAGGTAAGTTAATGATGTTCGTTCATCAACACCATCGTCAAGAAGATATCTCTGAATATTTGTAAAACCTACATTCCATCCAAGTTTTAACCAACTCGCTAAGTTAATATCCGCATTAAAACGAGTATTGATACGATTCATATCTATCGATTTAATCGCCCCATCATTACCTGTGTATCCAAGAGAGAAGTTATAAAGAGCCTTTTCATCTCCCCCGTTCACATTAAGGTGATAGTTTTGAGTTGAACCTGTCTGATAAACCTCGTCTTCCCAATCAGTATTATTGTGATATTTAGAATATGATGGACGATTAGAATCATTATTCAAAAAGTCAAGTCTTTCAACAGCACTAACCGATACACCTTCTATAGTTCCAAGCATTTCTGAAAGGTAAGTTCTGTATTGATCAGCCCCCATTACCGGAATTGTTTTAGGTTTTTCATTCCATCCGTAGAAAGCTTTTAAATCAATTGTTGTAGTCATATCCTTACCTCTTTTGGTATTGATAAGTATTACACCGTTAGATGCTTTACTACCGTAAATAGAATTACCATCTTTTAAAACTGTTACACTTTCAATATCACTTGGGTCAATATCAAACAAAGGGTTTGAATAAAAACCTTTATGAATTGATTCTGCATCAAAAAGATTATTCCAAATCACTCCGTCTATTACATATAATGGCTGTGCATTGGCGTTAATAGAATTAAGACCTCTGATAAATAAAGAAGAACCAACTCCTGCTTGTCCTGAACGACTTATACCTCTTACTTCACCACCAAGTCCATTACTAATCAGATCATCTACTGTTAAAGGTTGAGCGACATCCAGATTTGCAACATTTCTATTTGAAGTCGGAAGTTGAGAAGATCTTTTTTCTCCGTTTAAAGTTGCTTTATCATCAAATAGATTTGAAAATTTATTTGAATATAGATTTATTGTGACATCTTTTCTTCCTCTTACAGCTATCTCTCTTTCCTGATAATCGAATGCTTTAACAATAAGAATAGCACTTGTGGATGTTACCTTAATATTAAAATTACCATTCTCATCCGTTGTTGATGAAAAAGGATGATTTGCCACAGTAATCTGTGCTGCGGCAACTGGCGCCTTACTATATGCATTTCGGACATTACCTGATATTGTCAAAGTATCTCCCGCTGCAAAAGTGTTGGCTAAAAAGGAAAGAGTAAAAAATACCGATATCAGATATTTTAAACTAAATTTTTTGCCTTTCATATTTATTGATTTCTTTTAATTACTCATTAATTTTTATTCTACCGGCTCAAAGATTATATAGTCAAGATGAAAATCTTTTGAATAGGTATTTCTTTCACTTCTTGTTACAGTCGATATGATATCAAATGTTACTTTAACATTTGATTTTTCATAATCAGATGTCGTAGATAGCAAGTCGCAGTATGGAAATTCAAAGTTTTCAAGAACCAATATCTTTCCGGTCTCATTTTCCGCAGGATCATAAATAAAATTCTTATTTACAATAATTGTACTTTGTGAGTCATCAGCAAGCTCTTCGACAAACTTCTTTTTACCATCTTCAAAATATGTAAGATTAAATCCCAATTTATTAGGCATTGCCGAAGGACGGAATTTAGCATAAATATTATATTTACCGGAGCGTACATCCGGGATATAATACTTAATACGTGGCGGTTGAGGATAATATTTCAATGATGTTAAAGTGATATAAGCACCAAATCGAGCTTCCGTTTCTCCATTATTATTTGTGATAGTATAATTATAACTCGTTACAGCAACACTTGATGTTTCAATATCATCTTGACCTGCAACCGGAGATGGAATCTGAACAAGATCATAACCGTATGATGTACGTCCTGCTGATAAAGTTATTTTTGGCTGCCAGGTTTCTTCATTTGTGAATGGTAAAGAATCTGTCACATATACAGTACCGTTACTTATTTGTTCTTGATGTATAATATTGCTACCGAATAATCTTGCAGGTGCTGTAAACGAACTTTTAATTGTCGAAAAAATAGAATCTTTCTCAGATGTCATTGACGTAATATTCTCCGGTAAAGTTCTGAATATATTATTTGCCAATATGTTATACATTGCATGATATGACGATAATGAGTCTGCTTCTTGGTCTGAATACATATTTGCAATCTTATCGAAATTAAATCCGGCTTTAATCTTTTCATAAGATTTTATCCAGGCATCATTATTTACAAGTATTGCAGCCTGATAAATACTATCTTCAACATTTATGTCAGCAATTTTGTCAAGGATAATATTCTCTTGTTTCCAAATTGTATCATAAACAGGATCACCATTACCGTCTGTACCAATCTCCACACTTAATGATTTATCAAGTACACTGTCATTATACGCATAAAGATATTTTTTCAATGAATCAAGTCCGGCAGTTTCTCCTATATATTCAAGGATATTAAATTTATAAGGGACAACGTCAGCATCAATTCTATATATGACACCATTGTTAACACCTTGTGAAATAAACTCACCTACATTCACTAATTTCTGTTCTCCTATGGTATATCCTCCGTTCTCATTAGCGAAAACATGTATTTTACCATTTTTCATTTTAACAGCTCTTCTCTGTAAAGATGAAGTTGAATAAGAAAACAGTGCAATATGATTGGCAACAATATTTTTAATATATGCAGGATTATTTTTAATATACTCCGCATTATTTCTATTTTTCATAACCTCATTAAGAGCATCATTTGATGGAGCCCAAACGGTGTACATTTGAGGAGATGAAAGTAAAGTCTCATAACCGGCATCCTTAATAAGAGTTACAAAATCAGAGAAGTCACTATTTTGCTGAAGATACTCCATACATGTAATATCCAGCTTTCCGGTTGACTCAACACTCTGATTATAATGGTTGTCAAACTCATCGGTACAAGAGGCTAAGCCTGCTCCGATAGCCGAAACCATCAAAATGTTATATTTAAAATTCTTTATCATTGTATTTAATTTTATACGATTGTGAATTGAAATTATTAATCAATATATTCCTTCTCTAAAATTTCAGTTGGAACAAATTCCATATAATCGATCATAAATTCTCCTTCGCTCACACTTTTCATTCTAAGCACATGTTTTTGGTCTTTATCAAAAGTGTATATTCCCATGATACGTCTAATTGCTGTTGCATCGTATCTTGCATTGACATTTCTTGCCGGGCAGTATATAACGGTAGGACCCTTCATATATCCGCGATTTTTCATCACTTTATCATTTTCCAAATCCTCCTCCGAGTCTCCTTGAGCCGATGGTGTTACATAACCGATTTTACTGTCACTTGTCTTCATATTCATATCAAGAGGAATACCCGATGGAATACCGTCAAAATAGAACTGACAAACTCCTCTATTACCACTTGCCTGATATCCTACTCTTACTTCGTAGGTTCCGGCAGGAATATTTAATGTTGTCATTTTTACATCGTAGGATCCTTTCTCTGTCCACATCTCTTCACCACAGAAATTACGCCAACTATCATCTGGTCCGATTATCTGAAGTTTTGAGTTATCATCGAATTCTAGTCCTTTGACATATCCTTGAGGAATACGGTACTTCATTTTATCATATCTGTACCCGTTATTAGTCAATTCGGGATAAAATGAAGTTACATCCATTCTCAATCTTGTAGTAGTCAGCTCCTGAAGCCAGTTTCTATCATACTGAAGAACTCCCGTCAATTCGTGATAAACACCATTTACAGCATCTTTATCGGTATATCCCTCAAGAAATGTCAACTCTGTACCATTAATAAGGTTTTTCGCCAAATTACTTTTATATGTCACAGCCATTAATTTTTCATGGCACATTGTTTCAACATATTCTGTATATACGGCACCTGTTGACATTGATTTAGTATAGTCTTTATTGAAATGCTTTTCTCCATAAAACTCACGATTCATCTGTTTATTGTGCAAATGATATGCGATAAATTTATTTAACGGATTCTTTTTATGGGTCAAATCATTATCATAAAGATCTTTATCCTCAGGAAAAGTCTGATCATAAACATTTTTCGCATAAGCAATCAATTCATTCAACGCTTTATCTTCATCCTCTTTGGTTACTATTTTCTCCATTGAAATGACTCCGCTTGCATAATAAACCGAATCACTCTCTATTAGAGCAGTATATCCGTATTTCTTTGATTGAGGAAATACTTTTTCAGGTTCCAATGCTTCCCAAACTGTAGGATCATAACTTTCATCTATCACCTCGTGAAGCTCTTCACAAAGTAAAGTTTCTTTCAAAGCTCTGGCAAATAGCTTAAATCTGCCCTCGTTTTTAGCTCTTTCTTCTATTAACTCTGCAAGATTCATCTCGGTTGGTTGTAACGGATTTTCAAGTGCGTAAACAACACCGTTATGAATAGAGTCAGCACTTAAATCTGAAAGAACCAAAGAATATTCATTTATCAGATATTCACCCTCACCGTTTAATGAAACTGAAATATATCTGTCGTTCATTGTTTTTTGAGAAAGACGTCCGCTTGTAAAATCTGACCTGCGTATTGTATAATCTTTAATAACATGGTCATTAGCTATCTTCTTCAAATCCAAATCTGATAATTGTCGATAGGACGTAACATTATAATCCTTATATAACTGTCTCATACCTTCATTAGTGGGAGCGAAACAAGTGTATTTGCCATACGCTTTTAATAAGCTCATCACATTCGTAGTATCCAGAATGTTACAGAATTCTGAGAAGTATTCCGGTCTCGTTTCAAGATATTGTCCAACAGTTTCTCCGGTAAATGTGTAATAATTCCCAACGGAATCATCTTTACATGATACAAAAGCTACAGATATACCTGCTATAACTGCATAGAAATTATTTCTGCGAAAAATATTTTTAATCTTCATAACCTTTTTCACTGAGTGTTAATAACTATTTTATTGTTGAACTATTACCTCCGGCTCCCTGATAGAACGGATTTTGTTCTAACAGTTTGTTGATATTAATTTCTCGCTGAGGGACAGGCAGATATAATGCGTTCATTACTGACATTTTACTCTTTTGCATTGCCATATCCTTCACAAATTTTACAGATACAATATTAACCAATTCTGAAGGATCACCATCTCCGTTTTTACCTCTGCGGGCCAAACGCATAAGATCAAACCATCTTTTTCCTTCAAACATAAGTTCCCTATGTCTTTCTCTACGAACTAATCCTTCCATCTTTAGAGGTGTGTTATAGTCTGCTATAAGCAATTCAATATTGGAAGAAGAAGATGATGATGATGATGAACTACTAAGTTTATTTGCCCTTTCGTAAGTTTGATTTACAATTGCAAGAGCTTCTTCAAGATAAACATCAATTCTAGCTTGATTTGAATTAGATTCATCTGTTTCGCCCGTTTCATATGTTTTTGCTATTTCTACAAGAGCTTCAGCTTTCATCAACATAATATCAGGCAATCTGTAAACTATCCAGTTTGGTGTATTTGAATTATATGTATAAATTACATTCGGATTAGAAGAGGTTATATTACCTATCATATTCCAGTTGCTTCCTGCATATTTAAATATATAGTTCGTACCTGATGATGTTGAAACATTTATATTATAATAGCGGCGCTTATCATATTCCGATTCCTTTTTACGAGGTCCGATTTCAAAGGCAAAAGGAGAAGAAGAACCCGCAGTAACAATATAATCCGGAGCATACAACTCTCCTGCTTGATCCTTCGCATTTCCTGCTGTTCCGTAATATGCTTTTGTTGCTTCATTCCATTGTATATCATTACTATATTGCAACTCAAATATTGATTCTCTCGAATTACCTCTTACAAATACAGTATTATATAAGTTATCAGAAAAATTTTGGACAAGACGAATTGTAGTATCAGCAAGAATTTCATTACATTTTGAGACACAACTCTGATACTCATTTCTCCAAAGATATATATCGGCAAGAAGTGCTCTAACAGCATTCTTGGTTATACGACCTTTAGAATATTTAGTTGATTCAAATGTAGTTCTCACCACTCTTTCAGCTGATACCAGGTCAGTAATTAATGCATCAAGAATATGATCTTCAGATGATTTTGCTTTATTAAAATTCTGATCATCAGATACTGTTGCATCTGTAATAAATGGAACCTCTTTATAAGTTCTTACTAAATAGAAATAAGCAAGTGCTCTTAATGTTTTGATCTCACCTATCATGGTATTACATTCTCCTACTGTAAAATTAGGATCAATATCCGGTACGCGTGGAGCATACTAGATAAATGTATTACAATAGTTTATAACAGAGTATATAGAACCCCAGTCACAGACCCAATTCTCCGCATCAATATCAACTTCAAGCACTTTTTTTAATTCACTCGGAGCACTCTCTCCTTCGATTACATTATCTCCTCGAAGTTCACCCCAAAGCAACATTCTTACAGTTGCGTCTTTCGAAGTGAAAGATTTATAACATGTTGCAAGCATCCCCTCTACTTGTGATTTATTTTGCCAAAAATCATCAAGTACAATCTGTCCTTCAGGTTTCAAATCCAGCCAATCGGAACAACTGGTAAAAGTTGTTCCAATAAATATTGAGGCTGCCAATGAAATTATTTTATTTATCTTCATTTTATTAGTTTCTAAGAATTTAACATGTAAAAATTAGAATTCAACTGTCGCTCCGAGTGTGAAGTCTCTTGAACGTGGTGTTTTAGAATTATCAAACGAAAGTCCACTACCGTTCACGCTGATTTCAGGATCAAGACCTGTGTATTTTGTGAATACAAACAGGTTATTGAAAGTAAGATTGAATCTAACATTCTGAATTCCATAAGGTTTCAACCAATCTTTTGGCATTGTGTAACCGAATGTAAGATATTTGAAACGTAAAAATGATCCGTCTTCTACATAACGGTCACTTCCTAACCAGTTATAACCTGTATTATAAAGAGCTCTTGGAATCTCTGTCACATCACCATCCTTACGCCAGCGCCAGTTTACAGCAACACTTTGATTGTCATTTCCATACATATTTTCAGCATTCATACGAGCTGTATTAATTATCTTATTGCCGTAACGGTAATTGAAAAATGCAGTCATATATAGCTTCTTATATCTCATTGTAAGACTTATACCACCGTTAAACTTTGGCATTGAACTACCTAAATAAACCATATCAAGTTCATCGATACTACCGTCATGATTTATATCTTCATAAATAGCATCACCTCCGCGGAACTGATATCTGATACTTTCATCATTGTAACAGAACATCATAGGAAGAGCTTCTCCTTTTGAATCTCTGATTACATTTCCGTTTACGTCACGTGCAACAGGAGCATTAGTATGACCTAAATCTGCATTGTACTTATCATATTGATATACACCTTTATATCTGAAACCATAGATTGAACCGAATGAGTGACCAACCTGGAAACGTTGAAGATATTGTCCGTTCTTTTTATTGAATTCACCTTGCCATGATTCAACAATTCTTTCGTCAAGTTCAGTAATAATATTTCTGTTGTCAGCAATATTGAAACGAAGATCTAAAGAGAAGTTCTTTGTCTTAATAACATCATTACCATTAATATTTAACTCCCAACCTTTGTTCTCCATTGTTCCGGCATTTAGCCAATTAAGTGTTCCAAATCCTGATGTTGAAGATATTTGAACATCTTTAAAAAGCATATCTTCGGTCCTTCTGTAATAATAGTTGGCATCAAATACAAGTCTGTTATTGAATAAGCCTAAGTCAATACCGGCATTAAAAGATACAACCTTTTCCCAACGAAGATCTGTCAACTGAATATTTGAAGGACGGATTGCTGTCATATCCATATAACTTCCATCAACTGTATATCTACTGAAATGAAGATATTCACTTCCCGGCTGGTTACCTGTTATACCCCAACTCGGACGAATAGCAAGCATACTCAACCAACTGCTTGTTGGCTCCATAAACTCTTCATCAGAAATAATCCATTTACCAGAAATTGTTGGGAAGTTACCCCACTTACGACCTTTACCAAATCGTGTACTACCGTCTCTACGAATATTTCCGGATAAAATATATTTTCCTTTATAAGCATAGTGGAAACGACCAAGAAGGCCCATTGATCTCCAATTACTTCTTGAAGAAGATAATCCGTCTAGATAACCTAGAGCAGAAGCATCAATAATTTCACCTGACGGTAAACCATAAGTTGTAGCACCTTGACTATTTGAATTACCTGTTGTAACCTGCCAGGATCCGTAAAGGACCAAACTATGATCTTCATTAGCAAATTTTGGAGTAAAATTGATATTATTATCAGTTCTGATGCTTAAAGACTCCTGATCAGTTTCATCAGCTCTATTTACCCCATCTTTATCCCATGAAATATTTGACACTTGATGCGGCAAGAATTTAGTTACAGCACTATTATTGATATCAAAATTCACATATCCATTGTACTGAAGTTTATGCTTTTCAGGATCAATTAAATCATATTGAAGGCTGAAAACAGGTAAAATTCTATAAACTTGTTGTCTGTATTTTGCCAATTTAGCAACTGCCACAGGATTTCTTAAATCTCTCTGATCTTTATGTATAGCTGAAGTAGCAGGAATATTATAGAAATTTTCTGTGTTATTACCATAATTATCCTGTTCATAGATACTAACATTAGGCATTTTTCTATAAGCTATTCCTAAAAGATCCTCATAACTTTTATTATTATCCTGATATGTATAAGCAAATTCACTTGTGAATTTCATTCTGTCTGATACTCGGTAGTCAAGATTAGCACGTGTTGTTACACGATTAAGTTTCTGTTCTATAATTGTACCCGACTCTGTGTAGTAACCTGCTGATACACGGAAGGTCGCGCGTTCACCACCACCCGATATAGCGACATTATGGTCATGTGTAAATCCGTTTTGTGTTACAGCCTCTACCCAGTCAGTATTATTATTGTAGTTTTGATATCCCGGTCTTGTCTGATCATAATCAAACTCCCACACATTTCCAAGTGCATTTTCATCTTGAGTGGGATTGAAATATGCCTGCTTCATAAGCATGGTATAATCGTCACCGTTAAGCATTTCCATACCCTTCGGCATCTCTTTCATTGTGAATCTGTATGCGTAACTGATCTTTGTCGGACCTTTGGCACCACGTTTTGTAGCAATTTCAATTACTCCGTTTGCACCTTTAGATCCCCAAATACCTGATGCACCGGCATCTTTTGATACCGAAATACTAAGGATATCATCAGGATTGATACTTAGCATACTTGCGTATTGCTCTTGGTTTGCATTTGCAAAGTCAAAATCAGAATCAATTTCCTGTTCATAAGGGATACCGTTTACAACGATAAGTGGCTCACTGTTAGCATTAATGGAACTTGTACCACGAATACGCATCTGAGTTCCCGATCCAAGGTCACCTGAGTTTGATACGATATCAAGTCCGGCAATACGTCCCTGAAGAGCATCATCTACCGATGCTACCTGAATACCTTCAAACTCTTTAGTATCAAGTTTTTGTACAGCGGCTGAAATCTCTCTTTGAGGAATTGAGAATCCATTTTCTTGGTGGCGTCTTTCTGCCGTTATAACAGCTTCTTTAAGAAGTTTGGAATCATCAGCCATCTTAACATCGATTGTTCTTTTACCTGCAATTGGGATCACTTGTTGTTTGAATCCCATATAACTAAATACAAGTCTGTTATTTACAGCATCTTTCACTTTGATAACGTAGTGTCCGTTAAAGTCCGTAACAGCTCCGTTCACAACACGATTAGCCGGGTTTACCTCTGATATATTTACCATAATAAGAGTTTCACCGTCCACTTCGGCCGTTACCGTTCCCTGAACAACAACAGACCTGTCCGCTTGTGCCATAATCATACCCGGCATCATTATCAGCAAGGCATAAAGGGCTATTTTTAAATATATTTTCATTTGTATATGTTTAATGTGGGTTATTCAACAGTATAATCCAAATCACAGTCCATTTCATCGCGGAAATACAGTACATTATCAATCAGGTGGATAACTGCCACAGATGATGTACTGACCATAGACGATTTAAATGCTGATCCTGTAAAATTTGAAATTGATGACGGTAAGGTATTAAAGATATAATCTCTGGTTAAGATGTTATGTGTTTTTAATCCGTTCCATGTTTTGATAACCTTTGCTTTATGAGCGGTAGCATTTTTGATATCAGGAGTTATTTCAAGTGTATAACCTCCATTATTGTCTGAAACGCTTGATACCCCAAGTTTATAGTACTTGTTTGTAAATGTGTTATGATAACTTGGATCTGTTTCACTATCAGAATATTTAAGCGTAGCGGTCTGATTTGTTTTCATTCCACTTATCGGATTATTCTCTTCAAGGAAGATAGAATTATCCTGGAAATGATAACGTATAAAACGCTCAAGTTTTTTGATCATTTTATTTGTAACCTCCTCCGGAGTTTCATCTTCTATATATGATAGAATTCCTTTAACAGATTTTCCGCTTGGAAGTCTCATGTCATCCCAAGGTACAATTTTACCATCTTCTATTGCTTTGTAGATAGCATCATTTGTTGGAACAAATACAGTATAATTAAATGTGTTAAAGAATTTTACGTTATAATCGATACCTGAATGTTCTGCTTTACTAACAAATATATCGGTTAAAGAAGTTTCTTCAAATCCTTCACATAGATCAAAAAACATGCTGAATGCTTTTTCATTTCCCGCTCTGTATTCTCCAAGTTTATCACTTAGTATGGTATAAACAGATTTTTTAGGAGTTTCAATTATTTTATCGATAAAATAAGTTCTACCGTTTGCTTGAGTGAAAGCATACTCTTCAGCACCCTCTTTTATAACTTTAATTTCTATATTGTTTTCAATATCTCCACCTCCTTGAATCGATTGAACATTTTCTCCGTCAGCTTTGACATATACCATTTGACCACCTTTTGTAAGATAATAACCACCTTCTCTGATTTTACCTACAATAATATGAGAATCAAGTATATCTTCTAAGCGATTGTTAACAAGATTATCTGTACCGGCATAAAGAGTTGTAATTGAATCTCCTGTCTGTTTTGTTTCTCTGTTATAAGAGTAAACATCAGCACATAATTGATTTACAATTGATCCTGCTCTTTTTCCAATTCTAAAACGAAGTGCAGCAGAAATCTTACGTGAATCTGTTGTTTCATATGCAATAGGATCAATATAATTTGCCATATATTCATCTGTCGGTACAAGAAGGCTATACTCTGTACCCTCTTCCATCGCCATTGAATTAAGATAAAGGTCAAAATCAAGATCTTCAATAGCCTTATTCATAATTGATGTCTTATCAGAGAATAAAACCGGAGCTACAACTGAAGAGTAAACATCAGGTGGTAACACCTTATTAATATGATATACAATACCATTGGTTGCAATATAAGTCTGATCTTTCTCTAATAAATCAACTGTTACAGGAAAATCAGTATTGTCAGTATCCATTAGTTTATTAAACTTACTTGGCACAGCGCTAATGAATGAAGGTATCATATGACGTTTAATCAACTTAACCATGATATTATCAGGGATACTGTCAATATATTTAAAACGTTCCATTAGAAGAGCACCTGCACTTTTCGAACCTCCGTTTTCATCAGCTGATCCAAGATTGAAATATGCTTCCATTGCTTCATCAGTCGGTACAAACATTGCAGCCATATCTGCTTGGACAGCATTATATTTATACATATTCCAATTAGGAGCGAATGGTAAATATAAATTTTCATCAATAATTGATTCTCGATCAGGGTAAAAATTAGTTCCACCTCCAGCACCGTTAGTAAAATAATATTTAGCAAAAATAGAATCATTAAATTCAGGATACGTCAATTTATATTCACTATTAAGTGATTCTATATAATGAGGAACTGAAAATCTATCCATCTGTCGAGAAAACACTGTTGTATTTTTATCCTTATTAATATGCTGAGCCATATTTCCTGGTGGAATCAATACATTGTCAAGAATATGAAGATAACCATTCTTACATGTTATATCTCTTTCAATTACCTTTTTATCAAAAATATGGGCATCTCCCGACGAGCGTGAAACACCAAGAATAGTTTCAATATCACTATCTTCAATAAAGGCTGATTGTAATTGTTTTTCAAGGAAGTAAACCATTGTCCAATTGGTATAATCATTCCACATATACATACCTTTACTCAAACGTTCAGGATTACTCCAGTATTTTCTATTCGGAATATCTGCAGGTGCAAGATAAGGAACAGTATCCCTATAACTTACAGAGGATTCTCTTCTCATTGAAGAGTTTTCTTTCAAACCTCCGTCATTATAATTCGAAAGCGTCTCTATCAGATACGCGTTATTTACCATTGAAAATCTCAATAGTAAACTCTTTTGGGTTGGTGTAAAATCTTCATAAGATTTAATACCCCACTCATTGTCCGAATTATAAAACCTTACAAACGCATCATCGTCCGCAACGAAAAGAGTTTTACTCCCTGTCAGACTCAGTGTTCGAGCTTCACCACATTCCTCAATAATCTTAAGGAAGGTATTGAAGTTGCCTCTTTCCTGCAACTCTCCATAAATGCTGGATCCAAGCCATGACGGCTCTTCATCATCATAAATGTAGGTGTCCTTGCATGATGAAAACACAAGTGTCCCTGCAGCAGCCAGCAATGCTAACCGCCCAAGGTTACCGCACATTTTTGGGATCAAGTAAAATATTAGGTTGTTAAAAAATAATACAGATTATATCTTTGTATC
>CAMTOJ010000042.1 GCA_947074145.1 uncultured Bacteroidales bacterium
TCTGTCTGTTTCATTTTGTTACTTTTTTAGTGTAACGCTATTTTAGGACTAGACACCAAGAGAATAAAAAAGGATCTCCTTCAAAATGAGGAGATCCTTTTTTCGTTTATATAATCTTTATTTACCCCCTTTTTATGTGAATTTTCAATTCATAGAAAACAATGAAAGTAAAGAATGTATTATTTTAATAATATATTCAGAATAATGATTATAACAAATACAGGATTAAAATAAACTTTGAATTAAAAAAATAAACCCATAGGTAAAAAGAATGTAAATTCTTAAACCAATGGGTTTTATATTGTTTTATTAAATTCTGAATTTAAAAAGGAATATCACTTCCCGGGATTGGAGCAGAGAAGCCTCCCTGAGCCGGAGGTGCGCCGAAACCGCCATTGCCGCCACCGTTATCATAGAAATCATTGCCTTGAGAATTTATCTTCGAACCGAAAGTATTTCCTGCCGAAGCAAACGGATCGTCATCACCAAGATTCATATCATCGTCAAGGTTTTGGAAGCGGGCGAACTCTCCGCGGAAACGAAGACGAACATCACCCACCGAACCACTACGATGCTTTGCAATGATAAGTTCGGCAAGTCCTCGAAGGTCATTACCTTTATCATCTTCAGTGATTTTATAATATTCCGGACGATGAATAAAACATACCATATCGGCATCCTGCTCGATAGATCCGGATTCACGAAGGTCGGAAAGCATAGGACGTTTACCGTCACCCTGGCGCGATTCAACACCACGATTAAGCTGAGAAAGTGCAATAACCGGTATGTTTAGTTCCTTAGCAAGACCTTTCAAAGATCGGGAGATAATAGAAACCTCCTGCTCTCGTGAACCGAACGACATACCGCTTGCATTCATAAGCTGAAGGTAGTCAATGATAATCATCTTCACGCCATGCTCTCTTACAAGGCGACGAGCCTTTGTTCTCAATTCGAAAACCGAAAGAGAAGGGGTATCGTCGATAAATAAAGGAACATCATAAAGCGCTTTTACTTTATTCATCAATTGTTCCCATTCATATGGCTGAAGGTTACCGCTCTTGATCTTTTCACCCGTAATCTCACAAGTATTTACGATAAGACGATTCACAAGCTGCACGTTTGACATCTCGAGAGAGAACACGGCAACCGGAACATTGTAGTCCATACTCATATTCTTTGCCATCGAAAGTACGAAAGCGGTTTTTCCCATCGCCGGACGAGCCGCGATAATCACAAGATCGGAACTCTGCCACCCGGAAGTCATCTTATCAAGATCCTTAAACCCTGTCGGAAGTCCTGAAAGACCATCCTCTCTATTAGATGCAATCTCGATATTTCGGATAGCCTCATTAATAACGGGATTGATCTGTTGAACATCTTTCTTTACGTTTCTCTGAGAAATCTCAAAAAGTTTACCCTCTGCTTCCTGCATAAGGTCATCAACATCCTGAGTGGCGTCAAAAGCCTTTGTCTGAACATCGGAAGAGAAAGATATAAGTTCACGTGCAAGATACTTCTGGGCAATAATACGTGCGTGATACTCAATATTGGCAGCCGATGCTACTTTTCCCGATAGTTCGGCAATAACAAAAGAACCTCCGCACTCCTCAAGAGTACCATTGCTTTTAAGCTGTTCACAAACAGTAAGAATATCAATAGGCTCCTGCTTAAGAGCAAGATCCACGATAGCCTTATATATCAACTGATGGTTATGTTCATAGAAACATTCCGGTTTAAGAATATCACTGACAACGGTATATGCATCTTTTTCGAGCATAAGGGCACCAAGTACAGCTTCTTCAAGTTCGCGAGCCTGAGGCTGAACTTTTCCTAAAACAGATATCTGATTTGTATTTTTCTTAGTTTGACCACCAGTAAAAGGTCGTTTCTCCATATTGTTTAGTGATGATTTTTTAATCTGGACAACAAAGTTACTATTTTAATGTATTTTTGCGACTATAAAAAAATAAACTTTATGATAATATTCCCAAACGCTAAAATAAATCTGGGCCTTTCCGTAATAAGAAAAAGAGAGGACGGATACCATGATCTTGAGACTGTTTTTTATCCTGTCGGATTAAGTGACATATTAGAGGTATTGCCAAATGAAACGGGTGAATGCCGCCTTTTCAATCACGGAGCCATACTTGACTGTAATGATGACGACAACCTTGTTGTAAAGGCCTATAAGGCGGTAAAACAACGATATGATATACCGGGTGTTGATATACATCTTAAAAAACTTATCCCCTCGGGAGCCGGACTCGGAGGGGGATCATCTGATGCGAGCTTTACCATCATTGCATTAAATAATCTTTTTTCGCTATCAATTCCTGAGGATGAAATGATTGCCATTGCATCAACTCTTGGGGCCGATTGTCCGTTTTTCTGTGTTAACAAACCTGTATATGCACAGGGGACTGGAAACTTGTTTACAAATGTAAACTGTGATCTGTCGGATTATAGACTGGTTATTGTTAAGCCTGATGTTTTTGTCTCCACCAAAGATGCTTTTGCCGATATAAAACCATCTCAACCGGAGCTTTCGGTAAAAGAGATAGTTGAGAAATATCCGGTTGAGCAATGGAAAGATCTTCTAAAGAATGACTTCGAGACCACGGTCTTTAAGAAACACCCTTCAATTGCCGTTATTAAAGATTCTCTATATGAATTGGGAGCACTTTATGCCTCTATGTCAGGATCGGGGTCCTCGCTCTTTGGCATATTCCCAAAAGAGATAAACCTATCTGAAAGTGAACTAAAAGGTATATTTTCTGACTCTTTTGTTTGGATTGAAGAGTAATATTGTCTCTAAAGTGACAAATAAGCAGTTTATTTGAGTATCGGACTGACAAATCTTCATACTATTTATCATGGCTTTATTTTTGATATATCAAATGTGAATGAAGAGGAATCATAGCTATGGAATAATAAAACATCCTTTCTTTATTTAAAAAAATAAGATTAATAAAGCGCACTCACAAAGAGTGAAGTGGATACGATGCTCTGATTTTATTTGGAAATAAAAAATCTGAATCCTTTTTTTTAATAAGGATATTAAATACGGAACATAAAAAAATAATAACATATGTCAACAAAAAAACAAAACGAACAATCGGCAGAAGAGATAAAAGATGAACAGGCAATAAATGCTGAAGAGACTGCAAAAGCGGAAGAAACTGCTCAAACAGCTGAAACAATTGAACCTGAATTGGAGATTGCCGAAACATCGGAGTCTGAAGAAACTGAGATTGAGGCGCTTCAAAAGAAATATGATGATCTTGAAAAGAGATGTCAGACACTTCAGAACGATTATCTAAGACTTATGGCTGAGTTTGACAACTATAGAAAACGCACCATTAAGGAGAAAGCCGATTTGATTAAAAACGGAGGAGAAGATGCAATTAAAAAGCTTCTTCCCGTAATTGATGACTTTGAAAGAGCGCTTGCCGCACTTGAGAAATCTGACGATATAGCAGCCGTTAAAGAGGGTATAGAGCTTATCTACAGTAAGTTTACATCCTATCTTGATAACAACGGAGTAAAAGAGATACCCTCTGTTGGGGAAAGCTTTGATACCGAGGTTCATGAAGCGATCACTACTTTCCCTGCTCCGACGCCTGAACAAAAAGGTAAGGTGATTGATTGTATGACTAAAGGATATAAACTTAACGACAAAGTTATCCGTTTTTCTAAGGTTGTTGTAGGTGAATAAATAAGAAACTGAATATATTATGGCTAAGAGAGATTATTACGAAGTTCTTGAGGTCTCAAAAGGCGCAAGCGCAGATGAGATAAAAAAGGCCTATAGAAAGAAAGCTATCCAATATCATCCTGATAAGAATCCGGGTGACAAGGCAGCTGAAGAGAAATTTAAAGAAGCAGCAGAGGCTTACGAGATCCTGAGTGACGAAGAAAAAAGACGTCGTTATGATCAATTCGGTCATCAGGGAGCAGCAGGTCAGGGAGGCGGCTTCGGCGGATTCAGTGGCGGAGGAATGTCTATGGAAGATATTTTCTCTCAATTTGGCGATATATTTGGTGGTGGCGGAGGTTTCTCCGGCGGCTTCGGAGGATTCTCCGGAGGCGGACGTCAATCATCTAAACCAAAGGTCAATAAAGGTTCCGATCTTAGAGTAAAAGTAAAGGTTACTCTAAAAGATGTGGCACACGGACTTGAAAAGAAGATTAAAGTAAAGAAATATGTAGCCTGTACATATTGTAAAGGAACGGGAGCGGAGAATGGCACAAGTTTCCATACTTGTTCAACATGTAACGGAACCGGTTCTGTCAACCGTGTACAGCAGACAATGTTTGGAGCAATGCAATCGCAAAGTGCATGTCCGAATTGTCACGGTACAGGAAAGATAATTGATAAGAAATGCTCTCATTGTGATAATGGTGTCAAATATGAAGAGGAGATCATTACAATGAAGATACCTGCCGGAGTATACGACGGAATGCAACTTTCAATGTCGGGTAAAGGTAATGCGGCAAAGAACGGAGGAATACCGGGTGATTTGATAATCGCTATTGAAGAGATTCCGGATGCTGAACTAATCCGCGACGATAATGATGTGGTTTACAATCTTTTGTTACCATTCCCAACAGCCGCTCTTGGCGGTTCGGTTGAGGTTCCTACAATCGACGGTAAGGCAAAGATCAATATTGCTGCAGGAACTCAGCCCGGTAAAGTGCTTCGTCTAAGAGGAAAAGGTCTTCCTACCTATAACGGATACGGAACGGGTGATGAATTGATAAATGTAACGGTTTATATACCTGAAAGTTTATCGGGCGCAGAAAAACAAAGCATTGAGTCGTTTAAGGATTCTCCAAACTTTACAGCATCAAAGAGCGTGAAAGATTCTATCTTCAGTAAATTCAAACATTTCTTTGATAAGGACTAAAGTTTATGCTAAATATTTGATTATTCAGATCATAAAATAGAGGAATAGCGGAGTAATATTATTATTCCGCTATTTTTTTGTTTTTCCTCTGATGAATTATAATTAAAAAGAGAATAAAAACGCTAAACAAAACACAATAAAATCATTATTTTAATATCAATTAAACTAAGTTAGTGATAGGTGATTACCTATTATTTTTTAATAAATTATTATCTTTGCACACGTTTGTAAAAACGACACAACCATTTATCGCAATTTAGAAGAAATCATAAACAACATATGAGTAAAAGAGATTATTACGAGGTACTTGAGGTAACAAAAGATGCATCTGAAGATGATATCAAAAAGGCATACCGTAAAAAAGCGGTACAATATCATCCGGACAGAAATCCTGACAATAAAGAGGCGGAAGAAAAATTCAAAGAGGTAGCAGAGGCCTATGAAGTTCTAAGTAACGGAGATAAGCGCTCGAAATATGACCGTTTCGGACATCAGATGAATCAGATGGGTGGCGGTTTCGGCGGCTTTGACTTCGGAGGCGGAGTTGATCCGTTTGATCTTTTCAGTCAGTTCTTTGGAGGCGGAGGCTCACAAAGAGGATCATCACGTCAGGGAAGAGGTTCAAGAGGAACCGATCTACGCGTAAAAGTAACCCTTACTTTAAAAGATATTCTCAATGGTGTTGAAAAGCAGATCAGAGTAAAAAAACAGGTTGCATGTGATCATTGTAAATCAACGGGAGCAAAAGATGGTAAATCTATCCGTACATGTAACACATGTCACGGAACCGGACAAGTAACCCGTGTGATGAATACTATGCTTGGAGCAATGCGCACACAAACCGTATGTCCTGATTGTGGAGGTCAGGGACACTCGATACTTGAAAAATGTAATCATTGTCACGGTGTTGGTGTTGTAACTGGCGAAGAGGTTATCACAGTAAAAATCCCTGCCGGAGTAGCCGACGGAATGCAACTTTCGATGAGAGGAAAAGGTAATGCCGCAAGAAACGGGGGCATTGACGGTGATCTTCTTATTTTGGTTCAGGAGGATGAACACCCTGATCTAATAAGAGAGGACAACAATCTTATCTACAATCTTCTTCTTGATTTCCCGACAGCCTGTCTTGGTGGCGAGGTTGAGATCCCATTAATCGAGGGGACAATGAAGATCAGGATACCTGCAGGAACACAGCCTAACACGCTACAAAGATTCCCTGGTAAAGGTCTTCCATCGATCAACAGTTACGGAAAAGGTGAGCTGATCGTAAACATTACTATCTATGTTCCTGAGTCATTGAATGATGCGGAGAAAAAACTTATGGAACAGCTTTTAGAACATGAAAACTTCAGAACAAGTCTTTCGATAATAGATAAATTTAAGAGAAAGCTTAAAAATCTTTTTGACAGATAACAGAAATATCAGAAAATGAGACGGTGTCGCAAATTTTGCGGCACCTTTTTTATTGGCAATAAAAGCCTATTGCCTAAAAAAATAAAAGAGATGCATTATCTATAACTCAAGGATAATGCATCTCTTTCTCTTAAATATGGGAATAATGAGATAACTCACTTTCGACGAATATTTATTTTTTTAAATTCCATGTATAATGTTTCTTTCTTCTAACCAAAGAGTAAGCCTTAAACAAGCAATTGATTACGGGAGTCAACAGCTCATAAAAGGGAACCTCAAACATAATCTTTTTATAATTAAAGTTCTTACAAACAGATGCCCAGAAAAGGATTTGGAAAGTAAGTTTAATACACAATAAAACGGAAATGATAATAAATGTAGGAGCGGAGTGAGGCAACATAATAAAGCAACACACAAATAAAGCAAGTTGTATATAACGATTCAAACTCTCCACACCAAACGTTAGCTTAGTCTCATAACCGTAGAACCCGGAGGTAAATGCACGATTGAAATTCTTGATAAACCAGGCAAACTTCTTACTATCGGTTTTAGCGGTAATAAAAGAATCGGGCGATAACTCAATCTTCGTATTTTTTCTTGTAGCCACCTGATTCACAAAAAGATCATCCTCACCCAAATGAAGATTCATATATTTTGAGAACCCTTTATTTTTAAAGAATACCGACTTTCTGTAAGCCAGATTAGTACCCTCGGCAGTATAAGGACGATATTTAAGAGAATAACCGAAAGTTCTCAAAGCCTTATAAAGCATATCGCAATCAATCAGTCTGTTCCCCAACTTTCCTGTATCATCAATACGAGTATAACCCACCACGATATCTGTACGGTCGGTAAAATTACGCGCCATATTAGCTATCCATTTATTTGAACGTGGGATACAATTAGCCTCTGTAAAAAGCACAATATCATTTTTAGCGGCTTTAATACCAAGAGTCAAAGAGAGTTTTTTGCGACTTAGATTTCTGGCCTGTTCATTAAGGAAGGTATGATAAAGATTATCATATTTATTAGTCATCTCCGATAAAAGATCCTCAGTATCATCCCAGGAAGCATCGTTGACCACAATCACTTCGAAATCCGGATAATCCTGAGAAAGGATAACCGGTAGATTTTCGCGAAGATAATTGGAACAGTTTTTAGCATATATAATAACTGAGACACCGGGTAATTCTTTGTTATAGTTACCTATACCATGTCTTTTATCATAGATCAACTTTAAAGGTTGAACATAAATTATCAAATAATATATAAAAGTGGTAATAACAGAAATCAGCAATAGAAAAAAGAGAATTATCTGTATTACGTTTAATGAAGCGAAATAAGAGATCATTATAATGTTAGATGTGAATGATTAAAATCAAAAAAAGATATAAAACGTGTGGTATTCCGGTTTAAATCATGATACAAATATACAAAGAGATTTGCAGCTTTAATGGTAAAAAGTTCCCTTGAATAAATAAAAAAACAATTCCGGGACCATTTTAATAGTAAGATATTATATTTGAAATTAAAAAAAATATCAAAAATGAAAAATATCACCCTAAGATACTATCCATATAATCTTGAACTGGCGCATGTATTCACTGTTTCGGGATTTTCTCGCACTTCAACACCGACTGTAAGAGTTGAACTACAATACGACAATTTCATAGGATATGGCGAGGCATCTATGCCCCCTTATTTGGGTGAAACAACAGACTCCGTTTGTGGTTTTCTTTCCAAAATTCCGGTATCACTATTTGCCGATCCCTTTAAAACAGAGGATATTCTAAGAGAGATCGATGCGATAGCACCTGGCAATAATGCGGCAAAAGCAGCGGTAGATATCGCGCTTCATGATCTTCAGGGCAAACTCCTGAACATACCCCTTTACAAACTACTTGGAAAAGACCCCTTGCTTATTCCCCCTACAAGTTATACCATTGGGATTGATACCCCCGAGGTGATGAGAGAGAAGACAATTGAAGCGGGCAATCGTTTCCGGGTACTTAAAGTGAAAGTTGGGACCGACAATGATCTTGAAAACATACGCTGCATAAGAAGTGTAACCGATCTACCTCTTACTACCGATGCCAATCAGGGCTGGAAAGATAAAGAGATTGCACTTGATCTGATATTTGCACTGAAGGAACTTGGTGTAGTGATGATCGAACAGCCCATGCCAAAGGAGAATATCGACGATATTGCATGGCTAAAAGAGAGGAGTCCGCTTCCGCTGATTGCCGATGAATCGATAAAGAGATTTGCCGATCTTAAAGGGATAGAACATCTATATCACGGCATAAACATAAAACTTATGAAATCGACCGGTATTCATGAAGCACTTAAGATGATTGATTATGCAAGACTTTACGATATGAAAGTGATGATCGGATGTATGACCGAAACATCGTGCGCCATAAGTGCAGCCGCGGCGATTGCAGCCCGTGCCGATTATGCCGATCTTGATGGAGCACTTTTGATAAAAAACGATTTTTATACGGGACTTAATCTTGTTGATGGTAAGATTACACTAAATGAACTGCCCGGATTAGGGATTATACGAAACAAAAGAGAATAGATATTGTTTTAGAGTTATAATAATCTAAAATGAATATAACTCATAAAAGGGTGAAGCTGCCATTGAAGAAACAACTGGCTATCTGGAGCATATTTCTTGTGACTTCAATAGCCGGGATGGCAATAACACCAATATTACCTGAACTAAAAAAGCATTTCGCCGACATTAACAGGACCGATATCGAACTGCTTACCTCACTTCCCAATATGATAATAATACCCTTTGTACTATTGTCGGGATTTATAGTGAATATAAGCAACCGAATACAGATGATACGTGTAGGTCTTGTGATCTTCATTGCAAGCGCATTATTCTATCAGTTTGCATCGAGCTATATTCATCTTCTGATAATAAGTATCTGTCTTGGAGCCGGCATAGGACTTGTGATACCACTTGCCAACGCACTTCCGGCTGAGGTATATTATGGTCTTGAGAGGCAGCGACAGATGGGAATTTGTGCAGCCATTGCCGATGCATCGCAAGTATTCTGTCTATATATGACAGGTGTTCTTTATTCGGCATTTAGTTGGAAAGCTCCTTTTCTGGTATATTTTATCGCAGTCATACCGCTTGTTTTCTCCTTTTTGATAAAAAGATATAAGCCGTTGGTAAATATGAACGGTCCGGAATACGGAGCATATAAATTCAACTTCAAAATCGATAAATGCGGATATTCGATAAAGATGCTCATATCACTTATAGTGCAATATTTTCTGTTATGTTATATTCAATTTATAATTCCGCTTTTATTACCTTTTTTATTGATTAAAAACGGCTACGACGAAAGATTCGCTGCACTAAGCATTGCACTTTTCTTTTTTGTACAGTCGATAGTGGATTTCTTTCTTGTTCAGATGGTTAGGCTAATGAAAAAGAATGTCGTATGGATAAGTTTTCTGCTAAATACCGCGGCACTTTTTATAATACCATACTTTATTGAGCATCGTATTGCAATAATCATTGCTGTTATACTTGGTGGAATAACGGGAGGAATAATTGAACCGATGATATGGGACAAGACATCGCATATCTGCATACAGGGAAAGAAAGTCAAAGTATTCAGTTACATAATGTCGGTATCATTCTTCACAATTTGGGTGACACCGTTCATTGTGAAAGGTATATCTCTGCTATTTAACGATGTCACCCTAAAATTTTCTTTTTATGTATCCGGAATAATCGGAATAATAGTGGTATTGGTTGCCGCCTTTTTCTATAAAGACTTTGTTTGGGGGGAACCGGACCGTGAAGAATTATAAGCTAAAAAACTGTGTAAAAGCTTTTGTTGCGTAAAAATGATCGTCAACACAAGCAGTTTCAGCCACCGAATGCATTCCCCACATCGGATTACCCATATCCACGCCACGAAGTTCGATCTGAGAAGTAAGAATATTCCCAAGAGTCGAACCGCCCACGGCATCCGAATGATTGACAAACTCCTGAAAAGGAACATCAGCCAGACGGCAAATCTGTTTAAAAACCGCAGCCGAGTCGGCATCAGTCAGATACTTCTGATTTGCATGAATCTTAATCACCGGACCTTTCCCCATCACAGGACGGTTGGTCGGATCATGTTTCTCTGGATAATTAGGATGTAAAGCGTGTGCCATATCGGCAGAGATCATAAAAGATGTTGCGATAGAACGATAAAAATCCTCCGTCGAACCACCTGTTGACAAAACGATACGCTCCATTATATGTCTTAGAACGGGAGAAGCCGCGCCCTGTTTTGTGCCGCTACCTGTCTCTTCATTATCGAATACACCAAGTATTTTTGTCGACTTACTATCAGAAGAATCAAGTAAAGCGCGAGTCCCGGCATGCACCATTGCAAGATCGTCAAGACGTCCGCAAGATATAAACTCATTGTTTAAGCCAACAAGTGTACCCGGGTGACAATCATAAAGATAAAGATCGAAATCAAGTATATCCTCCTTATCCACATTAAGAAGAGAAGTAAGCTCATTGATAAGATGATTGCCCTTTTGAAGCTCGTCAGAAATAAAGCCCATAACGGGAAGCATATCCTTTTGTTTGCTAAGAGGATTGCCATCGTTTACAGAACGATTCATATGAATTGCAAGATGAGGGATAAGAAGCAAAGGACGTTTGAGATCAACATTAACCTGTTTTGGAAAAAGAGGATTATCCCCTTTTAGTATCACACGTCCGGCAAGCGAAAGAGGGCGATCGAACCATGTATAAAGGATCGGACCACCATAAACCTCAGTGTTAAGTTTTAGAACACCACCCTCGGCTACCATTTCGGGGTTCGGTTTAACTCTGAAACCAGGAGAATCGGAGTGAGCGCAAATAAGTTTGAACCCGTTTTTAGCGATATCCTCACCAACGATGAAAGCGAAAATCGCCGAACCGTTTTGGATAACATAATATCTCCCGTTAGGCTCAATGGCCCATTTATCTTTTATTTTAAGTTCTGAGAACCCGTTTTCATCTAAAGTCTTTTTGAGATTGGCAACAGCAAGAAAATTGACCGGACTATTATTCAGATAATCTAATAACTCAATCGCCAGGTCATGTTTGGTTGTAGGTTTGGTTGTCATACTTTATATATTAAAATGCGGCTGTAAATGTAAAAATAGTTTCGCTAAATACTAAGACTATTATATCATAATCATTTCTCAAGCAATTTTTTTATAAAACCCGGAAGATCGAAAGGAGCATATCTGAAAGAGAAATCCATCTTAAGCCCCTTTTTAAGTACGCTCTTCATATGGGAAAAAGTGTCGAAAGTAGCCTTTGAATGATAGGCACCCATACCGCTGTGACCAACTCCGCCAAAAGGAAGATTGGTATTAACAAGATGCATTAGGGTATCGTTGATGCAAACACCACCTGAAGAAGTGTGCGATACTACATAATCGGCACCTTTATCATTGCCAAAATAATAAAGCGCCAACGGCTTTTCATTACTATTTATATACTCGATACACTCATCGATATTGTCGAAAGGAAGGATCGGGATTATCGGACCGAAAATCTCCTGCATCATCAGGGGATCACTTTTTGAAGGTGAGTCGATAATTGTAGGGTGAAAAAAACGACTTATCCTATCATGCTCGCCACCGAAAACAATCTTTCCCGAAGAGGAAAGAAGAGAGATCAGTCTGTCGAAAGCCGCATCTGTTATTATTTTTGGATAAAACTCACACTCCGTAATATCATCGCCATAAAAATCTTTAATCCAGAAAATTAGCCTCTCAATAAGCCTCTCCTTAATACGTCTGTTCACCAAAATATAATCGGGAGCGATACAAGTTTGCCCCGCGTTAAGAAATTTCCCCCAGACAATCCTCTTTGCAGCAAGATCAACCACGGCATCATCATCAACGATACAAGGACTCTTTCCGCCAAGTTCGAGAGTAACGGGAGTAAGATTCTCAGCCGCCTGTTGCATCACATATTTACCGAAAGATGGACTACCGGTAAAGAAAATATAATCGAAACGCTTCTTTAAGATATACTGATTAATATCGTGACCACCCTCGATAACGGCGATATAATCGACCGTGAAACACTCTGAGATCATCTTATTGATAACAGCGGAAACATTCGGAGCCTCGGGTGAAGGCTTCAGAATCACGCAATTGCCGGCAGCCATTGCACCGATAAGAGGAGAGATGATAAGCTGAAAAGGATAATTCCACGGAGCGATAATAAGAGTCAACCCGTAAGGCTCGGCAATGATATGACTCTTCGAGGGGAACGAAAAAAGCGTATCCCTCACTTTTTTCGGCTTCACCCACTCATCAATCTTCTTAATAGCATGATTAAGCTCACTGATCACAAATCCCACTTCGGCGATAAAGCTCTCATTATAAGACTTATTCAGATCACTCTTTAAAGCATCGTATATCTCATCCTTATGCTTATTGATAGCCTCAAGCAACCTCTTAAGCTGCTCCTTTCGAAAACGGGGATCGGCGCAATTTCGGTTATTAAAGAAAACTCTTTGAGAGTTATAAATAGAATCAATCCGGGCAGTTTCCATAGTTGGTTTTATTTTAAAGGTAATAAAAACTATTTAGAAATATCTTGTGGGGGATTTTTATTTCTCTTTTGAGTTTCTTTTAACTCTTCCATATCCTTTTTTTATTATCCCATAGGCTTTAATAGTTTCTCCCAATCCCTTTTTAATTTCCCTATACTCTTTTTTATTCCCCTTTAGCCTTTTCTTATCTCCTAAAGGTCTTTTTTTTGAAACTTGCTATGGCCGGAAACACCAATGCTATGACCAACACGCAAAGTAGCTATGGCCAAGTCGTTCATTAGCTGATGAACGACTTGACCATAGTTATGGAGTGTTGTGGTCATAGCTGGGATGGTGTGTGGTGGTAATTTGGGGTGGGGAAAAGGGTTGGGGGAGTTGGAAAAAGGGTAATATTATAAAATAAGATTATTAGTATGAAGAATTCAAAAAAGATGATGCTAATATGATATAATAGAAATAAATGCATTTATTGGATAAAGAGGAATAACTAATTCACTTTATGATGCAATATATTTTTCTTAAATTTGTTATTTGATAGATTGGATAAAATCATACGTTCTGAATAGTGCTTAAAGAAAGATTTTAGATATAGGTGTTATATTAACTTTGATATTTCTAAATACTGGAAGACTATAATATTCCTTTATTATTTTGTTTTTTATTTAAATACAAAATTGAAATATTATTCATAATTGTTAGATGTTACTTAAAATAATCTATTGTAAAAAAATTATAGATGAAAAATAATAAATGAAAATAATAACACCATATCACGCAAAATACTTCGCTCATTATTTGACCAGGAAATTACCTGCTAATGATTTAGGTAAACTAACTGCTTCTTTACATGATGCTCAAGTAGACCTGACTCCGCATCAGGTTGAAGCTGCTTTATTTGCTTTTAAATCACCTTTATCACATGGAGCAATACTGGCAGATGAAGTTGGACTTGGTAAAACAATTGAGGCAGGCATAATACTGTCACAGCAATGGGCGGAACACAAACGTAAGCTCCTGATTATTACTCCCGCTAATCTGAGAAAACAATGGTCAAGTGAACTTCAGGAAAAGTTCTTTTTACCATCTGTAATTATGGAAAAAAAGAGTTTCGAAGAACAAATCAATTCAGGTAATTTCAATCCTTTTAATCAAGAAACAATAGTTATTTGTTCGTTTCAATTTTCAAAAGCAAAAGCAGCATATCTTCGCAAAACAGAATGGGATTTGGTTATTATTGATGAAGCACATCGTTTACGTAATGTATATAAACCACAGAATAAAATTGCCAATACAATTAAGAGTGCTATAGAGAATCGAAAAAAAGTATTATTAACAGCGACTCCTTTACAGAACTCTATACTGGAATTATATGGATTAGTATCTATAATTGACGATTTTATTTTTGGCGATTTAAAAAGCTTTAAAGGCCAATTTGGGAAACAACTCAATGATAATGATTATCGAATGCTTCGTGATCGATTACAACCTGTTTGTAAACGTACTTTACGTAGGCAAGTTTTAGAATATATCAAATATACCAAAAGAATTGCCATACGAGAAGAGTTCTTTCCTACAAAAGAAGAACAAGAGTTATATGAACGAGTTACGGAATATTTGCAAAGGCCTAAATTATTTGCATTACCCCGAAGCCAGCGTCAATTGATGACTCTTATTCTCCGAAAATTGCTCGCATCCTCTACATATGCAATTCATGGTACATTTTGTGGTTTGATTGATAGATTGAATGCATTATTACAGGCCAATACGGAAATGGGATCAAATTGTTTTTCTCTTGATTTTGAAGGTAAAGATAATGATTCGGAAGAATGGTTTGATGAAGAAGATGATGAGGTGGACGATGGCGAAGAGATGTTAATATTAAGTCCGAATGATATAGAGTTAGTAAAAAACGAGATAACAGATTTGGAGCAATTCCGTGATCTATCAGCTGTTATAAAGAAAAACAGTAAGGCCGAACATCTATTTATAGCATTAGAAAAAGGGTTTGCAGAATTGCAACGATTAGGTGCAAATAAAAAAGCGCTTCTTTTTACAGAAAGTAAACGCACACAAACTTTTCTATATGAATTGTTGGAGAAACGTGGATTCAAAGGAAAGGTGGTGCTATTTAATGGTACAAATACAGATACACAATCAAAAAAGATCTATGAAAGTTGGTTAAAGAAACATCACGGAAGCAACAAGATTACAGGTTCTCCAACAGCCGATAAAAGAGCTGCGATTGTAGAGTATTTCCGTGATGAAGCAACCATAATGATTGCCACAGAAGCAGCCTCAGAAGGTATTAATCTTCAATTCTGCTCTCTTGTTATTAATTATGATATGCCATGGAATCCGCAACGCATTGAACAACGTATTGGAAGATGTCATCGTTATGGGCAAAAACATGATGTTGTAGTTGTAAACTTTTTGAATAAATCAAATGCCGCAGATATTCGGGTCTATGAACTCTTAGATGAGAAATTCAAGCTCTTTGATGGTGTTTTTGGAGTAAGTGATGAGGTATTGGGCAGTATTGGTAATGGTATAGATTTCGAAAAACGTATTGCTCAAATTTATGATGAATGTCGAACAAGTGATGAGATATCAATCGCATTTGATAATTTACAATCAGAGCTTCAAGGAGAAATATCAGACAAGATGTTAAATGCTCGTTCAATTCTGACTGAGAATTTCGATGAAGTTGTTCATGAGAAATTACGAACAAACATGATCACAAGCATTGGTAATATTTCACTCTTTGAGAAACGATTATGGAGTTTGACCAAATTTTATCTTGATTCAAAAGCATTGTTCAATAATGAAACTTATTCATTTATACTTCCTCCTAATCAATTGTCATCGCATATCCATACGGGAGAATATGCAATGATAATACCAAAAGAGGGCGAAAAAAAAAGTTCTTCATTAATCCCCGAACATGCAACAATTTATCGTATAGGAGACCCTTTGGCACAATATATTTTAGATAAAACGAAAGAATGTGATACGCCTCTTAAAGAGGTCATTTTTGATTATTCCGCAACACCAACTAAAGTATCTTTGCTAGAACCATATATTGGTAATTCAGGATGGTTACAAGTAAATAAACTTACTGTAGAGTCATTTGAACATGAAGATTATCTTTTAATAGCATGTCTGGCAGAAGATGGAACTGTTATTGAACCCGATGTTGCTGAAAGATTATTTTCTCTTTCTGCACAAGTGGGTGCTGAAGTCTCTATTTCCGAAGAAGATGTATCCTGTTGCCTTGAGCAATTAGAACATCAAAAAGAAGCCCTCCTACAGGAAAATGCTTACCGAAATCGCGAGTTTTTTGATGATGAAATGGAGAAACTTGATAAGTGGGCTGAGGATATGAAGCTAAGTCTGGAAAAAGAAATTACCGATTTGGATGCAGAAATCAGATTACGTAAGTCGGAAGCAAAGAAACAAGTAAAATTAGAGGTTAAAGTAAAACAGCAACGAGAGATTAAAGATCTTGAACGAAAACGGAGTGAAAAACGACAGATGTTTTTTGAAGCGCAAGATGCTGTTGATGAAAAAAAAGAGAAGCTTCTTTCTGAAATTGAAAAAATGCTGGCTCAACATTTACATCAGGAAGAGCTGTTTACAATTAAATGGACAATAAAATAAATTCAATATGATAGAATTAATTAAGATTAAGAATTATAAATCTATAAGGGAGCTTATTCTGCCTATGAGAAGAATTAATATTTTAATAGGCTCTAATGGTGCAGGAAAATCTAATTTGATTTCTTTCTTCAAAATGATTCAGGAGATATATAACCAAAGATTTGGAGCTTTTACGATGAGTCAAGGTATTGATAACATTTTATATTTTGGCAGAAATTCTTCTGAATCTTGTTATGGCTTGATTGATTTTAATAACAATAATGCTTTCTTTTTCGAAATACGTCCTATGCAAAATAGGAAAGGATATATTGAATATACCGGCGATTATTTCAATAATAAACATGAGGGAAATAAAGATTACTCGTTATGGAATAGAACATTATGGGATAGTAATGAAGAAGAATCTATGATTATTGATAATAAAACATGGAGAGCCGGTTATTTGAAAAATTACTTAACAAGTTTTACGACTTACCATTTTCATGATACAAGTGCAAATTCTCCATTAAGAAGGGAGTGTAAGATTGGGGATAATACATTTTTGCGTCAAGATGGCTCTAATCTTGCTGCTTATTTATATCTATTAAAAGAAAAATATCCGCATGCGTTTAAATTGATAGAGGGTGTAATTAGATCAATAGCACCATATTTTCAAAGTTTCAATCTTCACCCCGATAGATTTGATGATACAATAATAGAGTTGGAATGGAAAGAGAAAGATTCTGATATGTATTTAAACGGATATAATTTTTCGGATGGTACAATTCGCTTTATTGCATTAACAACACTTTTGCTTCAGCCGGATACTCCTGAAGTCATCATTATTGATGAACCGGAACTTGGTCTCCATCCTGCAGCTATAGAAAAATTAGCATCAATGATTAAACGAGCATCTCTAAAGAGTCAAATAATAATATCTACACAATCTTCTAATTTGATAGATTATTTTGATGCTGAGGATATTGTGGTTGTTGATAGAGAGAATAAGCAATCTGTTTTTAGAAGATTAGATGAACAAGAGTTAACAGCTTGGAAAGACGATTATAGTCTTGGTCAGATTTGGGAGAAGAATATTATAGGAGGACAACCATGAAAAGAGTAGAAATTATAGTAGAAGGGCAAACTGAACAAGAGTTTGTAAAAGAACTAATAAAACCTTTTTTATTGTCAATCAATCCAACTATTTATGTAACTCCCATTCTTATCAGAACAAGTTCAAATGGAAGAGGCGGTTTTAGTAATTATCAACATCTAAAAAATGATATAACAAGAACTCTAAGTTCAAGATCAAATGATCTTATTGTCTCAATGTTTGTAGATTTTTTTCGTATTCCGACTTCTGTTCCTAAATATAAAGAAATAATGGCTAAAGGAGTGCATTTAGATCAGGTAGCTCAATTGGAAGCTGCTATAGATATTGATATTAAAGATCGTCGTTTCATTCCTTATATACAATTACATGAATTTGAAGCTTTATTGTTTTCATCAAATATTGGATTTGAAAATTATTTTATACCTGAACATGCAGAACAAACAAATATAATAGTAACTGATTATGATAATCCTGAAGAGATTAATTCATCTCCTGAAACCGCACCTTCAAAAAGGCTAATAAAAATCAAATCAGATTATGATAAAGCTCTTGAAGGTAATCTAATCGCTTTAGAAGTTGGTATGACAACAATTATGCAACGTTGTCCAAGGTTTAAAAGTTGGATTGATCTACTGGTACAAAAAATTAATGAATGATATATGACTCAAAATAATTTACAGAAATTAGAACTTACCTGGATTGGTAAAGGGAAGGAAACTAAACTTGAACCCCGTATTTTAATTGAAAATCCTGAATTTAGTTATGGAGAATCAACGACAGAAAATATGTTGATTCATGGAGATAATCTACTTGCATTAAAAGCGCTTGAACAGGAATATTCGGGAAAGGTGAAATGTATCTATATAGATCCACCATATAATACCGGTAATGCTTTCGAGCATTATGACGATGGCATAGAACACTCAATTTGGTTATCTTTAATGAGTGAAAGACTTAAGATTCTGCATAAACTTCTTTCTGCGGATGGATCTCTATGGATAACTTTGGATGATTGTGAAGCTCATTATTTCAAAATTATTTGTGATGAAATATTTGGAAGAAACAATTTTGTCGCTACAACCATTTGGCAACATAGTTTGCAAAGTAAAGGATATCCCGGTAAATTTTCACTACATCATAATTATACTTTTTGTTATAGAAAAACTGAAACCTTTATATTAAATTCTTTGGAAAGAACAGATAAACATAATAAAAATTATTCAAATCCCGATAATGATCCTAAAGGTCCTTGGAGAAGTGGAGACGTGAGAAATAGCTTAGTTCGCAAGAATCTTATGTATGATATTAAGACTCCATCTGGTAAAATTATTAAACATCCTGAAAAAGGATGGCGATTTAGTTTTGAAACTTTTGAGAAAGAATTATCGGAAGGGAAAATAATATTTTCTAATAATGAAGATCGTATAATTCGTAAGATTTATTTAAAAGATCAAAATGGACGAGTTCCAGAGACTATTTGGTTTGCAGAAGAAACGGGAACTACACGAGAGGCTAATGCTGAAATTAAAGCATTGAATTTTGATACAGTGTTTGATACTCCAAAACCAGAACGCTTAATAGAGCGAGTTCTTACATTAGCAACTAATCAAGGAGATCTTGTCCTAGACAGCTTTTTAGGATCAGGCACAACAGCAGCTGTAGCTCAAAAGATGGGTCGCCGTTGGATTGGAATTGAACTAGGCGAACATGCCAAAACTCATTGCTATCCACGAATGAAACAGGTAGTAGAAGGAACAGACAAAGGGGGTATTAGTAAAGCTCAAAACTGGAACGGTGGTGGTGGATTCAAATTTTATACACTTGCACCAAGCTTATTAAAGGAGGATAAATTCGGCAATTTAGTAATAAATAAAGAATATAATGCTGATATGCTGGCTGCGGCTATGGCAAAACAAGAAGGTTATACCTATCAGCCGGATAGTGAAATTTATTGGAAGCAGGGACAAAGCACCGAACAGGATTATATTTATACCACTACTCAATTTATCACATTAGAGATGCTTGAAGCCCTACATGATCAAATGGGAGATGGAGAATCATTATTGATTTGTTGTTCGGCATGTCAGAAAGAGTGTAAAAACAGATTTGAGAATATCACAATAAAAAAGATTCCACATATCTTATTGGGACGTTGTGAGTTTGGGAAAGACGATTACTCTTTGAATATTATTGATATGCCTGCCATTGATAATATTGAAGAAGAAGAATATGATGAAACAGGGCAAAATATTCCGGAATCTGGAACAGGTGTGACCAATGAACAAAGAGGTTTATTCGACTAAAAATATATAGCTTATGCAACAACTTTATGATATATATTGTGATGAAAGTTGTCATTTAGAGAATGACCGACAAAAAGCAATGACCATCGGGGCTATTTGGTGCCCCGATAACAAACGTAAGTCAATATTTCAGGCTTTAAGAGAGATTAAAATTAAGCATGGATTAAAATCTGATTTTGAATTGAAATGGAATAAAGTATCGATGTCAAAGATAGATTTCTATAACGATATTGTTAATTATTTTTTCGACAATGATGATCTGCATTTTCGGGTTCTTGTAATCCCCAATAAAGAGGAACTTCGTCATGATCTTTATGGGCAGACTCATGATGAGTTTTATTATAAGATGTATTTCGATATGCTTAAAACTATTCTTGAGCCACAAAATGCTTATAATATATATATTGATATAAAGGATACGCAAGGTCAGCATAAAGTAGAAAAACTTCATGATGTGCTTTGCCATAGTCAGTATGATTTTGATAAAAGCATCATTAAGCGAGTACAGCAAGTTGAATCTAAACATGTAGAGCTTGTTGCTTTAGCAGATCTCTTTATTGGTGCTATATCCTATCTTCATAGAGAACTTACAACAAGCGAAGCAAAACTTCAGTTAATAGAAAATATACGAAAGAGAACGGGATATACATTAAGGACAAGTACACTTTACCGAGAAAATAAATTTAACGTATTTATCTGGAAACCGGGATATGGAAGAAAATAGTTATTTTGAATTACCCGACCTCATTGAGTTGACCGATTTTAATGGGAATTTTAAACAATATTTAGAAGCAGTTTATGCATTGTTTAAACGAGATTTTATTGACTCTAAACCTGTTTTCAGAGGTATTAGGCTCGGTCTAAAGAAGTTCCCTATTAGTGAAGATAAGGAAGCTACTTTTTGGCATATGACATCTGAAGGTGAAAATGAAGAAAATCGTAATCCTGATTTACGCAGACTGGAAAGAATACAATGGCCAGCACCAATGATTAATGAATCAACACATCCTTACCTGAAAGTATGGGAAAACAAAAGAGGAAATAAGCATAATATTCTGATTTTCCATGAAAACGAAAATTACTTGGTAATTCTACGAAAAGGGAAAGATTATTTATTGCCATGGACAGCATATCTGATAAGCGATAAAGCTCGTAAAAAGAAACTAATTAAAGAGTATGAGGCATATATAAAAGCAAAATCCGCTTAGCTTTAGAACTAAACGGACTCGTTCCTCCTTACAACGCATGGTCGATGAGATGGCGCAAAGATATCTCTTTGTATCTATAAAAACAAATATTGAATCAAAAAGATTATGAATAACATAGCAAATAATATAAAACAACGACTTTCTATGCGTGAACCTTTATGCGCGGCATTAGACGTTGTTGTACAAATTACTGATAAACTTAAGCTGGAAAAACAATATAAAGAAAATGCTGTAGAGCAGTTTCTAATAAAAGAATTAACAGCAGTGAACGAACTTTTTCCGACCTGTACCAATTTCGAACGAGATTTTCCATCGATAGCATTTTCTATTGCTACAGGAATAGGAAAAACTCGTTTGATGGCTGCTTGTATTGCTTATTTATATTTAAAAAAAGGGATACGTCATTTCTTTGTATTAGCTCCGAATTTAACTCTTTATGAGAAATTAATCAGGGATTTTAATGATATATCCTATTCAAAATACGCATTTAAAGGTCTAACAGAATTTGTACACAATCGACCGGTTGTTATAACCGGAGAAAACTATGATCAGGCTCGGGGTTTGTTTTCTGACACAGAGATTCAAATAAATATATTTAATATAGCAAAATTCAATTCGGATAATAAAGGAGGAAAAGGTGGTACACCAAAGATGAAGCGTTTAGCAGAATGTTTAGGACAGTCATACTACGATTATTTGGCCGGATTAGACGATTTAGTGATTCTTATGGATGAAGCACATCGTTATCATGCCGATGCGTCCAAGAAAGCGATTAATGAGTTAAGACCTATTTTGGGTATCGAGCTTACAGCTACTCCTATTGACGAGAAAGGAAAAGCCTTTAAGAATATTGTTTTTGAATATAATCTTGCACAGGCTTTAGCAGATGGTAAATATGTGAAAAATCCTACCGTAGCAAAACGTAAGAACTTAGAACGGGGAACATTAACAGACAAAGAGTTGGATGTTTTGAAACTGGAGGATGCAATTAGTGTGCATGAGATAACTAAAGTAGAGCTTGAACTTTATGCCTGTAATAATGAGGTGCAGATTATAAAACCTTTTATATTGGTCGCTTGTAGAAATATCCAGCATGCGATGGAAACGGTAGAATTGATCGAAAATGAACTTTTTTCGGGTAGATATAAAGGCAAAGTTTTACAAATAGATAGTTCAACTAAAAAAGATGAAGATATAGATAAACAATTTATTTCATTAGAAAACCCTGAAAATGAGATTGAAATTGTGGTTCATGTAAATATGCTAAAGGAGGGATGGGATGTAACCAATTTATATACTATTGTCCCTTTACGTGCAGCCGATGCAATGGTATTGATTGAACAAACGATTGGCAGGGGACTTCGTTTGCCTTACGGTGGAAAACGAACAGGAAACAAAGAGGTGGATAAACTCACTATCATTGCTCATGAAAATTTTGAAGCGGTATTGGCTAAAGCAAAAGATCCGAAATCCCTTCTTAGTAAATTTAGTTTTGTGGAATTAGATGAAGACGATACCAAAGAAAGATCTGTTGTTATTTCTGCCAAAACTACTATCGAAAAAAAGTTAGAGAAAGAGCAAGAAAAAATAAAGGCTCTTGAAAATGAATATCAGCGAAAACAGGCTCAAACTTCTTTAGATGCAAAAAAAGCTATTTTAAATGTGATTCCTCAATTCAATTCTTTTTCCGGTGTTAAAAGTAAAGAGGATCTTACTAAGCCGGAGGTCATGACTCAAATAGTAAAAGAAGCTGAAAAGGTAATTAGGTCTACCAATGATAATAATCTATTTTATGACCAGGAAGTCGAAGATAAGATTACGCATTTAAATACAGTAGCAGAATTAATGATAGTGGAGTATAGAAATAATATTATAGAGATTCCACGAATGATAATTCAACAACAACAAGTTGAAGCAAACTTTGATTGGTTTGATTTGAATACAAAAGAAGGATTTTCAATACCGGCCTTGCAGCAAGAGATTATGCGCATTAATCTTGTTGATCAAAGCGAAGTAGAGATATTACAGGCTAAGTCAAGTGGTATTTATGGAAATCCGATACAGGAGATTGTGGTGCAAATGATGAATTATGATGATATAGATTATGATAATAACTCTGAGTTATTATATCATCTTGCTAATCAGGCTTACATTGCTATAGAGAGTTATAACTCCGATAAAACTGCAATTCCACAAGCAGTTCATCAATATAAAGGAGTAATAGCTGATCGTATTTATCGTCAAATGAGAGAACATTTTTCATTGACCTCTGTCGATTATATTAAACCTAAAGTTTTACCTTTTATAGAAATACTTACTCCAAATCTTACTGAAATTATTTCATATGGTTATCGTGATTATAGGGATATAATCAATCCTCCGTCATTAGTTAGAAAATATATATTCAGAGGCTTCGAAAAGGCATGTCATTTTGAATACAAATTCGATAGTAAAACCGAACAGGATTTTGCTTATATATTAGAAAATGACAGAAATGTATTAAGATGGTTACGTCCCGCACAAAATCAATTCCGTATATACTGGGATAATAACTCTAAGCGTTATGAACCTGATTTTGTAGTCGAAACAGCAGATGTTATTTATTTGGTTGAGACTAAAGCGCAAAAAGATATTGATAGTAAAGATGTTTCAGCTAAAAAAGAAGCAGCAGAAAAATATTGTGAGTATGCATCTGAATATACAGCGGAATATGGAGGAAAACCTTGGAAATATGTAATTATTGCTCATGATGATGTGAATAGGACAGCAGCCTTTGATTATATTATTATAAAGTCGTAGGTAAATTTATAATCTAATACAGATTTGATGATAACAAACATAGACATAAAAGATATTGCTAGTTTTGATGAAATCGGAATCAATCTATCAGATTTACAGAAAGTAAATTTTATTTATGGAGAAAATGGAAATATAGATTAAAAAAAAGATAGTAGATGAATTAAAAGAAAGAGGGATAAAAAAGAACCATATTATATATAGATGGATTTTAAAAAAAGATTAATCGAAAATAACATCAAATATGAAGTATTTATAAACAATATGAATCACAATTCAGAGAGGCATTTAATAAATTATATTGAATATTTTAATTAGAAAATATCTTTAGAGAAATGAAGTTTGAATAATATTCTATTATTATGAAAATCAATAATGATAATACAAATGATATATCATCAAATAATGATGGTTTAAATTTTAATCCAGATGTTAAACTTTATAATGCATATAAAAAATATGATACAAATTTGATAACAGATAAAGATTTATGGTCACAAATAAAAGATTTAACAAATGATAATTTTTTAAGATATTATCTTTTTGCTAAGCATATGTATGAAAAAGTTATTGCCACTTCTTCAAATGATATTAAGAAAACCATTGATAGTGTTGTTTTAAATATTGAAAAAGCTGAATTAAGAGATTTAAAATTGAAGAAGTTAAGTATAATTGATTCAATTGGAAATGCTGAATATCATTATTGGAAAGAAAAAAGAAATGAATTTTATTTTTTAGCCGGTGAAATTTATGCATTTATAGGTTATGAGGATCGCGCTTTGTATTGGTTTAAAAAATATCATTATACTAATCTTTTGTTGAAATCAGAATTTAAAAAAGAAATTTCTTTATTCTCTTTTAGAAATATAACGAAATATGCATACGCCGATTTATTAAATAGAACTATCACCGTCAGCCATCCTATCAAGATGAACGATCCTTTTGATAGTATTTTTTTATTATGGGCAAATTCGCAGAATTTAAAGTCTTTATGTGAACGGGTGCAACATATTGAAACTTATTCGAAATCTTTTGACTATTTTAGAATTAGATCTTTTTCTAAATGTAATTATAAGGATACTTTGATGTGGTCGCATTATGGAGAAGAACATACCGGGTTTTGTATAAAATATAGATTGTCTGAACATTTTATTAATGAAAAAGAAAATGAATCGAATTCACATATGTATCTTAGGTCAATGGATTATACATGTGACGATATTAAATTGTGCATGAAAACAATAGATTCTAGATTGGCTTTTACAACAAAGCATTCTAAATGGAAATATGAAAAAGAAATTCGTTTAATTTCTTATAATCCTAATATTGAAGGTCATTTTGATTCAATAAGTTTGGATGAAAATTCTAATATCGATGCTATTTATTTTGGATATAAATGTCAAGAGCAAGATATAATAACCATAAAGAATATTTGTGAAGGTCGATATAAAGGTATAAAATTCTACAAAATGAAATTAAATCCGGAAAATGTATATAAAATGAATATAGAAAAAATATGATAAATGTTGAATTTATTATATAAAAGAGGTCATAATACTTAAACGTTTTACTTCTTTCAACATCTAAAGAATAATTTTAATAATTACAATACCTCGCTTTTTTATAAACATCTCATATATCTATTATTCTAATTCACTTTTTGTACATCTATATTAAGAAAGATAAATAAATATGATAACACAAGAAGACGTCGCACAGATCTTATATTATTGAGAAGTATATTAGAATTATTATAAGTCAAATCTTTGAGAACTTAATCTACCGATATGGTAATTCTATGATGATAATAGAAAATAGGAATAAATATTAATGTTTTTATAATAGTCCAACTGATAGAAAGTTATAAGTATCTAAAAAATATAACTTCACATATAAATACTAAGTCTATGAAAACCACAACCGAAATGCACTACAATAGAACGATGTCTCCCGTCATCGAGGACTTATTGGAAACCGAATATAAATGGCTTATTGATTTTGTTAAATCTCGTGATGATTTGGATTTCCAAATAGGGAGTAATCTGCAAAGTTCATGGCTGTCGGTTTATAGAGGAACTTCGCGTATATTTAGGATTATTGAGAGAAATAAAAAGATAGTGATTGATGCCGATAGTGCTTACAAAGAACTTGAGCCACAATTATATGAATCGCCATCAGAAGCATTATTTGAGTCTTTGATTGAGAAGATTAAGAATTATAAGTCTTCAAAGACCGGTAAGAATTATGGGAAGAATACGTTAAGTCGATATTATGATAATAAACGTGAGGGGTATTATCAGAATAATATATCTCGTAGATATGGTATTTTAGGTAGGAATGATGACGATTTTATTATTGTAGATAAAGAGTCTGTTATTGGTTTCTATGAAGATGTTGTAAAGAAGCGGGTATTGAAGGGATTCGCAGAACCATATATGAAAATAGGTGCCAATATTATGGCTTCAGAAATAGGTTTTCCTTCAAAATTGGATGAGATGATTTTGGGTAATGAGTGTGATTTTATGGTTCTTACCAAAGATGGAGAGTTAATATTGATGGAATTAAAAGATGGAGGTGATACTCAGAAAATATATTTAAGTCCATTCCAGATAAGTATGTATTGTGATATTTTTATCGAGTATGACCGAATAAGTAATGATTTCAGAGATACGATATTGGAAATGGTAAAGCAGAAACAGAGGTTGGGGTTGCTTAATCCACAGTGGAAGGTTCCTTCTCAAATTACTAAGATTTCTGCGGCTCTTGTTGTGGGTGGTGACTTTTCCAAGGTGGCTGCTGAGAAATATAATATTGTTCGCAAATATGTCTCCAAATATGATATTGCTACTTATATCACAAAAGGAGAGAGTGGTGAAATAAACCTGAAGGTATTATGAAAATAACAGTTCATCGGGGCATAAATCAGATAGGTGGTTGTATTACGGAGATTGCAACAGATACGACTCGTATTTTGATTGATTTGGGAAAAAACTTGCCTGATAATAGTGGTAATAATGATGATTATCTTGATTCAAAATCGGAGGTGGCACAGCTCTGTAATGGCATAGATGCAATTTTTTATACTCACTATCATGGCGACCATGTAGGACATTTTCCTAATGTGCCGGATTCTATACCTCAATATATTGGAAAGGTTTCTAAGCAGGTTATGGCTATAAAGGCAGAGGTGTTGCAACAAGATATAAAGAAGGTAGAGCGATTAAAAACATTTCAGCCTCTTGATAAAATTGCAATTGGCAATATTGTTGTTACACCATATTTTGTCAGTCACTCGGCTGCCGATAGTTATATGTTTTTGATTGAGGCAGAGGGAAAGAGGATACTTCATACCGGTGATCTTCGAGGACACGGTTATCTTAGTAAGGGGCTTGTGCCAACATTGAAGAAGTATATTAAGCAGATTGATTTTCTTATTATAGAGGGAACTATGTTGTCTCGTTCTAATGAGAAAGTGGAAAGTGAACGAGAGCTAAAAGTGCGTGTAGAAAAATTAATGGCGCAATATAAATATGTTTTTGTGCTTGCTTCTTCTACGGATATGGATAGGTTGGCGACTTTTCATAAGGCGAATCCGACCGGAAGATTATTCGTATGTGATCGTTACCAAAAGAGGGTATTAGATCTGTTTACTGCAAACGGAGGATCTTATTCTGATCTTTATAAATTTGAAAATCTATCAGTATTCCCAAATAATACATTATTGGAGGATATGATACGTGAGGGGTTTTGTATGATGGTTAGAGTGAATAAATATGATGGTAAATACTCCCGATTTACTTCTCTTACGATTAATAAAATTCCCAATTCCGAAAGAGTGTTGATATATTCTATGTGGGGCGGCTATTTAGATAGTGAGAGGCATCAAAACAAGGAGTATATAGAGTTTTGCAAACGTTTTGATAATATAGAGCGTATACATACCAGCGGACATGCATCGCTTGAGTGTTTGACAGAGGTGTGCGAATTGACAAATCCACGAGTGGGTATTATACCTATTCATAGCGAGAGGTCAGATAATTTCCATCTATTGCCAATAACCGAAGGTCTTAAGAGGAGGATTATTACAACTTCTGCTAATGTTGGAGGGATAGATGTAGAAATTATAGATGATATGACCTATTGATCTTCAAAAATTGTTTTTCTATTTCCCATACGATAGCTTTGCCTTTTCTTATGCAAAGCTTTCCATGGACGGAGTGGAGTGTCATTTAGAATGAAGGAAACTCAGTAATGGGTTAAAAATCAGAGAGAAGGTGTTGGAAAACTGATTTTATGTAACTTCGAAAACCCATTAGTGGTATCTTCTCCTGTGAGAATCTGGTACCTTTTTCATTGATTATATACAATAAAGGTTATTCAAGGCTAACAATCAAATAATTATAATACATAGATTGAAACATGGCGATATTAAAAGAATTTTTGTTTTCTATAGATAAGGACAACCCAGACCTAAAGAGGTTTGGTGAGATAAAAGGTCAGAAATTTATAGTTCCTTTCCTTCAAAGAACCTATAAATGGAATCCGTCACAAGCTAGACAATTATTGGAAGACTTGCAAGAATTTGCTCAACCTAGTAATCCTAAAAGGAGGTATTGTATGCAACCACTTGCTGTATGCAAAAGTGGAGATGGTTGGGAAGTGCTTGATGGTCAGCAACGATTGACCACTCTTCTAATGGTACATCGAGTGTTGTTTGGCTGGTCGGGTATCGAATTTGCGCCATATCAACAAAGGTATTCTAAGGAGGAAGAATATGAAGATTCAGGGTTGACAAAATTTCTTATAGAGTCTAATCTTCAAGACAATTCCATTATCACAACCAATCAAGACATTTACAATATGTCTCGTGTTAGAAGGGAGATAAAAGAATGGCTTGACACACACCAGGAATGTATAGAACTCCTAAAGAAACTGTTTACTCCAAACGGGAAGGATCTGCTTTTCTTATGGTATGAGGTTGATTACGAAGCAAGACATAAAACATTCGAAAATCTTAATACCGGAAAAATAGCATTAACCAATGCCGACCTTATAAAGGCACTCTTGCTTTCAGAAAGCTCTTTAGGGATTAAAGACAAGGCATTGATCGCATCTCAATTCCGTGAAATGGAAATTGCATTGGAGGATGATAAATTCTGGTATTCTATATGTCCGTATGATAGCGACCCAACTCACCCGCGCATTGATTTTCTATTCAATCTTGTTGCCCAAGTAAATCCTGCTATTTATTGGGCAAATGAAGACAGTGCACGAACCTCTTTCGACTATTTATATTATAAAAAGGATAAACTGCAAAGCGAATGGGAAAAAGTTCGTGATACGTTTGTGCGATTAAAAGATTTGGCTAATTCCCCCGAATCCTATCACTATATGAGTTATTTGATATATTTCTCATCAAGTCATGCCCGTAAACAACAACGTCAACAACATAGATACAAAGACACTACATGGGCAGTTTCCAAGGCGTTGAATCTATATAGGTCATATGGTTTTGACAAAGCAATTGAGAAAATGCGCCAACTCATTAAAGACAAGTTATCCTTAAATGGAGAATTACCGGATTTTAATAATAAAGCTCAATGCCGTCGCATACTCGTACTTCATAATGTTGAAACTATTTTGAGTAGGTTGAAAGCGTTGAAAAAAGTGTCTCCAGACATAAAAACGATTGACATCGCTTTCCCATTTGAACTTCTATATGCTCACAACTGGGATATAGAACATATTGCCTCTCAGACAGACAATGATTTAACAAGTGCTAATGACAGACAAGACTGGTTGAACGGATTCAAATCGGATTATGCCGATGAGGCCTCTTCTCTCGCATGTAAAATTGAGGCTTTTTTAAAAGCAAAATCTACACGAGACAAAGACGCTACATTCAACGATCTTTATAAAGATGCGATTGTGGTCATAGAGGAAACAATGAAAGAAAAAGGTCTATCCCCTGTAGATGACAAGGATGACATCTCAAATCTCGTACTTCTTGATGACCACACAAATCGCAGTTATCATAATTCATTGATGCCTCGCAAACGCAGAATAATATTATTTGCAGCGGACGAGGGACTGAATGAGGAAAAAATATCTGTAGCATATATTCTTCCCTGCACATTAAAGGTGTTTCAAAAATCTTATAATAGGAATACCAAGAACTTGGGATCGCTTGAATGGATACAATCCGATGCTGAGTCTTATAAAAAAGACATCGAAAATAAACTAAAATTCTATCTCTCGTAATATGAATCTTCTTGAAGCAAATATATCTATACCACGCCTTCAACGCGACTATGTACAAGGCATAAATGAGAGCATCATCCGTCCATTCATCAATGATTTAATGAATGGGACTAATACAGTAGACTTAAACTACATCTATGGAACTAAAAATAAAGAGTATTTCCAACCTATAGATGGTCAGCAGCGTTTAACTACCATATGGTTACTCAGACTATGTCTATCAAAAACTGTAGGGATTGAATTTAATGTATCTCTTCAATATGACACTCGCGAGTATGCCAACGAATACTGTAAAAACCTTTTATGGGCGACAATTGAAGATGTACGAAAACCTCAACAAGCAACATGGTACCTAAAAGCCTGGGATAACGACTATTCGGTTCGTGCCATGAACTCGGCTATTGATGTCATCTGGAAATACATGCCAAATACAAAAGAAGACGTTCTAAATATATTGCATTCTCTTGATACTCGCCTACAATATTGTTATTTGCCACTCGGAGAAGACATCAATGAAGATATCTATATCAAGATGAATCGCCGTGGAGTTCAACTTTCAGCTTTTGAGAATCTTAAATCTTGGCTAGACAAACGAGCGGAGGTAGTAAATGATTCTGTATTTTCAAAAAAATGGAAAGAAAGAATGGATGGATCGTGGTCTACTATGATGTGGGAATTAGTGGATAAATCTGATACGAAAAAAGATATTTGCATCGATGATTTAATATTAAACTGCATCTATTCATTTACGTATTGCTATCTGTCAAAAAACAAGGATGAATTCAATAGTCATTTCGATGATAATGAGGATGAGAAGCAAAATGCAAGATTCATTCTTGATCTTCAGAAAGAGAGTGATATCTATGAAGGCTGCTTGGAAAGGATTGGCTCGCCTAAGAATAAAAAGAGATTAGAACTATACCAATTAGACGTTCTTCCCATTTTCACTGGAAACTCGATGCAGTTCATTTATAACTGTATGGAAAGGCTCTGCAATGTATATAAAGCTATAGATGATAGCAGCTATAATTTTTATAGTGAATGGCAACCATCCACTTCTGAATCTTTACTTGTGCACCTCGTCAATGAAAACACCTATCAAAGCCGAACCCTATTATTTGCTCTTTCCGCATTCATTGGTTCTGAATCTACGCCATTTGATTCATGGATTTACCGAATTAGAAATCTTGTAGTGAATAGCGACATTAATGCCTCTACTATTCACAACATTCTTTTAGGCATTGAATTGTTGGCTAGTTACTGTAAAGACGCCTCCATCAATGATGTACTAGTTCACAGAGATAAAAACGACAATGGTAAAGAACTATTCCCTTTGATAGGTTTCTCAAAGAAACAATTACAAGAAGAATCTACCAAGTCAAAATTAAATATTGATGTATGGAATGAAGTGAAGACGACCGAAAATCATCAATTTTTCCTTGGTCGGGTCAGCTTCCTTTTTGACTTTGCAGGAGAAAATCCTTCCTTAGAGAAGATAAATCCGTATATTTTCTATATGCAAAAATTGTTCAACAACAAATCTTTTGCCAATGGTATAGGGAATTCATTGCGACTTGCTATGTTGCCGTTTGGTTGGTTTGGCTATTATGGACAATACGGAAACTGGTCTTTCCTAAAATCCAAAGAGGAAAAGCAAAAATTCATCTATGACAGTGATATAGATAATAAAACGCTTTTAAGAAACAATCCTCATAATTATGTATTGCAAGGAGTTATTGAGCAACTATACAATAAATATGGTTTTGTTTTACCTACAAGTGATATGCTACAACAGATTGCAAAAGCACTATATGATAAAATACCAGTTAATGATTCTCGCAAATATTTTTCATATATAGAAATATGGAACCAAATGGGGCAACATCAGCTTCGCTCTAATGGAGAGACAATCAAACTTCTGTTTGAAAAAACTAAAGGAAATTGTTATCGAATAGATTTATGGAATTATAGATTATACATTGACTGGACAAATCGCACAAATGAAGATTCTTTAAAGAAATACGAAACCCTCTTTCCTAGTTGGAAGTTTGATAAATGGGCTGAAGGCGGTGAATCCTGTGTGTTTTTAGAGAAACAACTATCAGATAATGAAAAGATAGCAATAAACATATGGCATGACCCTAATAAATACGATTGGTTTGGAATTTCGATATTTTTAAGAGAAAACGCTCAAAAAACAATCGAATTATTAGGCCCTATACTAGAAAATGTACAATCTGGTTATGTTCTTAACAATGATAGATATATTACCACAAATAGTATTTCTAGAGGAAAACTTGAAAACTATTTGAGAGATATTATTGTATACATTACAGGATTTTATAATGTCAAGATAAAGCATCAATAAGAGTAACTAAAATAATAATTATGAACAAACGAGAATACATACAAGCCAATAAAGAGTGGTTGGGAGCAAAAGCAAAGGAAGATGGAATTAAGACTCTTACAAACGGTGTTTGTTATAAGGTAATCAATGAGGGAAAGGATGACGGCAAACATCCGAAACCTCATAGTATCGTTACCGCCCACTATACAGGGTGGACTATAAACGGCAAGAAATTCGACAGCAGCCTAGGTGGAACTCCAGTAGCGTTCCGCCTGAACGAATTGATAGAGGGTTGGATTATTGCGATGCAGCATATGTGTATTGGCGACAAATGGGAGATATACATTCCTGCCGAATTGGGGTATGGAAAATTCTCACAACCCGGCATACCGGGCGGCTCGACACTGATATTTGAAATTGAGTTGTTTGGCATTGACTAAATTAAGAAAATATACCGATGAGTTTGTTGAAGACCCGAAGGTTTTAGCCCTTGAGACTACCAATAATTCATTAATTGCAGAGATTAGTAAGGTTATAATAGAAGATAGCAGAAATCAACAGCATATTTAAGTTCTATTATATAACATTTTGTACTACTGATGATTATGGAGAACCTTCAATAAAGATTTCAAATAATTGGAACGTATGGAAAGTAAATGGGAAAGTTAAATATATCGGAACTCTAAAAGATGAATATCGGAACGCAGCTTTCGGATTGGTTTTTATGCCGAGTGTAATAGTTAAAAGAGCTAAATATGGATATTTTACTATATTTATTCCAGAATCAGAATAATAAAGAATTTAAAAACGATACCGTAAAATAAAGCAATTTCAGGTAGTTGGAGTAATTTAAACCATTATATAACTTATCCGCCCGTTTAACTATACCGGTGCATACCCTGCCACCTAATTCCGGCGCATACCCCGCCATTT
>CAMTOJ010000043.1 GCA_947074145.1 uncultured Bacteroidales bacterium
GAAATAGAAGGCATAACCGTTATAGATTATTTAGAGACAATAAATTTTAAGATTGAAAGAGATAACGATTTTCCTTTTTATTCAAACATAAATTGTCATTGTGCGGATACTGCCGTAACAGATGTCCTTGGAATTGATATACTTGCGGGAGATATCAATAATGCGAAGAAAATGCCAAACTCGGCATTGATGACAAAAAGTGTTGCTGATAGAATCTTTGGACAAGAAAGTCCGATAGGTAAAACTATATTTGTTGCAGGATATCCATTCCATGTAACAATTAACGGTATTATAAACGATTTCCCGGATAACATAAGTTTACCGGGTGGAAAACCGGAAATGCTTCTTTTATCTTATGAATGGGGACGAATTAATCCTGATAGTTATTATAGCGTGATAAGTGCTACCGGGATTGCTAGTTGAAAAAAGGTTTTAAAAAGGATAATTTAAATAGACGACTTTCCGAGATCGATTATTCTATTGACTTTGGATATGAACAGTTCAACGTAATATCAGAATCCTATACAACTCCGAAAAAAGAAAGCAGAATAACCATTTTATTGACCTTTATTTCTGCATTAGGATTATTCGTATTGATCTCGGCAATAGTCAATTATTTTATTTTTATTATCGGAATTTCAAAAAACAGGAGTAATGAATATGCTTTAAGAAACATTCTCGGAAGTAGTAAGAGTTCTCTTTTCATATTATTATTCATTGAGATTTTTATTACACTTGCCATAACATGGGGAATCACGATGATAATTACAGAATTGATAGGAAATGAGTTTAATAACTCTTTTAATAAAGGCAGATTTAATATGATTATTAACAAATCAGTCCTTATAAAACAGCAATGTGAGTATTTTATATATGCCTTGATTCTTTCTGTTCCGTTTCTGACTATAATATCAAGACGAATATCCAAAACAAGCTTTCAGGAGATAAAAACAAGTAATAAAAATTATTTCAGAAACATCATACTCACTCTTCAGTTTTTGATATGTTCTCTGTTTATAAGTGGTGCTTCAGTCATATATTTTCAATCACGAATGATTGAAAGCCGAATGTTGACAAATTTCACAGAAAGTGAAAAAGAGAGGATTTACTTTATTAATAGCAATATAAACGGATTAAAAGAGAATGCGGATGAATTGAAATTTAAATTACAAAGCATCTCTTTTGTAGAAGATATCCTAACGATTACATATCCGCTTAGTATGCATCTTTATACTTCATATACAATAAATGAAGAATCTAAAAGATGTAATGTACGAAATGCTTCTTCTAATTTCAGTGAATTTGCCAACTTGCAATTAAAGAAGCAAAAATCAGAAACTGAATCTAATTTTGCATTGGTTCTTCTTTCTTCCGAACATCAGGAAGATGTATTTCCTGATGATATTTATTATTACCAATCAAAGACTCCTATTAAAATAAAAGGAATATATGAATATATATACTTTAATGAGGGTTCTGGTTCAAACAGTACATATTGTCAATTAATATTGCCAATTGAAGAAAATGAAGACTACAATATGTATGTTAAGATAAATGAATCTTACACCGGTGATGCAAAGAAAGAGATATCGAATCTTATTAATAACATTTATCCTAATGGGCTTGAGCCGGAAGTATATACTTTAAAACAGGAATATGATAATTTAAATGAGGTGAGTGAATATATTCAGAAGCTTCTTTTTATTTTCGGATTGATATGTCTTATCGTTACTCTTGCCGGAGTATATTCCGCGATAAACAATGATACCGAAAAACGGAAGAAAGAGGTTACCATAAGAAAGATAAACGGAGCTTCATATTTTAATATAGCTCTTATGTTTTGCAAGTCTTATATCGTAATGATATTTATAGGAGCTTGCTTTGCCTTTCCCTTCGTCTGGATATTTAGCAATAAAGTGCTTGATGAATTCTTTTGTCGTTTCAACATAAACAATCCTTTATTCTGGATATCCGTGTTTTTAATGATAATCCTTTTTGTGTTTATGACAATGTTTATGAAGATTCGAAACATAGTAAAACTTAACCCTTGTAAGGGATTGAGGAATGAATAAATCTATAAAGGATTCTAATTTAATAGAATAAATATCTGACGTCCGAAAATCAAAACACCAACAATAGCCGCACCAATAGCAGAAACCAATACTGCCGCTGCGGCTATATCTTTTATTACTCCGATTCTTATGTCATGTTCCTCTGTAAGATAGTCACAGATATATTCGATTGCCGTATTTAGTATCTCCGTCACCATAACAAAAGCGATTGTAAGAGCAATAATCAACCATTCCCAAAACGAGATTCCGAAACATATTCCGGCAATTATAACAAGAGAAGTTGCGAATGTATGAATTCTGAAATTATGCTCATTCTTAAACATAATTTTCAATCCGTTCCATGCAAAACCGAAACTTCTTATACGTGATGACAATGTGAATTTTTCGTTTTTCATATTTTATATCGAAATAATATAATCTGAGGATATTCGGCGCTTTTTGGCTTAAAATGTTATCGTCAATCTTTATTGACATGATCTAACCTGAGGATATTCAAGTATTATTCATAGTTTAATAATGCCTCTTATCGTCTCTTATTAATACTAATGATTTAATGATGATTTAAAATTAACTATAATCATCTTTAAATAATCAATACTTTAAAATATTGAATCAGAATTCTTTCTAATCTATCAATATTGCTCAAGTCTTGAAGCATCAAGACGAAGGAAAATAAAAAGCAAAATAGAAAAAGACCATAATCCTGAGCCTCCATAACTGAAGAATGGAAGGGGAATACCGATTACAGGAAGAAGCCCGATAACCATCCCAACATTTACTAAAAGATGGAAAAAGAAGATGCTTGCAACGCTATAGCCATAAACGCGGACAAAAACGGAACGTTGTCGCTCAGCAAGAAATAAAATTCGTGCTATAAGTATAAAGAACATTACTATCACAAATGTGGTTCCAACAAAACCCTCCTCTTCTCCTATAGTACAGAAAATAAAGTCGGTATCCTGCTCCGGCACATATTTTAATTTTGTCTGTGTCCCATTAAGAAATCCTTTTCCCAAAAGTCCACCTGAGCCGATAGCAATCTTTGCCTGATTAACATTATAACCGGCTCCTTTAAGATCATCTTTCATTCCTAAAGAAACTTCTATACGAGTCTGCTGATGAGGTTCAAGAATATTGTCGAATGCATAATCAACAGAGAAAGAAAAAAGAACAGAAACAATAGTAAAAATCATTATTGTGAAAAACTTCGTGTTTCTTGTCTGCAGATAATTCATATAACAATATACCACTCCTATGACACAAAGAGCAATGCCTACAAATACGAAATTAACTACCATAATATATTTGTTAATCAGTAAAAATATTACATCTATGATTAACGTAATTCCGAATAATATCCATCCGGATTTTATGGTTTTGGTAAAAAAGAAATTCATCCCAACCATCATAAGCATAATCAGCTGCATGACCAATGCTGCACCAAGTTCGGTAGACCCTATATATTCATTCCCAAATTTAACTCCTATAACAAAGAATAGTATTGCGCAAAGTCCAGCTATCATCACAAGACCGCTCATACCTTCTCGATAAAAAACAAAGATAAAAGCAAAATAAACGAGTGCAGAACCGGTTTCTCGCTGAAGAATAATAAGAAGAATAGGCAAAAGCACTATAGCTGCAGCTTTAAAAAAATTACGAAACTTCGTAAAATTAAAATTGTATGTATTAAAAAGCCATGCAAGCATTAAAGCTGTGACAAATTTTCCAAACTCAGCAGGTTGTATACTTACAGGCCCTAAAACGAGCCAGGAACGAGAACCTTTAATGTCCGGGGCAACAACTATGGTTACGGCAAGAATACCAATCATTATAAAGTAAAACAGCGGAGCATAAGTTTCAAACACCCTTGTTTCGATAAGCATTATTACACCACCAAGCAAGAATGCCAAACCAATCCACATCAATTGTTTTCCGGATCTGTTTGCCATATCAAAAATACTTGAGTCATCAAAATTATAACTCGCTGCATATATGCTGATCCATCCGGCAAAAACAAGTACCGTGTACATTATAACTACCCACCAGTCAATTGCTTTTAATATGTTTACGTCTCTGCTTCGCACGATTTTATTTTCTTATATAATATTGATTTAATATATTGGCATTCAACATCGCTTCCTCCATATATTTTCGGGTTGGAGAGATTTCACCTTTAAGGTATTTTTCCATAACAAGACTTCCTATCGGAACTCCGTATGTAGCACCAAATCCTCCCTGCTCTACATACACCGCTATGGCTATCTTTGGATCATCCTTTGGTGCAAAACCCATAAATGCCGAGTGATCTTTTCCGTGAGGATTCTGAGAAGTTCCCGTCTTTCCGCAAACTACAATATCCGGAATTGCAGCCCTTCTACATGTTCCCGATGTTACTGCCATAGCCATTCCGTCGGCAACTATATCATAGTATTTCTGCTCTACCATCGTATGAACAGGTTTGGTATAATCTTCTGACAATTCTTTATTCTGAATCCCCTTTACCACATGAGGTCTATAATAATGTCCTCTGTTTGCAATTGTTGCAGCAAGATTGGCTATTTGTAATGGAGAGGCGAGAATCTCACCCTGACCAATGGCTATAGAGACTATATTCAACGATTTCCATCTGTCTGTTTTAAAAACTTTAGTATAGAATTTGCTATTTGGAATAAAACCTCTTCCCTCACTTGGCAGATCAATACCGGTTCTATAACCATAACCCATTGAAACAAGATAGTCTTTCCATTTATCAAAAGAATCATGAATGGAAGGGTATTTTTTACTATCCATCATTGCTCTGAAGGCTGCACAGAAATAAGCATTACAAGATGTAGCGATTGCAGGTTTAAGAGGAAGCGGTGACCCATGCGCATGGCATCCAAGCCTAAATCCGCCAACTACATATCCATGGCTACAACCTATATTTGTATTTTCTGTTATTATACCCTCTTCTAGAGTAATAAGAGCCTGTGTTAGTTTAAATGTGGAACCAGGAGGATATGATGCTGAGATTGCTCTATCGTACAATGGCTTAAAGGGATCTTTGGTCAGAGCAAGATAATTCTTTCCTCTTTCCCTTCCCACAAGTTCTGCAGGGTTGAATGATGGAGAAGAAACAAGGGCAAGAACTTCCCCCGTTTTGGGCTCTATTGCAACAAGCCCACCAACCTTTCCTGCCATAAGAGCCTCAGCATATTGTTGTAATTCGATATCTATCGAAAGTGTCAAATTAAGTCCCGGAATAGGAGATTCATCCATATTACCATTCTCATATTTTCCTTTTACTCTACCATGTGCATCTCGAAGTAAAATTTCAACACCTTTTTGACCTCGAAGATCTTTTTCATAAGTTTTCTCGACTCCAAGGTCGCCCGTATAATCACCCCTTTGATAAAAAGGATCTGTTTCCATTTCCTTTTTTGAAACCTCTCGAATATTACCTAAAATATGTGGTGCCGTAAGAAATTTATATTGTCGTATCGAACGATTTTGAATATAAAAGCCCGGGAATTTATACATTTTTTCCATCAGCAAACCATAATCTTTACCAGAAAGCTGATTCATAAATGTTTGTGGAGTATAAGATGAATAACCGGGATTAAGACGTCTGTCTTTTATATCTTTTATTCTCTTATCAAATTGATCCTTTGTTATATTTAATGTATTGCACAGATTAAGTGTATCAAACTCTTTTACTTCCCTCATTACCATCATAAGGTCATAAGCGGGTTGATTATAAACGAGCAACTCTCCGTTTCTGTCATATATAAGTCCCCTGGAAGGATATATAGTCTTTTTCAGAAAAGCGTTTGTATCTGCAAATGTCTTATAATCACTATTAAGTATCTGCAAAGTAAAAAGACGTATTATGTATATTATACATACAAGCAACATCCCGCCTCCGATAATAAACTTTCTTTTCTCCAGTTCGTAGTCTTTTCTCACTGTTTTTTATTTAAAACCTATTAAAATCAAATATTCTTATGTATTAAATTCAATTTGTCAAATGCTAATATTATTACAAATGTTGACAAAAAGCTTGTACCTATTTTTAACAATAAATGCATCACGTTTACAAATGTAAATGCTTCAATCAAATAGATGGATATGCAAAATATCATCACCATTGTCAAAAGCAATTTTAGATATACCGATGCTCCCAGTCCTGCGAGAGAAATAGCATTATTCTTTACATCTTCTCTTGAGATATAAAGTAATGTGACAGGCTCTTTCATAAATGCAAAAAATGTGGTAGCCAAGGCATGCATCCCAAGGGTATTGCTAAAAATATCAACTATAAGCCCAATGAAAAACCCAAGTGAGATTGTTACTATTCTTGACATGGAAGCCGGCAATCTCAAGATTATCCATAGATATAAAAAGGGGATGGCATAGCCTTTTATATTTAGATTATTAAGTACCAAAACCTGTAAAAGGAGTATTATGATACTTATTATTATATATTTTATTACATTGACCATTAATGTTTTATTTTATTTATTTCTTAGCATTCTCCTCAATCACATGTTGCTCTTCCTGTTCATTATTGATAATTACCTGTACATCATTCAAACGAGCAAATTCTGTGGCAAGACGTATTGTAAGAGCATGAAAATTATCATTTTTATTAGGCGCAACCCCCTCTACTGTACCCACGATCAATCCCGGAGGAAAAGCTGCAGAATATCCGCTTGTAACTACCGTATCTCCTACTTCAAAATTTACATGTAGAGGAAGCTCTTCAAGAACAGCAAACCGATAATCATCACCCTTCCATACAAGAGAGCCGAAATATTCATTATTTTTGAGCTTGGCACTAAGCCTTAATTTAGTATTTAAAAGAGAGATAACGACCGAATATTTTGGACCCACAACACTCACAATTCCAACTATTCCGTTATGATCCACAACTCCCATTAAAGGTTTTATTCCATCTTGTTCTCCTCTGTTAAGTGTTATATAATTCTCATAATGAGAAATTTTGTTATTTATTACCTGAGCCATCAGAAACTCATATTTAGTTTCCCAAATCTCTATTTTTCTAATCTCTTCTAAAGTATCCGGAATCATATTCTCCATAGCTCCTTCAACTATAGTAACATTAGTTGCTAAGTTATCAACGACTGTGGTCTGTTTTGGTTTTGCGTTTTTTACTTGGGTGGGTTTTGATTTTTTAGGATCTCTAAATAATGTGTTTTTGGTTTGTATCAATTCATATTCACTCTCTTTCAATTGCTCACGTAAAGTCTGTAACTCTTGTTCAAGTTTTCCTGTACGTACAAGCAGTGACTGATTAACTTCTCTTAATCCAAAATATCCCGTGATATTACTCGACAACGAATATACAGATCCTACAAAAGTATTGGAACTGGAAAAATAAACACTTTGATGATACGGATTGCTTCTCACAAGCAAAACCACACTTATCACAGCATAGAGCAAGAATATTAAAAATGGAAATCGCTTAATTAAGAATTGAAGTAGTTTACGCATAATAGATACCTAAAAATCAGTCTAAATTTACAAATCAATTTTGAAATAATAATAACTCATCTATATAGTTTTGATTTTCGTAATTATTTTATACGTTAATTATATAGATATTCTCTGATTAAATTCATTCTACCTTCCCAAAAGGTAAAATATTGAGTTTTAATTGATGTATTTATCATTAGTATTATATTATTTATTTAAATGTCAAACAATTGTCATAACTAAAACTCTTAAATCATTAGATATGTTTTAGAATAACAAATTAAAAAATCCGATATCACAAATTCAATCATTTGCAATATCGGATTTTGATGTTATTTGAATTCTCTTTTATCTCAAAAGGAAAGAGAATTTATCGATATTTTTAAGAGCTATACCAGTTCCTTTAGCTACTGCCAAAAGTGGTTCTTCAGCAATATGGAAAGTGATTCCGATCTTATCTTTCAATCGTTTGTCAAGCCCTCTAAGAAGAGCTCCTCCACCTGCAAGATAAATACCATTTCTTACAATATCCGCATAAAGTTCTGGAGGTGTTTGTTCCAACGCACTTAAAACTGCTGCTTCAATTTTAGAAATTGATTTCTCTATACAATGTGCAATTTCCTGATATGACACAGGTACTTCCATTGGAAGAGCTGTCATCTGATTAGGTCCGTGAACTATAAAATCTTCAGGTGGATTTTCAAGCTCTGTAAGAGCTGATCCCACATTGATCTTGATGATCTCAGCTGTTCGTTCTCCTACTTTTATATTATGCTGACGTCTCATATACTCCTGTATATCAGCTGTCAAATCATCACCGGCTATACGAATAGATTTATTTGAAACAATACCTCCTAATGATATTACGGCAATCTCGGTAGATCCACCACCTATATCAACAATCATATTTCCTTCGGGCGCCTCAACATCAAGACCTATACCAAGAGCTGCTGCCATAGGCTCATATATCATATAGACATCTCTTCCTCCTGCATGCTCACTTGAGTCACGCACGGCACGAATCTCAACCTCAGTACTCCCTGAAGGAATACATACCACCATTCTCAAGGATGGAGAAAACCAACGACTCATCTTAAAAGTCATTTTAACCATTCCTCGAATCATCTGTTCTGCCGCATAGAAGTCGGCGATAACTCCGTCGCGAAGAGGTCTTATCGTACGGATATTATCATGAGTCCTACCCATCATCATCTGAGCTTTCTCGCCCACAGCAAGAAGCTTGTCACTCCTGCCGTCAAGGGCAACTACAGAAGGTGCGTTAACCACAATCTTATCATTATGAATGATAATGGTATTCGCAGTACCCAGGTCGATGGCTATTTCTTGTGTAAAAGAGAATAATCCCATTTCTTTATTTTTAATTTATAGGTTTCAAAAACAAGCAGTTTAAGCTAAAAACAGTTTAAATTAGTATTATTATTTTTCATAACAACAATAATAACTGCCTTTTTTTCTTTTTAGTGCTTGAAGTGACGGTAACCTGTCATTACCATAGCGATATCATGTTCATCGCAAAATTCTACTGACAGATTATCTTTTATAGATCCACCCGGTTGAATAACAGCTGAAATGCCTGCTTTGTTTGCATATTCAACACAATCAGGGAATGGGAAGAACGCATCTGAAGCCATTACAGCTCCGTTAAGATCAAAACCGAAGTGTTTTGCTTTGTCAATTGCTTGAAGAGTTGCATCAACACGAGATGTTTGTCCAACACCGCTCGCACAAAGAGTTTTATCTTTTGCAAGAACGATAGCGTTCGACTTACTGTTTTTTACAATCTTGTTTGCAAATATCATATCTTCAATCTCCTGCTGAGTAGGAGCTTTTTTAGTCACTTGTTTCAACTCATCAGCTTTTACCATATGAGTATCTTTATCCTGAACAAGCATACCGTTAAGAAGTGAGCGACATTGATTTTGTGGCTCAATTGATTTTTTCTGTATAAGAATAATTCGATTTTTCTTAGATGAAAGGATCTCTATAGCTTCTACATCATAATCAGTTGCGATAATGATTTCGAAAAATAATGAGTTCATCTCCTCTGCTGTTGCTTTATCTATCACTCCGTTTGTAATAAGAACACCACCGAATGCAGAAATAGAATCACCAGCAAAAGCTGCTTTATACGCCTCTACCATTGTTGAACGAGATGCAAGACCACAAGCATTGTTATGTTTCAATATTGCAAATGTCAAATCTTCGAACTCGGAGATAAGATTTACAGCTGCTTCTATATCAAGAAGGTTATTGTATGAAATCTCTTTTCCTTGAAGTTGTTCAAATATTTCATCAAAGTTTCCGTAGAAAATACCTTTCTGATGTGGATTTTCACCGTAACGTAGTATTTTAGCATTATCAACGGCAACACGTAATGCACTGCCTTCATTGTTGTCAAACCAATTGAAGATAGCTGAATCATAGCCAGAAGATACAGCGAATGCTTCTTTAGCAAACCATGTACGATCTTCCAATGATGTTTCTGCACCTTTTTGATTCAATATTTCGCGTAGTGGTGCGTATTGTGCTTTTGATGCTACAATCACTACATCTTTAAAATTCTTAGCGGCTGCTCTTATTAAAGAGATACCACCTATATCTATTTTTTCAATAATTGCCTGAGGTGCAGCACCGGAAGCAACCGTATCTGTGAATGGATATAAATCAACGATAACAAGATCAATTTCAGGGATCTCGTATTGTGCTATCTGCTCGTTATCTGTTTCGTTGTCTCTACGGCAAAGAATACCTCCGAAAACTTTCGGATGAAGAGTTTTTACACGACCTCCTAAAATAGAAGGATATGAAGTAAGGTCTTCTACAGCCTCACAAGGCATACCTAACGACTCGATAAATGTTTGAGTTCCTCCTGTTGAGATAAATTTTACACCCTCTGCATGAAGTTTAGTCAGAATTTCATCTAAACCATCTTTGTGATAAACAGAAACCAATGCGGTTTTAATTCTCTTGTTTCCAGACATATATAAAGAATTTATTTAAAGATTCGACAAAAGTACAAAATATTGCTTTTTATACGTTAATAATACCTCGTTTTCTGCAATTTTTTATAAATAATAATCACAAAATCAGGCTTTATAAATTTTCATCTGACATTTTGCACAATCGAAGCTTAATCGTAATCTTTGATCTTTATACTCCAAAAACAACGGTTCTGAGATCTTAACCGATGATCTTTGATGAACAGGACACCAACCCATTGAATATTTAATACAATGTTTTGTTTGCATTAATACAACATCGTCAATAGGATTTATTTCAAAACCGGGATCCACACTTTCAACCCCTCTCTCAAGATAAAAAGATTTTGCTTTCTCATTAATCACATTTCCAAGATATGAAATATGAGTTTCAGGATAAGCTACATCTTTATCCGATGTCGATGAGCGACGTACAATCTTTCTATTTCTCTCGATTCTTAATGCAATAAGTTTTTCCACTGCCTGACGACGAGCTTCCGCAATCACAGAAGAGGGAATAAAATAGTCATCATTTAAATCTACAATAACATCGATAGCTTTGAATATAGTATTACCCAATTTAGACAACTGCTTCTTTTGATTATCTTTCTGACTACTTTTTGCCTTCTCTTTAGTCGATTCAATCTCTATTTTTACGTTATTATTATCTATATCTGTAAACGAGAAAACAAATCCTTTTTCGGTTTCGGAAAGAACGATACTTACTGATATCTTTCTTGAAGAGCTCTCTTTACTCAACTCCTTTTCAAAATCATTATCAAAATTTCGGTAAAGCTCCGTCTTTGGTTTCAAATTAGGCATCTCCAAAGGGAATATTCTATTTTCCTCTGCTTTGTTAACTCTGAATCCTTTAAAGCTTCCATCTATAGCTTTATAACAGAGTCCGTCACCATTATGAATCTGTTTAAGACCGGCAATAGTAAAATATCCTTTTTTTATCTCCTTTACAGTTCCAATATACTCCCCAAGAGATTTTGGAGTATCGGGATTGTGAATTGACTCACGTCCTCTTCCGTTCAAAAAATAGTTTGTAAATCCTCTATTGAAACTTTTGCTTAACTGTGGTTCAAAGTTAAATTCGCAGTTACCCGAAGATGCTGCTTCAAGATCTTTTCTTCTTCTAAATATATCATCAAGTCGCTTTCTGTAATATGCTGTCACATTTTTTACATAGTCCATATCCTTAAGGCGTCCCTCAATCTTTAAAGATGTTGCACCAGCATCGATTATCTTTTCAAGATACTCACTCTGATTCAAATCCTTAAGAGAGAGTAAATGTTTATCTTCTGCAAGGAGTGTTCCCTCTGCATCATATAACTTATAGGGAAGACGGCAATATTGAGCACAAGATCCTCTGTTAGCACTCCTGCCACATAAAGCCTCGGAAATATAACATTGACCGCTATAACTTACACATAATGCCCCATGTACAAAAACCTCAAGAGCAACATCCGAAGCCTTTCTTGCTGCAGCAATCTCTGAAAGAGTAAATTCACGAGGTAGCACAACCTGTGAAAAACCATTTGCAGCCATAAACTGTACTTTTTCAGGTGTTCTGCAATCAGTTTGTGTACTTGCATGAAATTCCATATCGGGCAAATCAAGTTTCATTATACCCATATCTTGCACAATAATAGCATCAACATCAATCTTATAAAGATCATTGATCAATTTCTGAGCCTCAGGCAATTGTTCATCTGTCAATACCGTATTAAGTGCAACATATACCTTTGCGCCAAATTGATGAGCAAATTCTACAAGTCGCGATATATCCTCAACCGAATTTCCGGCAGCCTGACGGGCGCTGAATTTATCAGCTCCAATATAAACTGCATCCGCACCATGTTTGATGGCTTCAATACCTATTTCAACACTTTTTGCCGGAGCAAGAAGTTCTATTTTTCTAATCATTTATTCTTTAATAAAAAAATCTGTCTGCAAAGTTCGTTAAAACATCAACTTCACAAACAGATTTATATTTTTTTCCATAAAAACAATATCTGTAATTACTTTTCCTTTTTTATTTAATCTCCCTTATATCATATGGAGTTTCCTGATATACGAAATAGTTAAGCCAATTGGAAAAAAGCAGATTGGCATGACTTCGCCATCTAACAACAGGATCTTTATCCGGATCATTATCTTTATAATAATTCTTTGGCATCTTTATAGGCATATTTTTAGCAAGATCTCTTTTATACTCTCCATCAAGAGTCAAAGGTGAATATTCAGAATGTCCTGTTACGAATATCTCCCTTCCATTTCTACCCATCACGATATATACGCCAGAGTCTTCAGATTCTGATAATATGGTAAGTCCCTGAGCCTTTTCAATATCTTCCTTTCGGACTTCGCTATGACGACTATGTGGAACAAAAAATTCATCGTCAAACCCCCTGAATAATGGGTTTTTTCTATCTTTTAGAGAATGAGCGAAAACGCCAAACATCTTTTCATCAAGTTGATATTTTGGAACATCATAAAAATGGAACATTCCAGCCTGAGCAGCCCAACAGATATACAAAGTTGACGTAACATGAGTTCTGCTCCAATCAAGAATCTTCTCTATCTCATTCCAATAACTCACATCACTATACTCCAGGTGTTCCAAAGGGGCTCCTGTGATTATCATGCCGTCATATTTATTATCTTCTAACTCATCGAAGTTTTTATAAAACATCTGAATATGATCTTCCGATGTATTTTTACAAACGTGACCTTTAATCTTCATCAATTCTATCTCTACTTGCAAAGGTGTATTTGAAAGCAATCTGATAAGATCGGTCTCTGTTGTTATTTTCAAAGGCATAAGGTTCAGGATAACGATTTTCAATGGTCGAATATCCTGAGAAGAAGCCCTTTTCTCCTCAATGACAAAAATATTTTCCTTCTTCAAGGCTTCTATAGCCGGTAGTCTGTCAGGTAAATTTAATGGCATATATGCGCTAATTTAAGTTTTAAAGTATATTTTTTATCTCATCAAGTGTCTTTACCTGAAAAGTCGGTTTTATCTCTCGGGACAAAGGTAATGAGTTAGGATTAAAATATATCTGGGGAATCTCATAATTATATGCTCCCAATATGTCTGTATCAAAATTATCACCTATCATAATACAATCACCCAATACTGCTCCCGACATCTTCATTGCATAATCGAAAAAACTACGATGAGGCTTATTGGCTCCAGCCTCTTCTGAGAGGATGATCGTATCGAAATAATGTTCAACTCCAGAATTTCTTAATTTTTTATATTGTACTTCGACAAAACCATTACTAAGTATATGAAGTTTATATTTCGATTTAAGATAATCAAGAAGAGGAATAGCCCCATCTACTAGTTTGCTTTTCTTAGAGGTGCAATCTAAGAACCAATTATTCAGAATAAGGGCAAATCCGGCATCTCCTACTCCTACACTATTAAGAGGAATAAGAAATCTGTCAACTATCAATTTCTCTTTACTAATTTCTCCTCTGCTATAGGACGCCCACAGTTCGGTATTCTTTTTCCAATATCTTTGATGAAAAGTTTCAAACGAATCGAAATAATCAGAAAGAGAGAAATGCTGATAAAGCTCTCTTAAAGCAATATCGGCATTTCCTCTGGTATCATATATTGTATCGTCGAAATCTAAAAATATATCTTTATAATTCATTATAAATCAACTTCTATTACGAGATAGTTTGACATTGACCAAAATTCTTCTTCATCTGTAACTACCAATGTTAGATTATTATCTTCCCCCTTTATCAACGCATAAGATGATGGAGGCATATTTGTTAAAACCTTTGCTTTAGGAGCATTTAATGGTAAATCTTTAAATTTTCGTTTATTGATTTCTGTAAAATAGTCTTTATTGAATCCTGCCTCAAGAATTTTCTTCTTAGTAAAAAGACCGCCTCCTGAAACTATCCCCTGAGCTTTAAGCTCTGATTTTGTGCCATAAACATACCATGCTTGATTGAGCTCTTTATCTTTTGCTATTAGTGCTGCACGTTGTTTATTATTCTCGTCTCTGAGTTCAATGAAAAAACCGGTATATTCTTTTAATGCTTGGTTAAGTTTTGAAATCTCAATATCCTTTTTTGCGACCTCTTCCTGGAGCATCTGAATTCTCACACTCTTATGTTCAAGGTCAGCACTCAATTTATCTATCTTAAGTTTCATCTGATCAGACTTAATCTTACTTTGGCTGTACAGTTTCTTAAGTTTTTCAAGCTCTTCCTTATTTTTATTTATCGTGTAATTGATAAACTCTAAATCTTCTTTAAGTCTTTGTTTTGCATTCCTATTAATATCCTTCGATTGAGACTGAACAATCAGATAGTTTTCTTGTTCTTTAATCTTATCAAAACCGTCTTCTATAATATTTAATGTATTTAAGAGCTGATCAAACTCTTCTTGAGTCTGGGTCGAAACTGCAACAAGCGAGTCATTTTCAAACTGAAGTTGTTTGATTTTCTCTGCATTTCTACTACATGAAGCCATAAGCACTATGGCAAGAACCGAAAAAATAACCTTTTTCATAAGCTTTAAATTTACTTTTTAAGAACACACATCTCTTATTCCATATCAGAATTATCCTCCTCGTTTTGGGATAGATTTTTGTCCTTGTATTTATTTCCTTTAATTTTTACAGGTGCCGGTGCGCCTTCCAACACAATCACAATCTCCCCTTTAGGTTCTTTCTCTATAAATCTGACTAATACCTCTTCAAGTGTACCTCTTACATTTTCTTCAAACTTTTTTGAAATTTCTCTGGCCACAGAAACCTGCCTTTCGGCTCCGAAAAAACTTCTGAATTGCTCAAGTGTCTTTACAAGGCGATGTGGTGATTCATAAAAAATCATTGTCCGTTGTTCTTGTGAAAGCTCTTTGAGACGTGTTTCACGACCCTTTTTTTGTGGTAAAAATCCTTCAAAACAAAATTTCTCGTTAGGTAGCCCCGAAGCGACAAGAGCAGGGACAAAAGCCGTAGCGCCCGGAAGACACTCCACTTCTATTCCATTTCGAATACACTCTCTAACAATTAGGAACCCGGGGTCGGATATGGCCGGAGTCCCAGCATCAGAAACAAGAGCAATTGTCTGTCCCGATTGAAGTTTTCCAATCACCGAGCCAAGGCTCTTATGTTCGTTGAATTTGTGATGAGATACAAGTGGCGTCGAAATTTCAAAATGTTTCATTAGCACACTACTTGTCCGGGTATCTTCCGCCAGAATGATATCGGCTTCTTTTAGAATCCTTATCGCTCTGAAAGTCATATCCTCAAGATTACCTACCGGAGTAGGCACTACATATAGTTTTGACATAAATATCTTTATAAAATTTTTCCGGAGAAGTGTCGCTCGATAAGATTCATAAAATCTCTTACCTCCTGCAATTCACTATCCCATTTAAAATTAGCCTGTATATATTCCAATGCTTCCTCGAAAGTATTGAAATTATTTATTTCATCAAAGGTATAATTCATTAATCCTACATCTCCTCTGAAAAGTTCTCTTTGGAAAAGGAATCTGTCGTTTAATGAAAGTAACCTTCTGATATCTGATTTTGAAGAAGGTGTTACTTTAGCTGCTTGAGGATGTGTCTTAAATAAGGACTCAAAAGCTTGCTTTTGTGCAGGTTTTTCCTGTTTTAAATTGTTATCTTGTTTTATTTCCGGCCCCTTTTCTATCGTTGTGGTCGATTTTTCAATCTTATCATTTTCCTGTAGTATTGTAGGTTTTGATATATCACCTGCATTTATAGGCTCTTTAACCTGCTCCATTGTAATGGTCTGCAATTGTATTTTTGGTTCCTCTTTATATGAATCCTTCTCTTTTATTTTTTGAAGTTCCAAATCACCAAGAAGAGCATCTGTTTCAAGGTGTTTGCTAATAGATTTATCTGAAGGCAGCAAACTTTCATTCATTTTATTATCATGAATAAACTTCTTTTCCAAACATTCCGGGGATTTTGCCTCCTGCTCATTTTTAGCTACTTCTACATATTGAGGATCAGAAGTATCAACCTCCAACACCTCTTTCGGAGCACCAGATGCTGTATTATTATCTTTTTTCTCTTCGAAAGCAACAGAATCAGGCATCCATGGAGTCATATCACTAGGATTTGTAGATATCCTTGTGGATACGCATCTTTCAGGTTGGAGAAATATATTCTCAACTTCTGATTCTATGAAATAGTCGTCCGGCACTACATTTTCATTTTCTGCCGATGTCGTTGTTGTTGATTTAACGTCATCAAATTCATCACTTAACAAGAGTATACTTCTGCCGAAATAGTAGGATTTTTCGGCAGCCATATTAATCAGACTTTTAGGAGGTTCGGTACACTCTTTTATGGCATTAAGAATCGAGCCGATTTCTGATAATTCCTTCATTAAGACCTCTACTCTTTCATTTTTTGTCATAATTGTGAAATTTGATTTAATAGATAACAAATTTAAATTATTTACGCAAATAAAATGCTCAAAACGGTTAAGATGTTTGTTTCAAACCATTTTTCTTATGCTTTTTATTGAGATATAGTTTGTTTTTTCTTTAAACATGCCAAATTAACCTTTTTAATCAGTTTGCTTAAATTCTTAAACTTATCCCGTTTACAGAAAAATACAGGGAAAAATTGAAAAAAGCTAATTTTTCAGTTTTGGGAATAATAATTAAAAAATAAACAACTTATCTAAAATAGTTTTACAATTTTAATTCTTCAAAAAACCTACCTATTAGATTTCTTAACTCCTGATTTGAACAAGAATAACCATTGATAATTATTGTAAAAGCTATTTTTTTTTCATTTTCAAGATATCCCGAATATGCCAATACATTTTTTATAGATCCGCTTTTTACTTTAGCTTTTCCCTTATACGGACCGGTAGCAAGAAAACTTTTCACAGTGCCTTCCATTCCTGCCACAGGAAGTGATCCTACAAAATCATTATTATCTTTCATATGAACGAGCAGACTGGTCATAAATGAAGCAGTTACCTTGTTCTGTGGAGAAAGTCCGCTTCCATCATAAATAAAAAGGCCATCAACATCAATCCCTTTTTTCTCCCAATATTCAATTGTATTTATGATTGAACGTCCGACAGAAAGAGGTTGTTTATTTTTTGAGGATAATCGCATCAATGCCTCTGCATAGAGATTTATGCTCTTTACATTGCATTGTCGTGCTATCTTGGAAAGATCGGGAGAGCTCCACGTAAATAAAGCTTTTTCTATTTTCGGTATCTGCTTGCCCTGAGATTTAAGTATTCTTGCATCAGTTGGAGATCCGGAAACAGAAATCCCGTTTCTCTTTAGTACTTCGGTAATATAGGATGAAAACTCAAGGGCAGGTTCCGGCATATCACCCTTTATCGTAAAGGTTTCCCTATTCTGAGGAATGGCTCCATAGATATATCTTTCGCGTATAAATGGAGCGCCATAAATATACGCACTGTCATATTTTGAAGCCTTTGCAAGCAAATTATTATACATTTTAATATCAACAATAGTTGGACTGACAGACTTTACCTGAGGTTGTTTACCTTTTTTTGAAGTATCAAATATTATGGAATATGTATTATCCATAAAGTTTATACCATAGATTCCAGCAGCATAATAGTTACCCATATCTTCCCAAGTCCATGCCGGGTTTATCCCTTCAAATTCGAATATTGACTCATCACCGGTTATCGATCCTTTGATTGATTTTATTCCTGCGTTCTTCAACGAACTGATTAATTTCTCGTTAAACTCAGTCTCCTTATTTTCAAAATGACAAGATAACAATGAAGGATCTCCACTCCCTTTTATTATAATATTGCCATTTAACACTCCATCTACCACTAAACCATTGTAGCCAAATTGTGTTTCATATTTATAGTCACCACCTATCTTATCTAAAGCTGAAGCTGTAGATAAGAGCTTCAAAACAGAAGCTGGCGCCAAAGAAAGTTGACTATTGTAATCGAGTATAATTTCATTGCTGTCGGCATTTCTGATAGATATACCGATTGAAGCATTTGTAAGGCATTGTGAGGAAATAAATTTTTGCAATGCATCGTTACAAAATAGAGCGAAATTTACCGATAATAACATTATCGATATTATATAGAGTTTCTTCATTGAAATACAATAAAATGATGTTATAATACACAATGTACTATTTTTAGGTTATTTTTGTGATAAACTTATTAATAAATAACCGAAAATTAAACACATAATGTTCTCAGAAAAAATTTTAAAAGAAATGCATCGTAAAGGAAATATTGAAGTTGTATGTGGATCAATGTTTTCCGGTAAAACGGAAGAACTTATAAGACGATTGAAAAGAGCGAAAATAGCGAAACAAAATGTTGAGATATTTAAGCCTACCGTTGATACAAGATATTCCGACTCTGAGGTTGTTTCCCATGATAGTAATTCAATACTTTCAACTCCTGTGGAAAACTCAGCAAGCATTCTTTTATTATCCGAGGGTGTTGATGTAGTAGGTATTGATGAGGCTCAGTTTTTTGATAACGGAATTATTGATGTATGTCGTAAACTTGCAAATAAAGGAGTAAGAGTGATTGTTGCCGGTCTCGATATGGATTTCAAAGGGGAACCTTTTGGCCCAATGCCTCATCTTTGTGCCATTGCCGATGATGTAGCAAAAGTTCATGCCATATGTGTCAACTGTGGCCACTTGGCTAACTATTCACATAGACTCGTTCATGAAGACAAGCAAGTACTATTGGGAGAAAAAGGTGAATATCAGCCTTTGTGCCGTGAGTGCTATAATGCTGAGAATAATATTAATGAATAAAATATCAATATGAGTTCTTTTTTTCAAAAAGAGTTTACTTTCGATCGAGTAGCCAGAATATTCTTCATATCAGTCTGCGTTTTCATTTCTGCGTGGATATGCTACAAGATAAGAGATGCTATAATCCCATTCATAATAGGTTGGATTTTGGCTTCAGCTCTTATGCCTATTGTTCGTTTTTTTCAGTATAGATTGCATTTCAAAGTAAGGTTAATTGCAATACTTGCTACTCTTATTTTATTGATAGGAATTCTTACTGCACTTTTTTTGCTTTTTGTACCACCTACTATTGCGGAGTTTAAGAAAACAGGCGACTTGGTATTTAAGTTTGAAAATAAGATTATGGATGATTCCTATATCCCTCCTCAGGTAAAAGACTACATCAGTAAATTTGTTGATTTTCAAGAATACAAGGAAAAATTCAACTCTCGCGAGGCTTTCGATTATGTCAAAAGACATATTCCTCAACTGTTGGACATTATGTCAAAAGCAGTTTTTAAAATTTTCAATCTTATTAGTGTTGTATTCATTTTCCTTTATTGTTTCTTTATCATGCTTTATTATGAGCGGATAAGAGATGGATTCTTTGAACTAATTCCTGATAAGTGGCAAGAAAGTGTACATCGCGTACTTAGCGATTTGGCAAGAAGTACATCAAGATATTTCAGAGGACAAAGTCTTGTTGCATCATGCGTAGGGATATTATTTTGTATTGGATTTCTTATCATCGGCATACCGCTTGCCATCCCGTTAGGACTCTTTATCGGTCTGTTAAACATGATTCCTTATGCTCAGTTTATAGGGGTTTTTCCCACATTACTTCTTTGTGCTTTACACTCAGCCGATACGGGGACACCATTTTGGCGTTTATTTTTATTTGCTATGATTGTATTTGCAGTTGTTCAGGTAACCCAAGATACAATACTTACTCCAAATATAATGAATAAGGTTACAGGACTTAATCCGGCTATTATTTTACTTTGCTTGTCGATTGGTGGAACTTTATTCGGTGTTCTTGGTATAATAATGGCTCTTCCGCTTGCTCCGATGATGTTGACTTATTATCACGTTTATGTTTTGAAAAAACCTATGCCGGAGTATGAAAATAGGAATAAACACAAAATAGAAGAGAACGAGAAAGAGAACGAGGATAATCAGTAAAGAAATAGAGTTTTATTTGAATATTTTAAAGTGAATCAATTAAAGGCCGGTGCGGCAATATCATATCTGACGATAGTCATGAGCAACATAATAGGATTGCTTTATACACCTTTTATGTTGAGAATGCTTGGGCAAGAAGAGTACGGATTGTATTCTCTTGTAGCGTCTGTTGTGGCATATCTCACTGTACTGGACATGGGTTTCGGAAATGCCCTCATTCGCTATACAGCTAAATACAGAGCTGAAGGAGCAAACGAAAAATTGGAAAAAATGTTCGGTATGTTTCTTGTTATGTTTAGCGTCATAGGAATTGTCACTTTCATCGCAGGAATTGTATTAACACTGAATGTGAGTAATATTTTTGATACTAATATGGATAGTGAGGCACTCGAAAAGATTAGAATCATGATGATTCTGATGACTGTCAATCTGGCTCTTACTTTTCCTCTTAGCATTTTCAGTTCTATTATTACAGCTTATGAAAGGTTTGTATTTCAAAAAAGTATTATCCTTGCCCGAACTATACTGAATCCGGCCGTAATGATTGTTATGCTTCTTGTTGGTTATAAAGCTATTGGTATGGTAGTGGTAATCTCAATATTTAATTTAACAACTCTACTTATAAATACATGGTTTTGCCTAAAAAAACTCAATATAAAAGTTAGTTTCGGAAGATTTGAAAATGGATTTTTCAAGGAGGTCTCAATCTATTCTTTCTGGATTTTTCTAAGTGTTATTATAGACAAAATCTATTGGAGTACGGGACAATTTGTGCTTGGGATTTATCAAGGAGCAACCTCCATAGCTATATACGCAGTAGCCATACAATTAGTCTATATGTATATGAATTTCTCAAAGGCTATTTCCGATTTATTTCTTCCCAAAGTAACTGCTCTTGTGACAAAATCAAAAGACCATACTCTTGTCTCTGATCTTTTCATTAAAGTAGGAAGATTGCAATACATTGTGATTTGTTTCATATTGATAGGATTTGTAATATTTGGCAAACCGTTTATCGAGATATGGGCCGGTAAGGATTATACAGATGCTTATCTTATAACATTAATCCTCTTTGTCCCCCTTACAATTCCCTTGATTCAAAATCTTGGAATAATAATACTCCAGGCTCACAACATTATGCGATTCAGATCAATACTATATCTTTTAATTGCTTTATTCTCTTTAGGCATCTCAATACCACTTGCTAAACATTATTCAGGTTTTGGTTGCGCTCTTGCTGTTTCTATTGCTTTATTTATGGGACAGATACTTATCATGAATTTTTATTATATGAAAAAAGTAAAAATAGATATAATAGCTTTTTGGAGAGAGATATTTAAGATGTCAATAGCACCTTCTATTTTGGGGAGCATTGCTTATTTCGTTCTTTCTGGATTTGTACTTACAAAACTTTATATGCTACTAGGTGCAATAGCTGTTTTCTCGGTGATTTATATTCCTGTTGCATGGTTTTTAGTAATGAACGATTATGAACGAAATATGGTATTGAACGCTGTAAAAAAGATTATTTCAAAAGGATAATTTATTATTTTAGATTTTTATTTCCTAACTATAAAATCTATAAACATGAAAATAGGCATTTTGACTTTTCATAATGGCACCAATTACGGAGGGACACTTCAGGCTTTTGCTACTCAAAAAACCATTGAGGCCTTAGGTCATGAGGCTGTGATTGTCAATTATGCTCCTCTATCTTTTCGGGATAGGTTTTATAAATGTTTCACCTCATCGATTAAATGGAGAAATATCCGATCATATTTATTGGACTATTTCAAAGAACCTGAATTTAGAAAATTCAGAAATCTTTACATGAATCTTTCTCCAAGATATTATACAGAAAAAGATGTCATCGACAATCTGTCAACTCTTAATCTTGATGCCTGCATAAGCGGAAGTGATCAGGTTTGGAGCCCTTATATGGCACAAAATTGGGGAAAGATATATTTTCAACATCTTTTTCCGAATGAAATAAAAAGGATAGCTTATGCCGTAAGTTTCTCTTGTTCACAATATCCGAATGAGGCAATGGATATAGTAAGAGATGATATTGCTAAATTTTCGTCATTAAGTACTCGCGAAAATTCAGGCAAAACGATTCTCGAGAGTTCTGGTTTTCAGAATATAGAGGTAATGCCCGACCCTACTTTCCTTTTTGAAAAAGATCTTTTAAGTCTCCTTAATCACGATGGCATATCTGAACTAACTACCAAAGAGCCAGAATTTAATGATTTAAAGGATAGTTATGTTTATTGCTACATTTTGCAACAGAATCAGAAATTGATTCATAAGGTTTCCGATTATTATTCTGATCTGCAGAATAGTTTCTCTTTCGGAAAAGTAATCGATTCTTCTAAACTTAATTTTAGATTTGAGGGTGTAACTGAATGGATAGCTCGAATTGCCAATAGTAAATTAGTTGTAACAAATTCCTTTCACGGTGCTGTTTTTTCATTGCTTTTCCATCGTCCTTTTATTATAATCCCGGTTGAAGGACGACTATCGGGAATGAACGACAGAATAATCACTCTTATGAAGACTTTTAATCTTGAAGATAGAATACTCGAAAGTTATGATACCCAAAAGATCCTATCTATTCAAAATTCTCTGATCGATTGGAAAGAAGTGGATGAGGTTATTGAGAAAATGCGTGCTAAAGGAATCGGTTTTCTTGAACGAGCGTTATCATAATAGAAATCAATATTAAATATGTAATAAACACAATAAAGCCCTACAGGAGATTTCCGATAGGGCTTTATTTTTATTTTTCATTAGAATTTTATCATTTACAATATCTTGAAAAAAGACAAAGTATTTTGATTGATTCATATTTGTGAATAATTTACACGAGACAAGATGATTTTAAACCTTTATCATATCGTTATATCTGTAAAAAATATCGACAGATAAATTATTTAGAAGAAAACTCCTTTATTCTCTGTTCATCGCTAAGACGACAAATCATTAACACTCCGTCATGTTCAGCAATAATATATCCGTTAAGACCTTGTAAAACTGCTTTTTTCCCTGATGGAAGATGAACCATACAATTATCTGATTCTATCATCTTCACAGAGTCTCCGATTACTGAATTTTTACTATTGTCAGGACCCACAAATGTGTGAAGAGATCCCCATGTTCCAAGATCGCTCCAACCGAAATTAGCAGGAAGAACATATATATTTTCTGCTTTTTCCATAACTGCATAGTCTATTGAGATTGCCTGGCAAGTTGGAAATTTTTCATCAATTATTCCTTGTTCTTTTTCAGTGTAATACGAAGGAGTTATCTCATCGAAGATTGTCATTAAGTCGGGTACAAAAGAACGAAGTGCCTCAAGTACGGTAGCAACATTCCAAAGGAAAAGACCGGAATTCCAGTAATAGTTTCCCTCTGCAATATATGTCATTGCAGTATCAAGGTTAGGCTTTTCTTTGAAAGCCGCAACTGATAGTATCTCCTCTTCTATTTTGTTTTCTTTGTCCCCTTGAATATATCCATATCCGGTTTCCGGACGAGTCACATGCATTCCTAAAGTTAGAATTCTGTTACCTTTAGATACAAAATCTATACCTTTAGAGATTACTCTTTGAAACTCTTTTTCATCCTCTACAATGTGATCGGAAGGAGCTATAATTAGATTTGCTTCAGGGTATCTTGATGCAATCTTAGAACTAACATAAGCGATGCATGGCGCAGTGTTTCGCATACAAGGTTCTAAGAGAATGTTTGATTCGGGAATCAATGGAAGTTGTTGCTTCACAAGATTCTTATATTTCTTAGAGGTTACAACCCAAACGTTTTCTATTTTTACAAGGTCGCCGAAACGATCTACAGTTTGTTGAATCATAGTCTTACCGCATCCGGTTATATCAATAAACTGTTTGGGACATTCTGGCGTTGACATAGGCCAAAATCTGGAACCGACTCCGCCGGCCATTATGACAAGATGATTATTATTCATGTGATTTCTCTTATAGAGCTTCTATGTGTGATATGTGTGATTATCTGTCTTTTAAACAGATATATATTTCTCTTAAAATTCTAAGTCTTATCGATATAGTTAAATCTTAGCAAATTATATAAATATTAAACTTTTCGTGTGCAAATTTAATATTTTAATTATCACTATCAAATTTATAGGTTATAGTTCCGCTTTGAGTAGACACTCCTTTTTTTACCTCAAATAACGCCTTTCTTGCTGCTGCCAGAGCACTTTCTCGCAATGATGAAGATGATGTGGTTGTTCCTTGACCAAGAATTGCACTTATCACCTTACCATCCTCATTTACAGTTATATTTACAACTACATTACCAGATTCATTAACCGAAAAAGATGGTTTTGGCAATCCGCCGATTATACTTCTGCCACCAAGATCATAGCTTCCATAGCCGGCACTTCCTTTAGGAGCTCCTTGATCAGAATTACCAATGGGAGAGCCTTGATTTCCCTCATTTCCGTTTGCTGTACCGGTAGAGCCTGTATCATTATTATTTGAGTTTTGAAATACATTGGCAACGCGATTCTTAATGACTTCCTCTTGTTTGGCTTTCTCCTCTGCCTCTTTTTTAATACGTTCTTCTTCTGCTTTTCTAATCGCTTCTTCTTTTTGTTTTTTCAGAAGTTCTTCATCTTTCTTTTTCTGTTCAATATCATTAAGATGTACTGTCTGCTCAAGATTCTGCGAAATCATCTCTTCTTTTATTTCCTCAACCGGTTCATTATGTACAGGAGTAACAGGCTTTGAGGGTAAAGCGTCGAAAGATGAAGTAACCGTATTATTGGGAGTAGATGAACCAACATTTTCAACACCTATAAGCACCATAATACCCTCTTCCTCTTGTTTTTCAACATAAGGAAAATGTATCAGCAAAAGCAAGCCGATGATTATTGCATGAAAAACGACAGTTCCTATAATACCTGCGCCTTTGTTTTTTAGATCGATCATACTTATGATTTATAAATATCGAATTTGAGAGTTTCAATTCATTCTGTTTATTACAAATACTGTATCTAATTCCTTGTCAGTATATACAATCTCCTTCCTTATATTTTCTATAACCACATTAATGTCATATAATCTATTGATGTATTCAATCTGTGAATTATTACAAAAGAAAAAAACTGTTTTTTACTCCAATTAGTTTACAGGCCTTGTTGCTATTACCATCTTGAAATTATTCTGATTCGCGATATTTAAAATTTTTACTACTTCTTTGTAAGGTACCGATTCATCGGCATAAAGAGCTACATACATTTCCGGCTCTTTATTCTGACATTCGATTAGAAATGGGGTAATCTGTTCAAACAAAACCATCTGTTCTCTCTGATTACCAAAAGCAACATAATAATTTAACTCTTTATCAATTGTCACTCTGGTCATTGGAGATGCGGATGTCTGTTTTTTGCTTTGTGGTAAAAGTATCTTTATGGCATTGGGAAACACCACTGTAGAGGTCACCATGAAGAATATCAACAAAAGGAATATTACATCTGTCATGGATGACATACTAAATGAAGCTTCTACCTTATTTCTTCTTTTTAATGCCATAATTTATTTTATTGGTTCGTTCAACATATCCATGAATTCCATAGATTTAGATTCCATCGTATTTACAATCGAATCTACTCTTGAAATAAGTATATTATATGCAAACATCGCAAGAATACCAACAATAAGACCTGCAACGGTTGTTGTCAAAGCTTGATAAATACCTGCAGAAAGGAGTGTAATGTCAGCATTATTTCCGGCATTTGCCATATCGTAGAATGCTCTTACCATTCCGGTCACAGTACCAAGAAACCCAATCATCGGAGCTCCGGCAGCTGTTGTGGCAAGTAGAGAAAATCCCTTTTCAAGTTTTGCAACTTCAAGATTACCAACATTCTCCACCGCTACAAGAACATCAGACATAGGACGACCAAGGCGTGTAATCCCCTTTTCTATCATATTGGAATATGGTGTTTTTGACTTACGACATAAAGATAAAGCCGAGTCAATCTGACCATTATGAATATAATCCTTTATTTTATTCATGAAATCAGTATCCTCTTTTGCCACATTATGAATGTAGGTCATTCTTTCTACGAATATATAAATGGATAGTATTGAAAGAAGTACAAGCGGAATCATGAGCCATCCTCCTGTCAAAGCAAGGCTCCAAAATGATAATCCTGATTCTTGTGGTGCAACATTTGAAAACTCCGGCATACTGCTAAGAGTATCCGCTACAGTAGTGATATTTAAAAATCTCATAATGTGAATGTTTCTTTGATATTATTTTGACAAGATAAGAAAATTTAATCTTAACAATAGTTAGATTAAACATTCTTTATATTTTATAATCGTTTCTTCAATACCTAAATATAATGCATCTGATATTAAGGCATGTCCAATCGATACCTCATCTAGAAAAGGTATGTTTTCATGAAAATATTTCAAGTTCTCAAGACTAAGATCATGTCCTGCATTTATACCTAATCCAAGCTTATGTGCCAATTTGGCTGCTTTTATAAAAGGAGCTATTGCTTTTTCTTTATTGATTGGATATGTTGATGCATATGGTTCGGTATATAGTTCGATTCTGTCTGTACCGGTTTTTGCCGCATATTTAACCATCTCTTCATCTGCATCAACAAATATTGATGTTCTTATCCCGGCATGTTGAAACTCCTCTACTATATCTGTTAAAAAAGCAAGATGTTTTACTGTATTCCATCCCGCATTTGATGTAATTGCATCATGAGCATCAGGGACAAGAGTTACCTGAGTAGGTCGAATTTTCAATACCAATTCTTTAAACTCTTTCAATGGATTACCTTCAATATTGAATTCAGTTTTAATCACCGGACGAAGTGCATCAACATCACTATATCTTATATGACGTTCATCCGGACGCGGATGAACCGTGATACCTTGTGCTCCGAACTTTTCACAATCTATAGCAAACTTCACAACATCGGGGATACTACCACCTCTGGCATTACGGATAGTCGCAATCTTATTGATATTTACACTTAACTTTGTCATATGCGATTTTTATACTTTTTTGAATTGTTTATTATTTACGTACAATACCTATTTGGAGTCTAATGACCATATGCGTTAATCGCTGTTTTAATAATAATTAGTCATCATCTATATTTCGTGCAAAAATAAGCTATTTGATCAATTAATTTTAGTTATAAGAATAAAGATTTTATTCTATATTGTAAATATTTACTTTATTGTATATAAAAAGGAATATTAATCTATTACTAATAATTTCATATTTCTTTATTACATTTAAACCCGAACATTCTTTATCTCATTTTTTTTGATAGAAATGTGTCTATACATAATATAATCATGAATAAAGAGAGATAATAAACCTTTTAAAATCTACAAAATAATTTTACATATGATAAAAATTGCAATTTTCGGATGCTGTAATCAGATTAATAATGCTAAACATATAAAGCAATTATTCAATCTTTTAAAAGAGAAAAATGCAAATATTCTAATTGAAAAAGAGTTTTGTGATTATCTCTATAATAAGTTTCAATTAGATATTATAGAGAATGTCATAGTCGACAAAAATTTTGAAGCAGATTTTGCCTTAAGTATTGGTGGAGATGGAACATTTCTTCGTGCCGCAAGATTTGTTGCCGACAAAAATATTCCTATGATAGGTATTAATTCAGGTCGTTTGGGCTTTCTTGCTGATATCTCACTTGACGGAATTGCTGGTGCTTTAGAGAAACTTTGGAATAAGGATTATTATATCGAGGAAAGATCTCTTTTGGAAATGCATATTAATGGATTTGAAAATAAATATATTAAATATGGTTTGAATGAAATTGCAATATTAAAGCAATATAATTCATCAATGATCACAATCCATATTGATATAGATTCAAATTATCTTAATACTTACGAAGCTGACGGACTTATAATCTCTACCCCTACCGGTTCAACAGCATATTCTCTTAGTGTCGGAGGGCCAATAATAGAACCGACTTCAAGAAATGTTGTAATTTCTCCGGTTGCACCTCATTCATTGACCACACGCCCTCTCGTTATTTCCGATAAATATCTATTAAGAATTAAAGTAGAGAGTAGATCTGAATCTTTTCAGGTCTCAATTGATGGTAATTCATATACCCTTAAGCCGGAAAACACCATACTTGTAAAAAAGGCGCCCTATAAAATTAATGTAGTCAAACTTAACGGACATACCTTCTATGATACCTTAAGAGATAAATTAATGTGGGGGGTTGATAAAAGATTTTAATTAATTCATTTCTTTTATTAAAGTAAATGGGCTGATGATTTAATATTTTAATAATAAAAGATATCTTTTTCTATTTATTTCTCTTCATAATTGATGTATTAGCTTCTTTTTCTAAAAAAAAATCATTTTTTATCGCATTTTTTTAGGAAATATGTTGTAAAACAGAAAAAGATACTTATCTTTGTAGTGTGTTATTAAGGTTACGCGTGTTACAAGCGTATTATTTAAGTTTTAAAATTATATTATTATGAAAGCGATCTTAAAATTGATCAAGTTCTATGAACTTTGCAACAAGCAAAATGTTCTGTTAAAATGGGGTTATTCTTATAAAGGATAATACCTTTTTTTTTGCCCGTTTCTGAAATATGTATATTTCGAGAAGGGCTTTTATTCTAAATCTTTTTTCATAAAATATTCCATTATTCACAAGAGAATGGTTTCAAGCTGCCCTAAATATTATTTACGGTGGCTTTTTTTATCCCTCTTGTTGAATCAAAAGTCCGAATCATAAGTTTTTACAAATGTTTTCTATATATATTTTGAAGATATTCGATTCTATTAATTTAATTATCTGCAATTTATCACTAAAATAAATTGATATTTCAAATAGATTAATAATTTCATATCATTATATAGATTTTCAGATATCCAATCTTTAAGAACTGCGTAAACAATATCCTATTTTTTGTTGTTTATATATCGTATCTAAAACATATTAGAGATGGAAAATAAGATTATTTTAGTTCGTGACTCCATTGCAGGAAAAGGACTCGAACTCGCTAAAGATTTACTTTCCAAGAAAGTAAAAGTAATGATTAACGGACCTGAACAAGAGGCAGTTATCGAAACAATGCAAGCTCTTGCAAAAGATTTCTGTGCAGAACTAATTTTTGGTGTTCCTGGAAACATCATGTCTGTAGAAGAATATGAAAAATTCTATTCCAATCCCAAGATTAGTGAAGTTGTTGAAGCTTAATAATTTTAAGAATAAAAGGTTATTATTGCGTCCGTTGATTATGTATAATTATGTTATTTATAATCAGCGGATTTTTTATTTAAAGGAAGATAATCAAAAAGTTTAATCATTTCATCCCCTCAAAAGCGATAAGAAAGAATAAATTTTTATGATATAATCAATACATATTTAGAATTGATTAATATTGATTTGCTATACAGCCAATATATATAATAAATAAGGGGCTAACTTCACAGTAGCCCCATATATTTAAATTCAGATAAACTGAATATGATTTAAAATACCTCGTGTTTTTCGCGTTTTCGTATTAAATTTAAGTTCAGGTTGTGTTATTTAAGGTATTGTGTTATGGTTGTATTATTTAAGGTGTTACAAATATAAGGTACATTTCCTTATCTTGCAATAGATCAATTGATGTTCTATAACATATACGAATATATCACATTAATTAATCGTAAAATTATATAGTTTATATATAATAATCTGTTCTGTTATGCAAGATAGATGCATTTTTTATATGAAAAAAGAGAAACTATCATATAATTTATACCTTTGTACTCTGTTTTAAAACATATTATTATGTCAACTTATAAAGAAGATAATAGAAAGGTCACAACTCACCGTCTTATAGAAATGAAGGCAAGAGGTGAAAAAATATCGATGCTTACTGCTTACGACTATTCAATGGCTAAAGTAATCGACGAATCAGGGATGGATGCCATTCTTGTGGGAGACTCGGCATCAAATGTGATGGCTGGAAATATCACTACCCTACCTATCACTCTTGATCAAATGATATATCACGGTCAATCAGTTGTAAAAGCAGTAAAAAGGGCATTGGTTGTTGTTGATCTACCTTTTGGTACATATCAGGGAAATTCGAAACAAGCTCTTGCTTCTGCTATAAGAATCATGAAAGAGACAGGAGCCGATTGCGTTAAGATGGAAGGTGGATCTGAAATAAAAGAATCAATACAACGTATACTTTGTGCAGGTATTCCTGTTATGGGACATCTGGGACTGACTCCACAATCAATTAATAAATTTGGAACTTATGCAGTAAGAGCCAAAGAGGAAGCAGAAGCAAAAAAACTTGTTGAAGATGCACTTATGCTTGAAGAGATAGGTTGCTTCTCTATGGTTCTTGAAAAAATCCCTGCAGAACTTGCATCACGTGTATCTGAGTCATTATCAATTCCAACTATCGGCATAGGTGCAGGAAACGGATGCGACGGACAGGTATTGGTTATGCACGATATGCTTGGTCTTAACAAAGGTTTTTCTCCAAGGTTCCTAAGAAGATATGCTGATTTGCATTCCATTATCACTGATGCTGTAAAAAATTATATCTCAGATGTAAAAAGTGGAGATTTCCCAAATGAAAAAGAACAGTATTAATATTCGAATATTAATATAAACAGATTATAAAAACAAAAACTCCTGATATTCAAATAAATATCAGGAGTTTTTTTGTTATGTCTATATAATTCGGATATTTTACTTTCCTATTATTTCATACTAGCCTTAAGCCCTTTTATAACAGAATTTGTAAATCCCTGAGCTTCCATTTCGTTAAGACCTTTAATTGTAATACCTCCGGGTGTTGTCACTTTATAGATCTCTTCATCGGGCATAGAACCATTTTTTTCAAGTAATCCGATTGCACCTTTCACTGTTTGAGTGATCATATCAACAGCTTGATGTGGATAGAATCCCATCTCAACACCTCCATCAGTAGCAGCTTTTATATATCTAAAGGCATAAGCTATACCACATGAGCATAAAGCTGTTGCCGCACCCATTAATCTTTCCTCCACAATAGTTGACTGCCCCAATTCATCAAAGATTTTTTTAATAAAATCAGCCTCAAGAGTTGTAAGGTTTTTAACAGACAATATTGTCATACTCTCAAGAATTGAGATTGCCGTGTTTGGTATAACCCTAACTAATTTTGCATCTTCTGTTTTTATCATTTCCGATATATCGGCAAACGATACCCCTGCCGCAACAGAAAGAATTGTCTGTTTTGAAAAATCAAGTACCGGTAATATCTCTTCGAATACTTTTACAACAAGCCAAGGTTTTACTGCAACTACAACAAAATCAGCATCTTTTACTATACACGCATTTGTAGTAGATGTTACTATACCTTGAACTTCATTTTTCAACTCCTCTAATTTCTCAGTAGAAGGATCTGCTACTGCTATATTTTCAGGTCTGAATATATCACCCTTTGCCAAACCGCGAGCAATGGCTCCTCCCATATTTCCCGCTCCAATAATTGCTATTTTCATTTGTGATTCTTTATTTTGAAAAACTATTTTTCCCAACTCAATGTTATTTTATACTCACAAGACGGAGGTCTTATACCTGTCTGAAAATCATTATACCAAACCATGAATGTTATATAGCCCGGTCGAAAATCATAAGTATATTTTTCAGACCAAAAAAAAGTGGAATTAACTTCGTTCTGAGCTTCATATACAGTATAAGGCATCGGTTTTTGTACTTCGGTATTGAAATTTCCAATTAATTCATTTGTGAAAATATTTCCTGTCACAATCCCCTTTTCATAAATATATGAATCCAACGCTCTTACAGGAACTTCATAATAATAATAAGAACCAATTTCTCCGGGATTACCAGATAAATACCATTCGTGGGATTCCACTTTAAAGAATAAAGTTTCAATATTAACATTGTTGTAATCGTCACAACCCATAAATGCAAATAGAGCAATCAAAAAAGGAAATATTTTCTTCATAATCTATATTTTTTTAAGATTTTGTCAGTAAGTATATAAAAACAGGGAGTACGATATACGCCTCCCCGCTAATATTATTATTCTATGATTGTTACCCAACCAAATTTATCAGCTTCATCACCATATTGGATGGCTCTTAATCTGTTATAAAGAC
>CAMTOJ010000044.1 GCA_947074145.1 uncultured Bacteroidales bacterium
ATATGTACACCTTTTTTAAGTGAACGAATCTGACTGTCGATACTTGAACCTCCGTAAACAGGAAGAATGTGAAGACCTCTTACATATTTAGAGAAATCTTGCAGGTCGCCTGCAATTTGTAAACAAAGCTCTCTTGTTGGACAAAGAATAAGAGCTTGTGGTTGAACATCAGAGATGTCAATTTTTTGCAAAATCGGTAGTCCGAATGCTGCAGTTTTACCTGTTCCTGTTTGAGCAAGAGCAACCATATCAGTGTCTGCACTCAATAGGTTTGGAATAACCGCCTCCTGTACCGGCATAGGATTTTCAAATCCCATCTCGGTAATCGCCTTAAGTATCTCATCGCAGATACCTATTTCTTCAAATGTTTTCATTATAAAATGTTTAGAAGCCAATAGGTATAAGGAATATACGAAATTCAACCCTCATTATCGGGGCAAAAAATGGTCGATAAAATAATATAAGACCGAACATGCCTATTGACTAAGTAAAAAAATCGAGCGCAAAGATAGTAAATAATTTCTGTTTAACATACTTCGCAAAGGCTCCGGGTTCGAATAAGTGGCAATATTTGTGTATTATTATGGATTTATTGAAATAAGTCATTTAATCTCACAATAATTAACAATATTGATTTTCAATTATATAGAAAAATATCAGGGAGGTAATTTATAGGGTAAAGAGTAAGAGAAAGGGTATCATTATAGAAAAATGCTGCGAAATTAGTCAAGAAGCAGATCTTTCAGTTTCTCTTTTTCATCTTTTGTCAGGCCTATCTCAACAGACAAATAATTGTCTATTGATCCATACTTTTTTCGAATCAATACAAATGCTGAATTAAGATATCTTTCTTCTACCGTTAGAAGAGTGGTTGCAACACATTGTATATATTCTGAATATTGTGAAAGTATTGTTTTAAATTTTGCTTTATCTAAATATTTATTGCTCAGCATCGCATCTCTTTGAATAACTTCCACTGGAATATCAAGAGAGGCCAATACCATTGCAATAGCAAAGTTGATTTGATGCATACCGTGAGCATCAATGAAAACGACAGGATAGGAGCTTTCGTCAAGAAGAATATCAAATATCTGTCTAAGTTCTTTTTTTCCATTCTCTACAAGTCCGAGCTGTATATCCTGCATATAAATAGCTGCATCTCCCGTTCTATATTTTCCATCAAATATTTTATTAACGGGTGTACCGCATTTGGCATCGAATGGAATAGATACGGCCTTACAGAAAACATCTAAGTTTCTATTGTCAAGATAATTTTCATCATGTACGGTTCGTAAATCAACGACCGAAATAGGTTTTATAAGCTTTAGTCTTTCTACATCAAGAGAAGAGGCATTTGCAATGGTTCCAGAACGATATATCTTAGCCCATTTTACTCTTTTCCCATTATTTGATCTATATCCTCCGATATCACGATAGTTTTGAATCGAATCGAATCGGGAACATTGTAAACCTAATTTATAATCATATTTTTCATTGAAAGAAAGAAGAAAAAAGTTTGGTCTGTTCACTTTTCTCATATTTATCTCTGCAAACCCTCGTCTTATATCATATTTTCCAATAGGATATTTCTTACTGAAGTTTTCAGGATCTGTAGAGGTATAGATCTCGACGAATCCCTCTTTTGCGTATGCGTAATCCCATTTAATTATATATGTAGAGTTTTGGTCAAGCTCACAGAAGAGCTCAACATCCGGGGTGTCAATAGTGCATGAGTTTAATAATATGAATAATAAAATAAGAGGTAAAAACTTCATAAAACCAACTTCCTATATAATAATATTCTAAAATTTATTTAAAGTATCAGTGTACTCGTGCGATATATATAAAGAATGATGTTTATCTATGTCTTTCACGAAACTGACAGCAAAAGAAATTATTCTATCCCATGTCATGGCATCAAGTGTCTCAAGTTTTTCTCTTTCTATTTTATAGTAAGAGAGACCGTAAATAAGTCCGGCATTGAAGGCTTCATTAATGCTTTTCAGGTTACAATTCTCCTCAATATCAAAGGCATAATACTCTCTAATCGAATCGGCTCTTAAATATACACCTCTTATTCCGTCAAGACAAATAAATATTTTACAATAAAACTTAATATGATTAATGTAAATGCGATCAATATCACTCTCTTTGTAAATATTATTAAAATCCCTTAAATTTCCTCTAACAATATCTGCAAATTCCAGATTTTCGATGACAGACGGCATAAACCACACTGCTTCATTGGCATATTTATCGTCGTAATCGGGATCATAAATTATTAAAGATTTTCGTTCGGAGCAATACGTGATTAATTCAATTATATTTTGGCGTAATTTGGTATCAATTGAGAAATATGATCCAAACAAAACTATATCATCATTGTCGATTCTTGGCCATATAATATCAAGACGAGTGTCGGGAAAATATGTATAATCGGTCACTTTTTTATCTCCGTTTACATTGTCAATACATATTGAAAGTGCAGTATTGACATCATAAAACCTGTAAATATTATCAATATTTACATTATTTTGTTTTAGAAAAGAAATAACGATATTCCCGATCTCATCATTGCCAATTTCGGTTATAAGAGAGGGAGAAATTCCTGAACGTCCAAGTGAGACAACCGTTTCAAAACCAAATCCAGATGGATATCCTTCAATTGGTTGATTGCCGTTGAATATAATGTTATAATGTGATTCTCCAATCACAAAAATACGCTTCATGTGATATTAATATACTTTAGATGAATTTATTTATGACTTTGATCTCTTGATTTTTCTCCTAAATATCCTCCATGGTGTCTTTTTGCATATTGTTCGCTATCAAATCCTATCTTTTTCATTGTATTGACAACAAGTATATCTCCAATTACTGTCATCATGGTAGTAGATGTAGTAGGAGTTAACCCTAAAGGACATACTTCGGCGGGATTACCTGTCGAAAGACAAACATCAGCCTCTTGAGCAAGTAAAGAGTCCGGATTACCTGTTATAACAATAAACTTAATATCAGGATAAAGATTTCGGGCAAGATGAGTAAGTTCAACGATTTCACGAGTTTTACCGGAATTGGATATAAGCAGCATGATATCGTTTTCTCTAAGAAGGCCTAAATCTCCATGTTGTGCTTCGCTGGGATGAAGAAAGACAGCAACCGTACCGGTAGAGCAAAACGTAGTGGCTATGTTCATTCCTATTTGGCCTGCTTTTCCCATACCGCTAACAACGAGTTTTCCTTTTTTATTATGAACCTGATCAACAATAGTATCTATTGCTTTTTCATAATTATCGGATACCGGCAGATTTAATATCGCTCTGGCTTCCTTTTCAAGAATCTCTTTTATATTGATTTGCATAACTTTATTAGTAATTAGTCTATTTCTATAATTTACAATCTATAAAACAATGAAGTGAAATAGATTAATATGTCAAATTTATACTTATATCCTTGACATACATGTTGCCGTGACATACAGCTATAAGATCATTGTTCTGATTATAAACATTTGCTTTATAGGCCGGTACCTGGCGATGATTGAATTCCACTTCAGCCTTTGCCGTTATGATGTCACCAAGAGAAGCAGAACGAAAAAATTGAATATTAGAAGTTAACGATACCGCAAGTTTTCCATAAGAGTTTGCAGCTATCGCAATAGCAAAATCGGCAAGAGTGAAAATAACACCTCCTTGCACATAGTTGCCTGCATTAAGATGTTTCTCTTTTATCTCGATATATACATCCGCCTTTCCCTCCTTTATAGATAGAATCTTCATACCGTTGTCGGTAGCGAATCGGTCGTTTTTGAAAAATTCATATGCATCCATATATTATTATATTTGTTTTTTATATGCTCTACGACGTTTATGCTGTACCCTTTCGAAATATTCCCATTGCCCTTGTACCTTTTCATTTTGTTCAAGCTCAGGATTGCTTTCCGCAAATTTATATCCGTTTTCTATAAACTGAGGTATTAACTCGGTAAACAGAAGAGCATTAACTCCTTTACTCTGATAATCGGGGTGAACTCCAACCAGATATAAATCGATGACATCGTTACTCATCTTAAGAGCTTTCAACATATGAACAAAACCGAAAGGAAACAATTTCCCTTTTGCTTTTTGTTGAGCTTTTGAAAGTGAAGGAACAGCAATACCGAAGCCAATTACATTGTTTTCTGAGTCAACTATTATTCTTACACAATCAAGACGTATCATTCCAAGATACATATCAATATAATAATCGATTTGCTTCTGTGTTAGTTCACAAAAACCGTATAAATCAGCATAAGCAAGATTTAATAAATCGAAAACTTTCTGTCCGTACTCTTCAAGTAATTTTTTGCGATCGGTGGGTTTGATCACAGTGAGGTTGTATTTTTTCTTTACTATTTCGGAGATTCTTATATGCTTGTCAGGTATACCTTCGGGTATATATATTTTAAATTCTACCCAATCGACATCTTTTTCAAATCCTAATGATAAAATATGATTTTCGTAATATGGATAATTGTAAATTGTAGAAGCTGTTCCTATCTGATCAAATCCCTCAACAAGACACCCTTCGAAATCAAGATCGGTAAATCCCATAGGCCCAATAAGTTCATTCATCCCTTTACTCTTTGCCCATGATTCAACTTTACTGATTAGGGCTGAACTTATATTAGTGTCATCTATAAATTCGACCCATCCGAAACGGGCTTGTTTTTGTTTAAATTTATCGTTAGAACGATGATTTAATATTCCGGCAATACGTCCTACGATTTTATCATTATCGTATGCAATATATTGAACCGTCTCGCAAAACTCAAAAACAGGATTTTTATTTTTATCAAAGGTATTCAGTTCATCCCTTATCAATGGTGGTATAAAATACTCATTATCGGCATAATGGGAAAGTTGAAACTTTACGAACTTATTAAGCTCATCTTTATTTGAAACTTCTTTAATAATAACTGCCATATTGTCAATTTTTATAGTGTAAAGATAAGCTAATATATCAATCTTGATAATTGAATTGTATTATTTTATCATAACTAATTAATACTTTAATTATGTATTTTACACATTGTTAGCATGTTGTAGTTATTAAATAACTAATTTAATTATAAAACACTCAGTTTAAAAAAACTATTATACAATATTTTTTATGTTTATTAATACCATACAAATGCAATTGAAACAGAACTAATAATAAATCTAAAAAGTAACTCTAAAAAACTTACTAATTAAGTATTAGGTGTTTAAGAATAAGACGGCAATAATATTCTTAAATACCTAATATGAAAAAATTCAACTCAATTTTATTTTTATTATTTATTACAATAGGCATATATGCTCAAGATTTATATCATGAAAAAATAAATTCCTATACTCAACTTTTGCTGACAGAATGGGAACTTCTTAAAAATGATGGGAAAACATTAGAATCTTTTCAGAATGATGTTGATATTAAATCAGAAATAAGCAGATCTCAATCTCTTTTTGATCTTGAGAATACATTAATCGAATTTGACAAGGAGATGCATATTAAAGGATTTATCAAAACAGCTCATGGAAATTGTGATGATATCCTGAAAAAATATAATGTGCAGTTTTCATATAAATCAGGAAATATTTATGCTTGTGATATTCCATTTAATGTAATCGAAAATTTGTTGCATGAGGAGTCTGTGATTTCAATTGAGGCAGCAAGACCGGCAGAGTTAACAATGGATTCCGCAAGAAGGGTTTCAAATATTGATCAAATACATATCGGAGCATTGCCTCTTAACAAGGAGTATAAAGGTACAGACGTAATAGTTGGTATGGTAGATGTAGGTTTTGATTTTACTCATCCGAATTTTTATGATCCTTCAGGAAATAGATATAGAATAAAGAAAGTATGGTGTCAAAACGATTCAAAATCGACAAGCGACGTAGCTTATGGTGCAACATATGAAAATGAAGATGAGATCAAAATAAAGAGAACTGATGCTATGGCTCAAAACCACGGATCTCATACGGCGGGAATAGCAGCCGGTGGCGGATATACGACTCCTTACATGGGAGTTGCACCTGAGAGTGATATTGTTTTGGTGGGCACAAATCTTTACACAAAAGGGATTCTTGATGGTATAGCTTTTATTATAGATTATGCAAAAAGCGTAAATAAACCGTGTGTTATTAATTTGAGTCTGGGTTCTAAACTTGGGCCAAAAGATGGTACAAGTTCAGAGGATATTATGATAGACAACATGATAGGACCCGGAGTTATTGTTGTTGGCTCTTCCGGTAATTGTGGAGAGATGAATATGCATATAAATAAAGTTTTCAATGGAACAGGTACGGATACTTTACGAACATTCATAAATCCGGACTATGGATATTCTTCTTGTTACACAGATATATGGGAACGTGAAAAAAAACCATTTTATATCCAGGTTCAGATATTGGAAACTGCCACTGATAAAGTAGTATATGAATCTGCTGTTGTTAATGTTGCAAATTCAAGTAAAGTTTATACTGCAAATACTGAGAATAATATTTATAGTATATATTTTATGAATCAGAAAAATGCTTCTAACGGTAATTATAATTGTCTTTTATATGCTTATGCTAGATCAAAATCCTTTTCTTCTAAAGAGTATATCATAATAAAAGTATTTTCTGAAGATAAAAATGAAATAAACATATGGGGCGATAAAGCAACCTATATAAGTCGCGGAAAATCAGGTTTTACACCTGGTGACAATAAATCAACTATGTTGGCTTTGGGTGGTGTAGGCAAGGAGATTATCTCTGTTGGCGCTTTTTCAACAAAAAATAAATGGACTTCTCTTTCGGGAATCGATCAGTATTTTAGTGGGAATCTTTATGAAGTAGCTAAATTCTCGAGCCGAGGTCCTACTGCCGATAAAAGAATTAAACCCGATATCTCTGCTCCCGGTTATGGAGTAGCTTCCAGTTACAATAGTTATTGTTCTACTTTTGGAGAAAACTATCCTTATACAGTAGCTAAAGCAACCTTTAAAGGGAGAACTTACTATTGGGGAATGGATTTGGGAACATCAATGTCTGCTCCTATTATAACAGGAACCATAGCACTTTGGCTTGAAAACAACCCTAATCTTACACCGGGAGATGTGAGAGATATCTTAAGTTATAATTCTTTCAACTCCACAATGAGCGGAAAACCAACAAAAGACATTGAATACGGATGGGGGAAAATTGATGCTTTTGCAGGTTTAAAAGAGAGTATTGCCATGAATATAGATGTTGTGAAATCGAGGAATAAGGATCTTAAAATTATTGTCGACTCTGATCTAAAAAAACTGTCTGTTTTTTCAGAGAAAAACATACTAAGCTGTTCGGTTTGTGATATGGGAGGTCGTCAAATTTTATCGATTTCAAAAACAGATAATTTTAATTTTTCTAATGATGATGAGATAATTAAATATGATATTGATATCTCAGATATTGAGAAGGGTGTTTATATTATCAATGTGAGAGGGATAAATTTAAATGAAAGCTCAAAATTTATGATTAAATAAATATTAAAGTTTTCTTGACAATTATCTGATATTTACCGGCTTATAGTTTATTAAAAATCTATAGGCCGGTTTTTATTCATATTTTTGTTTATTTATAAACAACTCATATTCCAAATATCTTTCAGCCTGGATATCATCTTTTACTGCTATTGTAAACTTTATTTTTGCCACACCGTTTTTATCAGAATTAATTTCAACATAATATGAGTTATTTTCGCTTTTCAACAATTGTGTTTTAAAAACGCCACTATTATCCTCAAGCTCAACGACATAATCTTTATTTGACATAGATTCGTCTGTACTTAATTTTATCAATCTTGGATAAATATAAAGACCTTCACTCGCATATTGATTATTTAATTCCAATGTGTTATTCTCATCATAAAACATTCTATTTTTTGGTAGGTCATTTTCTGAAGAATTATTAATTATAACTGATTCTATATCAATTCTTATCTTATAATCTACAAATATGATATCTGCAGATAGAAAATCATTTCTTTTGAGTTCGCCAAAATTGAATAAAGAGTAACGGCTATTCAAATATGGTCGTTCCAGTGTTTCATCATATTTTATAAATGTTTTTAATGATAATCTTTTACTTATACCTTTAGCAGTTGACTCGTTAATATAAAATGTAGTATCTATTTCTTCACTTTTATCCAACATTTTATTGAAATCAATTATAACCGGAGATATTTCAGTTTGATTGGCAGGAAAAATATTTGTAAACAAACTTTTAGGAAAAAGGAATATATCATGGTTAGTTATCTCAAATAAATTAATCTTTTCAAGAGTTATTGGTAAACCGATATAATTAAAAAACCTCAGATTAATTTTTGATAATAATCTTATTAGTTCTATTTCTAATCGTTGGTATTTTCCTGTTGTAACCTCAAATAGAGAGAATCCGGACATAGGCAATCCATCTTCTATATCGTAAATATTTGGTAAAAAAATAGATTTATCTAAGTCAATATTTGCGAGAGACCCTATTTCTGCGTTAGAGATTATATCATAATATTCTGATGATTCATTAATATTTGCGAGAACATAAGCTATTTTTTTTCCTCCTGTTAATGTCATAACGAATTCCGCTTCAGAGATTCCTCTTTGTACAGAATCCTTATAATTGATAAATATTCTATTTTCAATTTTGTTTTGATCATTTATTATCAATATTCCAAGATTAGAATATATTAATTCTTTCAAATTAGGAGAATCATCTTTAGAAGGAAGACGCAGAGATAGAGAGATATCACTCTTTTCTGATCTTGTTGTCTGCAGGAAATCAGAGTCAATAGAATTGTTTTTATCAATACACGATGTAACTGACATTAAAAACATCAGAAAAAAGAGGTTAATGTATTGAGTTACAGATTTCATAATATTTCTTTTAATCGGAAAAATTTAAACGTTACATAATTATATCGGGATGATTTATCATCTGCCAATCAGCTACAGAGATGATAATCTTAAAATTCTTTTTGTTATCGTCTGGATCCTCATGTTCATCATCATTGTAAGGATCAGGATCACCTATGGAATTTATTGAGTTGACTTTTATTCGGTATATGTTGTTTCTTACAATTGCACAGACCATTCCATTATCCTTATTATCTGAATTAGAATGTTTTATTCTATATCTATAATACATTTTTCCCTCAGAGAAAAATTTCACATCATTGTTAAGTTCTTTTGTTTTATCAAGTATTGACTTCTCATAGTTTCCCCATGATATTAATTTAAGATCCGCTTCACTAATGAGGTCGTCAGGATTTTTATCGGAAGATATCTGTTGTAAATATTTTTTAAACCCTAAAACATCTTTCTCCGGAAACATTGATATATAAGTGTTTACATCGCCCCAGCGAGAAGTGAAAGAAAAAAAATCAGCAAAAGGGTCTTTTCCTTTTGAATCCGGCATACATTCAAATTGCAGAGCTTTTAAAGATGAATATATTTTGTTGTCTTCACTATAATGATAAAAATCTTTTTTTTCATCGGTATTCTCTTTTTCTTCGTTTTTGAATTTAGTTTCATCATAAACAATCATACTATAGGGCATATAATATGCTTCAAAAATCATACCGGTTGCGTAAGCATTACTGTTATACTGTGAATTTGGACAATTTTCCATCGTATAATCTATTATATTGTAATGATTATTATCTTCATCTTTATATTCACCCGTTTGAGTTAAAACAAAGGGTTCAGACATATCAATATTTTTATCATAATAGTTTTTATAAAGTTCAGATGGCATCATTTGTTTGTTATCATATAAAAAACCGCCATTCAGAGATTCGTATGTTTTAAATTTGCTCCAAGGATCACTAATATATCCATTTGAAATATTCTCATCATGATAATAGATATGTGTGTCATCTTTTATATATCCTCTTTTAATTAAAAAAGATCCGGCATTTAAGGAGTTAATAAGTTTTATGGCTGATAAGGATACTTTCGCCAAGTTGTTTCCTTTTCCATCTTTGATTAGATATGTATTGTATTCTTTAATCTCATTATTATAAGTAAGTATAAAATCGATTCTTGCTGCGAGTCTTTCAACCTCTACATCAAGTAATAATGGTGATGTAGATGATGAAGGTATATTGAAATCAATTATATAATTTCGTGTATTTGTCATTAAAAAAGCAGTTTTTATACCGTTTTTTTCTTGCCATAAATCTTTTTGAACGTAATTTAATATCTCACTTATTTTGGTTTTTTTCGTAATCTGAGATGATATCTGAGTATCATTTACGATGATAAGAGCTTGATAGCTTGTTTTACCTATTCCACTTACTTGCTTTGTGACTGTAGAGATATTATTACCCTGTATTATGTCGTTTTCATCAAATTGAATATATGAAGAAACATAAGGATCTGAGACTCCCGTAATAATATCTTTTAAATCTGTAAGAGGGTAGAATATTATCAGAACATTATTCACAATATTTTCATTTGGAAAACCTGCTTCGGGTTTAATTCCTGATACATTTCCATTATATGATGTTTTTGTTTCTGTATATGAATTTCTTACTGTCAATTTTATAAAAGCTGATGATTCGGAATCACAAATGTCTTGTTGCATCTCCTCTTCCGATTTTATATCCATATCATTAATATCCTTACAAGAAGAGAGATTTAACACGCTTATTATCAACAGAAAAACTATATATATATTTCGAAAAACGTAGTTGTTCATAATCTAAATTAATTAAGATTCAAAAGAAGATAGTTGCTTCTTTTTTGGGGTCAGAGATTCTTACAGTTTGGATATAATAAGAATCAAACAATTTATCAGCTATTTATTAAACATAGTAATCAAATATCATTATTATTGATTCTTATAATCCAGTCATTTATAATTAGTTCCGTATTTAGCCATTGAAGCCTGTCATCTAAAATAAAAGTAAAATTGTATTCATCTTGTCTATCAAGGTATTCCTGCAAAGAGATAGATGAATGCCATTCAGCTTTATAGTCATTTATAAGTCGATTAAGATCCATCTCAATTATAGGTTTCATGTCTGTTTTCCTATAAACATATAATTTGGACTGTACTCCATCGATAATTCGGGAAGTATGAAATTCAGCATATGCCGATCCCCCTGTTCCCAAATCTGTAATAATATATTTTTGACCCCATGTATATGGTTTATATACAATAGTATCATCTGTGACAACAGTGTTGTCGTATCGGAGAACTTTATCCGGTGTTCTTATAGAGAAAATAAAATCATTGATGTTTAACTCACCGTTTTTCTGCAATAAGTTGATTCTAAATCTATTAGTATTCTTCATAATCGGAAATCTCATTGTCTGATATTCTCCGGTTACATGATACTCCGAAATTAATCCGTGCCATAGAGGATTTATTTCATAATCAACCGTATCGTTTGAAGCCTTAAGTTTAATATTTAGATCAGATATGTCGGAAATACCTTTTGTCAACTCCGGTATTTCAAATGAACCAGATTGATTTCCACCTATTAAAATAAATTTATATAGACCCGCCGGAAGATAAGGCATATGGTAGAAGCTTTCATCTTTTAATATATCACCCTTTTCTTCTTTACAATCAACATATTTTCCATCTTTATCGAAAACGAAAAGATTAATCCGTTCAACTTCATTGGCAAAAGCATTAGCGTTTTTCATATTATAGTCGTACCGATACAATATTCTAAAACCTTCAGGACAATCTTTTCGGTCATCAAATATTGTAGAACATGCACTACATATCAATCCTATTATAGATAATAATATGAATGTTTTTCGTTTATATGGAAATATATTTTTCATAACTTTTTGTTGTGGATAGTGTCTTCTTACGAAGACACTATCATTTTGTTCTGATCTTATAAGTTGACGTAATTAGTTCTGACAACCCATGGCTTGATTGTTATATTTGCAGAGAGAAATGCTTTCTGATCTTCATCAGGATCATCTTTATCTGAAATATCTTCATCATCAGTATAACCGATATTAGAAATTGAATTTACTTTTAGTTGATATATATTATTTCTCACTATCCCAAATTCCATTATACCCATTTCTGTATCATCATTGTTATCTGCATGTTTTAACCAGATAGGATAATAGCAAATACCTTGTTTATATATTTTATAACTGATTTTGCCCTCAAGATCTTTTTCCGGATCTGAACTTGTTGAAACACTATATGCTTTTGCAATCGATTCAACAGAAGGATATAATTTGCCATCTAATGTCATATAAAATGTTCCATCTGTTTCATAATCTGTTCCTATAATATTACCATCTGCAAAATCAGATTGATCTATAATACATTTTGCCTTTAATATTACTCCTGTAGTGTAAGTATTTATCTGAGCGTTTTGATGCATTGTATTTTCATTGACATATCCTAAAAGTTGATTTTGGGCCACAGACATAATTAATGATTGATATTCTTTATCATTAATATAATAATCACATTTATTGCTTGAGTTTATTTCTGAGTTGGAGTAATCTGGATTTTTCTTGTAAAAATCAGGGTCTATTACATAATTTGTTACAGGAGTAGTGGAACTACCAGTTTCTTTTCCACCAATTGTATTTAATGCTTCATTATTTTTGTCACCATCACCAACACGACGAAACAAGAAAGAGTTATAATGCTTATTAATTAACTTTGCATCCATAAGAGTAACCTTAGAATTACTAGAGCCAAGAGGATATAAATTTGCATATTTTTCTACCATATAGGTAACTTTTGCTAGTACCCTTGACAATGTCACATTCAAAATAATTGGATCTTTCATTGACTGTGAAGCATCTTCTTTTGAAATCTTCACATCCTCAGGACCATTGTAAGAGGACATCATAAGAGAATTGATATTTTGATCCTGAAATACTTTGTTTTCAAATAATGCTTTTGTTGGATTTGATATATTATTAAACTCTAGTTTTAAAGCATTTTCAGGATTAGCTACGATATATATAAATTGATCACCTGTTGGAAGTGAAAATGAATTTGTTACAATAAGATTAGCTTTTGATTTCTCATTATCAATGCTTAATGCTTTTTTATAAAGTAAGGTTTCGTCAGATTGTTTGAAACTGAAAAGGTATATTTCTGAAATGTTATTTTCATAAGATTCTCCCTCTATGTTGTCGTCACCATCCTCACCGGGTGTAGCTTTTGTTTCTTCATTAAGATTGATAGTAAGGGCGGCAAATGTATAACCGGAATAATCATAATTATTTTGTTCATTGACATCATCAATATCCTTCGAACAAGAAGCAATGCTAAAAAGTATAGTAGCAAATGAAAGTAATAAAGATTTGGATTTCATAATTTATATAATTAGTTGTTATTCTATTTTTAGAGTAATTATTTAGAAAACAAAACATTAAAACTGATAACATAGTTTAACAAAAACGATCATTTAACATTATATTCAAGATTAAGTGAACCTGCATTTAATCCCATTTCAGAAGCTTCATAGAAATATCTTCTGGCATCATCCATATTACCTTGTAGAAGAGCGAGTGCTCCAAGATTATTTTTTGTTTCAGCCTTATTTTGATCTGATTTGAGAAGATATTTCTCGGCCTTCTTAAGGTCTTTTTTTCTGATATATATAGATGAAGCATTAAGATTTGCAGTAGGATCATCAGGAAATAACATTACTGCAATGTCAAATAATTCATCAAAGTCATCATCTCCTTCTTTCATTGTCTGCGCTATCTGATATATCTCATTAAGACTTAACTGTTGTGGTTTTGTTTTGAGAATCTCTTTTGCTTCTTCAGTATTAAATCCTCTCACAACATAGTTGATCACATATTCTGAGCGTCTTAAAGCCGGATAACAGTTTATTAAAAGATATTGATATGTTGATCCGTTATTTATCTTTTTAATTTCAAGATCTTTTTTAGCAGGGCTCATCTGACTATTTATTATTGCCAAAATCTCTTTTTTTCCTATTAAATCGTTTTGCTCTACATATTGACGTACACCGTCCCAATCTTCAGGTGTTGAATTGACAGAAATAATTTGAGGATCAATGTTATATTTTTTTGCAAGATATTTCTTCAATGAAATTGACCTGTTTTGAGCAAGACGTTTATTCAACTCAAATCCGCCTTCAGGAGAGGCATATCCATGAATATGGATTGTTGTAATTTGCACATCCGAATCATTTTTAACTTTTTCTATACTCTCATATATTTTGGAAAGTTCCTTTATATTATTTCTGAACTCAGGATCTATATAAGTTTGATTTACGGGAAAATCAAGAAAGGCAAAACCTTGTTCCTTCCTGTTTTTAACATCTTCTGCTAACGGCTTTATATACGCCACGTAAGGATGAGCATCAACACGTATATTCATCACGACCATTTCTGAAAGTTGCTGCTTGTTGTTACCACATCCACATCTGTCTATATCAATCTTAAATTGTGATATTCCCATCCACGTCTTGTATTTCATTGTATGACTGTAGGAAATAATTTGAGTAGTCCCGTTTTTTCTAAGATATTCACCAAAAATATCTTTTTCGGGATTTCTCTTGAAGAGAATGTGTTTATTTCTGCCATCAATCAAAATTGGAGGTAGGTTAATACTATTATGATTATCGGCGAGCTGAGGGTTTATTCTTATACTTCTGTCCTTGGTTATCTCCAAATTGGAAATATCAATTTCTGCCATAATCGTAATTACAGAATCAGCTTTCTGAACATCAGCTTTTAATATCTTGATATCTGAAACCTGTGCATTTATTTGCGTGAAGGCAGATAATATCACAAAAATAATTGTGCTAAATAATTCTATTTTCATAAGACTATGGTTTTAACAGATCAATGTTGACAGCTTTATATTTTAGTATTAATAGATTTTCTATTTACGTTGAAGATTGATTATCAATCTGTTTATTATGACTTAATTCACGTTTATGATTATTGTTGTAATCAATTCATCTGTTCCCTTTTTTCTCATCATTTGTAATGAGATTATTTATGAAGGAATAATATTATTTAATTGGTATAATATCATAGTATGTTCCAATTTATCAAAACTGATATACTATATTAATAGCAGCTCTACTCGGTCCGATATAATTTTTTTGATCTTTTTTGATACGAGAGGCACATTTCTCACATCTGTATTTCTTATTCCATACATGCCAATAGCCTATACCGATTTCTCCTTCCACACTCCAATGTGTGGTTATAGGATATTGATATCCATAGGTAAAACCAAATCCATACACTTGTCCTTCATATCGATATTCGCGTAATGATTTCCAGATTCCGAGTGGAAGTTTTACTCCTCCCATGTTATATGCTGCCCAAGTCATATTGAATCCGAAAAAAGATCCGATGAATTGATCGCATAACCAATATCGATATTCAGGCTGTACCAAAATATGCTTAAATTTCTTATTTTCTCCATAATCGAATGGAGCATATCCTATAGTTGCTTCTATAGTACTCTTAGATCCTACTCCGATCTCTACGCCTAAATTGGGAGTAAGGGTTGCTCCATATAATAGATTAGTCTTAATTGCCACTTGTTGTGACATTAAAACAAATGAAATACAGGTACAAATTGTAATCAGAATTGATTTTTTCATTGTTTGAAAATATGTTATTCCAAGAATAAAAGATATTTTATATCCTTTTGCATTAAAAATTATATAGTCAAAACAATTTTATTCAATTTTTGTTTGGATTAGCTTAAGAATTCATTCATATTATTAATTAATAATAAGCAGCTATAATGTTATGTTTCAGGTTTTAAAGTCAATTTTAATCTTTAAATATTAGGTTCAGGATATCTTTTATCGATATTTCAGTATAAATCAATATATATATTGTGATAATCGATAAAGTTTCATATTAATAGAGTTTGAAGTAATAATCATAGATATTACTTTAATGAAATGCAGAAAATAGTAATTAGAAATTATAAAATGAAGGATATCTGTTTTGCTATTTTTATATAATGAAAACCGGTTATTATTCGGAGGTTAGAAAATGGCGAAAATAACAATGTAAAATAGTAGTGATGCCGTTAAGAAATAAGAGTGAAGATAACAATTGATAGAATAGGGTAGTTATATCAAACTTCTGTTATAGTTAAAATTGAGTTATAGTAAAATGAGTTATAGTAAAATGAGTTATAGTAAAAACAGAAAAGGCCGTAAATCATACAGATTTACGGCCTTTCTTGATATTGAAAGTTATTTTTATTTTTTCTTTTTTGAAATCATTTCATAAGCAAGAGGCACAGCTACAAAAAGAGTAGAATATGTACCAATTACAACCCCACACAACATTGCGAATGTAAAGCTTCTGATTGTATCACCACCGAAGATGAAAATACAAAGAAGTACAAGTCCTGTTGATATAGAAGTAGAGAATGTACGTGCTAATGTTGAGTTCAATGCTTCGTTGTCAATCTCTTTCTTATCTCTGTTAGGATATAGATTAGTTACTTCACGGATACGGTCGAAGATTACCACAGTATCATTTACCGAATAACCGATTACCGTAAGAATTGCAGCTATAAACGACTGATCAATTTCCATTGAGAAAGGAAGAATCGCATAGAACAATGAATATATACCAATAATGATTATCGTATCGTGAGCTACCGCACAAATTGTACCAAGAGAGAATGCAACGTCACGGAAACGAAGTAGGATATATAGACCCATAGCTACAAGAGCAAGGATTACAGCCCAAACTGCTGATTTCTTAATATCATCGGCAATAGATGGTCCTACTTTTTGGAAACTCATAATATTGTCTTCTGCAAACTTAGCTTCTGAAGTTCCTGCAGGAAGTAGATTTTTTACTCCATTATAGATTTTCCCGATAATCTCATTATCGATCTCTTCAGAATCATCTGCTACACGATAGTTAGTAGAGATACGAACTTGATTGTCGCTACCAATTGTGATTACACTTAAAGAACTTCCGCTAAAGTTAGCCTCAAGAATATCTTTTATCTCAGCAGTTTTAACCGGCTGATCGAAACGAACAACATAATTACGTCCTCCTGAAAACTCAATACCTTCACTCAAACCGCGGAAACCGAAAGATATAGCACATATTACTATTGCAATAATAGATATGACATAACCGATTTTTCTTTTTCCGATGAAATCAAAATTATTTTTTACAAGGATATTCTTACTTAAGTTTGTTGTAAAGGTAATATTCTTGAACCATCCTTTTTCAAGTGAAGCCTCAAGGAACAAACGGCTTAAGAATACTGTAGAGAAGAAAGAAGTAACAATACCAATCATCAATGTAGTTGCAAAACCTTTGATAGGACCTGTTCCGAAATAGAATAGGATAATACCTGTAATCAAAGATGTTACGTTAGCATCGAAGATAGCAGAGAACGCATTTGCATATGCATCGTTTACAGCTTTTCTAAGGTTTTTACCTGATCTCAATTCTTCTTTTGCACGTTCATAGATAAGCACATTAGCATCTACCGCAACCCCAAGAGAAAGAACAAGACCGGCAATACCGGATAATGTCAATACGGCATGGAAAGATGAAAGAATACCAAGTGTAAAGAACAAATTGAAAAGAAGAGCTATGTTGGCAATCATACCCGGTACAATACCATAAGCACAGATCATATAGATAAATAACAATACAAGAGCGAAGATAAATGATATCACACCATTATCGATTGCCTCTTTACCAAGTGAAGGTCCGATAACATCTTCCTGTATAATGCGTACTTTAGCAACCATCTTACCTGATTTAAGTACGTTCGCAAGGTCTTTCGCCTCTTCTGCTGTAAAGTTACCTGTAATCTGAGATCGGCCACCTTTAATTTCTCCATTTACGTTAGGAGCTGAATATACTACATCATCAAGAACGATTGCAACTGACTTATTAACATTATCTCTTGTTATTCTTGCCCATTGTTTTGAACCTTCAGCATTCATTGTCATTGAAACCTCGAATGCATTACCAACCTGTTGGAAGTCTGCACGAGCATCAGTAACAACATCACCTTCAAGAGCAGGACGTCCGTTACGACCTGAAGTCTTAAGTGCGTAAAGTTCGAAATACTGACCTCTTTCATCTCTTGCTTTAACAGACCAACGAAGTCTAAGATTACGAGGAAGAGCATCTACAACAGCTTTTCTATTCAACATTTCATTGATAGCAGCTGTATCAGTATATGCAGCCATACCTACAATAGGACCAGGATAAAGACGACCTTGATCCTGAGCAATCATAAGTTTAGAGAATAAAGGATATTCTATTGCCCATTGTGCCTCATTAACAGCTGAATCTTGAGAAGCAGTAATTTCACCAACTTCAGCAAGTAAAGAATCTGTATCACTTACTTTCTCTTTAGAAAGAGCAGTAGTTTTTTCAACCGAAGCTTCAACTTTAGCAACTTCAGAAGGATTAAACATCTTATTCTGTGCAGCAATAATCTGATTTACACCTGCAAGATTCTGATATATATCTACAAGACTGTAAGTTTCCCAAAACTCAAGATTTGCACTTCCCTGAAGAAGTTTACGTACACGAGCAGGTTCTTTTACACCCGGAAGTTCAACAAGAATACGGCCCTCTTTATCAAGACGTTGAATATTAGGAGCAACAACACCAAAACGGTCAATACGAGTACGAAGTACATTGAAAGAGTTGCTTACCGCATCATTAACTTCAGATTTAAGGATTTTGATAACCTCATCATTAGAGCTGTTAAGATTGATTTTATCTTTCAAGCTTATTGTTGAGAATATTCCTGCTAATCTGATATTCGGATCAAGTTTTTTATACTCGCTGTAAAAAAGATCAACATAATTATCTCCGCTTGTATTCTGTCGAATACTCGCAGCAGAAATTGCTTCATTGAATTTTACGTCCGGGTTATTATCTGATAGAGCTTTTAAGATATCACCAACTGAAATTTCAAGGATGACGTTCATCCCACCTTTAAGGTCTAGACCAAGACCGATTTGCATCTCTTTAGATTCCTTGAATGTATATCCAAGCCACACTTTTTCAGATGCAATAGAATCAAGATAATAGTTTTGTTTGGCTATATCACCTCCGGCATATTCCTCCGCTTTTCTGTTATGATAGTTTGTCACGATCGAAAACGATAGATAGAACAAACAAACCAGGGTGAGTAGCACTGCAAATACTCTTATAAATCCTTTGTTTTGCATTTTTTTACTACTTTTTATGTTTTAGATTAATATTATTTCAGTCAGATGATTATTGGCAATTTATAACTTTTTTAGCTGTATTAGCATTTGTTGTGTGCTTTTCGACATATTTCAAATATTTGCCAAATAACTATAATTACCGTATTATAATCAAGGTGCAAATATATACGTTTTTTCAAACAACGTAGCATTTTGAAATATTAATTTGATTATTACTTCAATTTATAAGGCTCATTTTTTTCTAAAAATTCATAGTAAAGGGATGAAAGTATTAAAACACAAAGCCTACACCGCCACTTATTGATATGATGTTATTACAAATAATAGGTGTTTTAACAAAAGGAATAGTGTAACTGTAATCTATAAGACATTTTAAAGAAAGATTTTTGTTAGGCATAAATGCAAAAGATGTTCCTGCACCAATCAACCATGCTCCATTTCTTCCACTATTAACAAAATCTTCATTATAATCTGGAACATTTGCGAGCCCGGCAAGAACATTTGCTCCTATCAACCAATATTTAGAAAGAGGCAAAGAATAGTATGGACCCACTTGAAAAGAATAAATATCAAAAGAATCATCAATAAGCATATCATCCTTAAAAACTCGAGCTGTTGCAGTGGTCAATCTTCCTCCGACACCAAAACTTTTATTTCTGAAATATGCTCCTTCTAAAGATGCATGACATCCGCTTTTTACTTTTACATTTTCGCGGGTTGCATAACTTGAACGCTTTAGCATGAATGAGTTACCAAGGTTTAAACCAATAAATGATGGATTTGCATTTTCATCATAACCGGCATATGGACGAGCCTTATTAAGTAATCCCTTATTCTTAAAAATCAGATCGGCTAACAAATATCCAAACTCTGTTGCCATAATACCGACTGTTGCACCAAAAACTATATCGCTCACCCAATGCTTATTATTAAGCTGTCTGCTTATTCCCGTAGCAGTTGCCATTATATATCCTGCAGCACTATACCAATAGCTTTTTGTCATTCCATATTCTTTATGCAACATAGTTGCTGTCATAAATGCTGTTGCCGTATGACCTGAAGGAAATGAATTTTTTTTGGAATCATCAGGACGATTTCTTTTTACCGAATACTTAAGAACATTCACTGTTGTAGCCATTAAAGCTGCAGAAAATGCATCCGACACAAGCATTCTGCCCCAAGAGCTGCGTCCCTCAACACCAAAAGCCTTAAGCCCCAGCATCAATCCGGCAGGAGCATATTGCAAATAATCGTCGTATGTATAACGGAATCTTGGAGTGTAATCATTTCTGAGATCTCTGAAATAATCATCAGAGCTTTTGATAATTAAAGAATATGCAACTAAAGGTAGACCTATACTGGCAACCCTAAAAAAAGGGCTCTCTGTATAGAGATCAAGTCGCTCCGGGAAACGTTTTTTTTCTTTTTCTGAAGCTACTATTTGCGAATCTGATTCGATATCTTTTGAATAATTTCTTAAAGAGGAAAGATTAAAACTTTTGTCCAATATTTTATCATCATAAGCCAATAGATTATTACGATCTTGTAGTGACAGATAATTATCAATCATTACATCACATACTTTCTTATCAAACTCAATCGATGAAAATATCAGCTGTGACCAAAACCATAATAATGTTAAACTGATAAAATATTTTAAAATACTGTTCATTAACTTCCCCAATATAAATCTATGACAAATAAGAGAATGAATATCTGTTTATTATATAAAACAATTCTCTATAATTTGTTTAATGTGTTACATATTATCTTTTGCCTTGAACGCCATAGCATACAGTCTCATCTGCTTTACCATAGAAAGAAGACCATTACTTCTGGTAGGAGAAAGATGCTCCTTCAAACCGATTTCATCAATAAAATAAAGATCAGTATCAAGAATTTCCTCTGGAGTATGTCCAGAAAGAACCTTAATTAATAAAGAAACAATACCTTTCACAATGACAGCATCGCTTTCACCTTTAAAATATACGATACCATCTTTATAATCCGCCTCAAGCCAAACTTTACTCTGACATCCCGTAATAATATTATCCGGAGTCTTAGATTTTTCATCAAGTGGTTCAAGTGCATTACCAAGCTCTATCAACAGAGCATATTTATCCATCCAATCATCAAACGATGAAAAATCATCAATTATATTATCCTGAATCTCATTAATCGTCATAATCCTTATTTTATAAAACAACATTAGAGAAGAAAAAATGTCTTATTGTTTTAACATTAATCAACTATATTTTCTTAACTGCAAAAATAAGAATCATTAAATATAAAAATGCTATTTTATACTATTATAATTTCATGTAATGCCCTTTTTTATCAACATAACGACATTTTGATACAATAATCTATTACTTGAGCATCTATTTCAATTAACAGAGATCAATTTTATACACTTAAAATTTTATTGTAAAACAAAGGTAATAACTGTTTCACCCACAGCCTTAAGTGTATTTTTATCAATCTTATCAAGCGTATCCTCTGTTGTGTGCCAATAAGGATAAAATCCGGTGTCGGTATCATTTCTTAAATCAATAATATCTATCGACGGAATTTTCTTTAAACTATTTACATAATAATGATCATCTGTAATATAGCCACCCTCATCATTCACGAAATAATCACCATAACCTAATGATTGAGCAATCGACCATACCTGATCAAGAAGAGTAGGAGCATAATATCTGGAAAAGCCCTCTTTTTTAAATGTTGCATCTTTTGCACCAACCATATCAAGCAATATTCCGTAACGAGCTCTATAACCCGGTTTATGAGTTCTTCTTGCCCAGTATTGAGTTCCTAATGCCCATGTATCATCATTTTTTGGACCAATATGAAACTCCGGAGTACCATAATCCTCTGCATCAAAAAAAATTATATCAACACCTTTATCTGAATTTACAGCATTAAGTTGTCTTGCAATCTCTAAAAGAACACCGACACCGCTTGCGCCATCATTAGCACCCGGAACGGGAAGCTTTTGCTTTTTCTTATCTTTTTCATAATCAGCAAATGGTCGTGAATCCCAATGAGCATACAACATTAATCGATCTGGATTTTCAGGATTATATGATCCTATAATATTTATCGCATTTAATATCTTACCATCGTAAGCAGTTACATTAGCATCCTGCATCACAACATCCGCTCCATGCCTTTTTAATTCAGAAGCAAGCCATTGTGCTGTTTTTTTATGTTCATCCGTATTAGGAATACGATTACCAAATTTTAATTGAGAAGCAACATAAGCATAAGCAGAATCTGAATCAAACTGTGCTTGTTGAATAATAGATTTATTATTTGCTGATTCTGTAATACTCTTATCATCATTTTTATTTGTCGATGCACCACATGAAACAAATAACACACACAAAAGCAAGGGAATATTCCTGAAATATCTCATTATTATATCTTTAAATTTTGATTCTATCTGATCAGACAGCTTTTATTTTAGTCAAACAATAAATACTTTTTTAATAAACTAATACATAAATGTCAAAGTAGCATCTATATCATTAATCAACAATCGCGCTTTACAACCTTCAACCATTGGCATATTATAATCTACATGTCCTACGGGAAAGTCAAAACATATAGGAATATTATATTCACTCATTATAGAGCTGATATTTGAATATATATCCTCTTTTGAATATTGATCGCCACAATCTGTAAACTGCCCTACAATAAGAGCTTTAATCTCTGATAAAACTCCGCTTAATCGAAGATTTTGGATTATCCTATCTATCTTATATGGAGTTTCCCCTATATCCTCAATAAATAGAATAGAATTTTGATAATTAAAATCATAAGGTGTTGCTCTCAGACCTGATATAACAGCAAGATTACCACCTATCAAATTACCCTCTGCGACACCCATTCTATTAAACTTATGGTTTTTATAACAGGTCACTCTCTTATATTCACCTTTCAACAGATCAAATAATGCCCTGATAGGTTCTGTTTCCGGTAATTCTCCAATAGGCTTGCACATTTGAGCATGGATAGATAAAATTCCGTTTTGTTGAACTAACGAATGAAGAGCTGTGATATCACTATAACCTATTATCCATTTAGGCGTTCTCTGAAGAGCATCAATATCTATTTTGTCTATTATTCTTGCTACTCCATATCCTCCTCGTGAACACAATATCGCTTTAACACTTTCATCTCTTATTGCATCATTAATATCAGAACATCTTTCCTCATCGGTTCCTGAAAAACGTCCATATTCCGATAATGCATTTTCAGCAATTTCTACATTATAACCTAATGAGGTTAATGTTTCTACAGCTTTAAAAACAACTTCTTTCTCTATTTTTCCAGCAGGAGACACTATTTTTATTTTATCTCCTATTTCCAGAAATGGAGGAGATATTATATTTCTTGTCATATTATAGTTCGGAATTATGACTCTGAGATGCTCCAAATTATTTTATTTCACTTATTGGTACCTCTAAATCTATTTTCGTTGTAAATATATAACGTTTGTCCCCACGCGAAGAGATAGATTCATAAATATTTTTTGCCGTTCTTTTCACCTTTCCTTCAAACAACAATTTATCCTTAAATAGCACCTTTATAGGAGCATCCAAATCAACGATATCATCATTTAGATATAATGACAATTTCGAAGAAGAACAATGATCTATTGTAAAAGTGTTTTTGTTTCTACTTATCTCAACAAACGAAGCGGATCTTTCATTTTCATCATCTATGGAAACCCAATAGAAATATTCAGGCTTTATATCCGTATCATTTTTCCATACTATCTTTTCAGGATAAGGATTTCTTGTATATGATGCCATCCATTCAATTGCTGCCGTATCGGCTCTATCCATCCAATGTCCTTTATCTTTTACAAGATTAAAACTGTGAATATAACTATCTTCATTATTACACTTTTGAAGAGAATCGAGCATATTACACCAATTTAAGGCACATTCATTTCTTTGAAAATTGCTATCATTCTCACCCATCCATATTGCATAAGGCAAATTATATAATGATAAAGGTGAAATATCACCGGGATGACCTGCCATCATTGCAGCAGATGCAAATCTGTCTGATAACAAAGGTGCAATTCTATAAAGACCGTCACCTCCTGCTGAATAACCTGTAATATATATTTTATCAGGATTTACACCCATTATAGAGATTGCCGACTTTATCAATTCATCATAGAAATATTTCATATATGGTTTAAACCACATATTCCAATCATCTTCGGGAGCTCGCGGAGCCACATATAAACCCTCTTTAGGTTCATAAAGTCCTATTTGGTTACGCCATTGTCCATCATTTACTTCTGATGCCACTGCGCCACCTCCATGAAGAGATATATACATCGCTCTCTCACCAAAAGGCTCCTCGCCAAAGAGCTTATAATCAAATCTCATATTGAGATTCTCAAACTTTGAAATATTTTTGGAAAAATCATTTTTCAGGCTATCGATTTCCTCTTCTGTTGCATTCTCAATGGCATAATTAAAACATACACCGGTAAGATCTGAGTCATTTTTAGGATTACACCATCTCATATCCAATCCTGATGTTTCAGAAACCATGTTTCTATCTTTATCTTTAAGATACACCATTTGAATATTCAAAGAATCCCAATACTCCTGATATCTGATTTTATTACATCTTTCCCAATCATTATAAAGAATTTGTGATATTTTCTTGGCATTTACCTTATTTAATGAACGCTCGGAAAACTCCATTTCGGTTAGTATCTTATTATTACTGTATTTGGTCCACTTCCATACACTCGCTTTAGGGGAAATAATTATCACTTCTGTAAAAACAAAGATCATGACGATTATTAAAAGGTTTATAAAAATTACCAAAAGGAGATTTTTCTTATTCATTCAGTGTTTTTTTAGCATTTAATTCAAATATAGCATTTTTTTAATTTATTGATTATCAATGAATGTTTTATTATTATTAAATTTTGCTGTAAAAAAGACTCTTAAATTTGATTATTAATTTATATAAAGTGTATAGAATTAATATGGTCGAATTCACATATTATATGTAAATCCGACCAAAACAATATATTATACCAAGTCTATTTTCTAAAAATAGTCTTAATTGAGGCAATGAAAAAAGGTAATGCTCCCAGAAAAATAAAAACAAGATCTCCCGGCATTCTTAGCCAACCCAAAACTTTCATTGTTGTATCGCCTGTGAATTCGGCACTTCTTGCATGCCAATATCCATTTTGTATTGAATCCCACATCTGTACAATTCCACTCGGCAATAGACTCAGCACTATCATCATCATAAGACCGATGTTAAGTCCCCAGAAAGATAATTTTACATTCTTTTCCAGTTTTCGCCATTGATCATCATTACATATTTCCCTCATAATAAAGACACAAAGCGATAATGAAAGCATTCCAAAAACTCCAAACATTGCCGCATGTCCATGATTAGGTGTCAAATATGTTCCTATTTCAAAATAACTAACAATAGGCATATTTATAAGAAATCCGAAAACTCCGGCTCCCAGAAAGTTCCAAAAACCTACACTAATCAAATAATTAAGTGTCCATTTATGCCTAAAACCTGCATTATTATCAGTTGAAGGTTTTGATAATTTTATAAATGACCATCCTTCAAGAGTCAATAAAATAAGCGGAACAACTTCCAATGCAGAGAAACATCCCGATAAGGCCATATTAAACTGTGTTTGCCCCGAAAAATACCAGTGATGTCCGGTACCTACAATTCCTCCCATAAATATCAATATTACATCAAGGAAAATTATCAACAAACCGGTCTTCTTAGAAACTATTCCAAGCTCTATAAATATAAGTGCGACCATAACAGTAGCAAACAATTCAAAGAATCCCTCCACCCAAAGATGAATGATCCAAAATCTCCATGTATCAACTACCGTAAAATGAGTCATATTATCAAAAAATATGGCAGGTACATAAAATACAGGAATTGCTATTGCCGAAATCCAGAAAAATATTGTCAATGTTCTTGTTGAAGATCTCTGAAATGCCGGCTTTGAGGCTCTTGCTACAAGTATAAACCAAACCAACAGACCTACAATCAAAAGATATTGCCAAAAACGTCCTATTTCAAGATATTCCCATCCTTGACTTCCGAACCAAAATGTAGAGTTCTTAAACCATCCTGATAGACCGGCCCATTCTCCTAATAAACTACCGAATATTACTATTGCAAAAGCAGCAAAAAGTAAATAAGTAAGTATTGTCTGACCTTTAAGTTCTTTACCTCCCAACAAGCGGGCAAGATAAAGCCCTCCTGCAACAAACCCTGTGGCTAACCAGAATATTGCAAGCTGAAGATGCCAGGTACGAAGTAACGAACTTGGAAATATATTGCTCAAATCTATTCCATAAAATGAACCCGGATCTGCTCGATAATGAGCAATACCACCACCTACAAGTGTTTGTCCCAAGAAAAGCAGTGCAACCGTGGCAACAAAGAAAACAAGAGGTTTCTGGCTGGAAGAAGGGTTTCCAACTCTTGCATAATCGGGTTCTCTATAATTTGACTCTGCCCAACCCCAGGTTTTATTTCTACCAAAAACAAAAAGTAAAGCTCCTATACCTCCTAATAAGAACAATATACTTATCACACTCCATATTACAGAGCCGGTAGTAGGAGTATTACCGGCAAGTTCATCATATGGAAAATTATTGGTATACGAGTAATCTGCCCCTTGACGATTGGCTATTGAGGCCCAGGCAGTCCAAGCAAAATAAGCAGTTAATTGAAATAATTCTTTCTCTTCTGTTATAAGATCAGCTTTTAACCCGCCGTTCAACTCAGGGGAACTGAAATATTCTTTCCATAATCCGGGTTCCTCTAAAAGACTAAGCTGTTCATATGGCGTAAAAACAAGTTTATTATCATCTTTGTTATATCTGTTTTCTTTCAGAATATATTTTATTTGTGAGGCTATAAGACTCTTATTTATATCCGGTAAATCATCATATTTCGCTCCAAAAGTTTCTATACTTAATGCATCTGCTGTACGCATAGCAAGTCGATGCAGATAAAGAGCTGAAAAATCGGGACCAAGATAGGCTCCGTGTCCCCAAATCGTACCATTATCCATCAACCCATATCTCAGAAATATGGCCTGACCCTCTCTTATATCATCTCCATTAAATAATATATCTCCATTATAATTCTCTACAATATCAGGAATAGGGGGTTTTTCATGATATGCCTTTATTGTAAAAGTTAATAAAAGACCAAAACCATATATAGCAACCAATACCATTATAAGAATCCACATTTTGGAGAATCTTATTTTTTCATTATCCGGATTTCCGTTATTTAAACCTGTATTCATAATGTTATTATATAATTTGCCTTATATAACACCATATTGATATTTTTTGTTTAAAATACGTTTAATAATCATTCATATCATTAATTGAATATCTCATATTACCTGATATACAATAAAAAAGACCGAATTCTATAAGAACCCGGTCTTTTTCAAATATTAATAACTTAAAAAACTTTAGCACACTATATTATTAGTGAGCTTTTGCAAATTCAGCTTCTGTAATTTTACCCAGAGTCTGATATTTTTTGTAAACTTCAAGATATTTCTTGTGGTTTTCTTCATTAGGATAGAACTCCTGTGCAAATCCTTGACCCATAGTTGCCTGTGCATCTTCAATCTTATCATAAACGCCGGCTACAACAGCAGCAAACATAGAAGCTCCGAAAGCACAAGCCTGTTCGCTCTTAGCAACTTTTATTGGCATGCCAAGAACATCAGAAAGAGTTTGCATTACATAAGGTGATTTCAAAGAGATACCACCGATACCGATAATAGTATCAATTTCAATTCCGTTTTCAAGGAAACGATCAACAATCGCTTTAGAACCGAAAGCTGTAGCTTCAACTAAAGCTTGGAATAACATAGGAGATGTAGTACCCAGATTAATTCCTGTAATAGTTCCTGTTACTAACTGACTAGTATCCGGAGTACGACGTCCGTTCATCCAATCTGTTGCAAGAGTAAGGTTTTCACCGATAGGCAGTTTAGAAGCCTGATCTGCAAGAACAGGAATAATTTTATCTAAAGTTTCTTCAATAAGTTTTGCTTTTGTATCAGCATCAACCAAAGTTGTATTTGCAAGAATATTTTCAATTGGCCATGCAAGAACTCTTTTAAACCATGCATAAACATCGCCAAAAGCAGACTGTCCTGCTTCGAATCCAATCATTCCCGGGATAACAGAACCGTCAACCTGTCCACAAATACCGGGAACAAGTTTATCTGCTACCTCATCATAACCTGCAACCATAATGTCACAAGTAGAAGTACCGATTACACGAACGAAAGTTTTAGGTTTGATTTCTGCACCCACAGCACCCATATGACAGTCGAAAGCACCAACACCAACAGCTACATTTTCTGTAAGACCAAGTTTCTTAGCCCATTCTGCTGATAAGTTTCCAACTTTAGTATTTGCAGGAGAACAATCATCGTAAAGATGAGCACGCATACCTTCTAAAAGAGGTTCATATTTAGTAAGAAACTCTTCTGATGGCAGACCGCCCCAGCTCTCATGCCACATAGCTTTGTGACCTGCAGAACAACGACCTCTTACAACTTTCTCAGGAACTACATTACCTGTAATAACTGCAGGCATCCAGTCACAATGTTCAATCCAGCTATATGCATCTTTACGTATTGATTCATCTTCACGAAGAACATGAGCAATCTTTGCCCATACCCACTCTGAAGAGTAAATACCACCTTCATAAGCTGTATAATCAACATCCCATTCTTTAGCAAGTTTATTGATTTCAGCAGCCTCTTTAATAGCAGTGTGATCTTTCCAAAGAATAAACATAGCATTTGGATTCTCTGCATATTCAGGACGAAGCGCCAATGGAATACCCTCTTTATCAGTTAAAACAGGAGTAGAACCTGTTGTATCAAAAGAGATACCTACAACATTCTCTGCAACTTCGGCAGGACATTTTGAAAGAGCATCTTTTACTGTATATTCCAATACCTCAAGATAATCAAGAGGGTGTTGACGGAATTGATTTTTGTGAGGAACACAAAACTTACCATCCATCCAACGTGGATAATATTTAACCGATTGAGCAAGCATTTCACCTGTTGTTGCATTTACCACAACAGCACGTCCCGAATCACTACCGTAATCCAGACCTATAACATATTTATTTTGTGACATATATTTTTCTTGATTTTAAACAAACAAGGGCAGGCATAACCTGCCCCTGTTATAGGAGAATATTTCTTAATTATTACATTAGCGCTTTGTTAAGCATATAATAAACTTCATTCATACGAAGTTCATTCTTAAAGCTACGCATAGTAGTATCTTTATCGATAAGAAGCATTTCGATACCTGCAATCTCTGCATAATCTTCCCAATATTCTGAAGTAAGATCATAAGAGAAACAAGAGTGATGAGTTCCACCTGCTAAAATCCAAGCCTCAGCACCAACTTCGAAGTTTGGCATTGGAATCCAAAGAGCCGAAGCTACTGGAAGTTTTGGAAGAGGTTTTGATTTGATACACTCTACATCGTTTACGATAAGACGGAAACGGTTTCCAAGGTCAACGATAGTTGCTGTTACACCTTTTCCTTCTTTTGAAGTAAATACAAGACGAGCTGTTTCGCTATCAATACCGATACTTAGACGATGAACCTCAAGTTTTGGTTTGTGTTCTGCAATAAGAGGACAAATCTCAAGCATGTGAGCCTGAAGAATTGCACTATTTTTGCCGTCAAAATGAAGAGTATAATCTTCAAGGAAAGAAGACCCTTTAGGAAGTCCCTGACCCATTACCCAAACTGTACGATAAAGAGCAGCAGATTTCCAGTCACCTTCAGCTCCGAAACCGTAACCTTCGGCCATTAAACGCTGAGAAGCAAGACCCGGAATCTGATCGAAAAGACCAAGGTCATTAAAGTTTGTAGTAAATGCTTTAGCTCCTTTATCTGTCAAAAGACGGCGAAGTGCAACTTCTGCTTTTGCAGAGTTCCAAACTTTAGTATATGCTTCTGTTCCCTCTTTTTCAAGCTCTGCCGAGTGGTCATACTCTTTAAAGTAAACATCAACCATAGCTTTTGTATCTGCATCAGATACTGCTTTATAATATTCCATCAAGTCATTAACCGGACAGTAATCCACGTGATAACCAAGACGCTGTTCAGCTTCAACTTTATCTCCGTCTGTTACGGCTACATTATTCATCTGATCACCGAAACGTAGGATTAGCATATCTTGAGAATCTGCCCATCCTGCACATACGCGCATCCAGATTGACATCTTACGAAGAGTTTCTTCATCTTTCCAGTAACCTACAACAACTTTACGACGGATACGCATACGAGTACAGATATGTCCGAATTCGCGGTCACCGTGAGCCGATTGGTTAAGGTTCATAAAGTCCATATCCATTGAATCCCAAGGAATTTCTTTATTGAACTGTGTATGAAGATGCATAAGAGGTTTTTGCAACTGCTGAAGTCCGTGGATCCACATTTTAGCAGGAGAAAAAGTATGCATCCAAGTGATTACACCGATACATTTATCTTCGTTATTTGCTGCTTTGAAAACCGCTTCAACTTCTTTAGAAGAGTTAGCAGTTCCTTTATATACTACTTTTACAGGAAGTTTTCCTGATTCGTTTAGTCCTTTTACCATTTCATTAGAGTGAGAATCTACAGCTACTACTGCGTCTCCTCCGTAAAGAAGTTGTGCTCCGGTAACGAACCACACTTCATAATTTTCAAATGCTTTCATAATGTATGTGTTTATTAAGTTTAACCGTAATATGTTATTATAATTGTTTTATTATATTATTGTTTATTTTTTGTCTTGTCCGTAATAAGCTCCCGGTCCGTGTTTGCGATAGAAATGCTTTTGTACAAGAAGAGGATTCATGTGAAGCTGTGGATTTACATTGTATGCTATAAAAGCCATCTTTGCTACCTGCTCCATCACAACAGCATTATGAACCGCATCATCAGCATCCTTTCCCCAAGAGAAAGGACCGTGATTATGAACAAGTACTCCGGGTACATAAACAGGATTTATACCTTCGAAGCGTTCAATTATAACAGTTCCCGTTTCTTTCTCGTAGTCACCCTTTACCTCTTTTTCGTTCATCTGACGAGTACAAGGAATAGCTTCTGCGAAATAATCAGAATGAGTAGTACCGATATTAGGTATATCACATCCCGCCTGAGCCCATGCAGTTGCATAAGTAGAATGAGTGTGAACCACACCTCCCGTTTCAGGAAATGCCTTATAAATTTCAAGATGAGTAGGAGTATCTGACGAAGGTTTTAGAGTTCCCTCTACTATGTTACCGTCAAGATCTACAACGACCATGTCTTCCGGTTTCATATTATCGTATGAGACTCCGGATGGTTTTATAACTACAAGTTTTGTTTCTTTATCTATTGCACTAACGTTACCCCATGTGAAGATAACAAGCCCATGTTTTACTAAATCAAGATTTGCCTGACAAACCTTTTTCTTTAAATCCTCAA
>CAMTOJ010000045.1 GCA_947074145.1 uncultured Bacteroidales bacterium
ACTTGTCATATATATTTCGGTAAGATGCTCGGTGCAACACCTAACGGCAGACTTGCTCGTAAATCTATCTCCGACGGAACATCTCCTTCACAAGGGAGTGACACTCATGGACCGGGGGCTGTGATTAAGTCACTTGGGAAACTTGACCAGATAAAATCTGGAGGTACTCTTCTTAATCTGCGTTTCTTGCCAAGCCTTCTTAAACGTGACGAGGATCTTTCTAAACTCGGAAAACTAATCAGAAGTTATTTCTCTCTTGGTGGACATCATGTACAGTTTAATATTGTAGATACCGCAACTCTTAAAGCGGCACAATCTTGTCCTGAAGATTATCGTGATTTATTGGTTCGCCAGGCAGGATACAGCGATTATTTCAATGATATGGACAATGATTTACAGATAGAAATCATTGAAAGAACTGAAAATGAAGAGATATAAACGATTTTATTAAACATAAATTATAATTGCAGGGACGGATCATCATGTTTTCGTCCCTCTTTTTAATTGATTGCATTATATAATGAAGATTCAAACACCTTATATATTCGATATCAAAAGATATTCCATTAACGACGGACCGGGAATAAGAATCACGATATTCTTTAAGGGTTGTCCGCTCCATTGCCTTTGGTGTCATAATCCAGAGGGGATAACTCCGGAAAGAGAAAAGATGTATGCGATAAATAAGTGCATCGGTTGTGGTTATTGTATCGATAAATGTGAGAATGAAGCATTAAGCAAAACGAAAGATGGTATTCTTACATCGAAGGAAAATTGTATTATTTGCGGAAAATGCACCGATGTGTGTCCTTCAAAAGCTATGGAGATGTCAGGGCGACGATGGACAAAGGCTGAACTTATGAAAGAGATAAAGAAAGAGACTCTTCTTATTGATTCATCTGAGGGTGGAGTTACTTTTTGTGGAGGCGAACCTCTTCTCTATCCTGAATTCCTTTTTGATATGCTTCGTGAGTGCGGCGAAGAGGATATTCACAGGGCTGTTGATACTACTCTTTTTGCCTCTTGGGATGTTATAGAAAAAATTGCTACAGAAACAGATCTTTTTCTTGTCGATCTGAAAGTTATGGATGATGCGAAACATAAAAAATATACAGGTGTTTCAAATCGTCTGATTCTTGAGAATATCAAAAAGCTTTCCGGACATGGTAGTCGATTCCTTATTCGTATCCCTTTGATCGAGGGGATAAATGCAGATAAGGAGAATCTTATTGAAAGTGCCGATTTCCTTGCTTCACTGCCTTGCAAGCCTGAGGTTATTAATCTTTTGCCTTATCATGATATTGCTAAGGGAAAGCATAAACGACTGGGGTCTGAGTATAACAGTGGTAGGGTTGCTATGAGTGAGCCTTCGGAGGATACTAAAAAGATGGCGTTGGAGATTTTTGCGGAGAGGGGGCTGGAGGTTGTTTTGGGGGGATAATCGGACATTATGAGAGTGCTCATTATTCCTTATCGAGTTTTTTGACGGCAAAATATGTCATCTAAAATCTTACCCTTTTTGCCGACGGCGGCAAGAATCGGGGGTATTTAAGTCAAATTTTCGCGTTTTTTGCCGACGACGGCAAAGTGATCTTCTAAGTAGAGTATGCATACTTTCAAATTGATAAAAATAAATGATTATAGAATCTTTAACATTATAGTCTCAATATGATTATATTTGAATTATTATTTATTACCCATCAATCAAAAATCTAATTATGAATACATTATATTTATTTGGCAATGGCTTTGACTTAAATATAGGTTTAAAGACAAGTTACTCGGATTTTTATAAAAATGCTTATCAGCCTAAGACAGACGATCACGAATCAATAAAAAAGATAAAAGAGACTATAAAGGATGATGTTAAAAGTTGGTCTGATTTAGAATTGAAGTTTGGAGATTATACATCACAAATAAAAACTCCTGATGAATTTGATCTAATATTTGATGATATTAGACTAAAATTAAGTGCCTATTTAGATTCAGAGTTTAGCAGTTTTAATTTCAGCCAAATAGATAAAAAGAAATTCTTAGATCACTTAATAAAGCCATATGAATTTTTACCTAATGGAGAAAGAGAGCTTTTTGAAACAACATATAATAATTCTAATAATACAATTAACATTATAACATTCAATTACACTAAATCTTTTGAAGAAATAATTGATTATAAAGAGAGTAAATTAATCAGAGAAACTTCAAAACAACTTTGGAACTTAGGAAAAATAGAACATATTCATGGACTTACAAATGATCGATTTATATTAGGAGTTAATGATATAAGTCAAATATCGAACAATTCTTTCCGGGAAAATGAGGATATAAAATACTCACTTATAAAACCTCTATTAAATGAACAAACCCAAAATCATAGTGAAAAAAGATGTGAATATTATATTAATAATGCTAATTTGATATGTCTCTTTGGATTATCTATTGGTGATACAGATAAATATTGGTGGAATATTATTGGGAGAAATTTAAGAAGGAATGAAAATTGTAGATTATTGATTTTTTGGAAAAATGATAAAGAAATATCTAAAATCTTAATAGATAAAATAGCGCGAGAAAAAAATAAAATTAAGAATTTATTTTTATCCAAATTAGATTTAACTGAAGATCAAAAAATAGATATAAAAGAAAGAATTCATATAGCATACAATGTAGAAATGTTTAAAGATATAATGTTAGAGCTTTAATAATTGGATTTTTATTCAATTATTAAAGCAGCTTATGCATAACCAAAATAAATATGAGTAAAAAAATAAATAAATTTTCGCAAACAGGAAAATTTACTTATTTTTGCACGGTTTTCTAACAGGAACCAATTGCAAAATGGGATGGAAAACATCATATTCTGCCCAAATTGTTAAAAGCCGCTAACCCTCAAAAAGGTGTGCTGCTTTTTTTGTAATAATAAAGTATTAAATTACTACAAATCATATATCGATGCAAAAGGACAGACCTGTTTCTTTAATTCTCGATAACGGAACTGTTTTCCACGGAAAAAGTTTTGGTTACGAGCAGCCTACCAATGGCGAAGTTGTTTTCTCTACAGCTATGGTAGGATATCCTGAGAGTTTGACAGACCCCTCTTACTCCGGTCAAATCTTAGTTGTAACATTTCCACTTGTAGGTAACTACGGTGTTCCTGTCGGCTCATTCGACGCTGACGGTCTTTCTTCTTTTTACGAATCAAACAAAATCCATGCTCAGGCAATTATCGTTTCAGACTACTCTTTTGAACATAGTCACTGGAATGCAGAAAAGAGTCTTGGCGAATGGTTGAAAGCTGAAAAAGTTGTCGGAATCTACGGAATCGATACAAGAGAGCTTACAAAAATCCTTCGTGAAAAAGGTTCAATGAAAGGAAAGATCGTTTTTGAAGATGAAAACGAGATTGAGTTCGCCGATCCAAACCTTGTAAATCAGGTAGCAGTGGTAAGTTGCGATGAAGTGATAAGATACGGAAAAGGTGACAAAAAGGTGGTTCTTGTTGACTGTGGTGTAAAACACAACATTATACGTTGCCTTCTTAAACGTAATGTAGAAGTTATCAGAGTACCTTGGGATTATGATTGGAACGATCTTGAGTTTGACGGTTTATTCATCTCTAACGGTCCCGGCGACCCTAACCATTGTGATATCACGGTAGAGAATATCAAAAAAACGATGAACAATACGGATAAGCCAATCTTCGGTATCTGTATGGGTAACCAACTTCTTTCAAGAGCAGCCGGAGCCACAGTATATAAACTTAAATACGGACACCGCTCACACAACCAACCTGTAAGAATGGTGGGAACAAACAGATGTTTCATCACTTCTCAAAATCACGGTTATGCAGTCGATAATACGACTCTTCCTTCTGATTGGGAACCTTTATTCATCAATATGAATGATGATACAAACGAAGGAATCCGTCATAAATCGAAACCATATTTCTCAGCACAGTTCCATCCTGAAGCAGCTTCCGGTCCTACGGATACAGACTTCCTGTTTGACGATTTTGTAAAACTATTATAATTCATAATCCTTTAAGTATTTATTCAGATGAGAGATAATATTAAAAAAGTCCTTATTCTTGGTTCAGGTGCATTGAAAATCGGTGAAGCCGGCGAGTTCGACTACTCGGGATCGCAAGCCCTGAAAGCTTTAAAGGAAGAAGGAATTGAAACGGTGCTTATTAATCCTAATATCGCAACCGTACAAACTTCAGAAGGTGTTGCTGACAGAATATATTACCTTCCTGTCACTCCATTCTTCGTGGAAAAAGTAATTAAAAAAGAGAAACCTCAAGGTATCCTTCTTGCATTCGGAGGTCAGACTGCTCTTAACTGCGGTGTAAAACTTTATGAAGGTGGTATTCTTGAAAAATATAATGTAGAAGTTCTTGGTACTCCGGTTCAGGCAATTATGGATACTGAAGACCGTGAGCTTTTCGTAAAAAAACTTGATCAAATCAGTGTTAAGACTATTAAGTCTGAAGCAGTTGATAATATCGTTGATGCACGTCGTGCAGCAAAAGAACTTGGATATCCGGTAATCATCCGTGCAGCTTATGCTCTTGGTGGTCTTGGTTCAGGTTTTTGCGACAACGAAGATGAACTAAACGTATTGGCTGAAAAAGCTCTTTCTTTCTCACCTCAGCTTCTTGTTGAGAAATCGCTTAAAGGATGGAAAGAGGTTGAGTATGAGGTAGTGCGTGACCGTTTCGACAACTGTATCACTGTTTGTAATATGGAAAACTTCGACCCTCTTGGTATTCATACCGGAGAATCAATCGTTGTTGCTCCTTCTCAAACTCTTACAAATGCAGAATATCACAAACTTAGAGAGCTTGCAATCAGAATCATCCGTCATATCGGAATCGTTGGTGAGTGTAACGTACAGTATGCTTTCGATCCTTATTCTGAAGATTATCGCGTTATCGAGGTTAATGCTCGTCTTTCTCGTTCTTCTGCACTTGCATCTAAAGCAACAGGTTATCCTTTGGCTTTCGTTGCTGCGAAACTTGGTCTTGGTTACGGTCTTTTCGATCTTAAAAACTCAGTTACAAAGACAACTTCAGCATTCTTCGAACCTGCGCTTGACTATATAGTATGTAAACTGCCTCGTTGGGACCTTGGTAAATTCCAGGGCGTTGACAGAGAGCTTGGTTCATCTATGAAATCTGTTGGTGAAGTTATGGCTATCGGCCGTACTTTCGAAGAGGCTATTCAGAAAGGTCTTCGTATGATAGGTCAGGGTATGCACGGTTTTGTTGGTAATAAAGAGATTAAAATCGACAATATTGATAAAGCTCTTCGCGAACCGACAGACAAACGTATCTTCGTAATATCTAAAGCTTTCCGTCAGGGTTATACAGTGGATCAGATTCATGAACTTACTAAAATCGACCGCTGGTTCCTTCAGAAACTTTACAATATAATGATGACGGCTAATGAGCTTGAGGCTTATTCAGACGTTAAATATGTGCCAACAGATCTTATTAAAAAGGCAAAACAACAGGGATTCTCTGACTTCCAGATCGGTCGTTCTGTATTGAAGGATTCGATGACTGATGCAGAACAGACTATTCTTGATGTTAGAAAATTAAGAAAAGAACATGGCATCCTTCCTGTAGTAAAACAGATTGATACTCTTGCAGCGGAATATCCTGCTCAGACAAATTATCTTTATCTGACTTACAACGGAGAATATAATGACGTAAATTACCTTGGCGACCATAAATCTGTTGTTGTTCTTGGTTCGGGAGCTTACCGAATCGGTTCATCGGTAGAGTTTGACTGGTGTTCGGTTAATGCGCTTACAACGGCTCGTGAAAACGGATTCCGTTCGGTTATGATCAACTATAATCCTGAGACTGTTTCGACAGACTACGATATGTGTGATCGCCTGTACTTCGACGAACTTACTTTCGAGAGAGTGATGGATATCCTTGACCTTGAAAATCCACACGGAGTAATACTTTCTGTGGGTGGTCAGATTCCTAATAATCTTGCAATGCGTCTTGATGAACAGAAAATCAATATTCTTGGGACACAAGCGAAATATATCGACAATGCGGAAGACCGTCATAAGTTCTCTACAATGTGTGACGTTATCGGTGTCGATCAGCCACGTTGGAAAGAGCTTTCTTCAATGGATGACGTAAATGAGTTTATTGCAGAAGTTGGTTTCCCTGTTCTTGTTCGTCCTTCATACGTTCTTTCGGGAGCAGCAATGAATGTATGTTCAAATCAGCAGGAACTTGTTCAATTCCTTGAACTTGCGGCTAACGTATCGAAAAAACATCCTGTGGTTATCTCTCAATTTATTGAAGGGGCTAAAGAGGTGGAAGTTGATGCGGTTGCTGATAACGGAGAAGTTGTGATGTATGCCATAAGCGAACATATCGAATTCGCCGGAGTTCACTCTGGAGATGCTACAATCCAGTTCCCTCCTCAGAAACTTTATGTTGAAACTGTACGCAGAGTGAAAAAAGTAGCTCGAGAAATCGCTAAAGAACTTAACATTACAGGACCTTTCAATATTCAGTTCCTTGCTAAAGAAAATGATATAAAAGTGATTGAGTGTAATCTACGTGCTTCACGCTCTTTCCCATTCGTTTCTAAGGTTCTTAAGATAAACTTCATTGAGCTTGCGACTAAGATAATGCTTGGCCTGCCATACGAGAAACCAAGTAAAAATGAGTTCGATCTTGATTACGTTGGTATCAAGGCTTCTCAGTTCTCTTTCTCTCGTCTTCAGAAGGCTGACCCGGTTCTTGGTGTGGATATGGCTTCAACAGGTGAAGTTGGATGTCTTGGAGATGATCCGGCAGAAGCAGTTCTTACAGCCATGCTTTCTGTAGGTCACAGAATACCGGAAAAGAATATTCTTCTTTCTACAGGAACAACAAAACAGAAGATCACTCTTCTTGAGTCTGCGAGAATGCTTGTAGATAAAGGTTACAACTTGTTTGCAACAGGTGGAACTTACAGATTCCTTACAGAAAACAATGTTCCTTGTACTCAGGTTTACTGGCCAAGCGAAGAGATGCAACCTCAGGCTCTTGAAATGATTCAGAAGAAACAGATAGATATGGTTATCAATATTCCTAAGAATCTTACTTCTGGCGAACTAAGCAACGGATATAAAATCCGTCGTGGTGCAATCGACAATAATATTCCTCTTATCACTAATGCTCGTCTTGCATCTGCATTTATAAATGCATTTACAACTATTGACATTGATGATATCAAGATTAAATCATGGGATGAATATAAGTAATCTGTGATTGAAAAATAAAGAGAATATCTTCAAATAATATGCACTCCAAAAGTTTATTAATAAACTTTTGGAGTGTTTTTTTGTAGTACCTTGTCAAAATCTATCTTTTATATCTAAGAAGAAGTAAGGGGTTAGGATAGTTTGTTTCTTTATATTTCCTATTCAATCTTGTGTAATTTCTTTTTAAATTATAATGAAACAACCTGATCAACTCCTTAATATTAAGAGATTGAGAATAAATATTTAATATCTTTATAGCTAAATACTACAAATTACACAAAAACAATTTCTACCATCAATGAAACACTTTTTATTATCACTTTCCCTGCTTTTACTTACCGCTCAGGGATTCAGCCAGAAATTTGAAAAAGATATCACAGACCAAAGACGTGTTGTCTTTGAAGATGTTCCTGACGGAAATTACAGAGTGCGACTTACTCTTGGTTCCGATTGTCAGGAGGGAGAAACAACTGTGCGAGGTGAATCGCGACGACTTTTTTTTGAAAGGATAAAAACATCGCCGGGAAAAGAGAAAGTTGTTGAATTTACAATCAACAAACGAGATACACTCATACGCGAAATAGATTCGCTTAATATTGAACATGTAATCAAACAAGTCAGGATAAAAAAGAATGAAAGAGGAAAACTAAATTGGGACAACAACCTTTCTTTTGAATTTTGCGGCCCTTCTCCATGTGTTAAGAAAATCGAGATTGAAAAGACTGAGAAAGCTACAACTGTTTTTCTTTGTGGGAATTCAACTGTCGTAGATCAAGATCATGAACCTTGGGCAAGCTGGGGACAGATGATACCAAGATTCTTTAATAAGAATATCTGTTTTGCCAATTATGCGGAATCAGGAGAATCCTCCAATTCATTTATTGCCGTAGGTCGTCTTGAGAAAATACTTACTCAAATAAAACCCGGTGATTATATATTTATGGAGTTCGGGCATAATGATCAGAAACAAAAAGGAGATGATAAGGGTCCTTATAAACACTTCACAAAATCTTTAAAATATTATATTGATGAAGCAAGAAAAAGAGGTGCGATACCTGTTCTTGTTACCCCTACTCAAAGAAGATTCTTTGAAAAAGATGGGACTATTAAGGATACTCACGGAGAATTTCCTGTCGCAATGAGAAAATTAGCTCAGGAAGAGGGTGTGTATTTAATTGATTTACATAAGAAAACGACTGCACTCTATGAGGTTCTTGGAGAAGAGGATTCAAAAAAGGCTTTTGTTCATTATCCTGCAAATAGTTTCCCCGGTCAGGATAAAGCTCTTGCCGATAATACTCACTTTAACCCTTATGGAGCTTATCAGATTGCAAAATGTGTAATTGAAGGAATGAGAGAACAAAAAATTCCTCTTATAAAATCTCTATCTAAAGATTACAAAAAATATAATCAGACAAAACCTGATTTGGTTGATGATTTTAAATGGGATGTTTCCGATAATATTGATATGACCAAGCCTGACGGCAACTAATTAATCAGTATTAAGGTAATTTTATGATCTATTCAGAAGCTTTTGCCGGGACTAATCAATAAAATGAAAGTAAACAATATATGAGATTCTCTATATTTGACTTTATAAAATTCTTTCTTGTCTTTTTCGTGATTATTATTCATTTCAATTTTCCGGGAAAGACAAGGGAATTTATTATGCCAACTATGAGATGTGCTGTTCCCACTTTCTTTTGTATCTCAGGTTATCTGTTTTATAATCGATTATCTGTCGCTAATGTTGTAAAAACACTAAAAAGAATCACGGTTATTCTTCTATACAGCGTATTCCTATATACATGTATAAAGGCATTAACTTCAACAAATATTACAGATTTATATAATTCACTTATAAATAAGAAAGATCTTTTACGTGGTGCTGTAACAAATTCTAATTTTGACTTTCTTGCGCCTCAACTCTGGTATTTGCAGGCATATATCTATCTGCTGACATTAATTATAATATCTATAAAGTCGAGGAGTCTATCTCTTTTAAAAAGATCAGTCCCAATTTTATTGCTATTCTGCATCGTCTATAATTATACAAAAGCGATAAATATAGATTTCCTTATAAACAATAATTTGCCAAGCGGTATTCTTGTAACACGTAATTTCCTTTTTACAAGTTTACCCTTTTTCATGATCGGATATTTAATTGCAGAATCTAAAAGAAGTATCCTTATATCTAATAAGTTATTAATTATATCTTTATTTATTTCTCCTATTATTGTCTTTTTGGAATATTACCTCATTGGAGAATGTGAATTATACTTTACCAATATCTTACAGGTTATTCTAATTATGATTATTGGTAATAGGGAAAAAAATCGCTCTATTAATCCATACTTAGAAAAAATAGGAAGAGATCACTCTTTGAATATCTATATAATCCACTTTGCTTTAATACCTCTTATCGAATACTTTTTCATCTATAAGGTTATATATAATATAGCTCCTGTTATTTTATTACTATTAAGCATCATTGTATCTATAATAATTGAAAAAGCAAAATCATTGCTTTTCCCGCTTTTTGAAAATAAATCAACCCGGATTTAAGAGATTGTTATTTATCCTCTTCAAACATTGCAATTAAGTTGCATTCTCTTTAACATATTTTTGTTGAAAGATTTAAACAAAACTCTAAAAGAATGGGAATCATTAAATTTATCAGTAATCAGTGTTCAAAACCAACAGGTTTTTCCGGTTATTTATCAACATTATTTATGAATGTTTTGAATAACGCTATGTATAATCAATGTGAGAAGATTATATTATCTGACACCGGAAATAAAAACATACTTGATATAGGATTTGGAAACGGATATATGCTTAAAAGAATAAGTAATAAGAATCTTAATCTCAGTGGTATTGATATCTCTGAAGATGCGTTAGTCATGGCAAATAAAAAGCTTGGCAAACTTGCTAATTTGTCTCACGGAGATGTTGAAAAGTTAGATTTTAAAGAATCTTCAATTGATTTAGCTTACACAATCAATACATTCTATTTCTGGCAGAATCCACAAAATGCTTTATCGGAGATTAAAAAAGTTTTACGAAATAAAGGTGTTTTTATTAATTTCTGCTATACCAAAGAATGGCTCGATAACATAGTATATACTAAATATGGATTTAATAAGTTATCAAAAGAAAAACTTTTAGAGCTTCATAAAAATGCAGGCTTTTCAAAGGTCAACATAATAGAAATTATTAAAGGAAAATCATTCTTTATATACTGTAAAAAATAATCTGTCACAAAAAAATCTCATAACAAACATATTCCGGTTTATTATGAGATTTCATATATAGATTAGTTCTGCTAATTTTCTACTGTATTATGAATGGTCATCTCTCCTATCAACGAACATTTCATATACTCTTTTACTTTTTCAGGAGCAAATCCTTCTCCGAAAAGATACATCATTTTAGTTGCGGCACTCTCGGTAGTTATGTCATAGCCGCTTATTATTCCGGCATCAAGCATAGCATCTCCGGTATCATAGATATCCATAGCAACAGAACCAATCATACATTGTGTAACATTAACTATGACAATTCCTTTGGATGTGGCTTCTTTAAGAATATCTATAAACCAATCGAAACTCGGAGCATTACCAACTCCGAAAGTTTCCATAACAACACCTTTCAAACCGGGAGTTGCAAGAATACTTTTCAATATATTAGGTGTAATACCAGGAAGAAGTTTTAAAACCAAGACGTTCGGATCCATATTAAGATGTGGAATCAGAGGCTTAATTGTTTCAGGTTTATAAACGGCATCTTCATTAATCTCAATTTCAACACCGATATGGGCAAGCGGAGGATAATTAAAAGTCTGGAATGCCTCGAAATAGTCTGCATTCGCTTTCTTACATCTATTTCCTCTCAACAAGTATTCCTGAAAACAGATACAAACCTCTGGAACAACTGCAATATTGTTTTCCTTTGCAGCTGCAATTTCAATAGCAGTAATCAAATTCTCTTTTCCATCTGTACGAAAACGACCAATCGGTAGCTGAGAACCAGTTATAACGACAGGTTTACTTAAATTCTCAAGCATAAAACTTAAAGCAGAAGCTGTATAAGCCATGGTATCTGTACCATGTAAAATCACAAATCCATCATATTTATCATAATTATCTGCAACTGCCTTTGCCATCTTAGTCCATGAATCCGGCCCAACCTGAGAAGAATCTAAAGGAGGATCAAATTGAATTGAAGAGTATAAATGTTCAACATCTTTTAATTCCGGTACATGATCTACAAGATGTTCAAAATTAAATGGCTCAAGTGATCCTGTTTTGGGATCTTCAACCATACCAATAGTTCCACCCGTATATATTATCAATATAGAGGCTTTATCACTTACTGTTTTAACCGGTGTTGTCATAATTTTTGTGTAAAGTTTGATTAATGATTACATTATAAACATCAAGGTTACAGAAATGTTGAATTTTTAACATCTAATCTTTATTAATAATTACAGAATTGTTCAAAAACTACGTATTTATAAACTTATTGTACTCTAATATGTTATTATAGTAAACTTTTCATAAATAGTAATTTTTTATACTTATAAATATGAAGTACGTAGATTCAGGACATGGGAAATTCCCATTAATTTCACTTATCGCAATTTTATCTGTATCTCTTGCTGTAAATCTTCCGGGGATGGCAATATCTCCATTATTAGGCGATTTGACAAAAGTGTTCCCCTCAGCAAGTCACTTGGAGATTCAATTACTTTCTATTCTCCCCAACTTCGTAGTAATACCGTTTGTTTTACTTTCAGGTAAACTGGCAGAATCAAAAAGTCAGACCGGTTTACTATTTATAGGTTTGGTGATATTTCTTGCCTCCTCTCTTATCTATTTCTTTGCACACTCTATGATTACTCTAATTTGGGTAAGTTGTGTATTAGGTTTAGGTTGTGGTCTAATTGTTCCTATTGCCAATGGTTTATTAGCTAAATATTTTATAGGCAAAGAGCGTATGAGCATGATGGGTATCCAATCGGGTGTTGCCAATTTCACTCTTATCATTGCTACTGTTGTAGTAGGTTGGTTAGGATCAATTAACTGGCATTTACCTTTCATTGTTTATATGGTGCCAATTATTCCTTTGGTTCTTATGGGATTTATGTCAAACAAGTTTATTGACAAACATGCAGTTGAAGATGCTAAGGAGGCGGCTGAAAACGAAGCTCAAAGCCAGGCATCAGGTTTGCATTTTACAGGAAAGCATCATATTGCTCTATTATGGGGATTGATATTACTATATTTCTTCTCTACTGTAGGAAATCTCGTAATTACATACTATGTACCTTTCCGTATTTCAAGTAGTACCGAAGTTGGTGTAATTACATCTATATTCTATTTGGGTGTAACTTTATCAGGTTTCTTCCTTACTCAGTTTGTTCGTGGATTCAAACATCTCTCAATGTTTGTTGCATTCATTATATTCGGTGTTGGTCTTTTTCTTTTATTAATTTCTCATACAACATTTATATATTTCATTTCTGCAATATTAGCAGGTATCGGTTACGGTATCGTTCAACCGTTCATTTATACTAAAGTTACATTTCTTGCACCAACTCCGAAGAAAACAACACAATATCTGTCATACATTCTTGCAACAAACTATGTTGCCTGTTCCGGTGCACCATTCGTGTTCACAGCTATAGAAGATATACTACATGATCATTCACAACAGTTCCCATTCTGGTGCGCTGCAATATTCGTTACAATAATGTGTGTATTGTCAATAGTATTCTTTAAGTCATATTTATTCCATGTGAATCTTGACAATTACAAGAAGAAAACAGCTTAATATATTGTTAACTTATTTTTCTCAAATGGACTAAACTTCATATACAATTAAATATCAAGTTGTCTTTTTGAGACAACTTGAAAACTAATATCTTATTATAAAATTGAATCTTAAAATACGACAGTAATAATGCTGTCGTATTTTTTTGTCTTTTCCCTGCTATTATAATTTAGATACTAATAGTTGGTTTATAATAATTGTTTAATTATAAAATTATTAAAGAATATCACCCCATCATATATTAATAAATTGAAAAACCAATTCTCCGACTGCAGAAATCATTAAGATGTTTTATTCATTAATATTTCTGAATTATCAACTATTAATTGCATATCAATGTTTTAAAGAGATAGATAAAAAGATAATACAGACAATTATCAGACAAATAATTTCCTATTTATCATATGTATAACTTATATAATAATATATTATGTTACATCATCTTTCACCGCAATTGTTTAAAGAACGAATTGCCGATTTCGACACCGCAGAAAAATGGTCATTCAAATGCGATATTCCCACAATAATCCTATTTCGCAAAAATGAACATCTCTATTTAAAAGGGTTAAGAGATTCTTATGAATCTATAGAAAGTAAATATCCGGGAGTAAAAACCTACGAAGTTCTAGAGGAGGAAAATCCGGAAATTGCCGCAGCCTACGATATAATTACTTTTCCGACTACGATTTTTATTCGTCCCGGATCAGATATTAAGATAGTTAACGGATATCTATCGCCTGAAGCCGTTGATGCTGAGGTGAACAGATATCTAATTGGTTAATATATAAATAAAACTATTATGTCAAGACACAAAGAACCGTTTTCAGATAAACTCGACACTGATGAAAGAAGAGAATTGGATAATTCCGAATTCGGTCTTCCAGATCAAAGAGCATATCCGATGCCTGATGCTGCTCACGTTAGAGCTGCGGAGGCGTATTTTCGCTATTGTCCCGATGAAAAGAAACCTGAACTTGCAAGAAACATATTGAAGAAAGCTGAAGAGTTTGGCGTTAACATTAAAAGTGAAACTATACTTGATTGGGCGCAACAATAAAGATCTTAATTCTATAAAGTGATATAGATCTTTTTATCGAGATATAGATCTTTACTTATAACAAATGTGACAATCTCTAAAAAATAATAAAGCAGTATATGATAGAAATATTCTTATTTCTTTTCACATACTGCTTTATTTGCGATTTATCTTATTTATCAAAAGATCACTTTATTTATTCCGGAGTAATTCCCTCTTTAGCAAGAAGTTCAAGAGAAAGATCTTTTAATTTGAATTTTTGAATCTTTCCACTTCCTGTCAATGGGAACTGATCAACAAAGAATACAAACTTCGGAATCTTATGTCTTGAAATCTTTCCTTTACAAAATTCCTGGATATCACTTTGCTGTAATGACTGCCCATCTTTAAGAATTATAAAGGCTCCTACTTGTTCCCCATATTTTTTTGAAGGAACCGCAGCAACCTGAACATCTTTAATTTCAGGCATTTGATAAAGGAACTCTTCTATTTCACGAGGATATATATTTTCTCCTCCACGAATTATCATGTCTTTTATTCGGCCTGTAATACGGAAATTACCCGTTTCGTCCATTATTCCTAAATCTCCTGAATGAAGGTAACCGTTTTTATCAATAATCTCTTCTGTTGCCTTAGGATTCTTATAGTATCCTTTCATCAGATTATATCCCTTACAGCACATTTCACCTTGTTCACCAACGGCACACTCTTCCAATGTATCAGGATTTATAACTTTTACATCAATATGTGGCAACGGACGACCAACTGTAGAAGTTTTAACCTCAAATGAATCATCAGCATGACTCTGAGTCATACCCGGTGATGTTTCAGTTAAACCATATACACTTGTGATCTCTGTCATATTCATCTTCTCAACAACCTCTTCCATTAACCATTGAGGGCACAAAGAGCCTGCCATAATACCAGTCCTCAATGATGACATATCAAACATATCAAACATCGGATGATGTAACTCTGCAATAAACATTGTTGGAACACCGTAAACTGCCGTACATTTCTCCTTATGTATAGAAGCCAATACTACAAGCGGATCAAATTTCTCTAAAAGTACCGCTGTTGCTCCATTTGTAACTACTGCCATCATACCAAGCACAATACCGAAGCAATGGAATAAAGGTACAGGAAGACATACGCGATCTTTAGTTGAAAAATGCATACATTGACCAATAGAATATCCGTTATTAGAGATATTATGATGGCTCAACATTACACCTTTAGGAAAACCGGTTGTTCCTGAAGTATACTGCATATTACAAACATCATGACAATCAAAATGTTTACGTGCCTCTACAAGAATATCATCACTCTTAGTAGAACCAAGAAGAAGAAGTTCGGCCGTATTATACATACCTCTTTTCTTTTCCTGACCTACATAAACTATATTCTTAAGATGTGGAAATTTTTCACAATTTACATAACCTCGCTGCTGAGTTTTAAACTCAGGCGCCATTTTATAAGCCATGGCAGCATAATCAGAGTCGAAAGTTCCGTCGGTTATACACAATGTATGAAGATCTGAATTATCTACAAGATACTCAAGTTCATGCTGTTTGTAGTTTGTATTTACGGTCACAAGCACCGCTCCGATCTTAGCTGTTGCAAAAAGAAATGTATTCCAATCAGGTACATTAGTTGCCCATATACCTACATGAGAATCTTTCTTCACACCTATCGCCATTAATCCCTTTGCAAGAGCATTTACTCTTTCATTGAATTCTTTATATGTAAAACTAAGCCCTCTATCCGAATAAACTATAAATTGATGATCCGGTTGTTTCTCAGCCCAATATTCTAACCAATCTCCTAACGTCTTATCTAACAACTCCATAAAATAAGTTTAAATAGGTGTATAAATAACTGCTACGATTTTCGCTCCCTTTTCATCTTTTCCTCTTACAAGATGTGGCACAATTGAATCATAATAAATAGTATCACCTGTGTTTAAGTTGTAAGTGTTCTCTCCATAGGTAATCTCTATACTTCCCTCAAGAACAAGAATAAATTCCTCCCCTTCATGAGACGAAAGAATAAAATCTACATCTTTCTTTGGTGCTATATTGATAAAGAATGGTTCCATATGACGTCCAGCTTTCGCTCCCGAAAGAGAATGATATGCCATATGATTTTTGTTATCCGTATTACTTGAAGAGAAACTAATTGCAGGAGTTGCATCCTCACCGTTTCTACTTACCACAGGTCCGGCTCCATCCATATCGTCAAGAAAAGTTCCTAAGCGTACAGATAGGGCTCTTGCGATTTTTATTAATGGAGCTACAGAAGGAAGGATATTTTGCTCTTCTATCTCTTTTATCTGATCTACAGATAAGCCGGTGCGCTCTGCGACATCTGCAATAGAAAGTTTTTTATCTTCGCGCAATGCCTTTACACGGCTTCCAACTTCAATGGATTTTTTCATATTATGTATTTTTGTTTTTCTTAAATTTATAATTACAATCAAACATACAATATATTCACTTTATACCATAATATTTATACAAAATATATGCACTATCTTTAATATGTAAGAATAGTGCACTGTTTTTCTTATAATTTATAATCTTTCGGCACAAAAATATACAAAATACATACTATGCAATATTTTTAGAGTAAATATTTCTGCATTTTTTCTACTTTTTTGGATATTTATCAATACTTTGTTCCAAAATACAGTAAAGCCATTGCACATATTACCAAAACAAGGTCGAAAGCCTTCGATTTTATATTCTTTTCTTTAAACATTAGCCATCCGGCTATAAATGAAACAACCACTCCGCTCCTTCGTACAAGTGAAACTATGGAAATCAAAGCATCTTGATAGCTCAAAGAGTAAAAATAAGCGAAATCGGCAATCACAAGAAACAGTGAAATAAGCGGAATGCTCCATCTCCATTGAAATGGTGTAGATGTTTTTCTTTTAGGATACCATATCAAAAGCATCATTAAACCCATCATAACGACTTGATAAAAATTATACCATGACTGAACTGTCATTCTATCGAACATCATTCGCTGCATAAGATATTTATCGTAAAGACCACTTATTGCGCCTGTTATGGTTGCTCCCACAATACACCAGATCCATACATTATGAGAAAACTTTATGCCCTCCTTTTTTCCTGAAACTGATAAAAGATAAAATGCAAGAAGTGAAACTATCACCCCTCCCCATTGCCACATGTTCAATCGTTCTCCAAAAAACCAAAACGCCCCTATTAGAGTTAAAATAGGCTGAGATGCCTTAATAGGTGATGCTATGGTGATGGGCAAATGTTTAAGTGCAAAATACGCACACAACCATGAAGACAGAACTATTGCTGATTTAAGTATTATATATAAATGTGTATGAAAATCTGCTTGAGGCACATAGAAAATAGTTTTTTGCATAGTTTCAGGATAGAGATATGAAGCTATTATTATTGGCAAAAAAATAAGAGAACAGAACACCGTATTAAGAAATAAAACAGGTATTACAGCATTTTTTTCAAGTGATATTTTTTTAAAAACATCATATACACCAAGCAATGTTGCGGAAAGAAAAGCTAAAGTTAACCACATAAAAAAATAAGAATTAATAATTTATCCAAGATCTGTGATGAATGGTTTCTGAAAAATATTTATAAAAAATATCCGGGATTAGGGTTAAACCAATTCCGGATATTCTATATCTGTTAAGAAAAGAGCCTGTGCAGTGGCTGAGTCTCCTGCCTTGCTTCGGTCTTTATGCTCTATAATTTTAATAAGATCATTTTTTGTCAATTTCCCTCTTCCTATAAGAAGAAGTGTACCAACTATAGCACGTACCATATTGCGAAGAAATCTATCTGCCTTTATCGTAAATATTAAATCTCCGTTTTCCTCCTTTTCCCAACGTGCATACATTATGGTACAATTATTTGTTTTAACATCTGTATGAAGTTTGGAAAAGCTTGTAAAATCAATATAATCGAAAAGGATCTGACAAGCATCATTCATTTTATCAATATCTATCTCTCCAAAGACTTTATTCTTAAACTTTCCTGCAAATGGATCTTTTCTTGTAGTAACATAATATTTATATGTTCTTGAAATTGCGGAAAATCGAGCATGCATATCCTCTTTAACAGCTATTATTTTGAATATGGCTATATCAGGTGGCAATAATCTATCCAATTTAAATGCCAATTGAATACAATCCTGTATAGGATTTTCCATATCAAAATGAGCGACCATCAATGATGCATTAACTCCCGTGTCAGTTCTGCCTGCTCCGGTGATTGAAATATTTTCTCGAAGTATTGTTGATAACCCTTTTTCTATGGTTTGCTGTACACTCACAGCATTGGGCTGTATTTGCCAACCATGATAGTTTGAACCGTTATATGCCAGGTATATGAAATATCGTTGCACTTTTTGTTGATTTTAGGGCACAAAGTTAGTTATTTTTTATCTGACAGTTATATGAAAACAGCCCTGTTTGACCTCATATTTCACATATAACTTTTTGTTTTTTCTCATATCCCTTAAGACTTCAGCCAATATATGCCTTAACTCCTCCCTCGGGATATCATGTGGATAATTATTATTGGTTCTTTCAAATCTTAAATATCCGATATCTATTGTCGTGCCGTATCGATGAGCCGAATTTTCACTCGCATTCACATTTACTTTACGTAATTTCTTAACATCCTCATTCGAACGAAGCACACTTGTGACCACAATCTTATAACTATCCACTCCTTTTGATCGAAGTGAATCCTGAAAATTGGTTGCTATCTCGTCAAGCATATCTTTGGCTTTTGGTACCAGATATGGAATTGAATGTGTCAAATCCTCTATTTTATATAGATTATTTGTTTCTATCTTAACAAGCTTATCTTTTAGTGTTTCAGCCTGCGCTCTGGATTGTACTATTGGCACTCCATTTTTCTTAGCCGAAGATATATGAAGGTCGTTTCTATCATTAAATATTTTCCTAAAATCACCGAAATGAATAATTTTTATCTTTTTTACCGGGACTTTCGGATATACTTCCACCTCAACGACTTCTTGTTTTGGTCTGAATATAAAATACCCTACCGGAATTAATATAATTACGGCAACGAATATAATTGAGTAAATTATTCTTTTTCTACTTTGTTTAATCCACTGAATACCCATCAATGCTATCTTATAAAATACTATACAAATAACTTTTATAAAAATCAGGACTTTCTTTAAGTAGTAAAGGAACTTCTCCATAAAATGGTTCAAATAATTATCAATGTTATATTTTTATAAGCGTTAAAGATAACTATAATTAAAATAAGTGTCATAATTAATATTATACTATATATAAATTAATTATGACACTTTTATTAATAATCGCTTTAGATTTAATATAAACGATTTTATGATTTCTTTTCTTTATTATCAGTCATCATATTTTTTATTCAACTGTGACCGATTTGGCAAGATTTCGAGGTTGATCGACATCCTTTCCTTTGGCAACTGCCACATGATATGACAATAGCTGTAATGGTATCGAACAGATAATAGGATCAAGAAAATGTGGTACTTTTGGAACTTCAAGATAATAATCTAACATATCTCTAAGTGTAGTGTCACCTTGAGATATAACGCCTAAAATTCTTCCTTGGCGCGACTTAACCTCTTGAATATTGCTTATCACCTTTTCATACATATCATTTCTTGTTCCTATTACAATGACAGGCATATCCTGATCAATAAGAGCAATAGGCCCATGTTTCATCTCAGCAGCAGGATATCCCTCAGCATGGATATATGATATCTCCTTTAATTTAAGAGCACCCTCAAGTGCTACAGGGAAATTATAACCTCTTCCCAGATATATACAGTTATGGGCATAGGTGAAATATTTTGCAATTTTTTCTATTATCGGATTCAGCTTAAGCGTTTCCTCAATATATTGTGGCAAAAGACTAACTTGTTTTATCTTCTCCTTTATCTCTTTTGGAGAGAGTGTATTTTTAGATTTTGCCAGGCATAAAGCAAGCATTATCAATACTGTTACCTGTCCCGAGAATGCTTTTGTTGATGCAACTCCAATCTCCGGACCTACATGTATATATGCTCCTGCATCAGTATTTCTTGCAATCGAAGATCCTACCGCATTACATATCCCGAATACAAATGCTCCTGCATGACGCGCAAGCTGCATAGCCGCAAGTGTATCGGCTGTTTCTCCCGATTGAGAAATAGCAATTACGATGTCATCAGGTGATAAAACAGGATTTCTGTATCTAAATTCAGATGCATATTCCACTTCAACAGGTATGCGACAAAACTCCTCTATAAGATGTTCGCCAATTAAAGCTGCATGCCAACTTGTTCCGCAAGCAACAATAATTATTCGTTTAGCATTGACAAAACGACTTAGATTATCCATCACGCCGCTAAGTATAATACTATTAGATTCGGGATGTAAACGACCACTTAGACAATTTTTTATTGTTTGTGGTTGTTCGAAAATCTCCTTTATCATAAAATGAGGATATCCCCCTTTTTCAATAGCATCGATTGATAGATCCAATTCACTGACATCATGTTTGATCTCAACATTTTTTAGATCTGTAATTTTTATATCGTGTCCTCTTTCAAGAATAGCAATCTCCTCATCTTCAAGATATATCACCTTTTTTGTATATTCTATAATCGGAGTGGCATCTGATGCAAGAAAGAATTCATCTTCTCCTAATCCAACGACCAACGGACTACTTTTACGAGCTGCGACAAGTACCTCCGGTTTACTTTTTTCGATCACTGCAATGGCATATGCTCCGACAACCTTAGTTAATGCAAGTTGTATCGCTGCTACAAGATCAAGCGAAAATTTCTTTCTAAGAAAACTGATCAACTGAACCAATACTTCAGTATCGGTAGTTGATGAAAATTCGACTCCCTCTTGTTTTAACGTTTCCTTTAGTGTGGCATAATTTTCAATAATACCATTGTGAACAAGTGCAATATCTTTGTCTTCAGAAAAATGAGGATGGGCATTTATCTGATTTGGTTCGCCATGAGTAGCCCAACGAGTGTGAGCTATACCAAGAGTGCCTGAAATATCTTTATTCGCCATCATTGCCTCTAAATCGGCAACCTTTCCTTTAGCTTTATAAATATTAAGATCAAATTGATTCGTTTCTTTATTTTTGTTTATCAAAGCAATCCCGGCGCTATCGTACCCTCTGTATTCAAGTCGCTTCAATCCTTTAATCAAAATGGGGCAAGCTTCCCTATGACCTATATAACCTACTATTCCACACATATATTATTGTTGACTTTTATTCTTTTTTATAACACAAATAATTGTTTCCTATTCCTCTTATTTAATATTGCGATAATATTAAATATCCTCTTTTATATCAAGAATTACAGATTGGACCAGATTGGGTTTTACGGCCTCGTAGTCTTCTGCTGATAACATTTGCTCTAACGAATTTGAAGCTTTGATTTTTCTTATATTTTTTATTTCATCAGTTACAAATTCATATTTTACAGGTACGAAATCGATTATAGATCTAATATCTATCGTTGAAGTTTTCTTTACGGTTGGAGATTCTGTTGGTTCAGTGCTATTATTAGTTGTTACTTGTAACTCTTTATTTGGATTATGAGAGTTTCTATCTTCCGATGAGATTGAAACCTCTCTATTTCTAATGTTTCGACCTGTCTCATAAATATGCTGATCTAACTGAGGTTTATTATCTGTCGCTATTGTTAGAAACTGATCTAAAACAGGTTTAGATATACTCATATTAGAAGTTGGTTCCCATGTCGTAGTGTAGAATTCTATTTCAGAGTCACATGCCAGCGCACAGACTGTACGTATCACTGCAATATGATTAGATGAATCTCCGATTAAAGCCATCTCCACACTGCTTAAATCTGACATTTTTATTTTAATATATTTATCGGTTAAATCTGTGATTTGGGCTGTTCCTCCAAGACGTGTACGTGCTAAAGCCGGCATTCCCGATTTGAAAAGATCAACCATATCTTTACGTCTGTTAGGTTCGATCTGAATCAAAATATGTTCGGGAATTATTTCAAAATAAACTTCGATTGACTGAGACATTAAATCACTGCCTACAATTGATATCAATGTGATAAGAGTAAAAATAATTCTTTTCATCAGGGATTCTTTGTTTTGAGTTGTTGTTGGTTGATTAATATTATCTGACCATTAATACCAGATAGAAAATTCTATAGGTATAACATGTAAATGTAAATAAAAGAGTTAAATATAAAATATAAATTTCATAAAATAAGCCTTATTAGGTATTGGATACTGAAATCAAAACTCTATCCCTATTTTAGGAAAAGTCATCATATTTTAGTTACACCTTGCAAGGTGTAACTAAAAACTTTACGAGGTGAAGTATGACACCTTGTAAGGTGTCATTCAAAATCTTATAAGTTTGATAAAAAATAGATAAGTCAATTCACTAAATAATCTATGTAATTTGATTTTTTGAGTTATATAATTTTCTTACCGAAAATCAATAAAAGGTTTTCATTACAGTTTAATCTGATACTTAAAGTATAGATTAGAAATCACTCTTTTAATACGGACATAAAAAAACCGTAATTTAGATTCATATAGAATCTACAAATTACAGTTCAATATACTATTTATATAATTTTAATCGTCGCTAAACTCGTCTCTCCCAATTGAGTATAACAGATGCCTTATCTATTTCTCCATTTATAGGTGGATTTAATTTCGAAAGTTTTAAATTAATTTCTTCTATCTGTGGCCAATTAAGATGTATAGCTCTAAGGATTCTGCCGGCTACATATTCTATCAACTCTGAATGAATACTTATCTCCTTTTTAATCACTTCATATACCTCTGCATAATTAATAGTTGATGGAAGATTGTCTGATATTAAGGCCATTGACAAGTCAAATTTCACTCTTAATGTTACGACATATTCATTACCAATTTTTTTTTCTTGTTTTAAAACACCGTGATTGGCGAAGAATTTCATATTCTCCAGTTCAATAAAGGACCTCATAGAATAAAAAAGATTACATTTAATTAATTGATTTGAGACTAAATATTTTTAACAATTATCAAGCCTACCTTAATAGGTTGTAAACGAAAACTATTCAAACCATAAAGATATTAAATTTAATCAACTATTAATTACTTTTTGCATTAATTAATAAATATAAAAAAATAAAGTCCATCCTGATAGATAAATCAAGATGGACTTCTTTAAAAATATTTGATTATTTATAATATTTTATTTTTGACCGTGACAGCTTTTATATTTCTTTCCGCTACCACAAGGACAAGGATCATTACGACCGATATGAGGTCCTGCTTTTACCGGTTGCGCTTTCTCTTTCTCTATATTTGAAGAGGCATCTGCTCCGGTGTTTGAAATCTGATCTTTTTCAGTTTTCATCTTGCTATAATCCTGATGCTCTTCCACTGTAGCTTCTTTAACTTCCTGTGGTTCTCTTACAGGAATCTGTCCTCTCATCAATACAGAAACAGTTTTTCTGTTGATTGTTTCAACCATTCCTTTGAAAAGACTATAAGATTCAAGTTTATAAACCAATAAAGGATCTTTCTGTTCGTAGCTTGCATTCTGAACTGATTGACGAAGTTGATCAAGATCTCTTAGATGTTCTTTCCAAGCATCATCAATAGTATGAAGAAGAATAGATTTCTGAAACTCTTTAAGTATAGATTTACACTGAGTATCGTATGCTTCTTTCAAGTTGCAAGATATGTTGTACATTCTTTTTCCATCAGTGATAGGGATAAGAATATTTTCATACATCTGTCCTTGATTCTCATAAACTTGTTTTATGACAGGGAAAGAGATCTCTGCAAGATGTTCGCTTTTACGTTTGAAAGCTGCCATTACAGCATCAAAAATCATATCTGTTTGTTCTTCAGGTTTAATAGATTTCATTTCATCCTGAGTGAACGGCATTTCAATTGCAAATGTTTTGAATACATCCAAACTCATCTCCTCATAATCATTAACAGGAGAGTAAATATCTACAATCGTTTTTGAAGCATCATACATCATATTCATAATGTCAACACCAATTCTTTCTCCCATTAAGGCATGACGACGTTTTGTGTAGATCACTTCACGTTGAGCGTTCATTACGTCATCATATTCAAGAAGGCGTTTACGTATACCGAAGTTGTTCTCTTCAACCTTAACCTGTGCTCTTTCTATAGAACTTGATACAAGGCTACTTTCGATAACTTCACCCTCCTGAAGTCCCATCTTATCCATAATTTTTGAGATACGGTCAGAACCGAAAAGTCTCATAAGATTATCTTCAAGAGAAACAAAGAACACTGATGAACCCGGGTCTCCCTGACGACCGGCACGACCACGTAACTGACGGTCTACACGACGCGATTCATGTCTTTCAGTACCAATTATGGCTAAACCGCCTGCTTCTTTTACCTCTTTCGAAAGTTTGATGTCAGTACCACGACCGGCCATATTAGTTGCAATTGTTACAGCAGAAGATTGACCCGCAAGTGAAACGATATCTGCTTCCTTCTGGTGTAACTTAGCATTAAGTACGTTATGTTTGATTTTTCTACCTGTTAACATACGACTCAATAACTCAGATATCTCAACAGATGTTGTACCAACAAGTACTGGTCTTCCTGCATCTACAAGAGTTACGATTTCGTCAATTACAGCATTATATTTCTCTCTCTTTGTCTTATAAACACGATCGTTCATGTCTTTTCTTGCGATTACTCGGTTTGTAGGAATCGTAACGACATCAAGTTTATAAATATCCCAGAATTCACCTGCTTCAGTTTCAGCAGTACCTGTCATCCCGGATAATTTATTATACATTCTGAAATAGTTCTGAAGAGTGATCGTTGCGAAAGTCTGAGTTGCAGCCTCTACCGTAACTCTTTCTTTTGCTTCAAGAGCCTGATGAAGTCCGTCTGAATAACGACGACCTTCCATAATACGACCTGTCTGCTCATCAACAATCTTAACTTTATTATCCATTACCACATATTCAACATCTTTTTCAAACATTGTATATGCTTTTAGCAATTGAGATATTGTATGAACTCGTTCTGCCTTAACAGAATAGTTCTGCATCAAGTCATCTTTTTTAAGCTGTTTTTCCTCTTCATTAAGATCTTGATTTTCAAGATCGGAAATTTGTCCTGCAATATCAGGTAATACGAAGAAGTCAGGGTCATCAGAGTTTCCTGTAAGGAAATCTACCCCTTTATCTGTTAGATCAACGCTATTGGTTTTTTCATCTACCACAAAATATAAAGGATCTGTTACAACCGGCATCTGACGATTGTTGTCCGCAATATATATTGCTTCAGAAGCAAGCATAGCCGATTTTATACCCGGTTCACTTAGGTATTTTATTAACGCAGTATTTTTTGGGAATGCTTTAAACGTACGGAAAAGTAAAAGTGCACCCTCTTCTTTCGTTTTTTGGTCGGTAGAAGAAAGTTTTTGTTTAGCTTCTACAAGAAGTTTTGTAGCAAGATTCTTTTGCTCTTTTACGATTTTTTCAACTCTTGGGCAGAACTCTTCAAAAAGTTGGTCATCACCTCTTGGTACAGGACCTGAGATAATAAGCGGAGTTCTTGCATCATCAATCAATACAGAGTCAACCTCATCGACAATTGCAAAATTGTGTTTGCGTTGTACAAGATCTTTAGGAGAAACTGCCATGTTATCTCTCAGATAATCGAAACCAAATTCATTATTTGTTCCGAATGTAATATCTGCATTATAAGCCTTGCGTCTTTCATCTGAATTAGGTCTGTGATTATCAATACAATCTACAGACAAACCATGGAACATATAAAGAGGTCCCATCCATTGAGAGTCACGTTTTGCAAGATAATCATTCACAGTTACGACATGTACACCGTTTCTTGTCAATGCATTAAGGAAAACAGGCAAAGTAGCCACAAGAGTTTTACCCTCACCCGTAGCCATCTCAGCAATTTTTCCTTTATGAAGTACAACACCACCGAAAAGCTGAACATCATAATGAGTCATATCCCATTTGATTTCATTTCCGCCGGCATTCCATTGTGTTGTATATATAGCTTTATCACCCTCAATTCTTACGAAATCTCTTGTTACAGCTAGATCTCTGTCAAATTGAGTTGCGGTAACTTCTATTTCATTTGATTGAGAAAAACGATAACCCGTATTCTTTACGATTGAATAAACTTCATAAATGGATTCATTTAAGATATCCTCCATCTTCTGAATAATACCTTTTTCAAGTTTATCTATTTCAGCCCAATTTTTCTCTCTTTCATCAAATTCGAGTGTTTCGATATTCTCTTTTAAAGTTTTGATGTTTTCTCTGTCCTCTTTTACAGCATTTTGAAGAGAATCCATAATAGCCTGTGTTCTTGCACGTAATTCGTCATTACTCAATGCTGCTATTTCCGGATATACCGAGTTAATTTTATCAACTAACGGTTGAATCTCTTTCATGTCTCTCTGAGACTTATTCCCGAATAATTTCTTCAGGAAGTTATTAAATGACATATATTTAAGTTTTAAATTTTTTCAATTTGTTTTTACCTGTTCTCTTTTGCTTATTCTTTTTATTTAAAAAAGCGGTGCAGTATTACAGGCATTCGGTGAACGGATTCTCAAAACTTTCGAAACAGTAGGAGCAATTTCTGTTGCATCAATTCGAGAGACTATCTTTTCCCCTTTAATAGATGGATGAAAAAGAATAAATGGTGTTTTTATTGCATCTCTTCTTATTGTTTTATTTGCAGATACTCCATTATCAAAAACAATCTGCCATCCCGGTTGTATGGAAAGAATAAGATCTCCTGATATATTCTTACTAAAACTGTTTCTGAACTTCTTCGTATTCTCATTCCAATTTCCATGAAGCAATTGTAAAGATGTGACAACATCTTGAACTCCTGAAAATTGTATAACAAATTCCGCTGCTTTTGATTGTATATCGGATACATCTATTTTTCTGTCTTCAATAAGACTATTATTTAGATATATTTGTTGATTATTATAACCTACTACCCAATTTTCCTGCCCATAAAGAGCCATTAAATAAGTATTCAGAAGGGCTGTACAACGATCGGGTCTAAATTCTCCGTAAGGGATATTAAATCTTTCTGCCGGAATATCTTCATTATTAAGATTACCCGAAGATGTAAGAAATATAAAGGTATTGTTAAGCCCGACGTTTTTATCTATTATCTCCAGAAGATCGGCAATATCATTGTCAAGACGAAGATAAGTATCCTGTATCTCTAAAGAATAGTAATCATTATTTCCTTCGAGATATGTTCCGGCATTATATGAGAGAGAAATAAAATCCGGAAATGCGCGCTGGCCTAAACCCTCCTTCGAAATAAGCAATTCCGCTATCTTATTTATCTCCTGATTTATGACACCGCTTGTCTTATATATTTTATATTTATCTTTCTTTAATCCGGAGAATGAATGTTTAAAATTCCAGTCATCCGAACAATATGGAAGAAGACTATATTCAGTTATCGGCTTAAGTGGTTGCCAAACAGTATTATCAATTCTTTTCTCAATTCCATCTGTTCGGTTATATCTCTCAATATAAAAGGGAATCTCATTATAAAATGTAGATGAAGCCCATCTGCCGGAAATATTCTCAATCCAAAATGCCCCGTTAGCAGCATGTCCCGCTCCTATAATAGCTTGCTCCATTTCCGGAGCCACTGAATAAACACGACTAAATCCTTTGGAGGAAATCTTTAATTCATCTGCTAAAGTGGATGATTTTATCGCTTTGGGAGAAACTGTTTGAGAAGTATAATTACCCATAAATGCGATATCATTAAATATCGACTCTATGCGTAAATTTGAAGAATTAAAAATTGAAGATGAAATAATACCATTGTGATAAGGATAAGCTCCGGTATATACGGTAGCCATTGTTGATGCTCTATCGGTATACTCTATTGCGAACTCGACATCTTCATAAAAAACTCCGTTTTGAATAAGACGTTTAAATCCTTTTTCCCCAAATGCCTTAAAAAGAAACTGCAAATAATCACTCCGAAGCTGATCGACCGATATACCAACTACCAGCTTTGGCAACTCAGTCAGCTGCTGAGCATTTATATTCGCGGCAGTTAGTACTACAATGAGAGATGTAATCAGTTTATTCATTTAATGAGTCGTTATTTGTTTGCGTACCTGATTTTATAATCGTGTCTTTTGTTTCTATTCCCTATTAAAATATGGTTTAATGATCTCATTGTTATTATAAGAATCAATGGTATAAAAGCAGGGTTAAATCTCTGTGGTAAAAATGCATATACCACGAGTAATATAACAAGAACCACAAAGTTAGTAAAATGATAATAATATAGAATCTTTTTTCCTGATTTTACCCATATTGCAAACGCTGCGTATAGATTAAATGGCTGAACCCATAAACAATTAAAGTTTCTATCGACAGATGGATGCAATGAGAAGAAATTTAAATAATATATAATAATACCTGCTATTCCAACTATAAAGAATACAATTGTATCAAGTATTTTGATTATTTTCTTATTGTAAAATTCATAAATGAAAAAACACAAGAATATTGCAAATAAGATCCAACAGACAACTAAGGGTGAAAATAAAGTTGTTGAACTTTTTTCACTATTGTCTCCCGGAATTAATGTGATTGTTTCTCTCACAAGAGGTTCTAAAGCCGAAGGGGTAACGATTGAAGCTTTGTCGAAATGTAACAATAAATAGCCGGGAAGAAACATTGTTTGCTCCAATGTTGCCTTATTATCGGTATTGGCTCCTAAAGTAAGGTCTATTCCGAAACTTAACCATGTATTATAGCCCCCTGTTTTTTCATAGACTAAATCTCTGAATGATTTTGGAGATTCGTGAATAGAGTCAAAACTTACTTTATTGCTAAGACTTTTAAGAATAATCTCCTTAGGACGTGTAGAGCAATTATCAAAGAAAAAATTATATCGGTAAATTCTATTCTCTTTTTTATAATTTTCTTGTAAGAGATTAAATAATAATTTACTCTCTTGATTATTCATATTTATTACTTGCTCTTTCACTTCGGATCCGCGCATTGCATATTCCGTCATAAAATAATCGGTTTCAGATATACCAAGCTGATAATCTGTTTCCCCCTTTACAAACCTATACAAGAAATTAGGCGCCTCAAAACTAAAAAGTCCATAATTAAAAACCAGATCAAATCTTCCATTGATCTCTTTTACTCTTAATGCTGTATGTCCAAATTTTTCATATACAAGTTCACCTGGAGATACCGTTAGTAAACTTATGCGCAATGAATCTCCAAAAGCAAAAGAATTAAGACATACAAACACAAACACTAAAAAGGATAATATTTTTTTCATTTATTAAAAAAATTATAATCTATATAAACAAAAAAGAGCGCTTGAGCGCCCTTTCTTATTTCTTTGATTCTTCTATCGACACCTTACGGAACTCTTTAAGAAGTTTTGTTAATTCAAGTGCTGATTTGCGGGCTCTTGTACCTGCGGCTTTATTACCTTTTTCAGCCTGAAGTTTTGAATCAGCCTGAAATGTTACCATCTCAGCATCAATTTTTGTTAATAATTCTTGCATAACGTTTTGGTTTTTAGTTGGAAATAACGAAACAGACGTAAATATAATAAATTCAGTATAATACAATACGTTATTTGAATTTCTTTTTAGAAAAAATGTAAAAAACTGACGTCATAAATTAATTTTTTCTCGATAAATCTAATTACAGCTACATATATCACATATTTTGACAAATAAAAGAGTGTTTTTGGGTGATTTATTAGCATTAATTGGATGACAATTTAACAATCTCTCATATTACAATATCCGATTAAAAATAGGATAAAAACGAATTGGAAAAATCATTTATGCAATAAGATAAAAATAGTTTTTAGGAACTAAAACTATATGATAAAATGCAAAAAATAAGATAATCTAAAATCTTATTGGACAAAGATCAAAAGCAAAAAAGCTAACAATCATCAAATATGACTATTAGCTTTTTTTAGTTTGTACCTCCGAGGGGAATCGAACCCCTATCTAAAGTTTAGGAAACTTCTATTCTATCCGTTGAACTACAGAGGCATTTTTTTAGGCTTTGCAAAAATAAGACAAAATATTTCCTTCACAAATAAAGAATAACCTATTTTATATATCTCATATGATTGATTAGTGATTAAATTCTAAAAATTATTTATCAGATTATAATCCATGCATTGAATAGATCAAAAAAAAAGGTGTAACACGTAAAACGGTTACACCTTTTTGTATATTAAAATTGTCTAGTCCTAAAATAGCGTTACACTAAAAAAGTAACAAAATGAAACAGACAG
>CAMTOJ010000046.1 GCA_947074145.1 uncultured Bacteroidales bacterium
GTGTAACCACTTTTATTTTTACTAAAGATAAGGATAGGGAAATCTCTAATATGACTGGATATGCAGTTAATTTAAATAAGATAGACAATCAAATTGTTAGTAACAATTCATTTGGAAATTCGTATAAATTAAGTGGGACAAAAGTGTTATTTAAACATGACACACCTCTTATTAGCAATAATATTTCAAATTCAAATTCATACTTAAAATTATCGGAAAGATTTAATCAATTGATCTTCCAGATAAAAAATATTAGTTCCACAATGAATTATAATGCAGCTAATACTACTCTGTATTATATTAATAATAAAGGAGCTATCTCTTCACATAATTATGGTGAGATTGTGTTCGATAAAAGAGATAATTTTAATTTGATTTTTAATATTTCTCCTGAAGTTTTAAAGGACGGATGTAAGGGATTGTTAAGTCTGAGATGTGGTAATTGGTCATCAGAATTAACAATGTTATTAAACGATGTTTATTTAAGTATAGATAAAGAAAAATCTTTTGTATTTGAAGGTGATTACTCAAATAATGATAGTAATTTATCTGAATGTCTGGAAGATATATCTTATACTTCTTTGGATTTTAGAAAAGTTAGCTCAATACCATCTGATGAAGATTGGCAATTAAAATCTAAAAATAAGAATTGTGTATATTATATATCAAAAGATTTATCAGACAATTCAGCAAATACGATAAATGATAATTTTTGTAAAAATCTGAGTTTATATACAGATAATGGTAATTTCTGTTTCGAAAAAGATTTTACAGCTTCAAATGCATCATTAGAATGTGTCCTTAATGGTTTTGAACTAATATCTATTCCATTTGAGTGTGAAGTACCGCAAGGAGTTAAGGCGTTTGCTCTTATCTCCGCAAACAATAAAATAGAAACCAATTATATATCAGACAATAAAATTAAAGCCAATGAGCCTGTTTTAGTTTATGGAAATGGGAATTTTAAATTTATAGGTAAAAACAGTATATTAACAAATAACATAAACCAGATCTCTGATTTTAAATCATGTTATATAAATAATTATATTCCTGTTAATTCATATTACGTCTCTTTAGCAGAGAATAATCCGATGCTTAAATTATCAACAAAAGATAATCTTGTAAAAGTAAAACCCTTCGGAGCCTATTATGTATCTCCGTTCAATATCTCTTCTGATGAATTGATGATTGAAATAGATAATAAATTATTATCAATAGATAATGTGGATGAAAATGTATATGTAATTTCTCAAGAATTATATTCAATAGATGGAATAAAACAAAATAATAAACAAAATCTCAATGGAATATTTATTTCTGTAACTAAAATGTCTGATGGAACAAATAGAATAAAGAAAATTTATAAATAACAGATTTTTAAGATAGACAATAATCAAGAGAGTGTTTCAATAATTATATATTGGGACACTCTTGTTTTATATAGGAATAATTTATTAATATATAGTATCATATTTAGGGTTTTAGTTAGATATTAAATTAATTACCTTTGTCCCCGACATATTGAAAACAGATGGAATACAGATTAAATAAGTATATAAGTAGTTCGGGTATTTGCTCACGTCGAGAGGCTGACAAATTCATAGAGGAGGGACGTGTGACAATCAATGGAAAACGTGCTACACTTGGTATGCGTGTGTTACCGGGACAGAAAGTGAAAGTAAACGGACGATTGATTGTTAATGATGTTGAGCCGGTTTATATAGCTTTTAATAAACCTGTTGGCATTGTTAGTACGACTGACAGTCAGGAGAAAGATAATATTGTTGATTATATTAGACATCAGCAACGCATTTTTCCGGTGGGGCGTCTTGATAAAGATTCTCAAGGACTTATTCTTTTGACTAACGATGGAGACATTGTAAATAAGATATTAAGAGCCGGAAACAACCATAAGAAAGAGTATTTGGTTACCGTAAACAGGCCGATTACGGAAGAATTTCTTACACGTATGGCTCATGGAGTTCCTATTCTTGATAGAGTGACAAGAAAATGTGAGATCAAGATGGTCACACCATATGTGTTTCATATAACTCTTATTCAGGGTCTTAATAGACAGATTAGACGTATGTGTGAATATTTCAATTATGAGGTAACGAAGTTGGAACGTATAAAGATTATGCATATAAAACTTGGAAATCTCAAAGCCGGCCATTGGCGCAATCTGTCAGAACAGGAGCTGGAGAGTTTATTCGATATGATAGAAAATTCGGAAAATACTGTTAGGGAAAAATCTGGAACAAAAAAGAGTATTTCTACCACAAATAATATAGAGGATAATGAATCAGAAGTAAAAAGATCTTCTGAAAATAAAAGAGCTAAAACAGGGAGCAGATCTTCTTCATTTGAAGGTAATAAATCAGCCACTAAAGGTCGTAGTCTCAGAGCCGGTTCTTCAAAAGGATCTTCTCGAGATTCTGGTAACGGCGGTAGAAGAGGCAGACAGAATAATTCTAACTCATCTTCTCAAAGGCGAGGGGCAGATACTGCTGCAAAACCCAAAGGTCGAAGAAGATAATAAAGTTTACTGTTATAGATTATTTTTCTTTTTGAGTATAGATAAACATATGCTGTATAGATAAATAATCTAATTAATTTGAAGATTTAGAATAATTTTCCAAATAACTAAGGTGGTCTGGATATATTATCTATGATATTTATTTTTGTAGGAAATAATACGTAAACAAAAAATATATCCGAATATTTATGACAGTAACAGATTTGATCAGAAAGGGACAAGGCAAAACAGCATTTTCTTTTGAAGTACTTCCTCCATTGAAAGGAACTGGTATTAATAAGTTGTTTGAATCAATTGATTCTCTTTGTGAGTTCAATCCGCGATATATAAATATTACTACTCATAGAAGTGAAATAGTTTATAAAGAGACATCTGAAGGATTATTCGAACGTCGTAGTGTATGTCGTCGTCCCGGAACTGTGGCTGTGGCTGCTGCTATAAATAACAGATATGATATCACTGTAGTACCACATATTCTTTGTAGTGGATTCTCAAAAGAGGATACTGAATATATTCTACTTGATCTTCAATTTCTTGGTATACATAACTTACTTCTTCTAAGAGGAGATAAAGCAAAGGATCAGTCTGTTTTTATTCCCGAGAAAAACGGTTGTAGTAATGCTCTTGAGCTGGCTCAACAAGTAAATAAATTTAATAAGGGTTTCTTTAATGACGGCTCTGAAATAAAGGCTCCTTTAAATCCTTTCGTTTATGGAGTTGCAGGATATCCAGAAAAACATGAAGAGGCACCAAATATGGATCAGGATATTTATTGGTTGAAGAAAAAGGTTGAAGCAGGAGCTGAATATATAGTTACTCAGATGTTTTATGATAATACCAAATATTTTGACTTCGTTGATCGTGTAAGAAAAGAGGGGATAGAGGTTCCTGTGATTCCGGGAATCAAACCATTTTCCAAACTTTCTCAATTAAGTGTGATTCCTAAAACTTTCAAAGTTGATCTGCCTCAAGAATTGGCTGTTGAGGTCCTTAAGTGCAAAAATGACAGTGATGTCAAGGCTCTTGGTATTGAATGGTGCATAAATCAATGTCGAGAACTTATCTCTTACGGAGCTCCTGGAATCCATTTCTATACGGTAGGAGCTGTCGATAACGTCAGACAGGTTGCAACACAAATCTATTAAGACGAAATTTATTAAACTCTATATTAATCATAAACGCCCGATCTCTAATTTGATACCGGGCGCTTTTTATATCTGTTTTGTTTCAAGTACAGATTTTATTTCAATCAGGAATATGTCAATAAACTGATTCTCAATAGAGCTGTTTTCCAAATCTGCTCCTGTTACTCTATAGAGATAATAAAGTTTATCATTATTAGAACTATCACGATAGGATAAAATAATGTAGCGTCTATTATATTTACTGAAAACATCAAAAGTCTTTGGACCATATGAATCAAATTTTATGTCAGAATCCTGTGTTATTTTATAATTGGCACCGGTTGATGCATCATATACTTCACATTTAAAAGGACAATTTTTTATTTCTCCCTCCTTATGATACCATCTATTATTGTTTTCCGGATCTCTTCTGAATTTTAATATAGCACTGCTTTCCCGATAAAAGTCATTTAGTGTTATAGAATTGAAGAGTTCCATATCTTTTATGGTTGATTGGTCTATTGTGAGAGTTTGTGTTACAGTGTTAGTTGTGTCATTATTTCGATTTCTTGTAATAATATCAAAATACATATTAAGCCCCTTATTATCAAGCCATGTATTAGGTGTATCGCTCATTTTTTTCAATACAGCTTCAGTTTGTGCGTAGGTTTTTGAATTATCACTTCCATAAAATGTATCTCCAAATAAGGTTACGACAACCCCAACAACTTCAAGAATAAGAGCAAGAAAAAGTTTTTTCTGATACCATTGATCTATTTTCACCCATCCCGGTAGACTTAATAATGTAAGAAATGCTGTAAGTACAAATATTCCAATAAATACATAAAAGAGAATATTTATTAAGGAATCATTTGTAATAAGAAAAGTAAGGTTCATAAGCAATAGTTTTAAAATGTTTATATTAACAAATTTAAATATAAATATAATAAAATCAAATTGACCTAACAATGCTTTACCTGTTTTTTATTTAAGTGATAACCAATAAGATAAAGAACTATTTATATTATTGACTTTTGCCCATTCCTGCTATATATCGATTAATACATTTACTATTCCAATCAATATCCCTTTTTATAATTTTAGCCGGGACACCAGCCAAAATAACATTAGATTCATCAGTTCCTTTGGTTACAATACTACCCCAGCCAACAATGCAATTATCGGCTATTCTAACATTCTTTCCAATTTTAGAATCTTTCCCAATCCATACATGCTTACCGATCTCTATAAACTCTCCGAAATTTCGCGGATTTCCCTCCAAATCCATAATAGTATGAACGTCGGTACACCAAATATCGATGCCCCAGCTTATCATACAATCATCTCCTATAGTAACATGAGAATTGTCGTCTTGTAGATATATCATAGCTCCACAAACCATAACGTTGTTACCAATCTCTACTCGACAGTTATCAGCAGTTCTGTTAACACCGGGTTCGCTCCAATTATCTGCAAATCCTCCGATTATTATATTTAAACCTCTCATATTCCAGTCCGGCATATAACCTACAGAGATAGTCCCTAAATCTACTGTATTATTATCTCCAATGATGAGTATATTGAACCCGTTATTTGTGATTAAAGGCTCAATCTCTTCTACAGATTTAAAGCTCAACGATACTCGATTGTTATTTCCTATAATCATTATTTTAAGTCGTCTATAAATATCTTCGGTCAATATCTCTCCATCTTTTAGAAGATCAATTTTTTTATTATCTGCTATATTAAGAACTATTTTATTATTTGTTCCGATAATTTTTTCAACACTCATTATTCTTATATTTTAGTTCAAGTATATTGTTATTTTGCACTAAAAATAATCATTTTTGAAAAGATATTTTCTTATTAATCAATTATCTAACTAGAAAACAGGAATTATAAGTAATCTGTATTATAAAAAACGTAATTTGTATAAATCCAAAAAGGTATAAGGTTTGTTTAATCTTTAATTGCTATTCCTGTTTTACAATTCAGGATAATAAATAACTAACATATTCATACTATGTATATTGAAAAGATTAATTCTCCGGAGGACCTTAAAAAGCTTTCAATCGATCAGCTTAATGTGGTCAGTGAAGAAGTAAGACACATTTTACTTCAGAAATTAAGTAAATATGGTGGTCATGTCGGTCCAAATCTTGGAGTCGTAGAGGCTACTATTGCAATGCATTATGTCTTTAATTCACCAATTGATAAGATTGTTTTTGATGTTTCTCATCAATGTTATACACACAAAATTTTAACAGGAAGAAGGGATGCTTTTATAAATAATCAAGAATCCGGTTATACTAATCCGAGAGAGAGTGAGCATGACTTTTTTATAATGGGGCATACATCCACAGGTGTAAGTCTTGCTTGCGGTCTTGCTAAAGGCCGAGATCTTAAAAAGGAAAAAAGTAATATTATTGCATTTGTTGGAGATGGAGCTTTAAGTGGAGGTGAGGCTTATGAAGGACTTGATAATGTTTCAATATTAGGTTCTAATATGATAATCGTAGTAAACGATAATCAGTGGTCGATTGCCGAAGATCATGGGGGATTATATAAGAATTTACGTCAACTCAGAGAAAGTAATGGCGAATGTGAATGTAATTTCTTTCGGGCTTTGGGTCTAGATTATATGTATGTTTCTGAAGGGAATGATATTCCTACATTAATAAAAGCCTTTGAATCTATAAAAGATATTGATCATCCTATTGTCATACATATTCATACTTTGAAAGGCAAAGGCTATGAATTTGCAATTAAAGATGAGGAAAAGTTTCATTGGACATTCCCTTTCAATATTGAAACTGGTGAAAATTTAATTGATTATAGCAAAATAGAGAGCTATAATGGATTGACAGGAGAATATCTTCTAAAGAAAATGAAAGAGAATCCAGAATTAATAGCTATAACTTCCGCAACTCCGTCTGTAATAAGTTTCTTTGCAGAGCAAAGGAAAGAGGCAGGGAAACAGTTTTTTGATGTTGGAATAGCCGAAGAGCATGCTGTTGCATTCGCCTCAGGAATAGCCAAAGCAGGTTGTAAATCTGTTTATCCTGTCTATGAAACATTTATACAACGCTCGTTCGATCAACTCTTAGAAGATCTATGCCTTAATAATAATCCGGCACTTCTTCTTGTTTTCGCCGCTGGTTTATATGGTATTCCTGATGCTTCTCATTTAGGATTCTTTGATATCCCTTTCTTCTGTGCTATTCCTAATATGGTTTATCTTGCACCGGTTTGCAAAGAGGAATATTTAGCGATGCTCGAGTGGGGAATAAAAGAGATATCTCATCCCGTAGCGATAAGAGTTCCTGCAAATGGAGTCTTTCCTGCAAGTTTCCCTATTGATGATGATTATAGCCGGCTAAATACCTTTAGGGTAACAAAAGATGGAACAAAGATAGCAGTAATAGCAGCCGGTTCTTTTTATCAGCTTGGAGAATCTGTAATTAACGCACTTGAAGATAAAACAGGCATAAAAGCAACTCTTATAAACCCACGTTATCTGACCGGTGTAGATAATGTTCTTCTTGATGCTATAAAAGCAAATCATCAACTTGTAATAACACTCGAAGATGGTATAATTGATGGTGGATTTGGTGAACGCATTGCTTCTTTCTATGGTGATTCGGATATGAAAGTTCTTAATTACGGACTAAAGAAAGAGTTTATCGATCGATATAAAGTTGCAGACGTATTAAAGGATAACAGATTGACAGATATTCAGATTGTTGAGGATATATGCTCTATATTGAAATTATAAAGCTCAAATAATATAAAAATAAAAAAACGAGGATAGAATTAATCTCTATCCTCGTTTTCTGTATATGTCAAATAACAAAAGTTTATATTTAAATAAAGTATATCTCATCTTTAAGAAATTCAACAGCGATATTTACAGGAAGATCTATATTGTAAGAAAATGTATGATTCTCATTATTGAGAAGGTGCAATACTGAATCTCTGAATATCTCTTGAAAACGCTGACCATAAATAGGGGGAACCACTGTATCAACTTTTCCCTGAATTATGCAAACAGGGCCATAATATTGTTCGGCCGTTCCGTAAATAGAAACCTCTTGTGCTTCTTTTAGAAACTCTTTTCCTATTTTATGACCGTTTACTTCAATAAAGTCAGGAAGGTTTTCAGGATCAAACTTTGCACCCAATGTTGTTCCCGCTTTTGCCTGATCTTTAAGATTTCCGGCAGGAGCCATCAATACCATACATCTTATTTTATCAGCGCTTAAACGACCTGCTATTATACTTGCAACAAGACCACCTTGAGAGTGTCCTAAGAGGGATATGGTTTTTACATAATTAAGACCTGATATATAATCATATACTTTTAAGGCATCCTCAATATCCTTGTTGATTGTTGTATCTTCAAAATTTCCTTCACTTTCACCACGTCCATTGAAATCAAAACGTATAGAAGCAATTCCAAGCAGTTCAAGTCTGTCGGCAATTATTTCGAGCATCGGGAAATTCTTATCACGCATAAGTCCGTGCATTATTATTACCATACCGCATTTTTCATCATCCTTTAATGCCGGTTTTTGTATTATTGCCGCCAACTTGCCGACTGATCCATCTATTGTAATCTGTTTTCTCATAACTTTATTGTTTTATTAGATTTTGGTTATAACTAAAAAAGAGATCTCAGAATAAAACTATTTAGAGGATGATTTTGTTTTGAAAAAATTCATTTTTTCAAAAAAATCTGCAATTCCGGCTCCATATACGCATCAAAACTAAACTGATTGTTTAAGTTCCTCTGCATATCTATCTATTCTTGATAGTTGTTCCGGTATTTTTATAGCCTGCGGACAATGATGAGTACATTGGTCACATCCAATGCATCTACTTGCTTGTCTAAGTTTTGGAACTGATCTGTCATACCCGATAAGGAAGGCACGACGTGATTTTATGTAATTTTCACTCTGTGTCGAATCCGGTACATTCCCTTCATTAATACATTTATTGTAATGTGAAAAAATAGAAGGTATATCTATCCCATAAGGGCATGGCATACAATATTGACATGCTGTACAAGGGACAGAGGAGTATTCCATCATTCGTTTGGCAGTATCTGCAAGAAGATCAAATTCATCTTTGCTTAATTCTTCAAGTGGGGAATAAGTGTCTATATTATCTTGTAAATGCTCCATATAAGTCATACCACTTAAAACCGTCAAAACGCCTGGAAAAGATGCTGCATAACGGAAGGCCCATGAAGCAACGCTTTTTTCAGGTTTCCTTTTTTTCAATCTTTCTACAAGATATTGAATCATATTAGAGAGTCTGCCCCCTAATAAAGGTTCCATTACAATTATAGGAATATCTCTTTTAGCTGCCTCTTCGTATAAATATTCAGCATTAATATTCCATCCTGAAGCATATTTCCAGTCTATATAATTCAATTGGATCTGAACAAAATCCCATTTTACAAGTTCCGAATCTTGAAGAGACATCATATAATCAAATACTTTCTGTTCTCCATGAAACGACCATCCCAAATTCCTTATTCTACCTGCGGCTCGCTCCTCTATAAGATAATCGAGTATCCCGTTATCAAAAAAACGCTCTTTTAATACAAGCATTGATTCGGAGTCAAAGGTCTCATCCATATCTTTTTTTGACAGATTTACCGGTTTTCCCACACCACATCCATGTAAAAGATAATAATCAAGATAATCGACCTGCAATTTTCTCATAGATTCTTGATATAATGCAATAGAACCCTCTCGAGATCGTAATTCCTTACTATCTCTATGTGTTGAGAGTTTTGTTGCTACCAAAAATTTATCTCGCGAATGTCTTTTTAATGCTATTCCAGTAGATTCTTCCGACATTCCCCTTACATAAGTTGGTGCAGTATCAAAATAATTAATACCATGTTCAATAGCGTAATCTATCAATTCATTTACAGCTTCCTGATCTATTTCTTCACCACTTCCATCACTTTGGGCTTTTAAGGGCCATCTCATACAACCATATCCGAGTATTGATACTTTGTCTCCGGTTGTAGAGGAAGTCCGGTATGTCATTTTATCTTTCGATACTTCTTTTTTTTCAATTCCTGTTTGCAATCGTATTCCATTATTACAACCAAAGAATGATGTTGCAACAGCACCCTGTCCTATAAATTTAAGAAATCCACGACGATTGATATCCTTGTTTTTTTTATTCATTTCGATTTATTGGTTATGATAAATTATACCGAATTATTTCAAACGATCATCTATATCACTTATATCATATTTCAAATTATAGATGTTTATCGATATAATAATGGACATATATATTAATTATTATTATTACAAATATATATATCATAATAAATGCTATTATTAAACTATTTACTGATTGATTTATACAAATTACTTCGTTTATTTGAAATTGTATGTTTGCTTATAAATAACTTAATGACAAATAATTAAAGATGTTTTTATATGATTATAATTTCTGAAATTGAATTACTTATAAATGAAATCCGACAGGTTTCTCCTTTAATTACAGATGATGAACTGTCTGAATTTATATCTGGTGTCGAAATACATAATATTCCAATCAAAACTATATATATAAATAGTGGAGAAATCCAAAATTCTATTGGATATGTTACAAATGGGCTCATAAGAGCTTATTATATTGATGACAAAGGGAAGGAGATAAATGTAGCCTTTATAAAAAAAGGATTTATTGCCGGACATTATTCTGCTTTTGCTAATCAAAAACCTTCAAAATATTTTTTTGAAACTATTGAAGATTCTCTTATTATTGGGATTCCCTATTATCATCTGTATAAATGTTGTGAGAAATTTCATACCATAGAGCATTTTTATTGTATGATGTTAAGACGTGAATTATGTCATAAACAGGAAAGAATAGACAGTTTTATATTTGATAATGCGGAAACTAGGTATATGAATTTCTTGAAAAGTAATCCAGATCTTAATAATAGAATTACTGTCACTATGCTGAGTTCTTATTTGGGGATAGAACGTCAGACTCTTACTCGAATTCGTAAAAAGATATTATATGATCATAATGACACAAATGTGTCATTATGATAAATCGATGAAGAACTAAATTTGCAAAAAAAAGATATGCTGACAGGACATTATGGACCGGCTTTTATAATAAAAGTGATAGACAGAAAAGTTGCGTTGTGGATGCTATTTATAGCTGTTCAAATACCTGATATAATTTGGGGAACTTTAATACTTACAGGTTTCGAAAAAGCCAGAATCAACACAAATCTTTTATCCAACCCGTTGGAATTATATTATATGCCATATTCTCACGGACTTTTATCATCTATTATTTATTCTATAATGATAGTCGCAATATTACTATTGTTTCCATATTTTAGAAAGAATATCGGCTCTGCATGTTGGATAGGAGTAGCTATTTTTTCCCATTGGATACTTGATTTCTTTTCTCATAGGCCAGATTTACCAATAATCGGAGATAAGATGAAGATTGGGTTGGGTTTATGGGATTATCCTCTTGAAGCAGTAATTGTTGAAGGTGCAATATTCTTAGGAGGAGCAATTTGGTATGCTGTCAAGGTTGGTGGTTTTAAAAGGAAGACCTCTGCAATATTTTGGTCTTTTATCATTGTCGTTCTTCTCATATCTTCAGTAAGAGAACTTATTATGACGCCTGCCAATGTTGAAATGGTTGCTATCTCAGCAATGTGTTTTTATATAATAGCTACATTAATAATATATTATGTTGAAAAGAATGAAAATACTAAAAATTGATTTATTGTTTTTTAACATTGGGGACTTATTGTAAAGTTTACATATTTAAAATAACATCATATTTAATATGTGGTGCCTCATTTAAGTGAGGCTTATTGTATAATTTACAGTAAAACTGATGAAGAACATTATTTAATGTCATTATCTCGGGTAAAGAGCTTGCTGAAAAACGGGTTATATTTGGAATAATCTAATATAAATCTGAAAATCATGAAAAAACACAGTAATCTCTATATCTATGGGATAACTCTTGTCGCAACACTTGGTGGGTTGCTGTTCGGTTATGACACAGCGGTAGTATCAGGTACAACTGCTGCTCTTGATAACTTCTTTGTAAAACCTTTGTTTGATAATCCTCAAACATCTCTTTCCGTTGTTTTTGAATATAAAGTGATTGTTTCACTTTGCTTGTTTATTATGGCTATTCTGATATCTAATTTCCTTTTAAAACTTTTTGGAAGTAAAAAAGGTACAGTATACTCAATGAGCTTATTTGTAGTAGGAATTCTTATTTGGTATTATCAATTCTGGAACCAATCGGGAGAATTAACAGAAACTATGGCAAGTTCGATTAAAGGCTTTGTAATTTCTAGTGCTTTGGTTGGTTGTATAATAGGTGGAGCATTAGGCGGATCTGTTTCTTCTGCAATAGGCAGAAAGAATGGATTGATTATTGCAGCTATATTATTTACAATCTCTGCAATTGGCTCCGCACTTCCAGATACTTTGAATATTTTCAACGTTGAAATGGTAAGTTCGCTGATATTTTATAGAATAATAGGGGGTATCGGAGTGGGGATTGCTTCTATGTTGTCTCCTGTTTATATCGCAGAAGTTGCACCAAAAGAGATGAGAGGAAAGCTTGTTTCTTTCAACCAGTTTGCCATAATATTCGGCATGTTGGTTGTTTATTTTGTCAATTATTTTATTGCATCAGGGGGGTCTGACGAATGGATAAATACCATTGGTTGGAGATGGATGTTTGCTTCTGAAACTATTCCATGTATATTATTTTTATCCTTATTATTTTTTGTTCCTAAAACTCCAAGGTATCTTCTATTAAAAGGTGATGATGAAGAAGCTCGCAAAGTTCTTTCTCATTTATATGGCAATGAAGAGATGGAAGAGGAATATAGATCTATTAAATCGAGTCTTATTGAGAAAAATGCTCCCTGGCTCTCTTTTGGCTCGATAGTTATTGTAATAGGAATATTATTATCATTTTTTCAGCAAGCAGTAGGGATTAATGTAGTATTATATTATGCACCAGAGATATTTAGAACAATGGGAGCCGGTAATGATGCGGCTCTTCTTCAAACTATAATTGTTGGTGCAATAAATCTAAGCTTTACAGTGGTCGCAATATTAACAGTCGACAAATTCGGACGTAAACCTTTAATGATAATCGGAGCTCTGGGTATGGCAATAAGTATGACTTTGCTTGGAGCAACATTCTATTTTGGCACAGTTGGTATGATCACCTTAATCTGTATGTTGCTTTATACTGCTTCTTTTGCAATGTCATGGGGGCCTGTTTGTTGGGTGCTTCTTTCAGAGATATTTCCAAACTCAATACGCGGAGCTCTTTCAATAGCTGTTGCTGCTCAATGGCTTAGTAACCTTATAGTTTCCTGGACTTTCCCGATGATGAATGATAATGCTGCACTTACACAATCATTTAATCATGGTTTTGCATATTGGATATATGGAATAATGGGGGTTTTTGCTGCTTTATTTGTATGGAAGATGGTGCCAGAAACAAAAGGTCGTTCTCTTGAGGATATTGAAAAGATATGGCATAAGGAGACAGTTTCTTCGAAAAAAGATATGTCTGTTTCAGACGTTAAGGCCTAATAAATACCTTTTGATATATAAATAATAAAAAGATTATTGTCGATAACTTTACAAATAAAAAATATATTTATTCTATTTTTATCACATTAGCGATTTACTATAATTGAATTATTACCGAACTGTTTTTATAGTTCGGTAATTTTTTTGTCATGACACTTTTTCTGAAACATTATAACGTTTTTTTGATACTATGATGGTTTTCTGATTTTTTGCAAGGTGATGTTGAACTGATAATGACTTTTCGTGATTTTTGAAAAGGATATGAGGGGTAACGATTTTGCTTTGTTTTGATGTTTTTATTATTTAAATAAGTCAGGGGTTATTGTGTGGAATTCTTCTTTTGAGGATTATCTAATTGTATTATTACTTTATCGGATAATTTGCTATGTTAAAAAATCGGCGACAAATAGGTCTTAATTAATTCATATATCTGTTGTGTTGGTATTTTTTATAATCTAAATTTTATACAATTACTATAATTTGTGGTATTAAATCTATTATCAGGGATTAGGTATGAAGTGAGAGGTTAGGTTATTACATATTTCCTTTAGATACAAAATCTTGGGGTGAAATTAAATTTTCAATTCAAATTAGAAACTTTATACGATGTAAAACCAATTTAATTAAGTATCCATGAAAAAGTATATGTATGTGTAGATTACCGGTTATCGACAATGAGACACGTCTTGCGTAGAAGGAATATATCTGGGGTGCAAGATTGCCTATTATAAATCTGTGGTATTCCATTCTAATATGCGCTTTAAAAATCATGATAAAGCTATAAGATTATTATAATGAGACTATCAAAATTATGGATATGGGGCTTATGATCAGTTTGGGAAGAATGCTAAAATTAGTATTTTATGATGTTGGGCTCATGTCAGAAGTGAATTTACGAATGCACTTGAAGAAGATTATAAAAAGGTAATCTCAAAATGATAATTATATTTGTATATATAATAAGTAATATATCAACATTCAATATATGATTTCAATCAATATTAATGAGTTAATATATTATTATTCATTATGGTAAATCAACAATTTTTGAGATTAAAAATATGAATATAATTATCGTTGGAGCTACATCTGGTCTTGGCTATGAGACGGCAAAGATTTATCTTGAAAAAGGGTATAATGTTGGTTTAGCAGGCCGAAGAGTTGAAAGATTATCAGAATTACAGTCACTATATCCCAATACTTGTTATATCGAAAAAATAGATGTGACAAAAGAGGAATCTATTGAAGCTCTCGAATCGCTTATTGATCAGATGGGAGGGATGGATCTGTTTTTTCTTAGTTCAGGCGTAGGAAAACAAAACAGATCACTTGAAGCTGATATTGAAATGAATACCGTAGCTACCAATGTGGAGGGTTTCACAAGAATGATGATTTTTACATTCAATTATTTCAGTAAACGAGAGAAGGGCCATATTGCTGCAATAAGTTCAATTGCCGGAACAAAGGGAATAGGTATTTCAGCATCATATTCGGCTACTAAAAGGTTTCAGAATACTTATATGGAAGCATTAGAACAACTTGCAAGAGGCAGAAAGCTGGATATAACATTCACAGATATTCGTCCCGGTTTTGTTGATACGGATCTTTTAGCTGATAGAAATTATCCAATGTTGATGAATGTAGAAAAAACAGCCAAACAAATCGTAAAATCTATTGAAAGTAAAAAAAGAGTTGTTATAGTTGATTACCGATATAAAATGCTTGTTGGTCTATGGCGATTGATCCCCAAAAAATTATGGGTAAGGATAAAATTATAAGAATAATATTATAAGAATAATATATTTAACATAGCTGAACTCTTTTAAACTTAATATGTTAGAAGATAAATATGGTAACAATATATCTCTCCAAAAGAAGACTTGAAGCATTTTCAGATGCTGTATTTGCAATTCTTATGACTTTATTGGTTCTTGAATTAAAGTCTCCTATTTTATCGGAAGCAAATGATTCTCATCAATTGATGGAGAAGCTGTTAGATATATCTCCTAAATTTTTGATAGGGACAATAAGTTTTATTTCAATAAGTGTAATATGGATTAATCATTATAATTTCTTCCATCATTTCAAATTGATAAATCATATAATTTTGTTTCTTAATGTAATTTTACTTTTAACGGTGAGTTTTCTCCCTTATCCAACTGCTGTAATAGGGAACTATCCAATGAATGAAACAGCCATAGTTTTTTATGGTGGAACAATGTTTTCTATATATTTGGTTTTTTCATTGATGAAGCTTTATGCATACAAAGATGCCAAAATGATAGAGGATGATTATATCGTAAAGAGTTTATCTCTTAAAGATTATTTAAAATTATTCTTTTCTCCTTTTTTATATCTTGTGACAATTGCAATATCATTCATACATCCATATTTGGCATATTTGGGATTTATTTTACTGCCTATATATAATGTTTTACCCGGAAAAACAAGATTGAAGAATACAACTAATTTTCCCGAAACACAAACCAATTAGTTTGTTTGTGGGTATTAAAGAAATTTGTACCCATATCCTTTATTCTTCCCTCTTTATTTCTGTACCAACCATAACTCCAGCTTCCCATATCTGCATAAAGAGCTTCGGTAACACCGATTTCGGCAAGAGCTCTTGAAAAGTGTTCGATTGTTGAAGAACCAACAGTTTCTATTACAGTTGGCTTACCATCCAGAACGGCGATTGCGCGAAGTGGAACATTTCTTTTGAATAGCTCGCAAGGCATAGCTTTTCCATTCTTAACAAGTATAATCTGCCTAAAGAGATCCCCTTTACTGCTTAACACCTTTTTCCGATAATATTCAAGTGAATCTTTTGATGATTTTATTACCATTTTATTGCCCCATATTGCACAATAGCCTCCGGGATTTCCAATTCCCGCAATAGTTTGTCCGTTGACAATATGTGTTCCTATAAGGTTTTTAAGATCCTTCGCTGTAAAAGATGCTGCTATACTAAGAAGAGTTGACTGATCTGTTTTTTCAGGACGAGTAACAGTGAAGCCAGCTTTACCGTTGATTAACTGATATACTGAAAGATTGAGCGTTGAAGTTTCAATTTTGTAGGTATTGACATATCCCAATTTCTGGGATACAGTATCTGACGATATATATGTTGCTTCGAGAGCTTTTTTGAATGATTGTTTATCAGAATCATCAAAAGATACATACTTACATGAAACAATCGTCGTAAATATGTATATTATAGTACTATATAATAATAAATGAAACTTCATTGTCGAAATAATTATGATAATCTGATATCTCTGATTTAATAACGGTGTTAAATAGGTTTCGTTCATAAATTGTATGATTAACTCTTGTTATGAAAGCGTCCGTAACCTGTTAATAAATATCTACATAAAGAACATCTGAATAAAAGATTGTGTTTTTGTTATGATAGAAATGTATTGAAATGACAAAAAACACTACTTTATGAATAAGAAAATCAATTTTGATTTATTATTATTTATTTTTTTTCTCTCTTTCACTGTAACTATTAACTGTTATGGTCAGAAAGAGAATCGTGATGAATTAAATCTCAAAGGAGAGGTGAAAAGCTTTAAGCTAATTCATAAAAACTTTATTGTAACTCGAGATACTCTCATTGAATTTATGCCTGCCGATAATGATCCGTTTTGGTTTAAAGGATTTACGGATTATTCATATAATTTTGACCGAAAGGGGTTTACACTTGAGTATCGTACATACGATGTTGATGATGCTTATGTTAATTTGACTAGTTTTAATTATGATGAAAAAGGACGATTAGTGAAACAAGAATTTAGTTCGGACCGTCAAAAACGTGGATATATAGAGATCGAATATGATGAAAGAGGTCGGGTTAATTGTATTATAAGAAGTGATGAACAGGATAATGTGACAGATATTATTTTCCATCTAAGAGAGGCATATCAATCACTTCCTTTGTATAGAAGCAGTAATAATATATGGGTTTACGATTACGATCAGAATGGAAAATGTACAGAGGAGAAAAGTTACTCACCATCAGGCAAGTTGATTTTTAGACATGTGTTTTTTTATGATGATAAAGAAAGAGTCGAATTGATGACCTCCTATGATGATACCAATACACAGAATTTATCTATTAGATATGAATATGACAGTATTGGAAATATTACTCAAATAACAAATGTAACACCGGTAAAATTTACAAAAGAAACTATTGTTTCAGATTCTTTGTCAAATGAAGTATTAAGGGTTATAACTGAAACTTATCTTCAAGATATGAAAAGTGTAAAAAATAGATTTTCCAATGTTTATATCTATGATGATTATAATAATTGGTATAAAAAATATTGTTTTCATAATGGAACTCCATCCTATATGCAGGAGAGAACTATTGAATATTTCGGAAAGTAAGAAACAAAAAAACTGCATAATTTATTATGCAGTTTTTTTGTTTAATATAATCAATCCGTTATTTCATAAGAGTAGGGAAGAACGTTGCAAATACAAGTATTGCCAGGCCTATGATAAGAGTTGTAAGGATTTTATTATTACATCCTTTCCATTCTTTAAGTATTATTCCCCAAACATTACTGAATGTAACGTTTAATGACATAAGAATACTCCATGAGAAAGCAAGCATAACAGATGATCCTGCAAGGAAACTTTCACCTACACCAAGTCCGAAGAATTGCATATACCATAAAACTCCGGCTAAAGCACACAATAAAACATTGTTTCCAAATACTTCTTTTTTTGAATAATCGGAAATTGTCTTATTCTTGATGTTTTGATATATACAGAATACGGCATTAGTAAAAAAACCGCCAAGAGTAACAAGCATAATCACAGGATTTAAAGCGAAAAGATCTTTTGCTCCGAGTTCAATAGCTTTCGCCTTAATGGCAGAACCCGCATCAAGACCTAAATTGAAACATGCGCTCATGACTCCTGCAAGAAGAGCTACTAATAAACCTTTGGTGAGAGCAAAATCCTTAATTGCAGCTTTCTTATCTTCTTCACTCATATTTGCAGCACGAAGTGATCCTGCAAAGCCAATAACAGAAATACCTGCAATAGTTATACAGACACCAATCAGAAGTATTAATCCCTCTCCATAGAAAAGATCTTTTCCTCCGAAAATAGCCGGTAATAAGGTTCCGAAAGCAGAACAAGTTCCCAAAGCTATTGACTGTCCGAGAGCAACTCCCAGATATCTCATACTCAAACCGAATGTAAGGCCTCCGACTCCCCATAATATACCATATATTATTGCTCCGGCTACACCCTCAACACTCCATACTTGAAAAAGGTCGGAAATATTGGGAAGAGCTATGAAACTTCCCACTAAGGGAAAAAGGAGCCAGGCAAATACTCCTTGTACAAGCCAAAAACTTTCCCAACTCCAATCCTTGATTTTCTGAATCGGGACATAAGAGCTTGACTGACAGAAGCTGCCTATTGCAATTATGATTAATCCTATTAATATCTCCATTTTTATTAAATCTCTTTATTATTGTCTTTTTGATGTTACATCTATTTCATACTGTTGGATATCTTTAATATATGATTCTCCTACAGGTACATTCTTAAGAGCACAATAATAATCCCATACGGCATTCCAAGGCATATTCTTAGCTTCTTCAAGTGTTGCAAGACGCTCAAAAAGCTGTCCGTTTGCTTCGTATTGACGAAGTAGTTCAGTTGGTTCAAGAAGAGCCTGAAGAAAACATTTCTGAGTAGCACGAGATCCGATTACATAAGCCCCTATACGATTGATTGAAGCATCGAAATAATCAAGACCAATATTTACTCTATCAAGAGCATCACAACGGATAATCTCTTTTGCAAGATCAAGAGTATCATCATTCATTGTTGTAACATGATCTGAATCCCAACGTATCGGACGACTCACATGAAGCATGATTTCAGGTGTGAATAATAAAAGAGCGGAGATTTTATCAGCAATACTTTCAGTAAGATGGAAGTGTCCTGTGTCAAGAGTCACGATTTTATCGTTTTTAGCTCCGTATCCAAGATAAAAGTCATAAGAACCAACTGTATAGCTTTCAGCTCCGATACCGAAAAGTTTAGCTTCGATACAGTCTTTTACATATTCAAGTTTTTCAGAATAAATCTCATCAAGCGACTCTTTTAGAAGTTCGCGATATCTTAATCTATTTACAGTCGTATCTTTTGATCCGTCATGAATCCAAAGATTCATTACAGAAGGAGAGCCCTGATAACGACCCATCTCTTCTGCGATACGACGACAACGTTTTGTATGTTCTATCCAGAAATTTCTAATCTCATCATCCGGATTGGATAGAGTGAGTGAACCACTTTTTGGGTGTGAAAAAGACGTAGAATTAAAGTCAAGTTTGAAATTATTCTCTTTTGCCCATTTCATCCAACTTTCAAAATGTTTAGGTTCCACTTCGTCGCGATCAACAAATTTACCTCCAAAATCGCCATATATTTCATGTAGGTTTATTCTGTGAACACCGGGAATTAATGAAGCTGCTTTTACAAGATCTTGGCGAACTTCCTCGATTGTTCTTGCTTTTCCCGGATAGTTTCCTGTTGCCTGAATACCTCCGGATAGTTCACCGTCGGGATTTTCAAAACCTGTTACATCATCTGTTTGCCAACAATGTAGAGAAAGAACAATCTTATCCATATCTTTAACTGCTTTTTCTACATCTACACCTACACGTGCATACACTTCTTTAGCATAATCGTATGCTTCTTTAATTTTCTGATCCATAATATTTATTTAAGAGTTAATAATTTATTAGTAGCATAATTTAGCGAACTTCTGATATGCCTCATCCCATATCTCTTTATCTTGAGGAATAAACTCCTTTACTTCTGTAGCTTGAGAAATCATTAATCGCATTTCATTAATATCTTTTACTATTCCCGCACTTTTCAATTGTATCATTATATTTCCGATTGCAGTTGCTTCGCTTGGACCTGCATAAACCGGAAGCCCGGTAGAGTTGGAGGTAAATTGATTTAATAAACTGTTTTTTGCGCCACCTCCTATAATGTGAAGTCGATTTATAGGGTTAGGTGAAAATTCCTTCAAATAGTCGATAATAGTTCTATATCGTAAAGCAAGACTATCCATAATGCATCTGACAATCTCCTGATCAGTTTGAGGCACCACCATGTCTCTTTTATTACAATAATCTTTAATTGATGATATCATACTTTGAGGATTTGCAAAAGATGGATCATCCGTATTTATCATTGATTGAAAAGGTGTTGCTTTATTTATCATATCTACTATTTGGGGATATGAGTAATCTTTTCCTTCCTCGGCCCACTCTTTTCTGCACTGTTCGAGTATCCACATACCGGTGATATTTTTAAGGAATCTAACAGTCCCTTCAATTCCACCTTCATTAGTAAAATTAAGTTTGGCACTACGATCATTTATAATAGGATTTATAACTTCTATACCCATTAAAGACCAGGTTCCCGAACTAAGATAAGCGAAATTTGGATCCTGAGCAGGAACAGCAGCAACCGCAGATGCAGTATCGTGTCCTGCTACCGCAATAACAGGAATATCATAATCTATATCGTTTTTTATAAGCTCGTTTCTAAGATTTCCTATGATTGTTCCGGGCATAACTATTTCCGGGAAAAGTGATGACTCAACACCCGCTGCTTCAAGCAACTCTTTGTCTATAAGTTTATTGTTAGGGTTTATGAATTGAGAAGTTGAAGCTATTGTATATTCGCATACAGCATTTCCTGTTAATAGATATGATATAAGGTCAGGCATAAACAGAATCGTTTTGGCTTTTTTCAACGGTTCGAAATTCTCTTTGTTAGCCGCGTAAAGCTGGAAAAGAGAATTGAAATTCATAAACTGAATACCTGTTTTATTATAAACTGTTTCTTTTGGAATCTTTGTAAAATATTCCTCCATAATCCCCGATGTATAAGGATCGCGATATGCTCTTGGATCTTCGATTACGTTTCCGCTTTGATCGATAAATCCCATATCTACTCCCCATGTATCTATTCCTATGGATATTATTTTGCAATCAAGACTTGTTGCGTAGTTTAAGCCTTCTATAATTTCAGAGAATAGAGATTTTAGGTTCCAATAATATTTTCCCTCACGATTGACAATTCTATTATCAAATCTGGCAATCTCTTCCATTTTTAATTGGCCGTTTTCAATATTTGACAATATCATACGTCCGCTTGTCGCTCCTAAATCAATAGCGATTACTGAGTTTTTCATATTTTTGATATAAGGTAATGTAAAAAAAATGATATAAATGTGTTTCTTTTTTGCAAGTATAAGTGAATGTTAGCTATTTTTGTTACAATTATTGATAAATAACTTTACAAATCTGACACACCATGAACCTCGCTAATAAATGCTTTCAAAAATATCTACCTTCATCGGTATCTTCATCCTCTTTTATCCTTAATTGTACAACATCCGGATATCAGGTTGTGGAGAAAGATGAAAATTATCCTTTATTAAATCATCCTATGGATTATTCTCTAATTAAGAGAAAAGGAAGAATCCTTAATGAATTTCAGATATTATATATAGTTGAAGGAAAAGGATATTTTTCTTCTCTTTCTTTGGGAAAGGAAGTTGAAGTGCTTGCCGGTACATTTATTATTTTATTTCCGGGAGAATGGCATAATTATTATCCCGATAAAGAGATAGGATGGACTGAGTTTTGGATAGGATTTAAATGTTACGAAGAATCTAATTTTTTAGGTGCTTTTGGGTTTTCTAAATCACTACCCGTATTACGTATAGGATTGCATTCAGCCATCCTTTCATTATTTGAAGAGGCTTGTAATGTTGCCTCAAAGGAACTCTCAGGGATGCAAATATGCTTAACGGGCATAATCACTCATATTTTAGGAAATGTCAATTATATAAACAAGAATCAATCTTCTGAGAATTCAATAATTACCGAAAAGATAAGAGAAGCACAAATATTATTGAAAGAGAGATGTGAGGATAATATCTTAATGCAAGAATTAGCTTCAGAATTAGGTCTGGGATATACCTGGTTTAGACGTAAATTCAAACAATATGCAGGAGTTTCTCCCGGGCAGTATTTGTTACAACAGAAACATCTTAGAGCAAAAGAATTATTGATAAATTGTAACCTGTCTATATCTGAAATCGGTTTCAAACTCGGATTCGAAAATATGAGTCAATTTTCCACTTTTTTCAAAAGATTTGAAGGAATATCAGCCTCGAACTATAGAATAAACAATACGTTCAAGACAACCGATCATGTTATTTAAATTTGTGCATATATTGTTAAATCAAATAAAAATATAGCTTATCGCACTATTTGAGGCTATAATTAATTAGTCAAATCATAAATTAAATTATTTTTTTTAGATATTCTTTTCTAAATTTGGGCACGATTAGAATTACACTATAAACTACTTTTTAAGATTAGAAACACATCAATTATGAAAACACATTTGCCTATTTTACTTTCCGGTTGTTTAGCGGCGAGTTTGCTTACGTGTTCTTCATTAAGTGCATCAACTGCAATTAATGATCAGACAAAAGCGCTAAACAAGACAGTAAATCAAACAAAACGTATTTATCTATCAGGTACCGGCCTGAATGATACAAAGAATTGGGCCTTCCATTGCTCTGAAGGTGCAAATAGCGGAAAATGGGATTCTATTCCTGTTCGGCTCAATGGGAGTTGCATGGTTTTGGAGATTATACATATGGACGTTGGTATACAATCTCAAAGGAAACCAAACCGAGTATGGAAGTGGGACATTATAAAACCTCTTTCATAGTTCCAACCGATCTTGGTAATAAGAATGTACGACTTGTATTTCAGGGAGTCATGACAGATGCAGAAGTTCTTCTAAACGGGAAATCTGTAGGCGATAAACATCATGGAGCTTTTTATGAATTCGGATATGATATTACCGATATGCTTGAAAAAGGAAAAGAAAATATCCTTGAAGTGATTGTCAGCAAACATTCAGAAAACAATACAGTTAATGCAGCGGAAAGAAAAGCTGACTGGTGGCTTTTTGGAGGAATATACCGTCCGGTATTTTTGGAAATTTCCCCGGAAACTTATATTAAAAGAGTTGCTGTAGATGCTAAAGCAGATGGAACTCTCGATATGAAAGTTTATAGTAACGAACTACCTGCGGGTGCTTCAATAAGTGTTGATGTTAAGCCTTATTGTGGCCCTGAAATCAAGAATAAAAAATCCTCATTTAAAAAAGATTTTGCTTACAAGGAGATTATTTCAACTCCGGATATGGAAAAATATATAAGCAAAAGCCTTAAAGGTGTTCCAAAGAAAGAAGTTGCAGAAAAACGTAAGATGCTTACTCATACCTCAAATCTTTTGACATTAACTTGTGATGATATTGCAACATGGAATCCTGAATCACCTAATCTTTATGTTGTAACCATTGATCTTAAAGATAAGAATGGGAACATTATCCATTCTGTATCAGAAAGAATAGGATTCAGAACGGTTGAATTTAAAGAAAAAGACGGAATTTATCTAAACGGAACAAAGCTTGTAATGAAAGGTATTAATCGTCACTCTTTTCATCCTGATGGAGGACGAACTACTAATAAAGATATAAGTATTGAAGATGCTATACTTATTAAACAGATGAATATGAATGCAGTGAGAATGCATTATTCTCCGGATGATCATTTTCTTGAAGTATGTGACTCTCTTGGTCTTCTGTTTATGGATGAACTTTGTGGATGGCAGAATGGGTATGATGCCGAACTTGCTCCTAAATTACTTACTGAACTTATAGAGAAAGATGCCAATCATCCATGTATTATTATGTGGAGCAATGGAAATGAAGGAGGATGGAGCACATCAGTAGATTCATTATATAATATTCTTGATCTTCAACAACGACCTATGGTTCACCCATGGGCTGATTATGGCGGAATTGATACACACCATTATCCCGCTTTTCTTACGGGGATAGGTCGTTTTACTAATGGATATAAAGTGTTTCTCCCAACCGAATTTATGCACGGTATGTATGATCAGGGTCATGGTGCAGGTTTGGAGGATTTTTGGAATAATTATACTTCTCATCCTTTATTTGCCGGAGGCTTTATGTGGGACTTCTCTGATAATGCAGTAAAACGTGTAGATAAAGGGGGGATTCTTGATAGTGACGGAAGTAATGCGACAGATGGTATTTTAGGCCCTTACCGTGAAAAGGAGGCAAGTTTTTATACAGTAAGAAATGTATGGGCTCCGATTCAGTTTAAGGAAAAATTTATAACTCCAGGGTTCGACGGAAAATTCTTTATAACAAATACTTTCCTTTATTCGAATCTGAATTCCTGTAAGATGGATTATAAATTATATTCTGTTCCTTCTCCTTTAAAGGAGAGAGGCCTTAAAAATAAACAGATTTCAGGAATCAAAAAAATAGAGGAAGGAATAATCACTATACCTTCGATAGAACCAGGTGAAACTACTTCTATAAAGATTGATGTTACAGATAATTTCTTTAATGCAGATCTTCTTGAGATCGTAGCCTATAATCCTGATGGAACAGAGATGTGTACATGGACTTGGCCTGTTCATTATACTAAGGATTACTACAACAGAGAATTGGCTTCTATGCCTGTTGCTCAAATTAAGAAAAATAATATGCCAAAGATTACCTATAAAGATTCAATTGTTACTCTTTCGGCAAATAATGTGGCTGCAAGTTTTAATAAGAATACAGGGATGATCGAACAGTTTAAAAATGAGAATAATATCATTCCATTGACAGACGGTCCTATACCTGTGGGGATGAAGGCTAAGTTTAAATCTACATCTTCATATATGGATAATGGAGATGCTGTGTTTGTAACACACTACTTAGGTGGAATCGACTCAATTGAATGGCGTCTTAATAAGGATGGATTATTGAATATGCACTCTGTAATGCTCAATAAAACAAAACAAGGAGTAGGATTTGATGAAGCATTCTTTGAAGATAATATTACAAACTTCGGATTAACATTCTCTTATCCTGAAGAACAAATCGCAGGTGTAAAATGGATGGGTCGCGGTCCTTACAGGGTTTGGAAGAATCGTCAAAGAGGACAAAATATCTCTTTACATCAGAAAGACTATAATAATACTATTACAGGTGAGAGCTATGAAAATCTTGTTTATCCAGAGTTTAAAGGTTATCATGCTAATATTTATTGGATGACATTTGAAGATAAGACTAATCCGTTTACAGTTTATTCTCAAACTGACGGTATATATTATCGAATATTTACACCGTTGGAACCAACAAAGAATATTACAAAAGGGCGTGCATTTCCGGTTTGTCCGAAAGGTGATATATCATTCCTTTATGAAATACCGGCAATTCGTTGTTTCAAACCGGTTTCTCAACATGGACCAAAGAGTCAACCGGGAATGATTAGAATCAAAGAGGGTGATGACGGATTACATATGAATCTTGTTTTTGACCTTAAGCAATAATATTTATATAATCATTAATAAAGAAAAAATATAAATTTTCTATCATCAAATAAAAAAACTCATCAGATTTTTTCTGGTGAGTTTTTTTATTTGATGATAAAAATAGACTTGTGTTATTAGTAATATATAGTGTTTATTTTAAATGATAGTTTTAAAAATTAACTGATTTTTTCTGAAATTACTTAGTCATTATTAAACTATAAACATAGGAGAGTGAATTCAGAATATCACTCTTTTTTTATTTAGGAAAATAAATTATAAACATTCTAATATATTTTATGTTGTCATAATAGATTAATGTTAACTCAAATAATTATTTGTTATGAAGAGAAATTATATTACTAACTCATTTTCTATGCTTTTTTCCATATTCATTTTAATCTCATGTTCGAAGGACGATATTCAGTTTATGTCGCCATGTCCATGTGAGAAGGATAATACCACCGAGAACGGAAATGGTAATTCAGGAAGTGGAACAGACACCAATACGTCAAATCTTATAACATTTGATCCATATGTAATGTCGGAGTTTGTTGTGAAATCTGTGAGTTATGAGCCGATTTCAACCGGACGCTATGTCTCATTTTTTGCATATAGCGATAATAATCTGATAAAAACCGTTAATTATAAATCTGAGACCGCCGGTACTGTTACACCTGTAACCGGAGTTGCTATGTATCTACCTAACGGAACATATTCTTTTTATGGAGCCGGAACTAATTCAACATCAAATCAGACTCCCTCTTTTACTGACAATAAAGCAACATCTTTATCAAATGGAATAGATTATTTGGCATGGACTTATTCTACTCCGACGACGATAACTGCAGCACAAGATTTTACTGTCAAGTTTAATCATGCTTGTACACAGATTGTTTTAAAAATGGATACAACAGGTACAACTGCTACGGGTTCTGATGTAAAAGTTGCCTTAGTAGGAGTTCAGGTTACCCCATCATCTACTTCAGGTTGTAGTTGGGATCTGTTAACAGGAACTATTACACCTGCCACAACTCTTGGTACAGCTGTAGCTATGGGAATGACTGATAATTATGCACAATATATCATGTTGCCACTTGAATCAAGCGGTGATCTGACTTTTACAATGCAAGTTAGTTTCAACGGAGTAACACAAAGTAAAGATTTTACAGCAGAGTATCCTATACCAAGCAGTGCACTTGCAGCTGGTAATTCATATCTTTTTCAGGTAAAATTCGTTTTGGAGGAGATTACATTTACAACAGTTGATGTAATCAATTGGGTAGAGGTAAGCGGAGGTAACCCTGTTATACCTACACAACTTTAATAAGAGTTTAAATGTTAATGTGTAGGATATAAATATAATATTCACGAGATAACTTTAAATCTCGACTCCTCTAAATATAAATCTATGGGATATAAATTAATTTTTATATTAATTATCTCTATCACTCTTTCATCTTGTGTAAAAGATAAGCTGATTATTGAATATGTAAATATATCTGATTCCGAAAGGTGTCAGGTATATTTTACAGCCAATGTCAACGATTTAATTACAAGAGCAGGTATGTCTCCTCTTGCTCAGAATAGATATGTAGATATTTATATCAATGAAGATAATAATTATATAGATACAATCAGATTTCAGACCAATACAGCCGGGGTTCTATCTCCACTAACTCAGGATGAGCTAATTTTAAATAATGGAACATATAGTTTTTATTGTTTTTCTGTGGGTAATAAAGATATTGTACCGCCGAACTTTGAAAACTCATCTAATACAGTGACATTGAGAAATGGAGTTGACTACTTAAGTAATCAAATTCTGGGACAGACAATAAGTGCATCAACAAGCATTCCTGTTACTTTATATCATAGATGTTCTCAGATTGTTATTTCATTCGTTTCAGAGTTGGATAATTCTCAAAATGAATTGATGAAAATCGATTCTGTTACAAATGTTATGATTTCACCACCGGATACAGTTGGAATAACAATGGACTTTCTAACTGGTGTAATTACCCCTTCTACCTCAATTTCAGATGTGGAAATAGAGATGCCTGTTAATGGAGTTACTTGTCAACAGATATTATTACCTCTTGTTTTTTCCGAAGGTTTAATTTTTTCTTTTTCCGTTTATCTTAATGGAAATACTGACCCTATGAATTTTACTGCTCAGTTGGTATTGGTCGATAACAAATTGGAAGCAGGGAATTCTTACAACTACAGTGTTGAAATAAAAAAATCGGAAGAGGTAGTTGTGAATTATGTAAATGTAGATAACTGGACTCAGGTAGATGAGAATAATAAACCGATTGTCCCTGTATTAAAATAATAAGATATAATATGGGAAAATTAACTATTACATTTATATTGTTTTTCTCTTTATTGATTTCATGCGATAGAAATACGCGAAAAATCTATATGGATTGTCTGGGTGAGATAGAGGATATTGATAATATAACAGATTTATCTCTTGGTTTTACAGCTAATGTTACAGACAATAATACTGAAATATTATCTGATATCAGTGATACTGATTCATCAATTTCAACAGTATCATCTGTCACCTCTAATAGTGTTACGCCTATTCAGATAAATAGATATTCTCATATATATGTTTATAAACAAGGAAATACACCTTTGAATGCTCCATATTTATCTATGGGGATTTTCAGAAGTGAAACAGCCGGCTCCCTAACGGCAATAGGTTGGCCTATAACACTTTCGAGAGGTATATATGATTTATATTCAGCAGGTTCCAACTATGAAGGTTCAGATCAGGGGCCTGATTTCTTTGGCGGCATAGCTTCAAATTTAGCACAGGATGTTGATTATTTTTGGTGGAAACAACTAAATGTAACTATTACAACTTCTAATACAATAGTCCCGATTACTTACAGCCATTCATGCGCTCAGATTATAATTGATTTCTCTGCCTCCGGTACAAATACATTAAATAAATTATCTCATGTTGATATTACACTTGGTAATACTATACATTGTAATTTATCTTTACAGACAGGATACATTTCTCCTTCCAAAAGTATCCCGGGAAATACTACGATGATGAGATTAAATGGTCTGACTGCAACTGTAGTTTCATTACCTATAGCTCCCGCTTCAACTATAAAATATCTTACTGCAACTATCAATGCTACAGTCAATAACCAATCGTCTTGGTACACATTAAAGGTTCCTTTACCACCAACAACCAATGCTATAACAGGAGGGAACTCTTATATCTATTCAGCCGTTTTTGGAGGAACTAAATCTTTAATAGATGAAGATTTTGATATGGAAGCTAAACTCGAGCGTATAGTATTGAGATAAAATAATTGTCACAAGATAAATGTTGTACTTGAGTTAAGCTCGATAAAAATGAGGATGTGACGGCGTTAGATGGGAAGATAATAAGTTTGTCCGATATAACTCAATTATATTGTTTTGAGATCATATGTATATAAACAAAAAAAGTGAGACGAAATTCGTCTCACTTTTTTTATTGTGCATTTACTGATTAAGCATTTTTCGCTTTTTCAACAATAGCAGCAAAAGCTTCTGGATGATTAACCGCAAGATCTGCAAGAACTTTACGATTGATTTCGATACCTGCTTTGTGAAGAGCTCCCATAAGTTTTGAGTATGACATACCTTGTAGGCGAGCTGCTGCATTGATACGTTGGATCCAAAGAGCACGGAAGTTACGTTTTTTTGCTTTACGGTCACGGAAAGCATAAGTTAAACCTTTTTCCCATGTATTCTTTGCAACTGTCCAAACATTTTTTCTTGCTCCAAAATAACCTCTTGTTAGAGAAAGAATCTTTTTACGTCTGTTACGTGACGCTACGTGGTTTACCGATCTTGGCATAATTCTAAAATAATTGTGAATGATAGCGCCTTCTCTTAAAAGAAGAACTTAAGCTTGCATTCGGTTGATAAAAAATAATACTTTATAAACGTTTGTTTTAACTTGAAATTATCTCAAAAGAGATTATTTCATACAAAGAAGGAACTTAACATTGTTAACGTCTGGAGCAGCAACTAATGTAAAGTGGCCAAGACGACGTTTTTGTTTGTTAGTCTTTTTTGTCAGAATGTGACGTTTAAAAGCATGTTTTCTTTTAATCTTTCCTGATCCGGTAAGAA
>CAMTOJ010000047.1 GCA_947074145.1 uncultured Bacteroidales bacterium
TAATTTTGAATAGAATTACAAACAAATTTTGTAACGCTTATTCAGGACTAGACAATTTAAATTCTTTTCTTTACTATGAAAGAATTCACTTACATAAAAACGAATCTTACTTTATATTGTGAAGAATATGCCCCATTCTTTCACGCTTTGTTTTCATGTAAAACTCATTATATTTATTAGTTTCCACCTCGATAGGAACGTTTTCCACAATCTCCAACCCGTAAGCCTCAAGACCAACACGTTTAACCGGATTATTAGACATAAGACGCATCTTCTTAACTCCTAAATTCTTTAGAATATTCGCTCCAACACCATAATCTCTCTCATCAGCATCAAAACCAAGATGAACATTAGCATCAACAGTGTCAAGACCCTCTTCTTGTAATTTATATGCTTTAATCTTATTCATAAGACCGATTCCGCGACCCTCTTGATTCATATAAACCAATACACCTTTTCCTTCTCTTTCAATTGCTTCAAGTGCTTTCTGCAATTGTTCGCCACACTCACATCTCATTGAACCGAAAATATCTCCCGTCATACAAGATGAATGTACTCTTACAAGGATAGGTTCATCCTCTTTCCATTCACCTTTAATAAGAGCAACATGTTCAAGTCCATTGGATTTCTGACGAAACGGAATAAGACGAAACATACCAAACTTAGTAGGCATCTTTACTTCATCACCTTGCTCTACAAGAGACTCATTTTTTATACGATACTTAATTAGATCGGCAACAGAAATAATCTTTAGATTATGCTCTTTAGCAATCTTTATAAGCTCCGGTAAACGAGCCATTGTACCATCTTCATTAAGAATTTCGATTAATGTACCAACAGGCTGAAGACCTGCAAGTCTACATAAATCAACTGCAGCTTCAGTATGGCCGGCTCTTCTAAGAACCCCTCTTGATCGAGCTCTCAATGGGAAAATATGTCCGGGTCTGCCAAATTCCTCAGGTTTAATATTCGGATCTGCAAGATATTTCAACGTTGTAGCACGGTCATAAGCTGAAATCCCCGTAGTACATCCATGAGTCAAAAGATCTACCGATATAGTAAAAGGAGTGGAGTGTATTGAAGTATTAGAACTTACCATATATGGTAATTCCAATTTATCAGCTATCTCTTCTGTCATTGGAGCACACATCAAACCACGCCCATACTTAGCCATAAAGTTGGCCTTTTCCGGAGTCATTAACTCAGCCGCAGCAATGAAATCACCTTCATTCTCACGGTCTGCATCGTCAACCACGATTATAAGATTACCATTTTTAATCTCTTCAATCGCTTCTTCTATTGTATTTAATTTAAATTCTGACATATCACTCGTGATATTTGGATTTTTTTTATATCTGACAAAATCAAAAAGCTACCCTTAAAAACAAAACATATAACGTAGCTTTTTTGATAATTTAATTGGATTGATAATTATTATCTATCGTTGAAATCATTTTTTCATTAACTGCTATAATTTGTCTCAACGTTTTTACCCTTTGGTATCTTTTTAGCATTGCAAAAGTATAATATATAATGCTAAAAGGGAGAAAAATAAGAGATATAATCTGTAATGTCTTTATATGAAAAGGTGTACCGAATCTCATTTTATATATATGAGGGTATTCAGATAATATATTAAGAACCATTTGATCGGCAGAATTACTACCGTTCTCTATTAATATATTAAAACTTACTACCAAATCAGATATCGATTGGGGCTGACTTATCCCCAAAAAGAAATTTTTAAAATTATAGCTTGCCGGATTAAGTTCCGATTCAAGATAAGATTTGCAAGCCATATTAAAATCCGAAACCTCATTTTTGAATATTACAGAATCAAGATTTTCAATAATAACCTCTTTCTTACTAAATTTTCTCTTCTTTTTAAGTCCAAGTATATTTCTGAAAAGTTCTGCATAGGATTCCATATTAAATAATACAGAGTCATTAACGGCTTTATATGTGAAAAATACACCCAAAGGTAGGAGTATTCCCGTACTTAGCCACATTCCTTGCCATATTGGCCAGTTTCCGTCTCGCGCTAATTTAAACCCAACATTATCTATCATATAATAAACAATGAAAAGCAATACGGAGATGATAACAGGCATTCCAAGCCCACCTTTTCTTATTATGGCACCAAGAGGAGCTCCGATGAAGAAAAATACAAGACAAGCAATAGAAAGAGTGAATTTCTTATGTATCTCAAGTTGATGACGACGAATAATCTTATTCTCTTCTTTTTGCATTGCATCTTTGAAATCAAAATCTTGCTTTATCGCATTAGCCTTAGAAAGCGCCTTTGTATAGACATCCTGTTTTCTTTTCGGAGTCATTGTTGCAAGCAGTTTATCTACTGTTTGCTGCTCAGTATTAATAACCTGAATAATCGAATCAACAGAGTTTTGCGACATATTCCCACCAAAATAAGTGTTCTCTCTTAAAGATTTGGAATATGTTTGTGACACAGAATCACGTTTATGAGAAAGCGTATCGAGAGAAACCTGAAGCTCTTGCATGTTCTTTCCGATATATTGATTCTGCATAAATGACTCATCCATACGATTGAAGTTTGCATCAAATTCGATCAATATCTCTTTCATAGAGAATTCTTCTCTACGATATGGTACATTTTTATTTACGCTTCTTTGATCTTTTAGGTTTTCAAAAGATTCTCCATTGTAAAGAGTAAGTATAAGAGATTCCTTATTATCGGACATTTTCATTTTTCCGGAATCAGAGACCAATACCATTGCATCTTCAAAACTCTTAGAAAGATCATATATCATCACCCCATAAAGCATTCCTGTCTTGTGATTTTTATCCTTTACATAAATGTTATAGCCGCTTATCTCTTTATAAAAGACACCTTTAGGAATATCAAGTTCGGGAGATTTCTGTTTCATCGCATATAACAATGAATACACTTTAACATTAGCAATAGGAAGAATCTTATTTTGAAAGAAGAATGCACCAATTGCTATCATAGTCACCACAATTATCAGTGGGCGCATAATTTTTATAAGAGAAACGCCCGCAGCTTTCATGGCAAGAAGCTCCAGCCTTTCACCTAAGTTTCCGAATGTCATAAGTGAAGCAAGCAGAATAGCAAGTGGGAGTGCCATTGGTACAAATGATACTGCTGCATAAAAGAAGAGTTCTGCAAGAACTGATACATCGAGACCTTTACCGGCCATATCATCGACGTACTTCCATACAAATTGCATTAGTACAATAAAAAGACAAATGAAAAATGTCATGCACAAGACCGGAAGAAAGGTCTGTAGCATAAATGTATATAATCGTTTAATTGGCAACATATCATTTCTTGATTGTACGCAAAAGTAATGTAAAATTTCCAAAAAGGTAAATTTCAATTTTCTATATTAGGATTTAACAACTCTAATTTTAATCAAGTTTCATGGTTTTAGAAAAATACACACTTTTAATTTATAATTTAATTAACGAAATCTTATATATACCCCTAAAAAAAGAGTGATAAGAACTTGTTCCTATCACTCTCGTGCCTATTAATAATCAGAAGGGCCTAATTTAAAATTAAGCTAAACCCAATTTATGCTTTAAATTTTCTACCTGAAGATTCCACAATTCAGTCTGTTCATCTTTTTCATCATCTTCTGCAAAATCATTAATTTCAAGGATTGTGTTACCTGTAAGCTCTATTTGATGTATACGAAACTCAAAATAAGCTTTTGATTCGGATTCCTCTTCCCATCTGAATTTTACAAATACTCCTGTACGACATCCTATTTGATCAGCACATTGTGTTGTTTTATCCCATTCAAAAGTAAATTTTTTCCCAATGTTATTGACTTTATCAGCAAACCAGTTCTCAAGTCCTTGAGAAGTAGAAAGATAAGTCCATAAAACATTTGGCGAAATAGTCCCCATATCGTATTCAACTTTAAATTTTTCTTTTTTCATGATATCTCTAATTGTTATTAAGCGCCAATATATAAATAATAATTAAATTATTCATTTATATGTAAAAAAATATATCATAATCATGTTTTTATTAACTTAATAGATGAAATGAAAATATACTGACATAAAATAATTACTCTCTATTTGATTGATTATTAACAATTAATCTTTTTGCTGTTAAAAAAAAGCTTTTCAACTATTGTGTCAGAATAAAAAACATATATCTTTGCACTCGCAAAAGAGAAAAACTCTTTATGGCGAGATAGCTCAGTTGGTTAGAGCGCATGATTCATAATCATGAGGTCGGGGGATCATGCCCCCCTCTCGCTACTTGTTTTTATGAAAGCAATCGATTAATTTCGGTTGCTTTTATTTTTTTATTATGAAACAAAACATAGCTGTCATCACCGGTGTTGCCGGTGGAATCGGAAAGATTCTTGCAAGAGATTTTATTAAAGCCGGTTATATTGTTGTAGGAATTGATATTGTCCAACCGGACAATTGTGATAATTATTTTTTCATACAGACCGATATATCATCTTATTCAGAGGTGAAAAAAGCGTTTGAAAAAATTAAAGAAAGATATGGCTCGGTGCAAATTCTTATTAATAATGCTGCGATAGCCAACTGTCAAAAGGATATTACTCAAGTCAATCCCGATGAGTTCCATCATATAATTAATACCAATCTTTGTGGTTCATTTTATTGTGTAAAAGAGTTTTTAATTCTTAATGCAAATTGTGGATACGGACGAATTATTAATATATCCTCCACACGTTTTAACCAAAATGAATCAGGGTGGGAAGCCTATGGCGCTTCAAAAGGTGGACTTATATCATTAACCAACTCACTTGCAATCTCCCTTTCTTGCACGGGAATAACTGTGAATGCAATCTCTCCGGGATGGATAGAAACCAAACACTACAATTCACTTACCGAATCCGATCACATTCAACATCCATCCGGTAGAGTCGGTATACCGGAAGATATTTCCCGAACTGCTTTGTTCCTTTGTGATAAAAGGAATAATTTCATAAATGCTCAAAACATAATTGTAGATGGGGGAATCACTAAAAAGATGATATATGAAGAATAGTTATAGTCTAATTAATCATTGCTTAGAAATAAGCGACAAAAGATTTTGATAAATGAAATATGAAAATAAGGCAATCAAATTGTTGATTTTAAATTATTAGCATTCCAATATTTATATAAAAAAAGCTAACAATCGGGATATGTGATTGTTAGCTTTTTTGTCAGTACCCCCGCGCGGAATCGAACCGCGATCAAAGGAACCGGAATCCCTCATTCTATCCATTAAACTACGGGGGCTTAAGGACGCGCAAAAATAGAAAATTATATTTAGCTTTGCAAAACAAGCTCAAAATAAGAGAAAATAATATGGATGTAAGAATTGAAGAAAGTTGGAAAAAAGCACTTATAGATGAATTTGATAAAGATTATTTTATCAAACTTACAGATTTTGTAAGAAGTGAATACTCATCACACACCATATATCCTGCAGCAGGAAATATTTTCAATGCTTTTCAGCAAACTCCTTTTAATGAAGTAAAAGTTGTGATTCTTGGTCAAGATCCTTATCACGGTCCGGGTCAGGCTCACGGAATGAGTTTTTCTGTGCCACAAGGTGTGACTCTTCCTCCATCTTTAATGAATATATATAAAGAGATTGAAGCTCAGACAGGAAAAAAGATGCCACAAAACGGCGATCTTACAAGATGGGCAAAACAAGGGGTACTTCTTCTTAATGCAACTCTTACCGTAAGGGCACACAATGCAAATTCACATCAGGGAAAAGGGTGGGAGGTATTTACCGACTCAGTCATTAAAACACTTTCTGATAAACGAGAGAACATTGTATTTATGTTATGGGGAAGTTATGCCAGAAAGAAAGCTTTGTTGATTGATCGCAACAAACATCTTATTTTGGAATCTGCTCATCCGTCACCATTATCATCTTATCGTGGCTTTTTTGGAAATAATCACTTTAAAGAGTGTAATGAATATTTAAAAGCTCACGCAAAAATGGCAATTGATTGGTAGTAATAATACTCTAATTAACTTTAATAATACGCTATTTTATGAATTATGAAATTGTAGCAAATATTCTTCTATCTGAATTTTATAAGGATTTCGTTGTTGAAGCATCAGAAGAGGTAATAAAAAAAGGTATTACAAAAGATATTTTTCTTATTGCAATGGACAGATATCAACCTCTGAATTCAGAATTAATAGCAAAAGAAAATAATGCTATAAAAGAGCGTATAGGATTCCGTTCCGCATATATTACCGAATATATATTTTTTAATCACAACAAACTTTTCCAACCTTATATTCCTCTTCTATTAGAAAGTTTTCCTGCAACAAAAAATGGTAGTGCCCGTCGTCATTTTACCAAAATATTAAATGCTCTTCCTTTAGATACCTATAAAAAATACATTGAATTTATAAATCCAATAATAGAATCGTGTGCCGATTGGATAACCAATGATAAAACTAAGGTAGCAGTTAAAGTGAATGCGATGGATTTAATAATTAAAATTCATCATTTATCCGACTATGATCAGGAATTTATTGGAAATCTTAAATCCCTTCTTCTTATCAAACCTACTCCGGGTATAGAATCAAGAGCTCGTAAGTGGTCCTGATATATCAACAAAAGTACATAATCTTTCATAGTTCAAGTTTTTGTAAATTTTATTCTATATAAAAGTTCAATGATATTTTTGATGCTACTTGAAATGTTCAATCAAATCTATACAAAGAAAATAATAAATTTTTGGATACTGTAATAGTGATATTTCAAGTAAAAGAGTAAAATAAAGGTGGTTTTTGGCTCTTTGTGAGTTGTGAAAATATTCAATTATTTCTTTTTTTTATTCAAAAAAGAGTTAGTGCAATCAATTGTTTATGCTCTTTTTTTGATAAAATGAGAAAAAATGGGCTTAAAAATCACAAAATGGTTCAAAAAAGACTCTTTTAAGGTCGAGTGCGCTTTTTGATATATGCGTCACTTGTATGACTAAGGTATAAATATATATTTGTGAAATCGGATGCACAACCGTTAAACATAGAAACTATTTTAAATTACACATATTAACGAACCCAGATTGACACATGAATAAAAAAATTACTTTGTCACTATTATCTGCAATTACATTAGCGGGTTATCAGGAAGTAAATGCCGAAACGGTATATGTTCCTTATTTGCCACAAAAAGCAGAGCTTTCACAGACGATTACGCCTGAAGAATATTCAGAATTTTTACCATCTTCTGCTTATTCATTACAGTTCACTGCAACAGCAGGATCAAAAATTAAATATTGTAATACAAGTCTAAACGGCTTTATTTATCAGCCTTCCGAAAGCGGAACATATCGTTTTGCTGTGAACGGGTCTCTGATTAAAGTTTACAAAGACAATAGATTTGTAGAAGATATTGAAATCACTTCTCTTAATGAAGGAGATGATGTTTATGGTAAATTGATTAAAGATGCCGATGGCGAAAGTTATTGGTCTGTATCGGATGATGTTGATGCCAAAAGCGGTATTTATAATTCGAAGAATCTTCTTTTGAATCCGGGATTTGAAGAAATTGATCAATGGCTAGAAGGATCTGAAACAAGGTATTTACCTACTCATTGGAGCGCTAAAGTTGCTACACCACAAGTTGACGAAAATGGCGATCCTGTGTTAGATTCAGAAGGAAATCCTGTTTATGATTATTCCTATGATTTTAATAGCGGTAATTCACGCGTAAATACTGGAACAGATCTAAATTCAAATATTAAGAATTACGAAGGAGCAGGAGTTGCTCTTTGGCATGGATATGGTGTTGAAGCATTCTTCCAAAGAATTGATGCCGGAAAACTAAAATCAAATACTACTTATCAGGTTCAACTTGCGTCATGGACACATGGAGATACTCAAGGTAATGGTAAATATTCAGTAAAAATTGGTACAGATGTTGATGTAGACGATATTGCTTCATTTACATGGACTCAAACAACTACAAACTGGGGATTAAACAATGTTAGTTTCGTTTTCAAAACCGGAGATATCAATGGTGATGCAACAACATATTTTAGTGTAAGAAGAAATTCACTATCAATTGCCCATTTCGACAGAATGACTCTTGTTGAATTTGATGACTCAAGTTCTGAATTCGGTTTGTCAGGAAGCGGTATCTCAAATGTTACATTCGAAGACGGGAAAGCTTATTCTCCTGTTATTACATTGAAAGATGGCGAGAAATTCGAAATGACAAATATGATCAGTAATCCGAATGTTGACAGCAATGCAGGATGGCAAGGAACAACTTCTACAAATACAGGAAAACATTATTCTGTAAAACTTTATGATGAAGGAACTCCTGAATATGAAGCTGCTGTAGCAAACAGATATCTTGACGTTTATAGTTCTTCAATTCTTACTTTTGATTCTTATCAAACTATCGAAGAGTTATTGGACGGTAACTATACACTTGAATGTGTGGCACGTACAAATTCAGATAATTTTGTTATCTATGCTCAAGGTCTTAAAGAATTCACTCTTCCTATCACTAATAATGGAAATGGAGAAGATGAAGATAATCAAGGTGTTAGTGAACTTGGCTTAGGATGGAACCGTTTCACTCTTGATATAATTGTAAAAGATGGAACATTAAAATTCGGTACAAAAGGTACTGCTCTTGATAATGGATGTTGGTGTTCTTCTGATGAGTATCGTTTATACTACAATGGACCTTCTGAAGATTCAGAAGTTATCCAAGCTCTTAAAGACAAATTAAGAAGTTATGCAGAATATGCAATTACTTTAGATTTGGACGGTATGTCGGATGCTGCGGCAGAGGGAGTTGATCAAGCATATATGGAGGCAATGATTGAAGTAAGAAGTACTACTTCTACTGAAGAGTCTGTAAATAAAGCATACAATAATCTTGTAGCTGCAGTTAATTACGCTCTTGAAATAGGCTCACATTATTCAAATTTGTTGAATTTGATAGATGATCTTCAAGTTCTTGATAAACCTTTGGTAAAGACATGGATTGATTTAGCATACGAAGTATTGGATGATGAAGATGCTACAGCACAAGATTTAATTAAGGCTAAAAATCTATTATGGTCACGTGTGATAAATTATTATAAAGGATATGAATCGATAGATGATACAGGTGAAATTCTTAATCCTACAATCGAATCCACAGGTGATAATGATGCTGTTGACGGATGGGTTATCAATAAAGGTAATGGAAATACATTGACGACTACCGGTAATCACTGGTCATTCCCAGAGGATGCAGAAGCTGCAGATTATGAAGAAGAAGTATCTAACAGATATCTTGATTCTTGGAATGGAACAAATGGATCGATGATCTATAAAGCAGAACAAATCGTAATAGGTGTACCTTCCGGAGTATATGTAATAAAAGCAGCTGTTCGTACAAATGGAGAAGGTGTTTATCTATATGCAAATAATAGTGAAACAGAACTACCTAACAGTAACAATTCAGGAAATGAATTGGGCCGCGGATGGGGATATGTTGAGGTTCCATGTATTGTAGGTGATGATAACAGTATTACATTCGGAATAAAAACTACAACAGGATGGACAGGTACTTGGTTGTCTGCTGATGATTTCTCTTTAACTTATTATCCTGGTGATGTACCTCTTCTAGGTATTGAATCTTTAGACAAGGATGAAGTAACTGTTTATTCGGTTGACGGAACAATAAAAGTTATTGGAGGAACAGCTAAAACAGTTTATAATGTATCAGGAATAAGTCTTCCTGTTGATTCTAAACTTCCTACAGGAATTTATTTTGTAATTGTTAATAATAAAACATACCCAGTTGTCGTGAGATAATAGTAGGGAAATTTATAGATAATAATAGAAAGTGTAATTGAAAAGGTGCGTAATGTTTTTTACGCACCTTTGTTTTTACAGATTAATGCATAATTAAATAAATACCATATGTTATAATGGAATATAAAAGACAACTTACTCAAATCTTTTTTCTGATTACGGCATTAGTAATGATAAGCCCAACCCTTATAAGGGGAGAAGAGTATTCTTTTAGGCTTAAAAATTCGTTAAACATTGAACGATGTGACGAGCTTGTAGAAATCACTATTCCTGAGGGAATAGATTGTTCTCAATATGCTCTTTTTAATAGCGATAATGAAAACGTTCCTTATCACTCAACAGGAAAAACTATTTTATTTCAGGCAAATATTAAAAATGGAGATATTGCAGAATATATACTCAAAGAGGGTACAAAACTTAATCCTGATACAAAGACATATGCTTCATGTAAATTGCCATCCACAAGAAATGATATAGCATGGGAAAATGATCTTTCAGTCTTTAGAATGTATAGCAGTAAACTGCTCTCTTCTGAGCCAAATACAGCCAATGGTGTTGATGTATGGTATAAAAAGAGATCATATCCTGTGATCGATAAAATGTATAATTATTCCAACTATCATAGTGAGGGTGAAGAGGGTGTTGATGCTCATTCAGTTAATGGAAAAACATTAGGCGGTGGAGGCGTTGGTGTTTATTATAAAGATAAATTATGGATACATAATCCTTATGATAAATGTGAATTTATAGAGAATGGACCGTTACGTTCAGAATTTATATTGACTTACTATAATGTGGATGTTGACGGAGATAAATACACAAAGACATTAAGGATAACAACTTGTGCAAACTCTCTTCTAAATAAAGCAGTTGTAAAATATGAGGGCCCTGCCAAAAAGATGAAAATATCAGCAGGAATTTTCCTTCACACCAATATGGGGTATAATACCAACGGTGTAACTTATGAATCTGAAAAGAATATAATCGGACTTGCGGAAGATAAAAGTGAGGGTACGGTAACATCTCCTAATGCAAGAATGTATGCTGGAATATATATGCCGGGAGAAACTGAAACTGCAGTTGTTGATCATCATTTGATGATAATGAGTGATTATGAACCCGGAACAGAATTGATATATTACTTTGGAGCAGGATGGAATATATTTCCTATTGGAAAATATATTTCGGATGATGATTGGTTTTATGAACTCAATAAGTTTAAACAAACTATCACTCATCCCATCGTTGAAACATCTTTTGAAACTTTACCCAAAAAGAATGATGTAATAGATGTTATATATAAATCTAATAATTACTGGCAAGAAACCAATCCTACGCATGGAAATGCCTTCTGGAATAGAGCTGCTTATCATACAGGAAATATGGAGGCCTATAAAGTTACTCAAGAGCAATCTTATCTTCAATATTCAACAGACTGGTCTATACAGAATGTTTGGAAAGGCGCAAAATCCGACAATAAAGAAAAATGGAAATATACATATGGAGAATCGGACGACTATGTTCTTTTTGGAGATTGGCAAATATGTTTTCAAGTCTACTGTGATCTTTATAAAATTGATCCCCAGGATTATAAAATAGCAAGAGCCAGAGAAGTGATGGAGTATCAGATGAGTACTGCGGCTGATGATTATTGGTGGTGGGCCGACGGCCTATATATGGTGATGCCTGTGATGACTCGTCTGTATAAGATAACAGGTAATGATCTTTATCTTGAAAAACTTCATGAGTATTGGCAATATGCTAACTCAATTATGTATGACGAGGAGGAGGGTATTTATTATAGAGATGGTAAATATGTTTATCCGGCTCACTCTACAACAAACGGTAAAAAGGATTTTTGGGCAAGAGGTAACGGATGGGTGTTTGCGGCGTTTGCTCGAATACTTGAAGATTTGCCACAAGACGATAAATATCGTCAGACCTATATTTCATATTATAAGAGAATGGCTAAACGATTGGCAGAGTTACAGATGCCACAGGGCTATTGGTCGCGATCTCTTGTTGATCCTGATTATGCTTCCGGATATGAAACAAGTGGTACCGCATTTTTTGTTTATGGATATCTTTGGGGGATAAACAACGGATATCTTTCTGAAAAAGAATACGGAAAAACGGTAGAAAAAGGATGGGATTATCTGACAAATATTGCTTTGCAACCATCCGGAAAAGTGGGATATGTGCAACCTATTGGAGAGAATGCGGCTCAACATAATGTAAATGCAGAAACAACGGCAGATTTCGGAGTTGGTGCTTTTCTTATTGCAGCAGCTGAGATGTCGAAATATGCTGTTGGTGATATGCCAAAACAGGTAGTAAGACTTTACTCAACAGATATAACCAATCGTATCACAATAAAAGCTGTATTCAGTAAAACATTGATGGCCGATCAGGCTCTTAATATTGCAAATTATTCTCTCAATAATGAACCAATAAAAGGCTCATTGTCATTCGATGGTGACAGGACAGTTACTATACAACTTGATACACCTCTCGATTATGGACGTCATTATTTAAATATAGAAAATCTGAAAAGTGTTGACGAGGAGCTTCTTGAGGAAGATTGTTCTAAAGCGATTATAATAACGGTTCCTTCATATCCTATAAAAACGGGGATTAATGTTTCTGCAATAGCAAATCAATCCGGTAATCCGGCACCGAATGCAATTGATAATAATTTTAATACTCGTTGGAGCCAGGAGGGAATTGATCAATGGATTATGCTTGATCTTGGTAGTGAGTATAAAGTATGGGGTGTTGATTTGGCTTTTTACAGTGGTAATCAGAGAAAGAGCTTTTTTGATGTCGAAATCTCATTGGATAAGATAAATTTTGAAAAAGTGCTAATCTCTCAGGAATCATCAGGGGTGACAAATGATATGGAAAGATATCTTTTCACTTCAAAAAATGCCCGATATATTAGAATAATGTGTAAAGGAAATAGTGTGAATAACTGGAATAGTGTGACTGAACTTCGAGCTTGTTATTCTGATGAAAATATTTTTGAGGATATAGTATTTCCGGATATAGTTACTTCCGATATATTGATGCCAACAGGTGTTACTTGGAGTAGTTCCGATCAATCGGTTTTCTCATTTACCGGTTATGTAACGCCACAGTCTGAAGATAGAGTAATCACTATGACTGCTTCAATTGGGGAACTAAAAAAGGATTTCACAGTGAAAGTTCCACAGCGCAATCCCGAGCAAAATAATATAATGCTATATTATGGTTTTGAGTCAGATGATATTTACAATTCAGCTACAAATATTATTCTAAAAGATAGGAGTGGAAACGACAATGATGCAATAGTCAACGGTTCTGCCATAGTGAACGGAAAACTTGATTTGACAAAAAACACTAATGCTGGAATCTCTACTAACGGATATCTTTTAGCGCCATCGGGATTGATAAGTTCTTTAAGAAGTTTTTCAATATTAGCTAAGATTAACCCTGAAAGAATTGCAAATCTCCCAAGATTATATGATTTCGGAAGTTCACCTTATAATAGCTTTTTTGGATCTCTGACATCTCCGTCAATGGGGCTTAAGTATAATTCCGGGGCTACAAAATTAATTGAGGCTTCATCACAAATTGAAACCGGAAGGGAAAACAGAGTTGCTTTTACATTCGATGCTCGAACCAAAACATCAAAAATATATATTGACGGGATACTTGTTGCTGAAAGTAACTTAATCCAAAATGAACCTTACGAAATTGCTCAAATTGCTCCGGATAAGAGAAATTATATTGGAAGAACACAATGGTGGGATACTAATTATGCATCTTCAAATGTTGATTTCTGTGGAACGATTGATGATTTCTATATGTTTGATTTAGCACTAACTTTAGATGAGATAAATATGTTTATGGATAAACAAAATAATACGGCTTCCTTGGATAATGAAATTAAGGATAATGGCGACTTTAATGTTTCTAAAACATATTTTGATAAGGGAGAGGAGATTGTATTGTATAGTAATACAAATGATCCTTACGATGTTCATATAACTGACCTCAAAGGTGCTGTATTGAATAAAAAGAGTTCATCATTATCTCAATTATCACTTGGTACTGTCGATTCTGAAGGAATATATTTCATTAATATATTTCAAAGAAATAACAATTACACTATTAAAATATTTATCAAATAAATATATTGATGATAATCTGAAAAATAAAAAACCGCTACAATATCTCTATCGTAGCGGTTTTTTTATTAAAGCAATATATCCTTTCTCTTAGGCTATATGTTTAATTACATTCTTTGTTTCGTTAACCAATCGTTCCTAAAAACCTAATTCTACCTGAAATCTTATCTCATATGGATTATATAAAGATCTATCCATCCCTTTTTTTACATTATAAGAAGCATCGGCCTGAATTTTAAGATTGTGACCCAAAAGATATTTTGTAACACCAAGAGTAGTTTGATTGTGATAATCATATTTGCAATATGGTTTAATCTCATCTTTCGGTAAAATAATAGAATTTCTCGCAGCAATCTCCCAGTTTGTTCTAAATAGATAACTAACCTGAGCATTTACTCCCGAACCTGTAAAAACATATTGCTCTACCTTTCCTTCTTTATTGTAGACTAATGGGTTATTGCATATTCTACCCATATAATCGGTATAAAAAGCAAATCCGTTATATTTGAAAATAAAATCAACAAAATATGAACTTAGATCTTTTGTTTGAGAATCTATCATTATTTCTCCTGTTTGACCTCTTAGTCGTTTAGCTCTGTCATTGAAGCTAAAAGCCCCGGCTAACAGAAATTTAGGAGTATTTTCTCTTTCGAAATCTCCTTCGAAAACATCACCATATGCTTTGAATCTGCCAAGTGGAAACAATTCAACTCGACCTGTATAAGCAAACCCGCTTTTGGTTGAACCCTGAAAGTTTCTTCCATCTCCCGATGTTACTGCTGCTTTTAATCCGAGATTGAAATTATTAAATAATATAGAGTTATACTCACCGAAGATACCGAAGTCACGATCAAGATTGAATTCTGAATTTACAATTGAACGATCGACAAACTGAAGTGCTGAAGAGGAATTTACCCTGGCTCTGTTTGCTTTTATTTTAGTTTGTCCAAAGCCTATATTCCAAGTGGGTGATGGTACATAATATATCATTGCATCTCTTACAATATTCATATTCTCATTTGGAATAAGTTTAGCATCATAAGGAGTGAATCCCAATTGTATCGTATAAGTAAGTTGAGGTGAATATATATATCCGTCAAATCGTAACCTTAATCTTTTAACCTGTGCCTCTGTTCTGTTTAATGAAAAATGATCATCAAAATATAATCCTACCATGTTTTGCATTCTGAATCTTATTGTCATTCTGTAAGATTCATCATTGGGCATAAATGTTACACCCTTTCCAACTTCAATATTAGGCATATTCCTTACCTTTTCAAGAAGTATTTTATCGCCGTCTGATATTGTCAGATATGAATTAGGGTCTTTTATCGATGAAATGAAGAGATTTTTATTCTCTGTTGAAGAAGAAGAATTTGTTTGAGTAGTATCCGAAACACTATTAAGAGAAAAAGAATTTTTATTATCAGATGCATTAACAAATCCACTGAATATTGAAATAAATAGAAATAGCGTGATGAAACTTTTATAAACTTTAATCATGTTTTGTAGTATTATTTTTTGACAAATGTATTTCATGCTAATTTCAATTCAGTTTCATAAATATTACAAAGGCGTTACAATCTTTAAACTCTACTGATTTCTTTTAATTTATCATTTTTAATAACTAATTAAATCTAGTTTTTGTTTAAATATTTAAACAGAGAATGTTTTATTTTTATTAATAATGCATTAAGAAATGCACTAATAAGTATCTTCGCGTGTTGAAACTGAATAATTAATAATTATATATTGAGAAGACTGCACTATGGAAGCTTTAGCAGGGTTAGGTTATTTTGGGCTTTTTCTGGCATCATTTCTTGCTGCCACAATTTTGCCATTTAGTTCTGAGGTTGTGTTCAGCGCAGTAGTTTTAGCCGGATTGGATCTCTGGACATGTACTATTGTGGCAACCCTGGGTAACTTCTTGGGAGGTATGACCTGTTATTGGATGGGTAAATTGGGTAAGATTGAGTGGATCGAAAAATATCTTAAAGTCCCAAAGGATAAAATCGATAAAGTGCATAAATTTCTTGATGGAAAAGGAGCTTGGCTTGCTTTTTTTGTATTTCTTCCGGGAGTAGGAGATATAATAGCTATAGCAATGGGATATATGAGAGCCAATGTTTGGATAGTTGCAATCTCAATGTTTCTTGGTAAACTTATAAGATATATCGTATGGATGGAGCTGGTTTATGGAGCAATCAATCTTTTTAAATAAAAAATATATGATTCCGAAAGAATAACTTAAAACTTTATTCTTTCGGAATTTTTTATTTATAGATTTTGTTCTTTCTTTCCCGTCGTAATGTTTTGTAACGTGACATTTTAAAGAAAATATAAATCATGCTATCTTTGGGATATCAATAAAAGAATCAATCGAATATTATGTATTGTGGAAAACCATTTTCAAATCTGACCAATTATCATAGTCATACTTCATTTTGTGATGGAAAAGCTGATGCCGAAGATTTTATTAAACAGGCAATAAAAGAGGGCTTTTATTCTTACGGAATATCTGGACATGCACCTTTACCTTATCATACTCATTGGTCGATGGATATGGAGGATACTCAAAAATATATTGATACTATTTCCTCTCTAAAAGAAAAATATAAAGATTCTATAGAGATATACCTGGGTATGGAGATCGATTATCTGACAGATGAACATAATCCGGCATCCGACTTTTTTAGAAATTTATCTCTTGATTATAGGATCGGATCGGTCCATTTGCTTGAAGATAAAGATGGCATTAACAGAGATATAGATGTTAAACCTGATCTTTTTTGTAAACTTATAGATGATAAATTTGATAGTGATATTAAAAAGGTAGTAGAAATATATTTCAATAAAATGAAAAAAATGATTCAAAGAGGAGGGTTTGATTTTATCGGACATTGTGATAAAATATCACTTAATGCCTCTTTTTATCGTCCGGGTATCTTATCTGAAAAATGGTATAAAGAATTAATTACCGAATACTTCCAATTCATCTCAGATTCAGGTTATATGATAGAGATTAACTCGAAGGCATTTGAGAAATATGGGTTATTTTTTCCTAATATTGAGCATTTTAAACTTATTAAAGAGTTGGATATCCCTATAATTGTAAACTCCGATGCTCATTATCCGGAAAATATAAATGCGGGAAGATTCGAACTGTTTGATGCTTTGCTCAAACATGATATAAAACAAGTAATGGAGCTTGATAAAGGTAAATGGGTAAAATCCGATATTAAACAATTATAATAATATAGAAAATTACAACAACTTTCCGTGCTAGTGGTTTTATTAATATACTGGATAATTTAAACCTTTATTAATATGCTAAGGACTATTGTCATTGTTTTTTCCATCCTTTTAATTATTTCCTGTTCGGGTAATAAAAATCAGGAAAAACAGCAAAATACACAAGCCGTGGGAATTAAAGTTGAAAAAAAGGATTCGGTAAAACAAGAATTACCGGATTACTGGGGAACTTACCGGGGAACAATTCCTGCAACCGGAGATAAAAAAATAAAGATTAGTATAACTCTAAAGCGAGACAGTACATTTAGAATGGATACTGAACTAATCGGTAATAAAGATCATCATTCCACATATGAAGGTCAATACTCTGTGAGCGATAATATTATCTCCATAAATATAAAGGACGAACTTCCAAAATATTTTATGATTGAAAAAAATCAGCTTATTATGCTTGATAGTGATAAAAAACGGGTTGACGACAATAAAGCTGATATGTACGTGTTAAGACGACAAAGATGATAAAAACAAGAAAGAGTATATGATAATTATGTCATATACTCTTTGTTGTTATTTATTACAAAAAAAATTATTTTTGAAGTCTTCCGAGAATTATAGTTAGTAATATTCCTATGATTTGCAATGAAAGTCCGGTAGCTAATAAACCATTAGACATAGCATTTGCGAAAAATGGAATTGCAATAATAGCAACACCTATAATTAAAACTAAGATTCCGGCATATTTGATTAATAAGTTCATAATATGATGTTTTATTTGTTTACTTTTTCTTAATGACAAATTAAATAATAATTATTTTATATAAAAAGTAAATTCAATAGATTTTGATTACTTATACCAATAATTTCCACGTATTTACTCTTTGTGCTACAAATACTTTCTCTATAATAGGAAAAAACTCTATTTTTGTCGCCAATTAAAACAATTCTTTAATTAATATTTTAATGATATAACAAATGAGATTTTTCTACTTAATATATCAGATATTTGTTTTTCTGCCTATTTTCCTTGTGGTTACTATTCTTACAGCCATTATAGTAATAATCGGTTCCAGTTTTGGTAACGGTAGTTTTTGGGGGTATTATCCCGGTAAATATTGGTCAAAATTTGTTTGTATATTGAGCTTATGCCCTGTAACTGTAAAAGGAAAAGAAAATATTGATCCATCTGTATCCTATATGTTTGTTGCCAATCATCAGGGAGCTTATGATATATTCCTTATATATGGGTATCTTAATCATAACTTTAAATGGATGATGAAAAAAGGTCTTCGAACTATTCCCATAGTTGGAAAGGCGTGTGAATCTGCCGGACATATATTTGTTGATGATTCCGGAGCCAAAGGGATTCTCAAGAGTATACGTCAGGCAAAAAAAGTGCTTTGTAACGGGATGTCAATGGTTGTTTTCCCGGAAGGAAGTCGTACTCTTGACGGCAATATACACAGGTTTAAAAAAGGTGCTTTTCAACTTGCAAAAGATGTAAACCTCCCTGTAGTTCCCCTTACCATAGAGGGACCTTATAAAGTTATGAGAAGAGGTACATTATGGCTTAATCCGCATAGATTAACTTTGACTATTCATAAACCGATTCAGATAAATGATACATTATCTACAGACGAAGAGATAGAAAGATTAAAAAAAGAATCATTTGAAATTATATCTTCTTCTTTGAAAAAAAACGAGTAACTCAATTATTTAATACCCTATTAATTTATGGTATAAGCATATAAAAATATTACAATTGACTACCTATAAACCAAACATATTTATCTTCTACAAAAAATGAACTATCGAATATATTTGTTGTTTTGAATTTAAATCAAATAAATCAAGTTCTTTAATTCTAAAGAATAGAGTGAAGTAAATATTGTTTCTTTTTTAGGTAATAGGTGTTAAGAGATGAACTTTGGTATTTTTCCATTGTTCATCTCTTTTTTATTCTCTCCATAATTTTTTTAGTATAAGTTAATCTGGAAAAAATGATTCATAATTAAAAAAATAATTGCAAAAAAGGATTAACTATAATTGAGAAAACAATCACTTGTTAACCAAATTCACCACATGGTAAATAAAAAACCGCAAACTTCAATTTTAAAGTTTACGGTTCTTCTATTATATCTTGATTTTTATTTCAATTTATTCTTTAAAGCCTTTATCATATCTACAGTCATTGACTCAAGATCGAAATCAGGTTTCCAACCCCATTCTTCTCTTGCACAACTATCATTCATATTATCAGGCCATGAATCAGCAATTGCTTGACGCACAGGATCGAATTCATAATGCATTTTGAAATCAGGAATGTGTCTTAATATCGCATTTTTGATAATCTCAGGATCAAAACTCATCGATGTGATATTAAAAGAATTTCTATGGATAAGTTTTGACGGATCAGCATTCATTATATCAATGGCTGCTTTAAGAGCATCCGGCATGTACATCATATCCATAAATGTTCCAGCCTGAATAGGGCAGGCAAAATCTCTACCTTCAACAGCTGCATAATAGATATCAACAGCATAATCGGTAGTTCCTCCACCTGGAAGAGTTACATTTGAAATAAGCCCCGGAAAACGCACCGAACGAGTATCAACGCCATACTTAGAGAAATAATAATCGCTTAAAAGCTCACTTGCTACTTTGGTGATACCATACATTGTTTTTGGTCGTTGTATAGTATCCTGAGGCGTATTTTGATGAGGTGTCGAAGGACCGAAAGCCCCGATAGAACTCGGTGTAAATACTGCGCACCCTTTTTCACGTGCAATCTCAAGAATGTTCAAAAGACCATTCATCTGAATATCCCATGCCATAAGTGGTTTTGCTTCTGCTACGGCGGAAAGTAAAGCTGCAAGATTGTAGATTGTGTCGATTTTGTACTTATCAACAATTTCAGCAAGACGTGAGGCGTCTGTAACATCGGCTACTTCTGCCGGTCCGGAATCAAGTAATATTCCTTTTGGTTCTGCTCCTTTGACATATCCGGCTACAACCATTGATCCGGATATTTCATTTCTTAGTTTCATAGTAAGCTCGGATCCGATCTGTCCGGTCGATCCGATAACTAAAACATTTTTCATCTCTTTCCTCTTAGAATTTCGTTAAGAATAGGTATTTCTTTATTGAATATAAAAGTCTGTAATCTTTAACAATGAATATTTATCAACTCTTAAACGCTAATATAATTTTGTGTCAAAGATATAGTGTATCTTTAAGCTGTGATAGTTTTTTGTCTAAAAAAATATTTCATTTAATCATATTTTTGTAGAAATTTGTAAATGATAATCACAAAAACAAATGTATTTTCAAACATATTGTCAATTAAAATGTTTTGAAGATTACAATTTGATAATTAAGCAATAGGTATTGTAATAAATCATAAGAAAATGTACGGAGAAATTAAAAATTTCTTAGATCGGGAACTTCAATCAATTGAGGAAGCCGGTTTATATAAAAACGAAAGAATAATAACCACACCTCAAAGTGCAGTAATAAAACTTAACACAGGTCAGGAAGTTCTAAACTTTTGTGCCAACAATTATCTTGGACTATCAGATCACCCAAGAGTTGTAGAAGCAGCCAAAAAAGCTATGGATACTCATGGCTACGGAATGTCGTCTGTCCGTTTTATTTGTGGAACACAAGATCTGCATAAAGAGCTTGAAGCTGCTATTTCCGATTATTTTCAGACAGAAGACACAATTTTATATGCGGCATGTTTTGATGCTAACGGAGGAGTCTTCGAACCTCTTTTTACCGAAGAGGATGCAATAATCTCAGATTCACTTAATCATGCCTCTATAATCGACGGAGTTCGTCTATGCAAGGCAAAACGTTACCGTTATGCAAATGCTAATATGATTGAACTTGAAAAGGCTCTTCAACAAGCGCAAGATCAAAGATTCAGAATTATAGTTACAGATGGCGTATTTTCAATGGATGGCAACGTAGCTCCAATGGATCAGATATGCCAGCTTGCCGAAAAATATGATGCTCTTGTAATGGTTGATGAATGTCATTCTGCCGGAGTTGTTGGTTCTACTGGTCACGGAGTAAGCGAGTTGTTTAATATATATGGTAAAATCGATATATACACAGGTACTCTTGGAAAAGCATTCGGTGGTGCAATCGGAGGTTTCACTACAGGTAGAAAAGAGATTATAAGCCTTCTACGTCAACGATCTCGTCCTTATCTTTTCTCAAATTCAATTCCTCCTGCAGTTGTAGGCGCAAGTCTTGAAGTTTTCAAAATGCTGAAAGATAGTGATGAACTTCACGCAAAACAGCAGGAAAATGTAAAATATTTCCGTGATAAAATGCTTGCAGCTGGTTTTGATATCAAACCAACACAATCAGCTATTTGTGCAGTGATGCTTTACGATGCAAAACTTTCACAAACCTTTGCTGAAAAGATGCTGAATGAGGGGATTTATGTGACAGGGTTCTATTATCCTGTAGTTCCTAAAGATCAGGCAAGAATACGTGTTCAATTATCTGCTGCTCATGAAAGAGAACATCTTGATAAAGCAATAAATGCATTTATAAAGGTTGGAAAAGAGCTTGGCGTTATAAAATAATATTCCAATAGAATATATTTTTTTGAAATGAAGAGAGATATTCATGACTAATAGATCATGAATATCTCTCTTTTTTATAGCATATCATATTCAATTTCTATAGGCTATCATCTTTAATAAAAAGAAGAAATTATTTCTATAATGCGGATTAAACTATCAATTCATAAACAAAAAAGCTTTTGAAATAACAAATTTCTAATATATAAACATTATTTAAAACAAATTTATTTACTTTTGTCGCCGATCATAAAAAAATGTAAGTAAGATTTAATTAATTGATTTATAACTTAGAGGTCTAAAATACTCAAAGAAGAAAGAATAAATGAACAGAAGAATCCCATTATTATTGATATTTTCGTTTTTGGCAGTTATATTTTCTGCAAAAGCACAAGAAACTACTTCACCTACAGCCAAAGAGCTTATACCGGTAGTCAGATTTAATGATTATATAAACGTAAAGTTCGGTGGTTTTATACGTGCCGAATATTATGTTGATAGTCGTGAAATGGCAGGAGCACTCGACGACTTATTTTGTTTTTTTCCAGAAAACAAAAAATTAGGAGCAGACGGAAAAGATCTTAATGAAGTGGTTCGTCAAAATATATCATCACAAGCGAGTCGATTCAGCGCCTTGATCAACGGACCACAATTTCTTAATGCCGGTTCATCGTCATATTTCGAATTTGATTTTACCGGTGGTAATGCCATAAATGTACGTGTACGTCAGGCATGGGTCAAACTTGCCTGGACTAAAGGAACTGTATTATTTGGTAAAACATGGAATCCCTTTGCAGAATCTCCTTTTCCTAATGTAGTAGGGCTCCATACCGGTGTGCCTTTCCGACCTTTTAACAGAGCAGATCAGCTTCGTTTTACATATAAACCAATAGACAATGTCACTTTGCTTCTTGCCGGTGTTTATCAGACTGAACATAAATCACAATATGATCCTTCATTAGCAGGTGATATAAGAGCTAATCCTATACCGGAACTTCATTTCCAGGTTCGTTATGCATCTCCATTTATTTCGGCTGGAGTAATGTCGGAGTTTAAAGGGATAAAACCTGCGACTCAGACAACCGGAGAACTTGGTACTTTCAAAACAAACGAGACACTTTATACTTACGCTTTTTCAGCTTATGCCAATATGAACATATCTCTATTTAATGTAAGAGCAGGAGCTGTTTATGGTCAGAATCTAAGCGAATATTTTATGCAAGGTGGTTATGCCGTGAGAACTCTTAATCCTGAAACAGGGGCAAAAACATATACACCTTCTAATGCAGCTACTGCATGGCTTAATCTTAATTACGGAAAAAAATGGGTAGTGGGTGTTTTCGGAGGTTATCAGAAAAATCTTGGTTTTTGCAACAATCCTCTTGAAGATGGAGCTTTCTATGGTCGCTGGCAAAATATCGATCATATCTGGCGTATATCTCCATCTTTGTCTTATAATATTCGTCAGTGGAGTTTTCAGGTTGAGGCGGATTACAATGTTGCGGCTTATGGCAAAGTTGACTTTAATGATAAAGGCAAAGTAAAAGATGCAGATGAGGTGGGTGGTGTAAGAGCAATATTCGCAACTACTTTTTACTATTAAGTAGTAAAATCAGATTAAATATACATTGTATAAACGATCTGATTATTAATAACCAAACTTATTTATAAAAGCAATCTCTATATTATACAAATGATGAAGGTCGGGTCACAAACCCGACTTTTTTTGTATACATATATCTCAATAAATAGAACTTCAAAAAGTCTCTTTTTTGGTTGAAATTCAACTGTATAACGTTTGTAGGAATACTGTTTTATATAAATGCTACAAATATATGTTTTGAATTTTGGTCAGGCAGTTCTATGTCCTACCAGCTTTTAGTATATATCCTAACCGCCTTTAGGACATATACTAAAAGCGAGTAGGTTATATCCTAAAGGCGGTTAGGATACAAAACATTAAAATGAAAATTCAGATTAATAACGGTAAAATATTTTTTTATCTCTCTCAGAGAGCAATATCTTCTATGAATGGGAGGAAAATAATAGTATTTTTGAAAAAAAATAGGATAATGGCTAAAACGAAAAGTGCATATTTCTGTAGCAGTTGCGGTAATGAGTCTCCAAAATGGCAGGGGAAATGTCCGGCTTGTGGCGAATGGAATACTTTTGTAGAGGAGTTGGTGAGCAAATCGCCTGCTTCAAAACCTACATATCACGGTGGTGAACAGAAGAAGTCGAAACCTCAGTTGTTGAAAGATATAGAGACATCGGAGGAAAGCAGAATAGATATGAGCAACGAGGAGCTTAACCGAGTCTTGGGCGGAGGGCTTGTACCGGGCTCGATGGTTCTCTTAGGTGGTGATCCGGGGATAGGGAAATCTACTCTTGTGCTTCAAACTGTTTTGGAGATACGCGACAAGAAAGTACTTTATGTTTCCGGTGAAGAGAGTGCTAAACAGTTGAAACTGCGCGCCCAGCGACTTGGAGGAGAGAATGATAATTGCTTCATTGTATGCGAAACATCTCTTGAGCAGATTTTTGTTCATATAAAAAATACTACCCCGGATGTAGTGATTATCGACTCTATTCAGACCATCGCAACCGAACTTGCCGAATCGTCGGCAGGTAGCGTTGGACAGGTGCGTGAGTGTGCGGCGCAGATTCTAAAGTTTGCCAAGGAAACCGGAACACCTGTAATTCTTATCGGACATATCAATAAAGAGGGAAGCATTGCCGGACCGAAAGTATTGGAGCATATTGTTGATACCGTACTTCAGTTTGAGGGGGATCAACATTATATGTATCGTATTCTTCGTTCCATAAAGAATCGTTTCGGCAGTACTTCCGAACTTGGAATTTTTGAGATGCAGCAAAGCGGGTTACGTCAGGTGAGCAATCCGTCCGAATTACTTCTTACAAGAAATCACGAAGGACTGAGCGGAGTGGCGATTTCTGCTGCAATTGAGGGAGTTCGTCCATTTCTTATAGAGACACAGGCGCTTGTCAGTACTGCTGCTTACGGCACACCTATGCGCTCTTCAACAGGATTTGATATAAGACGTATGAATATGCTTCTTGCCGTATTGGAGAAAAGAGTTGGATTCAAACTTGCACAAAAAGATGTGTTTCTAAATATTGCCGGCGGACTTAAAGTGAATGACCCTGCAATGGACCTGTCGGTTATTAGTGCGATATTATCTTCAAATATGGATTTGCCAATAGAGATGCATACTTGCATGGCGGGCGAGGTTGGATTATCGGGTGAGATACGTCCTGTGGCAAGGATAGAACAGAGAATACTTGAGGCTCAAAAACTCGGATTTAAGAAGATTGTAATACCTGAACTTAATAAAAAAGGGTTCGATACCTCGAAATTAGATATTGAAATTGTACCGGTAAAAAAGGTCGATGAGGCTTTTCGTACATTGTTTGGATAAAAAAATCGAACATCCCCAATTTACAAATGTTTATAAATCAATCAAACCATGATTGATAATCACTATTCAAAAAAAAGATAAAATGATAAAAGATATACAGGCAAGGCTTTCTCCTAAAGAGGCATCTTGTGAAAATGAGATTGTTAAGGCTTTGTCTCGTCAATATGGTTTTGAAACACGTTCGGTGAAAGGTGTAAGAATACTAAAACGCTCTATTGATGCAAGACAAAGAAATGTGATCATTAACCTAAAGGTTCGTCTTTATATTAATGAACCATGTTCGGAGCCTGCATATACATCAATTGAATATAAAGATGTTAAAGATGCGCCTCAGGCTGTCATAGTTGGTGCAGGACCGGCCGGATTATTTGCTGCATTGCGATTGATTGAGGAGGGAATACGTCCCGTTGTAGTTGAGAGAGGCAAAAACGTTAGAGACAGAAAAAAAGATCTTGCTATGATAAGCCGCGAACATAAGGTTGATCCCGATTCAAATTATAGTTTTGGTGAGGGTGGAGCAGGAGCTTATTCAGACGGAAAACTTTATACCAGAAGTAAAAAGCGTGGTTCGGTCGATAGAATACTTAATATTCTTTGTCAAAATGGTGCAAGTACTGATATTCTTGCCGATGCACATCCGCATATCGGAACCGATAAATTGCCATCTGTGATTGAAAATATGCGAAACCGTATTATTGATTGCGGTGGAGAGGTACGTTTTGAAACTAAAATGACTGATATAATCATTGAAGACAATAGAGTCAAAGGGATAATAACTGCCGATGGTCAGCAAATTAAAGGACCCGTTATACTTGCAACCGGTCATTCGGCGCGTGATGTATATCACCTATTAAAAGATAAAAATATTGCAATCGAACCTAAAGGTATTGCTGTTGGAGTTCGTCTTGAACATCCGCAACATATAATTGATTGTATTCAATATCATAACCCAAAAGGTCGTGGTGAATATTTACCTGCTGCTGAATATAGCTTTGTAACTCAGGTTGACGGACGTGGAGTATATTCGTTTTGTATGTGCCCGGGAGGAGTTGTAGTACCTGCCGCAAGCGCAGATAAACAAGTTGTTGTAAATGGGATGTCGTCGTCGTCTCGCGGATCAAAATGGGCTAATTCGGGAATGGTTGTTGAGGTCAGACCTGAAGATTTGCCACAGTATGAAGAGTATGGTGAATTATGTATGATGAAGTTCCAGGAAGATATGGAGTATCAGACTTATATAAACGGAAACTCCACCCAAGCGGCTCCTGCACAAAGAATGGTTGATTTTGTAGAGAAACGCATTTCACGCGATCTGCCGGAGAGTTCTTATGCTCCGGGGCTGATAAATTCGCCACTTCATTTTTGGATGCCTGATTTTATTTCAAATCGATTAAGAGAGGGATTCAAGACATTTGGCCGTTCGGCAAAAGGATTTCTTACAAATGAAGCTTTAATGATAGCGATGGAAACACGAACATCTGCACCGGTGCGTATTCCTCGTTCACCTGAGAATCTTCAACATTCAATTATAGCTGATCTTTATCCTTGTGGTGAAGGAGCCGGGTTTGCAGGAGGTATTGTTTCCGCAGCAATTGACGGAGAACGATGTGCCGAGGCTTTGGCAAATATTCTAAAAGAAAAATATGAATAAAAATATAAAATTGAATATCAGTACTTCTCTGGCTTCAGCAGTTATTGTACTAATTTTAGTATGTATATTTAGCTATATATCGGCTCCCGAATCGGCAGGATTCTGGGAGTCGATCAATCCTGTAACCTTAATTCAGGGTTTGATATTCTCTTTGACATGGTTTGGATTCCCTTTGGGATTATCGATATTCAGCGTTTTTGCAGCTTGTTTTCTTCTTTGGTTTATTTTTATGAAGATCATCGAATGGGTAGCCAAAGCAATTGGTTAATCGTTATCTTTAATAACAGATCTTATATGTTCATGAATCTCAATCAGACCATAAATTATCTTTTTCATCTCTTCATTATCGGGCGTCTTATATCCTTTAGAATCGAAAGAGCATATTGATTCGAATGTTTGTATAAATACTGCTGTAGCTCTCATCTCTTCGGTCAGTCCCGTGTCATATTTTGCAGCCTCTCTAAACATTGCTCCCGGAGTATGATGCTCGGGTTCTGTTTCAAAATGAGACAATAAAGCGGCAAGAAGTTTTTCAAGACTCATTATAGCTATATTAAACAATAATGTATTGTCGAATCTGCTCGGTTTTGTGAGATGATTTTTGAGGGTTTTTAAGTAACCTTCACCATCGGCAAGAAGGGATTCAGCTTGTTTATCCCATGAAAATAGTTCTATCATAAAAAATATTGCGCTATGTTTAAATTATGATTATAACTCTTTAACCCAAAAGAACATCGGAGAATCAGATTCGTGAAAACCTAATTTCAAATATAGATGTTGTGCATAAGTATTGTCTTTTCTTACTTCAAGTGTAATTTTAGCACATCTCTTTGTTTGGGCAATTCTGATAAGTTGGTTGAATAGTTTTACCGACCAACCGTTTCTTCTATATTCATTTTCTACAAAAATGTCGTGCACATTCATCACCGGAGCTGCTAAAAAAGTAGAGAAGTTTATGAAAGCACTCACAAATCCCACCACTTTCTCACCTTCAACAGCCAAAAGAACAATGGACATAGGATGAGATTCAAGTCCGTCGAGTAAATGAAGTTTTTTTCTGTCACTAAGAGGTTTCCCAAATCCCATCGGATCAAGAATGAAATTATTTACCATTTCACACAATCTGCCACAATGGTAAGGGTTAGTGAAATCGCATACCTCTATTCCTTCTATATCTGTAGTAATTCCGTCTATCATATGTTTATATTTTTTGATGAAAAAAAGTAATCAGAAATTCTTTTTATTTAAGATACAGGTTTGAACCTACGAGGATTGATTTCATATTTTTTGATTCTCAATCCCATCATTCTCTCTGTTATCCCAAGTTGATTTGCCGCTTTAGATATATTTCCCTTTGTAGCAAGAAGAGTATCCTGAAGAATCTGCTTTTCAAGCTTATCTATAATAGATTCGAGTGTACCCTTATTTTCAGTATCACTACAAACGGCATTCTGAATTGTAGGTGGCAGATTATGGCTTTTTATAACACCGTCTTGAGAAAGAATACAACATCTTTCTATACAGTTTTCAAGTTCTCTGATGTTACCCGGCCAGTGATATACCATCAATGTATCTATAGCGGAAGCTGTAATACGTTTTATATTCCCGTTATTTTCTTTATTGAATTTTTCTATAAAATGATCAATAAGAGTAGGAATGTCATGTAGCCTTTCTCTAAGAGCCGGGATGTATATTGGGAAAACATTTATCCTATAATATAGATCCTCGCGGAAAGTGCCTTTGGTTATCATCTCTTCAAGATTCTTATTTGTAGCACATATTATCCTCACATCAACTTTTATAGGAGTATTGCCTCCAATCCTTTCAATCTCTCTTTGTTGTAGTACGCGGAGTAGCTTAACCTGAGTAGAAAGAGGAATATCGCCAAACTCATCAAGAAAAATAGTTCCACCTTCAGCTGCTTCAAAACGTCCGGTACGTTGAGAAAGAGCGCCTGTAAATGCACCTTTTTCATAACCGAAGAGTTCACTTTCTATAAGCGTGTCAGGAAGTGCGGCACAATTGACCTTTATAAACGGTTTATTGCTTCTTCTACTATTATAATGAATAGCATCTGCGATAAGTTCTTTACCGACACCACTTTCTCCGCGTATTAAAACTGTAGCCTGTGTTGGTGCTACACTTTGTACAAGAGAGAAAACTTCTTGTAGTTTACCGGAGTTACCGATAACATTTGGAAATGTACGAGTTGTAATTGCCTCTTTAAGTTTTGTATTTTCCTCTTGTAGTTCCTCTATCGTTTCGATGTTTTTTTGTCGTCTTCTTACTGCCCGAGCAATCATAGATCCTGTTATAGATAGAAGTTGCATATTATCGTTGAAGTTTGGTACTCCATGATATATTTTATGAACACTAAGAGCTCCGACGACTTCGTTTTTTTCAATTAATGGGATGCATAGGAATGATACGTCAAGATTGTTGACCTTCATGGGCATCCCTATCTTATTGGTAAATTCTTTACATTCGGATATACATGGCACTATCACCGTATTACCGTTTCTAACCACATTGCCTATCACTCCTTCGCCCTGTTTATAAGTGATATTACT
>CAMTOJ010000048.1 GCA_947074145.1 uncultured Bacteroidales bacterium
ATGTTAAGGCTAAATGGTTTGCCGAATATGAGTCTATCGAACAATTAAAAGAGATACTTTCCTCTGATATTGCCAAAGACAATAAAATATTATCTATCGGCATGGGGAGCAACCTACTTTTTACGGGTGATTTTGATGGCCTTGTACTTCATTCTACAATAAAATTTATAGAAAAGGTCGCAGAAGATGAGATAAACGTTAAATACAGAGTAGGTGCGGGAGTACCTTGGGATTATTTCTGCAACTATATGGCTAAACTTGATTATTACGGCACAGAAAATCTTTCTCTTATTCCCGGTGATGTAGGTGCCTCTGCGGTACAGAATATCGGAGCTTATGGAGTTGAGGTTTGTGATATTATCGATTCAGTTGAAACAATTGAAATTGGAACAGGAAAAGAGAAGATTTTCAAACAAGATGAATGTAATTACGGATATCGTGAAAGTATCTTCAAATCTGATCTCAAAGATAAATATATTGTGACTCATGTAAACTTTTTATTGAAACGATCACCTGACTTTAAACTTGAATACGGTTCGTTAAAGAGTCTTACAGAATTGAACGAAGAACTTGACGCAATGAGGGTGAGAGAAGAAATTATCTCAATAAGAGAAGCAAAATTGCCAGATACCAAAAAGATTGGTAATGCGGGAAGCTTCTTTAAAAATCCCGTTGTTGATTTTTTTGTTTTCGATAATTTACAAAAATTATATCCTCAAATGCCATACTATGTAGTTGAGGAATCTAAATCATATAAAATACCTGCGGGTTGGCTTATCGAACAATGTGGCTGGAAAGGTAAAAATAAAGGTAATGCCGGTGTATATGAAAAACAATCTCTTGTTTTGGTAAATAACGGTAATGCCACGGCTGATGAGATTATAGATCTTGCAAAAGAGATTTGTAGTGATGTAAAAACTAAATTTGGTATTGAAATTTACCCCGAAGTAAATTATATCTGATTATAAGATAATGAAAATTACAGTTTTAGGAAGCGGCACATCAACAGGAGTTCCCGAATTAAGGTGTAACTGCAGAGTGTGTCGCTCCAAAGATAAACATGATAAAAGATTGAGAGCTTCAGTGATTGTTGAAGATAATAATCAATCTGTTTTAATAGATTGTGGTCCGGACTTTAGAACACAACTATTAAATAATCCCATTCTTAATCCCACCTCTTTAATAATTACGCATACCCACTATGATCATATTGGTGGTCTTGATGATATCCGTCCTTTTACAAGAGAAAAGGCTATGAATATTTATGCAGAAGATTTCGCGGCAAATCATATTAAAGAGAACTATAGTTATATGTTTGCCGAACATCGTTATCCGGGTATTGCGGATGTCGTTTTGAATGTAATAGATACAAAGCCGTTTAATATTGGTTCTGTTCTTGTGCAACCAATAAGATTAATGCATCATAAACTCCCTGTTCTTGGTTTTAGAATTAAGGATTTTGCATATCTGACAGATCTTAGTTATATCTCTGATTCAGAGATAGAGAAGTTAAAAGGACTTAAGGTCCTTTTCCTTGGAGTTATAAGACATCGTCCGCATATCTCTCATCTTCATCTTGCAAAAGCAATTGAGATTGCTCAAAAAATAGGAGCTGAGAATACATATTTCACACATTTATGCCATCATATCGGACTACATAATGCCATTAATGAAACACTTCCTGAAAATATGCAATTGGCTTCTGACGGAATGACTATAGTTATATAAAAATACGGAGTTTTTATTTGTTTCTTTTTCTACTTCCTTTTAAGTAATTGCACATCAAGCCTGTTTTATATAGGTCGAATGCATAAAGGGATGGAGTAGTGCTATATAGATTCTTTAGGATAAGTTTTTCCGATCTTTTTATCATAAACGATAACAGTGATAATAATCTCAATTTATCTAATTTATAGCAAATTCTATATAGTTTGATTCTTAAAGCTTCATCTTGTGTAAGAATATTATTGGTAATGAAAGCAAGATTTTTTACACCCTCTTTTGTCTTATCTAAAAAATCACTCTTTCTATCAAGTCCCTCATGCTCAATAGGAATAAATAGATTTTTCACTTTGATATTTTTCTTTTCAAGCATTATTCCAAAGAGTGTATCCTCATGACCGTACTCTCTTATTCTTTCATCAAAACGAATACTTTCGAAAATTGCCTTAGGAATTAAGAAATTGTTAGATAAAAACATTCCATCATTATTGCCCGGAAGAGGCTCCCTTTTTGTACCTATTTTACAGTGTAGAATATAATCGGAAGACACAGATTCTAATTCTGGGAATCTTCTTCCGCCACATATAACACTTGAGGGTGATGCATTATCAATATATTTTCTGATATAATCTTTATCTATGATTTTAGAATCACAATCCATAAATAGCAGATAATCATAACTTGCGTTTTGCGCCAGTAGATTGCGAATGGCAGATCTTCCGATATTTCTTTCCAATACTACATATTTACAATTTTGATAATAAGATATCTCACTATTTTCCTTTTTTAATAGTGTTGAGCCATCATCGTATGCCAGTATCTCATATTCAGTTGCAATATCTTCAAGTTGAATAATAAGATCTTTTATTAAAGCTCTACAATCATAATTATAAATAGGGATGAGTACAGAAAGCATAATCTAATATTTAAAACTAAAACGAAAATAAGTTTTTTAAATTGTATATGTTCAAAAAATAAACCTTTTGAACATATAAAATTTGACTTTGTTATATTCCTAAAATAATTATAATAAATATGGATTCTAAAGATACTCAGAAAAGTTCTACTCAAAGTAGCGATATCCCGTCTACATTTTATATTAAAATATTACCTGACGGTCCTTATGTTGTTTATGGAAAACCTCCGTTGGATCAAGAAATAATAAGACCTAATGAGGATGGTAATTCCTGGATATATCAAAAAGGAAAACATTTTGAACCTGAAGGGGAACAATATCATCTTTGCCGATGTGGGGCCTCTAAAAAGAAACCTTTTTGCGATGGTGCACATATCCATGCCGATTGGAATCCTAAGGAAACAGCCCCTTTTGTAAATATTCTTGACGATTCAAAATGGTATGAAGGTGATGATATTTCTCTTTCCGATAACGAAAAATATTGTGCCTATTCCCGTTTCTGTGACGCTTATGGAAGAATATGGAATATAGTGGGTAATGCAGATTCTGAAAAAGCTAAAGAGATATTTTTTCATGAGGCAGGACATTGTCCGGCCGGACGTCTTATTGGATGGGATAAAAAAACGGAGCAACCTGTAGAGCCCAAATTTGATCCATCAATTGGTCTTATTGAGGACCCTCAAATTAAGGTAAGCGGACCTATTTGGGTTAAAGGGGGTATTCGTATAGAAAGTGGAGATGGTAAGACATATGAGATTAGAAACCGTGTCACTCTTTGTCGTTGTGGTCAATCATCAAATAAACCATTCTGCGATGGTACACATGCCTCTTTTCATTGGTCAGATGATTTACCGTTGCCTGACTCTACTGATGATGGCGAAAAATGGTAAAAGCTTAATATTAAGGACTCTCTTTTAATTAGACAAAAAATTCATTTATTTCAATTTCTTAATTTGATATGATAATAATGAGCATAATTCATTAATTATAAAGTTTATATATGAAAAATAGCGAGATCTCCTATAAACAGAGTAAAAGTCTGGATCTGCAGAATATATTTCTGGCAAAGGTGTTTGGATGGATGTTTATTGCATTAATGATTACGGGCTTTACTGCTCTTTTCGTTGCAAATGATGAGGGGTTTAAAAATGCGGTATTTGGTAATCGAATTATATTCTGGGGAATTATTATTGCAGAATTAGTATTGGTTTTCGTTATATCGGGCGCAATAAGAAGGCTTAGTCCGACCACAACAAAACTACTATTTCTTCTATATTCCATACTGAATGGTATTACATTATCATTCATTTTTATGGTCTATACTTCTTCAAGTATTGCAATTACATTCTTTATTACCGCTGCCACTTTTGGAATAATGGCTGTCTATGGGTATGTTACCAAAAAAGATTTGACAAAATTCGGAAACATTTTGATTATGGCTCTTTTTGGTGTGATTATTGCCGTTGTTGTTAATCTATTTCTAAAGAGTCAGACACTTCAATATATTATATCAATCATTGGAATATTCGTTTTCGTTGGTCTTGTCGCATATGATACTCAGAAGCTTAAAGCAATAGGGATGTCTGAACTTGATGAAACTACAAAAAAGAAATTATCAATAATCGGAGCTCTATCATTATATCTTGATTTTATAAATCTATTTCTTCTTCTTCTTCAGTTTTTTGGAGGCAGGAGAGGATAAAAAATACATTTTTTCGTTATCTCGTTTTTATTCCTAATTTTGTATTTGAAATATATCTATTCGGATAATAAATAAATAAAAACTCAAATGAGATTAACAGACGATTGGTTCACAGCGCTTTCTGAAGATGAAGACGGTAATATGATTTACATAAACGGTCGCGATAATATAATGGATTTTATAAAATCGGGTAAATTTAAGGAGCGAGTTGAAATAACTTGGCCATATCAGGCAGATTCTAAAGGTCTACCATCAGCAGATCTTGCCAAATTGATGGAAGAGGTTCAGCTAACTCTTCAAAAAGCAATGGAAAAAGATAAGCTTTCTATTATGACCGGAACTTATGTAGGTAATGGAGAACGCGTTTTAGTTTTTATTACAAGAAATATCCCGGCTTTTGGTGAAAGATTAAATTTGGCTCTTAAGGATTTTGACTTATTGCCAATCACAATATATACAGAGAAAGATCCTGAAAATGAGGAGTATCTTGATATGTATCAGATGAAAGAAAATGCAATAGAATAGTTTAATAAGAGATTATTAATAGCGAAAATGCATCAAAATGATTTATATTCATTTTGATGCATTTTTTATTTTAGTTTTCCGAATAGAACAGGTTTTTGTCTTTGTAAGGCCCTGTCGAATCCAAAAATATAATTATTAAAGCTATAAAATCTCATAAGTGGAGTAAAGTCCCCGTTTTTTATATCAAAATTCTTTAAGATTTCAGTTTTATATATTTCTGGTTTATCACAATCTTTAGCCTCTATTATATACGCTTTAAGCTCTTTAGCCGGTTCTTTAGATGTTGATAATCCACCAAGGATCCAATAAAGAGATATATCATTGACATAATCAGGATAATTTTTCAAACAAAAATCATATAAAAGCAGCCCTCTTTTTTCCATACTCAAAGGCATCTCAAGTATTTCGTCGGATAAAAAATCTATAAGTTTCTGTAAGAACTCAGCTTCGCTATCCATCACCTTTTGAAAGAAACTCTGCCATACTTCTGTATTATAATAAAAATCTATTACTCTTGATAGTTTTATTGCATGAAGTAAATCGTCCTGACTCATTGCATCGCTCTGAAGAATCTCGTAAGGCGTGAGCGGAGAATATCTTAATCCCAGATTGTCAGCTTCTCTTCTCATCCTGGTGCCTGGAAGAACTTTAAGTGTTTCAAGCTGAATCTCAGAAGCACGTATGTTTGATAGCTTATAAACATCCTTATATAGCATATCATAACTATATCCGGGAAGACCAGCGATTAGATCTGTATGGGTTATGATATTATCAAGAGAACAAAGATATTTTAATCCTTCAAGTGAAGCCTCCAATGTACCTAGTCTGCGACTTAATGTAAGTACGTTTTGATTAAGACTTTGAATACCTGCTTCAAGATGCAATAATCCTTTTGGCATCTCTTTTAGTTTATCCATAACATCCTGATTCAATAATCCGGGATGCACTTCAAGGTGAAAGTCAAGTTTACCATAATATTCATTGAATATATCCAGCATCTCGAGAGCCCGCTTACTGCTACCGTTAAAGGTTCTGTCTAATAAACGTATACTTTTTATCCCCATTGAAAGATAATTGTCAAGACGGGTTCTTATTTTGTCAAGAGATAGGTTTCTTACCGGTTTATCTTCTCCGCTGACACAAAAAGAGCAGGTATTAAAACATCCACGAGCTGTTTCAAACTGCACGAAAGCTCTGTCATTACAAAAGAATCTACTCTTTTCCGGAGAGTTTAGATTATCAAAATCTTTTATACGTGCATAACCGTTATCATGATAAATCCCATAATCATCAATAAAGCATACACCTTCAATATTTTTCCATCCTTCTTTTTTATGAGAAAGAGAGAGCCACTGAGGAACATTCGATTCTCCTTCGCCTCTGAAAACCAGGTTGATATGTTTGTTTGTTCTCAGATATTCCTCATTCTCACCAAGAAATTCAGGACCGCCTAAAGCAATAGTAATATCAGGCATCAACTGTTTCAATCTGATTAATATAGAATGAAGTTTGTCATGAGTGAAAAGCCAGGCCGTTGCAAGAATTATGTTCGGTTTTCTTGCTACAATATCCCGTACAATTGTAGTTGTATTGACATTAATAGTTGTACGTATAACATCCCAATTATCATCGTCTTCCTTGATCTGAGCATGAATACAGGGCAATGCCAATGAGGAATGTGAATATGAGCAATTTAAATCTAACCAAAGAATATTCATCAGAATTATTATTTTTTGCAAAATTAATGCCAAACTTCAGCTAAACCAAACATGAATCATTATTTGAGATTAAATAACAATTTGATTTGAAATAATTGATACTTAGTAAAACCGAATGTTTAATAAATCTTGATTAAAAACTAATATTAAACTTTTAATCATTCATATAGTTTTATTGATATAGTCAAATTCGGAAATCTGAGAAAATAAAACATATATGTATAAGATTATAAGACCATTTCTTTTTCTCTTTAAACCTGAATATATTCATGATAAACTTATCTGGGCGCTTTCTCTTTTCTATAGATATCTAAAACCACTTCGATGGATTGTCAGAGCTGTTCATTGTAAAAAAAGAGAACCTGTAAATATTAAAAATTTACTTTTTAAAAATAGGGTAGGTCTTGCTGCCGGTTTTGATAAAGGAGCTGAATGTTTTGATGAATTAGCCGATTTTGGCTTTGCTTTTATAGAATTGGGGACTGTAACTCCTTTTTATCTTATCGGAAATGATAAGCCTCGTATTTTCAGATTACCAAAATGTGAATCGATTCTACATCGCACAGGATTTAATAATCCGGGTATGGATATATTTATTAAGAATCTTAAAAGAAAAAGAGATAATTATATTTTAGGAGCAAATATAAATAAAGAGCCGGCATTCAAAGGTCAGTTTGCTATTGATGATTTCAATGAATTATACACTAATTTATGTGATAAGGTTGAATTCTTTACCATTAATTCCGCTACTTTGGAACCAGATCTTCTTTCAAGAGTTCTGATAAGTCTTGATGATTTGAGAAAGAAAAATAATAAGAGCAATCTTTTTTTTCTTAAAGTTCCGGCTGATATAACTGAAGAGAATCTCAAAGTAATTATGCGTACGGCATATGATAATAATATTGACGGATTTATAGCTACAGGTCCATCTTCCGATCATTCTCTTATATCGGGATACAACGAAGAGGAGTTGCAAAAGTTAGGAGCGGGGGCAGTAAGTGGTAAGGTTATTTTTAATAAATCTCTTGCAGTAGTTAAAAAGATAAGAGAACTGGATCCATCCCGTTTTTTCATCGTTATTGCCGGCGGAGGTATTATGGATATAAATGATGCCAAAATTATGATAGAAGCAGGTGCGGATCTTATTCAAATCTATTCGGCTATGATATATTCCGGTCCGTGTATAGCATCAAAAATAGCAAATAAATTATGATAATATATCAAGAAGGGAATCATTGAAAACGAATGATTCCCTCTTTTTACTATTAAATATTAAGTAACAAAAAATAGTCATTACAAACTAAGTAATGATTATTTTCTTTGATATTTTTTTATTAGGTAAAGTTATATTTAGAATATATGCTCCTTTATTAAAGTTAGCGGTAGGTATTGTGATATTTATAGAACCCGATGGTATAATATGAGAATCCACACGAGCTCCCAACATATTAAATATCTCAATAGTTTTACCTGAAAAAGAAGATGGGAAAGTAAGAACAAGCTTATCCTTTGACTGTGTTACATAGAAATCTTCATCTCTATCTTTTTTTATAGACATTGGAATATTAGCCTTTGCACTCTCTTGAAAATAATGACCTCTAAAAAGAGATTTTAATATAATAGTATTTTCTGTACCACCTTCAAGTTCTCCAATTGGTACAGTCAATAATCTTTCATTGCCAATAATTTCTCCATTATACCACCATTCGTATTTGTCATATTTCATCCCTGCATCAAGAATCCATCCATTATCTGTCAATTCAGAAGTCATTAAGGTTCCAAGATCAGCTCCGAAATAAAATCCGACATTAGTAGGTTGGTTATATCCTACATTTTGATACGCTACACTTGATCTGTAAACAGGATCTTCAAGAAAAGTATGGAATTTATAAGCAATGGAATCTTTACAATTAACATATAGTCGCAATTTTGTGTCATCTTCTTCCCTAAGAATAATTTCCTCTCTCCAATCTCCATACATATCGGCAATAAGACAAGGAGTTGACTTCGTTCCGTTATTAGACACACAACCTGTCGCATTTAAAGAAACTGTTGCTGCTCCTGATTTATAATTATATTTAGTGATGGCTGTGCCATCCTGAAGATTTCTAAGAAGAGTTCCGTCCCACCAAATTCCCATATTCATGGAAACTCCGGAATTTGATGAATTAACTACTTCTCCTTTTACATTTCTTATTCCTCCGGATCTTGATGACCACATCTCTACACCTTTATGAGTAGGATCTATATCAGCCGCCATACAACGACCTACATCGTCTCCACTTAGCACCTGAAACAGTATTTCACCTGTACCTGCATCTCGGAAAGTACTTCCATTTACTTTGTCTTCATGACAACTCCACAATCCTAACTTATCGGACGATGAATCAAAAACAGTCAGATGATGAGCATCTCCATGTCCTAAATATGTATTATATAAGCCGTTTCCGTCGTTGTTTACAACCATTGATCCATATATTATTTCATCACATCCGTCTGAATCAACATCCGCAACTCTTACACTATGATAACCTTGTCCTCGCCAGTCATACCATTTAGAAACCTGAGTATCAAAAGTCCACTTATTTGTAAGTTTCTTTCCATCCCAATCCCATGCAGCTATTACCGTTCTACCCGGACCTTTTCCACTTTGCCCATAATAATAACCTCTGCACATTACAGCAGAAGGTTTTTTACCATCAAGAAAAGCCGTACAAGCAAGATAACGTTCCGATCTGTTTCCATAAGTATCTCCCCAATAATTTAAATCACCCAATTGAGGAATATAACTTATCGAAGACATAGCCGCACCTGTTTCTCCGTTAAATACAGTAAGATATTGAGTCCCTTTTAAAATAAGTCCTGCATCATCTCTATGATCATTGTTTTTATTTCCAACAAAATTGCCAACTCCATCTTTTGTTCCGTCGGCAGTTTTCATAATAATCTCCGATTTCCCGTCGCCGTCAAAATCGTAAACAAGAAACTGTGTATAATGCGCACCTGCTCTGATATTTACACCCATATCAATTCTCCATAACTTTTCGCCATTGAGTTTATAACAATCAAAATAAACATTCCCGGTATAACCTGTATGAGAGTTGTCTTTAGAATTAGATGGATCCCATTTTAATATTATCTCAAACTCTCCATCACCGGTTACATCGCCAACGCTTACATCATTTGCCGAATAAGTATATTGCTCACCGGCAGGAGTAACCCCCGGATCCGGTTTATCCAAAGGTATTTCAAGATAACCTGTTTTAGAGTTCGCCGGTAGGGTATATTCACGTGCCATTTCTGTTTGTTCAACTCCATCGATTACAGGAACCAATTTATAGGTAACATCAATGCTTCTGTCTCCATTTACATCAATAAAAGAAGTTCTAGATGTTTGGCGAATAAACGTTCCCTCTTTATAAACATTAAATGCTATATCAGTAGGATCGGATGAAAGATATCTCCAGGTTAAGAATACTTTGATTGAGCTTTGTCGTATTGCAATCAAACCTCTTCCAAGATTTTCCTTTTGAATCTCTTCATAATTATAGTTTGTTTGAGCTTTAGTCTCATTAAAGAGAGTGCCAAGCGACAACGACGCAAGGACGAGTGAAGTAATTTTTTTCATGATAAATGGTAGTGTGTAATTATATATTATGGTAATTGTTAAATAGATCTGACAAATGCAATTATTAAATATACAAATGAGTATATTCCTCTATTATAATTGTTTAATGTGTTATCGTAAATCTGTGTATTAAATTTAGTTTCAATCCCAAATATATTAAAGCTTAAAGTAAATAAACAAATAATGCTTAAAAATTAAGTAAATTTAAAAGTTGGATAAAATAAAAACTACAGAAAAGAAACTTGTATAATTTTTCTCTCCTGTAGTTTACACTAATTAAAAGCTACAAAATAAAAACCTGCCAACTGTTACTATGTATTATTTTTTTTTCTGTTTAGATCACTATTTCTGTATGAAAAGAAAAATACCTGAGGTAAAACGGTAAACGATAATAAAAGGCATATAAGTATTCCACCCACTATCATTACAGCCATCGGTTTTTGAACCTCAGAACCCATACCTGATGACAATGCTGCCGGCAATAATCCGAACGAACCCATTAATGATATCATTAATACAGCCCTTATCCTTGTCTTAATAGCCTGATCGGTGGCATAATTAATATCTCTGGTTTTAATAAGTAGAGATTTCATCAACGATGTAAACAAAATACTGTCAATTGAAACTATACCGAAAAGTATTATAAATCCGATACCGCCCGAAATACCAAAAGGGATACCACAAATCCATAAAGAGATAAAACCACCAATAAAAGCGTAAGGCATAGTACTTGCTGCAATCATCGTATCTTTTACATTTCCAAAATTCATGTAGAGCAAAAATAAGATTAGAAGGAGTACGGCAGGCACTATAACAGCTAACTGTTTATTAGCCCTTTGCTGACTCTCAAATTCACCAGCCCATTCAAGCTTTATACCTTTAGGTAAATTAATATTGGTATCTACAATATCACGAGCTTCTTTAATTGCAGAACCCAAATCTCGATCTCTTATGCTGAATCCGACACCTACATATCTGCTTGATCCCTCTCTGTAAATAAATGCAGGACCGGTAACAGATGAGATGTCTGCAATCTCTTTTAAAGGGACCATATTGTTTCCATCCATTGTCGGGATTAATATATCTCCAATCTTATTCTCATCGCTCCTGTATTTTTCCTCAAAGCGTAAAACCACATCAAAAGTTCTTTCTTCTTCATAAAAAGAAGTTGCGCTTTTTCCTCCAACAGCCATCTCTATAACAGCTTGAACATCCGCAATAGAAACTCCGTACTGAGCCATTTTTACCTCCTGCGGTTTAATCTGAAGCTCAGGAAGACCGATTGATCTGAAAACATTTACATCCTCAATTCCTCCAATCCTCTTTATTTGAGAAGCTACATCATCTGCAATTCCCTCTATTTGATGCAGATCATTGCCAAACACTTTAATAACAAGAGCACTTTTCACACCGGCAACATATTCCTCCACATTATCCTGTATAGGTTGAGAAAAAGCAAGAATAATGCCCGGATAAATAGAAAGTGTTTCTTGCATTTGCGATATCAATTCATCTTTACTAACCTTTCTTTTCCACTCTTTTTCCGGCTTTAATTCTGTATGAAACTCAATATTGAAAAATCCGGTCGCATCAGTTCCGTCATTTGGACGTCCTGTCTGTGTAAGTATATATTCTACCTCATCAAACTCCCTTAACTTAGCTTTCATCTCCTTGGTCAACTTGACACTCTCAGTCAGATTGATACTATTAGGTAACGTTGCCCTTATATAGATTGCTCCTTCATTCATACTTGGGATAAACTCAGTTCCCCAAAACATAAATCTTACAAGACATGCAAATAAAACAGTAAGGAAAACACCGACAGTAGTTTTTCTGTGACGGCAAGTCATATGATATAATGACTCAACGCCAATAATCATTTTTTTAGTTATCCCCAGCGATCTCTCTTTTATTGGTTTTTTAAGTAATAGCTTACACATCACCGGAACATAAGTAAGTGAAAGAATCAACGAACCGAGTAGGGCATAACCCAAAGTAAAAGCAAGAGGCGAGAACATTTTCCCCTCCACTTTTTGAAATGAAAAGATAGGAATAAGGGCAACCATCAGAATAATCTGGGCGAAGAAAATATGTGAAGCCACAGAACCGGCACTTCGCTTTATTGTGCCACTCTTTAGAGCATTAGTGTATTTTCCTCCAAGCGCATCCGACTTCTTGAGTAAGGAGACATATATCACCTCTACTATAACTAAAGTTCCGTCGAGAAGTAATCCAAAGTCAAGAGAACCCATAGAGATAAGATTGGCTGGCAATCCCTGAATCCTTAGCATAATGACAGCAAACAGGAAGGAGAGAGGAATAACAGATGCTACAATAAATGTTGTTCTCCAGTTAAAAAGAAAAATAAAAACTACAAGAGAGACAAGTAAAATCCCCTCAGTCATATTCTTCATTACAGTAGATATTGTTGAATCGACAAGTTTCGTTCTATCCATAAAAGGAACAATACGTACCTCTTTTGGTAAAATTCGCTCATTAAGATCATCAATCTTCTCCTTTAAGGCTGCAATTACCTCTCCCGGGTTTTGCCCGCGAAGCATTATCACAATACCCTGAACAACATCATCGTCATCATTCAATCCCACCTGTCCCTGACGTGGTTTTGCCGAAATAGAAACTGATGCCACATCCTTCACTCTTACAGGAGTATTTCCCTTCATCTCAATAAGTATATTCTCAATATCCTCTATACTCTCAAGAAGTCCGAGCCCCCTTACAACATAAGCCTGTGATCCTTTTTGAATTACATCTCCGCCAACATTAATATTACTTCTGCCGACAGCCTCAAACAACTCAAGGGGAGATAGACCGTAATGTGCAAGTTCCACAGGATTTACACTAATCTCATATATCTTCTCTTCACCACCGAATGTTGCAATAGTAGCAACTCCCGAAACTGACAAAAGCTCTCTCTCTACAACCCAATCATTAATAGCTGAAACCTCTTTTATAGGAAGATCACTTTTCAAAATATATCTGAATATCTCACCCGTTGCACCACTTGGCGGCTCGATAGATATCTCCGCTCCATCAGGCAGGTTAAGTTCCTGCATTCTGTTGGATGCATACTGTTGAGCAAAGAAGTCATCTACGCCATCTTCGAAAAGAACTGTAACAACAGACAACCCGAACAAAGATGTTGATCTAACATCAGTTTTTCTGGGGATCGTGTTTAGCTGTTTCATTATTGGCAGAGTTATAAACTTCTCAACCTCTTCAGCACTTCTTCCGGGCCATTGTACAATTATCTTAGCCCTTGTATTGGTAACATCAGGATAAGCTTCGATAGGAGTGTGTTTATAACAAACTATACCGGCCACAAAAAGTAACCCGGTCATAAATAAAATAAGCAGATGATTTTTCAGAGAAAAGCCAATCAGATTTTCAATAAACTTATGCATTCTATTTTCCCTTTAATTCATTATAGATCAATAACTGATTTGAGATCACAACATTATCTTTCTCTTTAATTCCTGATGATATATATGACACACTATTATTGTTTTGATATATATCTACCGAACGTATCTCGTATTCATTATTTTTGACCACAACATAATAACTGTTGTTATCGAAAATCAATGACTCTTTAGGAACCGAAGTCATAGATATCTTTTCAGGAGCCACAATCTTTATCATCATGCTCATCTCAGGTTTAAGCTTCAGATCTTTATTTTCAATATTTATATGGGCTTTAAGAGTTCTGTCTTCAGGATCGAAAATCTGGGAAACATAATTTATTTTACCCTTGAAAATATGATCTGGGTACGCTATTGAAGTAAGTTCGGCACTTTGTCCCTCCTCAATAAACTGCAGATTACCTGCATATATGTTAGCCTCGACCCTTACTGTATTTATATCAGCTACTGTGAAAAGATTCTCACCGGCAGTAAATGGAGTCCCTGTATGTCCGAATTTATAAACAACGAATCCTGAAGAAGGCGACTTTATTTCGAAGATCCCATTCCCTTTACTCTCTCCATAAAGTTCAAGTTCATCTTTTATTCGTTCCATTTCAGCTTTAACACTGATATATTCAGGTTCGGAGATCATTTGATTTTTGAATTTTGTTTCACTACTCTCCAGATTTCTCTTGGCAACAATAAGTTCAGACTGTAAACGGCTAAGTTCGGAAGAACGTATCTCAAGCATCGGTTCCCCTTTCTTTACATATTGTCCGAATTTGAAATTGCTTTTAATTATCACTCCGTCCAGTAATGAGCTGTAATTAATTGTCTTATCAGGATCTGATACCACCTTTCCGTTAAGAACGATCTCTTTCTCAATAATTTTAATTTGGGGATTTATTGTTTTTACAGCATCTGTAAACTTATCTGAGATCTTATGATTATTCTCAGTCACACTCTTTTCGCCATTACAAGCCATCATAATCAATGGCATAAATAATATGATATATTTAGTTTTCATTTTTTAATTCACCTCCTGTTAAGTACTCAATTCTATTTAATTGCACTCTAAGCTCATACTCTGTTTTCTTTATAATATCCTTTGTCTCCCTTGCACTCTCGATATAATCGATATACTCAATCATTGATATCTCTTTAGACAACAGGCTTTTATTATATCTCTCAAGCATAGTGTCCATCTGATGTAAAGACTCATTATTTACAGATCTCTCGAATAGATCATATGTCAATGTATAATTGTTGATCGCCTCATGCATCTCATTTTTAAGCGAGTTTATGATGTTTTCAGTCTTAATTTCATTCTGTTCCATCTGAAGTTTCGCCACCTTTACACCCGATTTGTTTCTATTAAGAACAGGGATTGGCATACCGACTCCGATCCCGAAATAGTTCTTCCAAACACCTCCATAACGATCATATCTCAGGGAAACATTTAGATCAGGAATAGCCAAAGACTTCTGATACGATATCTCTCTTTTAAAACACTCATTATATAATCTTGAAGTTTCAAGTTCCGGATTATTCTCAAGTGATTTAGTTAGAAGTTCACTATAAATTAAAGATTGTGGAAGAGGGAAGATATTCTCTTCATTTACAATAGAAAGTGAAACGGCAGGATCAAGAAATAACAGATTCTTAAGAGCCGAATAAAGAGTGTTTAGTTCAATGTCACACTGAGTATTATCAGAATTCAACGAAAGGATATACGACTCTATTCTCATCAACTCATTAAGACTTATATCACCCTTTTTATAGAGATTACCATATCCGGTTACTATTCCCTGACACATACTTATCTGATTATTAAGAAGTGATCCGAACTCTTCAAGATAAATAATTCGTGATAGGGTAGACCTGAGCTCTATTTTCAACTCAAGAAGAAACTGTTCATACTCTTTCAAAGAGATCTGTTTATTTGCTTTCTCTACTGAAGCCATTTTCGATCTTCTTGACGATATGGCTATCATCTGACTAAGCTCAACAGAGAATTGAGTTGAATACTCCATCGGGACACCATCATTATCGACAGGTTTCTTTTTCCAAAAATTAATATCTCCAATGCTTAACTCGGGATTCTCCCACACTTTAGCTTCGGCAATTCTTGCATCATCGATTGAGATATTCATCTTTTCAGCAATAAGCTCTCGGTTTTGTTCTAGAAACAATCTCTCTATCTCTTTTGACTCTAATCTCAATGTTTCGCCACTCAACGAGGGGAGGATAAGAAATGATAAAGAGAGTGTAATGATTGAATGAATAAATCTTGACATCTTTTTTTATGTGCAAAACTATTGTTAGCCTATCATAATCTCTGTTAGAGAGTTATTAAATAATTATTAGAAAATCATTAGAATAGATCATGCTGAATCAAATTTTGTATTTTTGTTATATGGCAAATATCCTTGTAATTGAAGATGAAAAAAGAGTAGCAGAACTTCTCCAAAGAGGTTTGCAAGAATTGGAGCACAGAGTGACTCTTGCATCCAATGTAGTTGATGCTTTAAGAACATTCAAATCAACCGATTTTGATATAGTTGTTTCCGATGTAATGCTTCCCGATGGAAGTGGATTCGATCTTTGTCGACAAATAAGAGAAATAAACAGTTCGATCCCCATATTAATGCTTACAGCTCTTGGTACGACCGACGATAAGCTTGAAGGTTTTGATTCCGGGGCGGACGATTATATGGTAAAACCTTTCGATTTCAGAGAACTTGATGCCAGAATAAGGATTCTGCTTAAGAGATGCAATACTGCGAATCCTGAAAAAATATCTTATGCAGACCTTGTTATTGACCTGAAAACAAAGAGTGTATATCGTAATGATATATTAATAACTCTGACACCTAAAGAATATAATCTTTTACTTTTCTTTGTGAAAAATCCGGAAAGAGTTCTTTCCAGAAGTGAGATTTCCGAAAAAGTATGGGACACCCATTTCGATACGGGAACAAACTTTATAGATGTATATATCAACTATTTGAGAAAGAAGATTGACAAAAACTTTAATCCCAAATTAATTCACACAAGAGCCGGTATGGGATTTATATTTTCTAATAAAGTCAATTGATGAATCTCTGTCATCTCTATTCCTATTATATTTATTGTGTTTTGTTGTATGACAAATTCTTATCATAAAATGAAGATAAAAACAAGTTTGACACTTAGATATCTGGTTTTAACAGCTATTCTTGTGATTGGTGTATTTGTGATACTTGAAGAGCTTCTATACCCTGAGGATGGTTATGATATGTTGTCAATACTTAATGTGCGCCTCTTAGCTGTATGGCTAATCTCTTTTGTTGCATTGTTAAGCATTAGTTATTATATGGCAAGAATCGTATTAAAACCGGTTACCAGGATTATTCGTCAGGTTGATAAGATTACAGCATCCAACCTAAGTGAACGATTAGAGATTGAGAATAAAAACGATGAAATAGGGGAGTTGGCTATGACCTTCAATGACACTCTTGACAGACTCGAAAAATCATTTAAGGCGCAGGAGATGTTCTTAAGCAATGTATCACATGAACTACGTACTCCAATGTCAGCACTTATCGCTGAACTCGAACTCTCACTTCATAAAGACCGATCTAATGAAGATTATAAGATGGTAGTTGAACGAGCTCTGAATGATGCAAGAAATATAGAACGTCTTTCCAACGGAATAATGGACCTTGCCAAAACAGAGATTCAGGAGGATAGAATATCAAAAAGTATAATCCGTCTTGATGAAATATTACTCGATGCTATAACGATAATAACAAAAGCGAACAAAGATTATAATATAGATCTGCAGTTTGATGAGGATTCCGACGATGATACTTTTGTAACTATCAAGGGAAATGAATATCTGATCCGCACAGCCTTTGTCAATCTTTTGGAAAACGGATGCAAATTTTCTCCCGATCATAAATCTAGTGTAATCATAACATTCCGACAATCAAAAGTTGCCATCAGTTTTGAGGATTCGGGAATAGGGATTTCACCGACAGATATAGAAAAGATATTTGAACCCTTTTATCGAGGAAAAAACGGAGATACATATAAAGGAAACGGTATCGGACTGGCTCTTGTCGATAGGATAGTGCGCCTTCACAGCGGAACAATTCATGTAGACTCTAAAGAGGGAAAAGGGACCACCTTTACTCTTGAATTCAATCATATTTAATCTACAAAACACCTCAATATTCCATTTGTCGATTAATTAATGTCGTTTGCCGATTCTTTTTGTTGGATAAAATAAAAAGTATAATCTTTGAATTGTAATAAAATTCTGAATTATACCAATTCGTCTTATTATAGCAAATCGGCACGAAAGTAAGGAGTCGAGCCGATTTGCTAGAGATTGGGAAACTGATTTTCTTTAGAATTTAAAAGAGTAAAATTTATTATTATGATATTAAAGCTTCGGATACAAAAAGGTATTCGGAGCTTTATTTTTTTATTTATGTTACTTATATATCTGATCCATTTTTTTGCTCAATTATTCTATTGGACTTGCCAAATGTACGACAACACATCCTTCGTTTGCTCAACATTTGGCCGTTGAGCAAACGAAGATATAACGATTAAGATAAAAAAATAACTATCAGTACCTTAAGATTGAGGAATCTCAAAATCTATGCGTTCATTTATAATTTCATCATAATATGTTAAGTTTACGGTTGTAAGAATTAATCACCAAACATCCTAGAAAGAATATAGAGACCAATCCAAATTCAGCTCTGAAATGCGGTATTCCCCGTTCTGACGCGTCACAGTCAGTTTAACATAGGTAACACCATAGCCTGTATTATACCAAATCTTAAATATATTATCTTCTATAGGTGCAACCATTATCGAACTATACCAGAACGCATCAAAATCAGCCTTACCAATCAAGGGATCTATCGGGCTTGCATCTTCTAGAAACATTTGTGAGATAGTGACATATTTTTTTTGCATATCAGGCGTAAAATAGGTTTGGCGCAAACGCTCCAGATCCTGATCAAGAGAAGGGAGCATCCTAACGTATGGATAGACATACGCTTTGAAGAATGTCTCAATAAACGTGCAAGCATCCTTATCACCTTCAATAACTACTTCAGAAATGTCAAAGATTTGATTGCCGTAACCTTGTCGTTCAGATGCCGGTGTTACATACCCAATACGCGACTGCCCTTCCGCATCCTTTACAATTCTAAGGGGAATATGAATACCAACACTGTCCATCTCACCCCAGTGGTATGATACCATATACCAATCATCTTCCAAATGCCTACATTGCAGGGTTTGTATACCAAAGGGAGATACATCTTGTGCACGTAGCAACGGATCGAAACCTGTAGCATCGATCAAACGCCCCATTTTAGCTTGCATCTCCTGAGTGAGGAAATTATGCTTCAACGTATTTATCATTTCACGGTCAGATTCTTCTATAGCCTCCATATAGCGTACATAAAAATTTTTTATATGTTCTATATCAGAAACAGACTGTGCCAATGACATTCCTGTAAAAGGCACCCCCCAGCATATAGCGATCATACCCAATACAGCAATAAATTTGTTTATCTTAATCATATATCCCCTTTTAGGAGGATTACTTGATGTCCCTTTCGCTGTGCCATCACTATTTTGTGAACTAACGCTGTAAACTTCAATTTTTGTCATAATAATTTATGTTTATAATTTTAAAGGTAAAGGTTTTTTCGTCTGCTCAAGGATAGAAAAAGAATTTTTTTGTTCCTCCCAACTATGGTGGCCATTGATATCTCGCGGATGAAACAAATGGAACATCGCCCCCTTAGATCTATACAAGCGATACCCTAATACATTCCACTTTGCAACTCGATTCCAGTCTTCTAGCCCCCAACCATAGAATCTCTCATCTTCTTTTCCAGAATCTATAAATGCCTTTGATGTTATAAATAATGCTCCTTCACACAAATTTTTTCCATACAATACTATCTATTATATTTAAACCAAGAGATCATAAGTAACATTATTTGAATAAAAGCTATTCAGTATCATACAAACAAAGTAGGAATATGCGGATAAATTGATGCTATAAGAATGGATAAAAACATAACGAAAAAGAACGAAATAAAGAAATTTCTAAAACTTTTTGATTGATTTAATACGAATAACTCATCGTTCAAAACTAGTTTATATTAGCAGTTTGAATTTATCTTCCTTATTATAGAGACGAGTTTACTTTACCGATGTAACGTAATTGTTTTGTATCTTTACCAAGCAAAAAATTCATTCACCACAATTATGACCAGACACCGGAGCATCTTCTCTTATTCAAAAGTCTTTATCCGCATCCTGCTTATATCAGTTCTTGGTATAGTCATACTATTCAAACTGACAGGTATTCTTTTTGAAGATCTTGATTCGGGATTTCTTCCGATACTTATACCTGCGATAATTGCGATACTTATCATAATTGTTTGTCTGATATTTACTGAAGTATTTAAATTTTTCAATGTCGGAATGGTAGGGGAGTTAAGACAATATAATCCTAAGGTCATATTGCTAATGCTTTTCAAATGTTTTGTAATTATACTTTCCGGATTTACTTTAGCCATATTATATAAACTCAATCTTTCTAAAGGCAGGGAATATGATTTTCCCGACTATCTTTTCTATACAAGTGATATTCTTCTTGTGCTTTATTCATTATTTGGAGTTGTTAAAGCAGAACAATTAAGGGAGATAAATTTTAGAAAGTTAGAAACGGAGAATAAATTACTAAAAAGTCGTATAAATCCTCATTTTCTTTATAATACTCTCAATAATATTGATTCGCTTATCTGGATTGATCAGGATAAGGCTTCTACTGCGATTTTGAAACTTTCCTCTTTAATGCGTTATATGACTTATCAGACTGAGAAACCGTATGTTTCAATGACTGAGGAGTTGCTTCATATTGAGGAGTATCTCGATCTTCAAAAGATAAGATATGATAATCCGCAAGCTATAGTTTTCAATAAGGATATAACTGATGAAAAAGATATATTTATCGCGCCGATGATTCTGACGACCTTTATTGAAAACGGGTTTAAGCATTGTCGTGATAAAACTTCCGACGCGGCAATAAACATTTCTATTAAGGCAGACAGACGAGTTCTTGAATTTGAAATGGATAATTCTTTTGATTTGAATGATGAGGAAAAAAAGAAGGAGGGAGGTTTCGGACTTTACGGTGTCGAAAGAAGATTGAAACTTATATATAAAAAAAATTATACTCTTAATATAGAGAAAAAAGATAATCGTTTTTATGTGAAACTAATCATAAGGTTTGATCCTGAAAATTTTGTTTAGATAATATGAAACAGCTCACTGCAATAATAATAGATGACGAGCCTTTGGCAAGAAAGAAAGTTGAGACTTTTATTGACAAATCGGGTTTGATAGATCTGAAAGGATCGTTTCAAAATCCTGTTGAAGCGCTCGATTTTCTTAAGGATAATCGTATTGATCTGATATTTCTTGATATCAGAATGAGTGAACTTTCAGGTTTCGAATTTCTTGATAAACTTCAAAATCGTCCATCTGTGATAATTGCTTCCGCTTATGAGGAATATGCTCTAAAAGGGTTCGAATACGAGGTTGATGATTATCTTTTGAAGCCATTCTCATACGAACGCTTTCTGAAAGCTATCGAAAAGATAAAAAGTAGCCGTGATTCAGCTAATATTTCAGAGGCGGAAAAGGTAGATTATATCACAGTTAAATCGGAAAACAGAATAGAAAAAATCAATATAAATTCTATTCTTTATATTGAGGGGATGAGGGATTATCTGCGTATTCATACCACTGATAAAAAAATAATGACTCTTATGAATTTTTCAACAATGGAGTCGATTCTTCCTGCCGACAAATTCATTCGTATCCACAGATCGTTTATGGTTGCTATCGATAAGATCAACGTTATCGAAAAAGATTCTGTATCTGTTAATAATAGTATTTTACCAATTGGCAGAAGTTATAAAAAGCAATTTTTTGAACGCGTTATTAAATAATTGGTATTTAATCTCTTATTTATTTATCTTTGTATCCAATTAGTAGATACAAAGGATTTTGTCATAAGATTTATATCCAAATAAAAATGTATTCTATTGTGTTTAGAGGTAATTATTTAAGAATTTAAAGAAGATTATTGTTGTTATGCTTTCTACTTCCGATTATAAAATACTTGTTCTCGATCTTGACGGAACACTTACCAATAAGAAAAAAGAGATCACCGCTCGTACTAAAGAGACACTTATAAAAGCTATGGAAAAGGGGATAATTGTTGTTCTTGCTTCCGGCAGACCAACTTATGGTATCGTACCATTGGCTGAAGAGATCGGTCTTGCAAAATATGGGGGTTATATTCTTTCGTTCAACGGTGGTACAATAATAAACTGGGCTACAAAAGAGGTTATTTTTGAAAAACTATTGAATAAAAATATGATCTCTCCATCTTACGAGATGGCTAAAAAGCATGGTGTAGAGATAGTATCATATATGGATCAGGATATCGTAACTGAGGCAAAGGAGAATAAATATGTTGATTACGAAGCGTTTCTTAATAAAATGCCTGTGCGCCAAGTAGGTGATTTTGTAAATGAGCTAACCGGTTCGGTCAATAAATGTCTGATTGTTGGTGATGCCGATAATCTTATTCCTCTTGAACAGATTATGAAGGATGAATTGGGAACCGATATGAATATCTATCGTTCCGAGCCTTTTTTTCTTGAACTTGTTCCTCATGGTATCGACAAGGCTGCATCTTTGAATCTGCTTCTTGAAAGACTTTCTCTTACTAAAGAACATATGATAGCTTGTGGCGATGGCTATAATGATCTTTCTATGATCGAACTTGCAGGACTTGGCGTTGCAATGGAAAATGCAAATGATACTGTTAAGGCGGCAGCTAACTATATCACTCTTTCAAATGAGGAGGATGGTGTTGCTCATGTAATTGAGAAATATCTGCTTTAAATTTTCTATACTTAATACGGACAGATTAAATATCTTATCTATTAAAATAGCATTCATTTAGTATAATAAACTGGATGAACTATTGTAATAGATCAGAAAATTAAATAAACCGTGATATGATTATAATATTATATAATCGTATCACGGCTTTTTTGTTTTTGTTATTTGAGATGATAGATTCTAATATGTATTTATAAATCATGAATTGATATAAACAAAACGAAATTTCTAATTACCTAAGAACCTTTTTTTATCTCTGCCGACCCTTTTTTAGCATCAATGCTATCTCCGGTTTATTCGGTAGCAATGATCAAAAACACCTCAGCAATAAGCGGAGTGTTCGTTAGCTAATAAACAACCCGGTCATTGCTACTTGGTTTGCCGGCCATAGCAATGGAGTTATTCGAAAAAAGTTATGGTGTCAAAAAAGGTTTTGACCTTTCAGAAAACTGTCAAAGGGAAATGAAAAAATGGATATAAAAAGATGAAAAAGGGGAGTTGTGTGTAAAAAAATAAATAGATGATAATAATCAGGATTTATAGATTATAACTCTTCAATAATATTTTTAAGCATCACAAAAGATGATATTTCCTTAAGGGATTCATCTTTAATTTTAACAGTGAAATGATTTTTATCAATAATGTCGATACAACAAACAGAATTGGAATTATCCGATGAACGTATAAATCCGTAACGACGAATCATGTTTTCTACCCAATGGGATAGAGAGTCATTGCCCGAGATAAAGATTGTTTTTGTGTTGTTGTTGCACATTACAAAACTACCCGCTTTAAGATCAAAATTTATCGTTTCGTGTGGGAAAAGTTTGTCAAGCTGACCGTTGAAAATAAGATCTTCCGGCACCCCCTCTGTTATCCCGTTCTCTTTAGAAAGAAGCAGAAGTTTATCGGATGAGATAAGAGCCTGTTCAAGATCGTGAGTGGAAAGAAGTATGGTTTTATTGTTTTCTTTGGCTAATTTGCGTAGCAGATTATTTATCTCAATTCGTGAAATAATATCAAGAAAAGATGTAGGTTCGTCGAGAATGATAATGTCAGACTCCTGAGTCAGCGCCTTCGCTATCATTGTCTTCTGTTTTTCACCATCGGAAAGATCTGAAACAAACGAATCCTTTTTTTCATATATTCCCGTATCTCTCATTGCTCTGTTAATGATTGATTCATCTTCAGATGTTAATCTTCCGAAAAAACCGGTATAAGGATGTCTTCCTAAAGCAACAACTTCTCTTACACGAAGTGAATCGATATAGCCGCGATCGGTCAAAACAAGACTTATCAGCCGAGACAAATCTGCTCTTTTATATTGATTAATCTCTTTCCCGTTTATAGTTATAGATCCCGATATGACAGGTTGAGATCCGGAAATAGTTCTTATCAAAGTTGATTTACCCGCTCCGTTAGGTCCGATAAGTGAAGTAAGTTCCCCGCTTTTAAGAGTGAAAGATATGTCGCTATGAACAAGCTTCTGAACGGTTTTTCCTTTCAGGTAGCCTATATCTATATGTTGGGCATTTAAAACGATAGCTGATTTAGACATATATCTTTTTGTTAATTTGCTTTTAAACTACGTTGTGTAATTATGACATATATTATCACCGGAGCACCGATTAATGCTGTGATTGCATTAAGTGGTATAGTATATGAATATCCCGGGCAGTTGCTTGCCAGATTACATAAAAGACAAATAGCTGAACCGCACAAAATGGTGGCAGGCATAAGCACTTTGTTGTTTGATGTTTTAAACATCATTCTTGCCACATGAGGCACTGCAAGCCCGATGAAAGAAACCGGACCGCAAAAGGCAGTTGTAACTGCAGTAAGTATTCCTGTGGAAAGGAAAATAAGGACTCTTAGCAATCTTACATTTACACCGAGATTTTCGGCATATCGTTCACCGAGCAGTATCCCGTTGAGTGGTTTTATTAGTAAAAGAGCAAGAATAAGACCTGCAAAAATCAATCCTCCAAACACAGGCAGCATATTTAATGAAACAGATGAAAAATCGCCCATTCCCCATATTGTATATGCAAAAACTGTTTTTTCAGATGAAAAGAAGTTAAGTATTGATACCAATGCCGATGTGAGATAACCTATCATTATACCGGTGATAAGTAGCATCAGATTGCTTTTTATTATAGTTGAGAAAAATATAATGGCAGCAAGTATTACGCCTGATCCTATAAATGCAGAGATAATTATAGCAAAATAACCACTTACTGTGGTTAATCCGGCGATACCGCCTATTGTTCCACCAAAAAACATCATTGTCAGAGCAACGCCGAGCCCTGCGCCCGAATCAACACCTAATATCGATGGTCCGGCAAGTGGATTGTTGAAAATGGTTTGAAGCAATAACCCGGAACAGGCAAGGGCGGCTCCGGCCAGAGTCGCTGTAATGGCTTGTGGTAGTCGGGAGTATAAAATGATATATTCCCAACTGCTTTTTTCTTCTCCCGAAAGAGTCAATATATTAATGATTGATCTAAGAGGTATCTCGACGGATCCCCAAGTGAGATTTAAACCGAAAAACAGTATAATTAATAATGAAATAATAAGAAATAGTGTTTTTCTCATTCCTGATGATTTATGACGAATTAAAATAAAAGATTGACTTCTTCCAATATCGGCACAAAAATAAGAATGAATATCAGAATAAAGATGTTGAAAATGTAAAAAATATAGTTGTAGGATAAATATGTAATATATCATCATACAACTATAATTAGTATAGAAAATTTAAAACCCGATTAAAATTGTTTTATCAATCTTCTTCATATTTAATGACTCCCGCAGGACACTCTTCTGCCGCTTCCTTGATTTGTGCCTCATATTCACTAATCGGAGCATTCTCTATTACATGACTTTGATCAGTCACTTTGAATATTTTGGGAGCAACTGATTCGCAATTACCACATGCGATGCACCCTTCTTCTATCCATACTTTTTTTATTGCCATGATTAATCTGTTTAGTTAGAACTATAAGATAGTAATAACTGTTTCAGCAACTTATTACATATCTTTTATGTGATATAAACAATGAAAAATAGCATTGAGGTTTCTTGAAGAGTGAATTTTGAGAATTATTAATTATCTAATAGGTAATATATGATATGAAAAAAATCAATTTATAATTAACTTTGCAAACTGTAAATAATAAAGAAATTAGAAAACTCACATTATAATGTCAAGAACAATAATTTTAGGGATAGAATCTTCATGCGATGATACCTCGGCAGCAATAATTGCTGACGGAGTGATTCTATCGAATGTAACTGCAGGTCAGGCCGTACATGAAGCTTATGGAGGGGTTGTGCCTGAGTTGGCATCAAGATGTCATCAGCAGAATATCGTTCCTGTTGTTTCTGAAGCTATCAAACGTGCGGGAATCACAAAGGAGGATCTTAGCGCAGTGGCTTTTACAAGAGGTCCCGGTCTTATGGGGTCGCTTTTAGTAGGAACTTCTTTTGCCAAAGGATTATCTTCAGGATTGAGAATTCCGATGGTAGATATTAATCATCTTCAGGCACATGTTTTGGCTCATTTTATAAAAGAGTCAGAAGATGATACCGATCAGCCTTCATATCCATTTTTGTGTCTTTTAGTATCTGGAGGAAATTCTCAGATAATAAAAGTTACCTCATATAAAGATATGGAAGTGATAGGGCAGACAATTGATGATGCAGCAGGGGAGGCTTTTGATAAGTGTGCAAAAGTGATGGGTCTTGGTTATCCGGGTGGTCCGATTGTTGATAAGCTTGCAAAACTTGGAGATCCTGAGAGTTTCAAATTTAGTAAACCACAGATTAAAGGGTTCGATTACAGCTTTAGCGGTTTGAAGACATCTTTCCTTTATACCTTGAGAGATAATATTAAGTTTAATGAGAATTTCATTGAGGAGAATAAAGAGAATCTTTGTGCTTCACTTCAGAAGACAATTGTTGACATTCTTATGGATAAACTTCGTAAGGCTGTAAAGGAAACAGGCATTAAGGAGGTTGCCGTAGCTGGTGGAGTTTCTGCTAACTCGGCAGTGAGACAGGCATTCCTTGATCATGCTGATAAATATGGATGGAAGGTTCATATTCCTAAATTTGCTTTTACTACCGATAATGCGGCCATGGTAGCTATTACGGGATATTATAAATATCTTGATAAGGATTTTTGCAGTTACGACAAAACTCCTTTTGCAAGGGTAACGATATAAAAAAAGGAAACCGACAGAGATATCAATTAAGAGATATGTCTGTCGGTTTTTAGTTTTATGAGGGTTATCTTAATTTGATCTTAAGATTTGTAGTCTTTTTATTTTCTGCATAAAAAGATGCTTTTTCAAATTTTGGCTTTCTTCCTCCGGGGCCGAACTCATTGTTTGAAAAACCATATTTCTCTTTTGGAGCACCGAGAATATTTTTGTCAAGTTTGCCGTTGCCATTCTCATCCTGGTAGATTAATATGGCATAATTGCCTGCAGGAACATCAAATTCGGCATCCTCAGTGTGACTCTTCACCGCAATAATTTTTCCTTTATAGATATTCTCTTCTTCAAGAAATTGTTTTTCATTGCTGCAAAGCGCAATATGCAGATTTCCTGTAACATTTTTTATTCCCTCTATTTTTATTTTGATGTTTGCCTGACCAAATATCGCAACTGAGCAACAGATAAAAGCAATCAGACTAAGTAGCAGTTTCATATATGTTATTTTATTGATTATCATAAAATCTTACTTTTCTCATATTCTTGATTATCTATATTAGGAGAACATATTTAGATATAAAAAAGATTATTAGTGTCTGATTTTAACTGTTTATTATTCAAAAATGAGGAATAAAGGTATGAAGTACATTTTTTTGTATGGATAACCTTTAATTGTCATCATAATCTAATCTTTTTTTAAAATATTTAGATACTTTTGCTCCCGAATACATGTTTTTATCGGTTGATAAAAATGACCGAATTCAAAAAATAACAATTATACAAATCAAAAATATTTTAAAGATAAAACACGAGTTATTATGAAAGGTAAAATTTTAGTAACAGGAGGCACCGGATTTATCGGTTCCCATACAGCGGTTGAACTACAGCAGGCTGGGTATGAAGTTGTCATTGTTGACAATTTATCAAATTCAAGTGCGGATGTTGTAGACGGGATTGAAAAAATTACCGGAATTCGTCCGACTTTTGCTCAGATAGATTGTAATGATATAGAGGCTTTGCGCAGTTTATTCACAAAAGAGGGTAATATCAGTGGTATTATTCATTTTGCTGCAAGCAAAGCAGTAGGTGAGTCAGTACAGAAACCAATGCTTTACTATCGTAATAATCTTGTTTCTTTGTTAAATATCATGGATTTGATGACAGAATTCAGCGTTAAAGCTTTTGTGTTCTCTTCATCATGTACAGTTTATGGAGAACCTGACATTAATCCTGTGGTTGAAACATCTGCTGTTAAACCGGCTCTTTCACCTTACGGAAATACAAAACAGATTGCAGAGGAGATTA
>CAMTOJ010000049.1 GCA_947074145.1 uncultured Bacteroidales bacterium
ATTCTATTATATTATACATTGATTTGAGAAATGTATTAAATTATCCAATTGATTATTCTACTTAGGGGGAAGATAAGTTACAGTAGAATATAAATAAAAAAATATGGGATTATAAAACGATATATAAAGACATATACCTTTGGAGTATCCGGTTATGATGCAAAATTAATATATTTTTTTTTCTAATCAATATTAAAAGAATAAATATGAGATACTTTGTAAAAGAAATACTCTTTATGCAAAAAGATACATTAAATTTTAATCCTGTATGCTTATCATCAATACACGTTGTGTCTTATCTGATATTCTAAACCTGTTATCATTTCGATAACCTATAAGCCATATTATTTTGTCGTCACTTTCCAATACAAGAGCTTTTTCCTTATCTATAATTGAAACCTTATTATCTGAAAAAAAATCACTTACTTTCTTATAATTGTTCATTCCTAAAGGGATAAATGAATCTCCGATCTTATATGATCTCAAAACAAGAGGCCAAATAATTTTGTCCGCATCAAAACACGCTACATTTTTATCACGTGGTATACTGAACCCTTTTATTGAATCAAATATTTTTAAAGAAAGTTTGACATACGGCAGGAGTGGTAGTAATGGGAATTCAAAAAATAAACTTTATATGGTATTTGAAAAATATAACTCTTTTTACAATTGTCGGATATCTGGCAGGTTTCTTTTTTCTTTTAATGGAAATTCAGTTTTTTGATAAATAAAAGCATTGGGATTTGCATAAAAGAAATAAGAAACCAATGAAACAAAAAAGCCTCCTGAGTATTCTCAAGAGGCTTATGCGGAAGGTAGGAGATTCGAACTCCTGGTACCCTTACGAGTACGACAGTTTAGCAAACTGTTGGTTTCAGCCACTCACCCAACCTTCCTTGAAACAGGTTTTATTCCCGTTTGCATTGCAAAGAAATATATTTTTTTTTAACTGTACAATACCCTTAGTTTACTTTTGTTGGTGGAAATATTGTGTAATTTTGTGTGATACTTAAAAATGAAATAGTTAGGATGGAAAAGACTACAAAAAAAATTTCGAATAAAGTGAAATTTCTTTTTTTCACAGTTATAACAGCCTTAGTTATTGCTTTGGGAGTAATGGTAGTGTATAATAAATATGCACTTTCTTCTTTCTCTGAGTATAGTTTCAGAGTAAATATCAGGCCAACTACATCATATAATGATATTATTGATACACTCTCAACAAAGGTAACAAAAGAGAATATTGGCAAATTTAAGAATTTGAGTAAATTTGATCGTTACGATAAGAAGATCAAAGCGGGATCATATAAAGTGGATACTTGGATGAGTGTTTTTGATGTTTACCGAAATCTTTCTACCGGAACGCAAACGCCGGTAAATGTTTCTTTTAACAATATCAGAACACTTGATGGGTTTTCAAAACGTGTCTCATCTCAATTGATGTTCGACAATGAAGAACTTATTACAGCTTTGAATTCTCCTACTATGCAGGATAAATACGGATTTAGCAAGGAACAGTTTGTATCTATGTTTCTTCCCGATACTTATCAATTTTATTGGACAACCTCGGTTGATGATTTTCTTACAAGAATGAAAAGGGAATATGATAAATTCTGGACAGAAGATCGTATAAAAAAAGCAGAAAAGATGGGTCTAACGCCAAATGAGGTTTCTATTATCGCATCAATTGCGGAAGAAGAAACTAATAACGTAAAAGAAAGAGGTGTTGTCGGACGTTTATACATAAACCGAGTGCAAAAGAATATGCCTCTTCAGGCTGATCCTACAGTGAAATTTGCCCTTCAGGATTTTTCTCTAAGAAGAATTAAAAGTGAGCATCTTAAAGTCAATTCCCCTTATAACACATATAAGAATACAGGATTGCCTCCAGGACCTATCAGAATACCTAATAAAACAACAATTGACAGTATTCTTGATAGTGAGCCACATGATTTCATATATATGTGTGCAAAAGAAGATTTTTCCGGACTTCACAATTTTGCCACAAATTATAAAGAGCATCAGCAAAATGCAACTAAGTATAGGAATGCTTTAAATAGGCGTAAGATTTACTAATCAGATCATAACTAACAATCAAACTATATCAGAATAATATGATTTGAATTATACTTTATGTTTTTTTATTACTTTAAACACTTGCTTTATATATATGACTTAATTTTTAAATTATTAACTTTGGGTCTTTATAGAAAAAGCGAAACTATTTTGTAATAAAAGATTAAAATATGAAAAAGATATTTGTTTACGCATTCGCTGTAATCTTATCAGTAGGATTCACATCATGTAAATCAAAACAAAGTGCTTACAAGGCAGCTTATGAGAAAGCTAAAGAAACTACACCTTCACAAGCTGTAGAGGAAGTAGAAGCAGAACAACCGGTTATGATAACTCCTTCAGCAAAAACTTCAGGTGCTGCTGTTCAGGTTGAAAAAGTTTATGCCGTAGAATCTTCAGATGCCGCTAATCTTAAAGATTATAGTGTTGTTGTAGGAAGTTTCATCAATAAGACAAATGCTAATGCACTTATGAAAGAGATGAAAGAGAAAGGTTATAACGCATTCCTTGCTCAGAATGAAAAGAATATGTATCGAGTGATTGTCGCAAGTTATCCTGACAAAGGACAAGCTGCTGAAGCTCGTGATATGATTAAAGCTAAATATGCTCCGAGATTCCAGGACGCATGGTTGTTGCAACAAGCTAAATAATTGATATTTTAGATTTTACCCTACATAGAAAATATGCCGAATAATTCATAAAGAATTTTCGGCATATTTTTTTGTGTATTTTAATTAATGATTTGCTATAAACGCAACCGTCTACTTTTAGACGGTTTTTCTAATATTAATAATCAGTCCAACTTTTTTAGTTCACGTCAAAAAATGGTGTAGTTTTCAGTTGATGTCGACATGAAAGCTGGCGTAACTAAACAGTAGCGGTGAGTTCCTATTGTCGGGCAATAGCTCAAAATTATTTAATCAGATCAAGTTTGAACTTCAAATTTAATGGGAGTTATCATATGAATTCATTCATGAATTAGATATCCTATCGTCTGTTAACGGCTCTGCTTGGTGCAAGGATATCAATGGATATAGCTTTAGTAAAATGTGGGGAAATCAGATGCCTGTACCTAAGGGTGAAAGCGATGATGAGGATTGGTTTATTTATATTACTATTGTGAAAGGTCAACAAGAAGCGACCATAGAATATGGCATGTGGTAATTTTCATTTATCAACAGAACTATCATAAATTATGGGACCTTTATTTAAATTGCTAGAAAAGAGATTCGCATAGTGGTAGTCAGGAAATAAAAAAAGAAATCTTAGTTGAATTATATTTCAACTAAGATTCCTTTTTTTTCAATACGTCATTGCGTAGACGCTTAAGTCAAAAAAACTATGAACGTAAATCTCTATAACGAAGTTATTATTGATATTTAAAGCAATTGATTGGACTATCATTTAAGCCATTTATCAAGCCATCTAAAGAATACTCTTTGCCAAAGTACACTATTTTGTGGTTTTGTAACCCAGTGATTTTCATTTGGATAAATAAGCATTTCTGTCGGTATTCCTTTTATTTTAGCCGCATTGAAAGCCATCATTCCCTGAGAAGCAAGAATACGGTAATCTTTTTCTCCATGAATAACAAGGATAGGAGTGTCCCAATTTTCAAGAAAACGATGAGGTGAATTTTCATAAGTACGCTGTGCTACTTTATTTGATTTATCCCAGAAATTTCCACCCATATCCCAATTAGCAAACCAAAGTTCTTCCGTTTCAAGATACTGCGCCTCAAGATTGAATATACCGGCATGAGCAATAAAGGTTTTAAAGAGCTTATTATGGTTTCCTGCAAGCCAGTAAACCGAAAAGCCACCGTAGCTTGCACCTATTGCTCCAAGACGATCCTGATCAACCCAAGGCTCTTGTTTCACTTCATTAATTGCAGCAATATAATCTTCCATATTCTGACCAGGATAATCACCACTAATTTGCTCATTCCATTTTTGTCCAAAACCCGGTAGTCCATGACGATTAGGCAAAACAACAACATAACCGTTTGCCGCCATCATCTGAATATTCCATCTGTACGACCAGAACTGACTCACGGGACTCTGAGGACCACCTTGACAATAAAGAAGAGCCGGATATTTTTTATTAGGATCGAAATTCGCAGGAAGCATAACCCATGTAAGCATATCCTCACCATTTGTTGTTTTAATCCAACGTTTTTCAACCTTTCCAAGAGTCAACTGATCTAGAATATGTTTATTCTCAAATGTCAGTTGTTCTGTTTTTCCACTTTTAAGATTGTAGGAGAAAATTTCATCCGGTGCTGACATTGAGCGGCGTGTAGTGATAAGCTCATTACCGGCCAATGCAAGCGATGAATAATCATGATCGCCTTGAGTTAGTTCTTTATATTTCTTTGTCTTTACATCTATAGAAAAAAGCTGAGCAGTAGCCTTATTCACAGATATGAAGTAGATAGTTTTTGCATCCTTACCCCAGATAAATTTATCTACGTTGTTATCATAATTCTCACTAAGGAAAATTCTCTCACCTGACTTTAGATCCATAATGAACAAGCGGTTTTTATCAGACTCATAGCCATCTCTCTCCATGCTTGTCCAGGCAATATAATCACCTTTTGGTGAGAATTCAGGATGAGTGTCATAACCCATCATACCATCAGTAATATTTCGGGTATTTTTAGTTTCAATATTATAAAGATAAATATCCGAATTTGTAGATATTGAATATTCAAGACCCTCTTTTTTTCGACAAGTATAAGCAAGTGTTTTGCCGTCTGGGCTCCAAGCAAAATCTTCTGTACCCGAGAAAGGCTTCATCGGACACTCAAAGAACTCACCGGGCATAATATCTACAATATTATCCATCGATGTTTCCGAGATATCTGCAATATAAGGATGTGGAACAGTTGTTACCCATTCGTCCCAATGTTTATACATCAGATCGGTGTGAATAGAAGCTTCCGCTTTATCAAGATCAGGATAAACATCCTGTATCGTCTCACCATATTTTATATCTGTAAAAAACAATACCTTTTTCTGATCAGGAGACAAAAGAAACCCATTTATTCCATCTTTATAATCTGAAACTTTTCGAGGGTTGCTACCGTCAGCCTCCATAATCCAGATCTGTCCTGATCCGCTCTGTCTCGACAAATACATAATCTGTTTGCCATTATTGTACCATACTGCGCTATATTCGCTGAAAGCAGTAGAGGTAATCTGACGATTATTCTTGCCGTTTATATCCATTACAAAAAGCTCACGGTTGCCTTTATTCTCCTTTACATCAGTATAACTAACACCGTAAAGTATTTTCTTTAAGTCCGGCGAGATCTGAACATCACTAAGTCGCCCGAAACTTTGAAGTATCTCGGGTGTCATAAGTCCGGATTCAATCTTATCATTGAATTTTCCGATTATTTTTTGATCAGCCTCCTGTGCATGAGCAGAAGAGACGCAATTTGCCAATGCCATTGTAGATGCCAGCATAATTGATGAAATGTTTTTAATCATAAAAATGTAACGTTAATAATATAGTTGTTTAGGTTTAATAAATAATTATTTTTTCGGTTTACGCTTTTGTCTCATAGTATCCCTTTCCGTCCATCTTGAGGCCTCGCTTTTCCCCGGTTTATAAGGATCTTCTCTTTTGCCGTTTCTTTGCGCAGCAGTAGTTTTGTTACTTTTATCTTTAAATGAACTATTTCCTATACCGCGAGACGCTATGGGTTCTTTAAAACCACCTTTTCGTGAATCCTTAGTACCTGAATATAAAGCTCCTATAAGATCGTCACGACCAATTTTTCTTAAAGATGCTTCTATACTTCTACGCTCAGAATCCTGATACCAGAAAAAGAACTGACGCTGACACAACTTCTCCTCCTTACTCTTTGCAGTATATACTTTTTCACCCGTATAAGGATGAACTCCCGAATAATATATTTCGGTTGATACTGTCATAGGAGTAGGAGTAAAATCTTGAACCTGTTCAAGTTTAAAATCAAGTTTTTTAGTCTCAACCGCAAGTTCAGCCATATCTTCTTCACTACTGCCTGGATGGCTTGAAATGAAATAAGGTATTATTTGCTGTTTAAGGACTTCGTTTCTATTAACATCATCAAATATCTTCTTAAACTCCTTGAAAAGCTTGAAGGAAGGTTTTCGCATCACTTTAAGAGTCTTTTCGGAAGTGTGCTCAGGAGCAACTTTAAGTCTGCCAGAGACATGATTCATTATCAATTCACGACAATATTTCAGATTTACTTTGTTGACCTGTTCATTCTTTGATTTATGAAGAATAAGATCATATCTGACACCACTACCAATAAAAGATTTCTTTATTCCCGGTAGAGAATCCACAGCCTTATATATATTAAGCAAAGGAGTATGATCTGTATCCAGATTAGGGCACACAACAGGATCTATACAAGATGGCTTTTTACACTTCTCACATATAGATTTATTCAATCCGCCCATCTTATACATATTGGCAGAAGGACCTCCAAGATCGCTCAAATAACCTTTAAAATCGGGCATTCCTGTGATAGCTTTTACCTCTTTGATTATTGACTCTTTAGAGCGCGATGCGATAAATTTGCCCTGATGAGCAGAAATAGTACAGAATGCACAACCTCCAAAACATCCACGATGCATATTGACAGAGAATTTTATCATATCATATGCAGGGATACGCTTATCCTTATATTTTGGATGAGGCATACGAGTATATGGAAGGTCGAAAGAGTGATCTATCTCCTCTTCTGTCATCGGCGGGAAGGTTGGATTGGCCTTAATAACCATATCACCCGATTCTTGCCAAAGAGAGGCCGAATTTATCTTGTTTGATTCCTCTTCTATATGTCTGAAGTTAAACGATTGTTTCTTTTTGTCTTTCAGACACTCTGAAAATGAAGTAAGAATAATATTCCTTTCATCAGCCTGAGGCATATCTGCAACAGAATATCTGACACAAGTCTGACAAATATCTTTTATATCTTTAATATTTTCACCCGATTGCAATCTTTTGGCAAGTTCAACAATCGGTTTTTCTCCCATGCCATAGATAACAAGATCAGCTTTACTTTGAGCCAATATTCCCGGTAATAATTTATCCTGCCAATAATCATAATGAGAAAATCGGCGTAAAGATGCTTCTATACCACCCAATATTACAGGAACATCAGGATAAATTTGTTTTAAAATATCGGCATACACTATAGATGGCATATCAGGTCTCATTCCTGCTTTCGCATCAGGAGTATAAGCATCATCAGAACGAAGACGCTTATTAGCCGTATAATGATTGACCATTGAGTCCATAGCGCCCGGTGAGATTCCAAAGAATAGGCGAGGGGTACCAAGTTTTTTGAAGTCGCGAAGATCATCTCTCCAGTTGGGTTGAGGCACAATTGCAACTCGAAGGCCCTCTGCCTCAAGTATTCTGCCAATCACTGCAGCGGCAAAAGATGGATGATCTACATAAGCATCACCCGAGAACAGAATTACATCAACATAGTCCCATCCTCTAAGCTCCATCTCTTTTTTTGTGGTTGGAAGCCACTCTTTGAGATCTAAGCGAGGCGAAACGTTTTTATTTAAGTCGTTTTTATACATATAAACATAATCGATTAGACTAAAAGAATCGATCTATTCAAGTTAGGTTATTTCTTTTTCTTATTAATCACAAAGTTAACGTAAAAAAACGGGATGAACTTTATAAAACAATCATTGTTATCTATCCATAAATATTTTAAAGAAAAATACAGAAATATCATAATATAGAATGATGGAAAATAACAAATTATACATTTTGTGGACAGGAGGTGATAAAGAGCATGCTAAAAAGGTGGTTCTAAGATATACCAAATCTGTAATTGAAAAAAAACAATGGTACAGTGTTGTCCTTCTTATTTGGGGAGCTTCTGAAAAATTAGCTGTTGAAGATGATGAAATACGTCAAAAAGTGATAGAGTTGATCTCTGAGGGTGTTGAAGTAAAGGCGGGTATAATTTGTGCAGATGAATATGGAATATCCGATCAACTAACAGGTATGGGTGTAAAGCTCGATGTGATTGGGGATCTTGTCTCAGACATACTTAAAAAACAAAAAACATTATTAAGTCTATAAGCACAGAAGTAGGAATAAACTAATACTTCAAAAAAATGAGAGATGATTGAAAAATCATCTCTCATTTTTAATTTTAATGGGATATTTCCATTAATTAATTTTTTTATAAGTCTCTGTCCATTCTGAAGAATAACCTTCTTCTTTTACTTTAAAGAACACTACCAACTTAGAACTGGTAAGGGTCTTAATTTGTCCCTCGTAACTATCTCCATCTTCGGTAATGATCAATTTTGAGCCATCTAACTCCCATGAAAATATACTTGAATAAATAATATTCTCTTCATAGTTAACACCTTTACCATTTTCCTGGAATATCAGATAATTAACTTCCTCGTTGTCGTTCCATTTTAGTTTATCATCACCTTCCTCTTCATCAATCATCCATCCGGCACTATTAACTAACTCCCATGTACCTATAATTTGAGATGGATTAACTCCCGAATCATCGTCATCTTTGCTACATGATGACAGTACTAATACAGATAATAAAAAAAAGAAAATCGAAATTTTTGTTTTCATAATATATATTTAATTAAAGTAAATAAAGGCGCAAGATTTATTGAATTGCACGTAAGTCTAAAATAATACCTTCGGTTAAAAGTCTTTAATAATAGCGAAAGTAATATAATAATGTGTATCCTGCAAGCGTATATGTAAATATTTCGAATTAAAATAAATAAAAATTAATTAAAAGCAGCAAAATAGAAGATTTGTCAAGGAAATCTTATTGATTTAATTATCTTTTTTTTACAATAACTAAGAGGATGTTTTTGACCACTGACAGAACTTTGCACTAACCAATTATTAAGTCTACTTACTTGGCTGTGTACGGAGATTGTCACTGTGACAATTCATTTTTAACTACAATTCTCAATGTGGATTCTATGTATAGTTTTCGGAATTGTTTTTACTAAGTAAAGTTTAGATTCATTATTGATACAGATGTACATAATAATAATAATTAGAGTAATTTATACAATATCCAAAATAGAAGTAAGCATATAATTAATATTTTGATTTCAGTCATATTTTATACCTAATTTGTCTTAATGATACAATTGTATGTATTTTGAGATATATCTTAAACTCTATAATTGAAAAACAATACTTCAACTATATGTATGAAGAAATTTTATTTATTTCAAATTAGAATGATAAAAATTCAGAATTGTACACAGAAAAAAGAAAACTATAGATTTCTTATGATTTTGGAGTTACTCTTTAAGGATTAAAAAACACTATCTTTGTGCAAAATAAAAATTCAGATGAAAAAAGTAGTGTGTCCGCGTTGCGATAATTTTTTAAGTTTCGATGAAACTAAATATGAAAAAGGTAATATAATCCATTTTGTATGTCAACACTGTGGCCGTCGATTTGGAGTCAGATTAGGAACAAAGGAGGCTGATGCTTCAGATATAAAACGTGAAAACGAGGAGGAGTGTGGATATATCACAACAATAGAGAATCAATTTGCATACAAACAGGAGTTCCCATTATACCTTGGTGATAATATTATAGGTCGCCGAAGTAAAGGGACAGAAGTTCAAATCCCTATTCTTACATCTGATATGAGTATGGATAGACAACACTGCATCATCAATGTCAGAAAAAATAAGCAAGGTGAATATATTTATACATTAAGAGATTTTCCTAGTCTTACCGGCACATTTCTTTTTCATGAGATAATAAATGATAAAGAAAGAGTAGTGCTTGAGGAAGAACCGATTGTAACAATAGGTGCTACAACATTTATAGTTTATATGAAAAAATAAAAAATAGTGTTTCCCTTATTGAGTTGAAAACTCATAAGGGATTTTTTTTTGCACTTTTATTGTTTTGATCCAGTGTTTTGACATCACATTGTATTTATCAATACAAATGTTTTTGATTGTTTTTAAATATATATACTTAAGAATATCGTTTTTTAAGGAGTGGCATAATCTGCATATTAGAACATAATTTCTAATTATGACTGTAAATGAGTGATAAATAATTAAAATTGATTATTTTTATATTTTGCTTATTGAATGTTTTTGAGAAATAATTAAATATATCTAAGAAAGTTTTGATGAATCTTATTCTATTCAAATCTTATAATATCTATTACTAATCGGAAATGTATCTTTTATCTAATATTAAAGATGAGACACACACTTTTGCTTATATTTTTAATCACAGGAATAATTAAAATTTATTCTAGTGACATCCATGTCAGATTTAATGGGAATAATGCACCTCTGGAATTTGTAAATTCCAAAGGTAAGCCGGATGGTTTTGGGGTAGATCTTACAAGACTTGTCATGTCGGAGCTTAATTTAAAATATACAGACTCATTCAATGATATAAGTCATAATCTTGAAGCACTCAGAAAAGGAGAGGTAACATTAGTCTCTTCTGTAGCTTATAAAAAATATAGATTGGAACAATTTTATTTTAGTATTGCGCATAGTAGTGCCACGTATGATATTGTAAGTAGAAAGAATGAACCATATAAGAATATTTCCGAATTGTCAGGAAAGAAAATTATAGTTCTAAATTCTGCAGTATCGCATGAAGAGATGCTCAAATTGGGTGATAACTATTCTCGTAATCTTATACCTGTTCCTAATATGGAATTTGGATTGAAGTTATTAAATTCAGGAATCGGAGATGCAGCCATTGCATCTAACCCTAATGCGCGAAATATCATACTTAAACATGGGCTTGATAACTTAATATTTTTTGATAGTGGACTGCCTCCTATAGAGTTCTCTTTTGTATCTAATGATTTTGAATTGATCCGAAAGATTGATAAGGCTTTAATTAAACTAAAATCAACGAATGAATATGATCGGATATATTACAAATGGTATGGAGGTCAAATAAATGGGAAAAATCTTCACAATTTATATTTGATTCTATTTATTGTGATAGTTGTATTGAATATTATTCTTTGTTTTTCTTATGTTTTGAACAAAAGAGTGAAATCAACTACTTTGGAAATTAGATTTCTCACAAAAGCATTAAATCTAATTAACGGAAAAGCCAATACCGAGATATTTCTTCTTGATAACAATCTCAATGAAATCTATGTTTTAAATGATGGTAAATATGAGAAATCAGGCATAGATCCTTTTACAACTCAATACAGAGTACATCCCGATGACATAAAAAAATATCTTCAAAGTTATATAACAGGAGAAAAGATTATTAATGATGAGACTATTCTTAATCTTAGAGTTTTTGAAGAAAATGATCAGAAATACCATTATTATGAGTATGTAATTTTACCAATAAAGAAAGAGGATAATGTGCCTTTGAAATATCTCTATTCACGAAGAGAAGAGACTGCTCAAAAAGAATTAATTTCCAATCAAAAAGAGCTTATTACAAGATTCAATATGGCTCTTAATTCAGGTAAATTGATGAGATGGGAATATGATTTGGTAAGTTTAAAGAGTAAAATAGTAGATCTTGAGGATAATGAATATATTTTTTTCGGAAAAGAAGGAATAGAAAGAATTCATCCTGATGATTTGATAAATTTCCAACAATTTCTTAAAAAAGCCATAAAGAGAGATACTTCAAGTTCAATTGTTATACGAGTAAAAACTTTAGGAGGAAACTATTTTACAAGCTTTGAAATAACATCAAAAACAAGATTTGATGAAAACAAGAAAGCAATAGCGATATATGGAATTTGGAGAGATATTTCGGAGATTGAGGGATATAAAGCTCAACTCAAAGAGAAAATAGAACAACTTGAAAGCGCAAATGAGAGATTGGCTGCTATAAATAAAGATATTCAAGATAGTGAGAAGAGGTTAAGGGTGATATTGAAGAAATTGCCTATTCCGATTTATATAAAAGATCCAAATATAAAAGGATACATATATAAAAATGATGCAGCAATAAATGAGCTAAAATTATCCAAGGATTCTGATTCTTTTGAATTTAAAAAAGAGTCGGATGAAAAACGATATAAGCAGATAGATCAGAACGTGTTAAATACAGGTGAAGAATATATGGCCAATGAAAAAGTCAGGCTTATTGATGGAAGTGTAAAAGAAACTTATGTTAAAAAGATATTGATTGAACATAACGGACAAAAGCAGATCCTTGTGGTTCGCATGGATATGACAGAACAGAGAATAGCTCAAATAGCGAAAAAAATATTGTCTAATTCATTTGCTGCTCTTAATGCCTTTTCCTGGCATTATGATAGTCGTTTAGGCATTATTCTATATTCTGATGCTTTGATTGGAAATCAATTGAATTTACAAAGATTTGACACATTCGAAAAATATCTGCATTATGTGTTTGAAGATGATAAGCAGAAATATAGTGAATATATATCAAATCTTAAGAATAATAAACATGATAGATTTAATGTAACATATAGATTTGACATATCAGGAACCGGTAATTATGAATGGTGGGAAAGCAGAGCCATAACAGAGTTTATAGAAGATGATTACGAATCATATACAATGATATACGGATTTGATATTAATATCAACAAACAAAAAGAAAATGAAAGAGAGTTGGAGAATAAAGCGAATCAATTAAATCTTCTTTATAAAAAGAATGAACTGATTCTTAATAATATAAGTTCGGCGCTTGTTTATATTGATAATGAATTTATAGTACAATGGAGTAATACATCTAATGTTTTTATTCAGTCAATGGATGACCCTTATATTGTTGGGGCTAAATGTTATGAATTAAAAGGTCAAAAATCCCCATGCAATAAGTGTCCTGTTTTAAAAGCTCTAAATTACAATATGATATTTAGAGAAGAGTTCAATTTTGGAGAATGTGGTGTATGGGAAGCAGTTGCGATACCAGTAACGGCAGATGATGGGAATAAGATTGATGGAGTTGTATTTAAAATTGATAATATAACAATACGAAAGAAATTAATCGATGATCTTAAAGAGTCAAAGGAGAAATCTGATAATCTTAATTTGGAATTATCGAGTGCTAATGAATTGATGTCTGCAATAATAGATGAAATTCCAAGTTCATTGTTCATCAAAGATATAAAGAATGAATTTCGTTATTTACTTGCAAATAATTCTTTCTGCAAGAATATTGCAGGTATTCCTCATGATGAGATAATTGGAAATGATGATTTTTACGTATTTAAAAATAAATTATTAATAGAAAAATTTCATAGAGATGATTTAAATACTATAAATCTAAATATAAATGATGTATATGATTGTGGAGAGGAAACTGTCACTGTTGATGGTGTTGAAAGGACTTATCTTACAAAAAAGCTTGCTGTCAAATTATCAAATAATAATGAATATCTTATAGGGCAGGCAACTGATATTACAGAGATAAAAAAAATTAATGAGAATTTGCTGATAGCTAAAGAAAGAGCCGAGATATCGGAAAAGTTAAAGATGGCATTTCTTGCAAATATGAGTCATGAGATCAGAACCCCTTTAAATGCTATTGTGGGATTTTCGGAACTTTTAAAATTTTCAGAAGATCAAAACGAGAAGGAGGAGTATATGAGAGTAATAGACAATAATAATCAAATGTTATTACGATTAATAGGTGACATACTTGATTTGTCAAAAATCGAATCCGGCTCAATTGAAATAAAACTTGAGGAATTTGATATTGTGAAGGCATTTGAAGAGAACTATATCATAATGAATAAAAGACTCAATAATAATCAAGTGAAACTTATAAAAGGGTCAAATACATCAAGTTTTATGGTTAATCTTGATAGAAATAGAGTGTTTCAGGTCCTAAATAACTATATCATGAATGCTATAAAATATACATCGAATGGTGAGATAATTATGGAACTCGAATGTTTTGACACGGGAATAAAGTTTTCGGTTAAAGACACCGGGATAGGTATTGATCTTGATAAGCAGCATCTTGTTTTTCATCGTTTTGAAAAATTTGATGAATTTGCACAAGGTACAGGTTTAGGGTTAGCAATTTCAAAAGCCATAACAGAAACACTAGGAGGAGAGGTTGGGTTTGAATCTGAAAAAAATGTAGGATCAACTTTTTGGGCACTTTTTCCCATATCTTTGAAGAAAGACTTTATGAATAATAAATGATAATTTGTTGTCCCAGATGTTAATTGAGGAATTTAAATTTTATAATTTTCATTTATAAAATTAAAGTGAATTAGTAAGAAAAAACAGCATATTAAAAATAGTCTAAACGAAATTCATCTAAAGCACAAAGATAACTATCTTTGTATTATGGAAAAAAGAGATTTTATAAATAATACATTATCGATTTTGGGATTTAAAGCCCTGAATGATATGCAGAAAGCATCTGTAAGTGAGTTTGATAACGATAATGATTATATATTATTGTCAGCTACGGGATCCGGTAAAACATTAGCATTTTTACTGCCTGTTTGCGATTCTTTGCTTGCTGATAAATCTTCAAATAACGAAGGTGTTAAAGAATCTGCCCTTATTATTGTACCTGCCCGAGAATTAGCACTTCAGATTCAGATGGTTGTGATCTCACTGAAATCAGGATTGACTACAGCTTGTTGTTATGGAGGAAATGATATTGCAAAAGAAAAAGCTGCATTATCAAATTTCCCAGATATAATAATAGGTACTCCAGGAAGAATTTTAGATCATATAAGAAATAAGAATTATGATTTTAATCTTGTGAAATATCTTGTGCTGGATGAGTTTGATAAATCATTGGAATTTGGTTTTACAGATGAGATGCAGGATATTACGAATTCACTTTTGTTACTAAAAAAGAAGATACTAACCTCAGCAACACAGTCGATAGAGATTCCCCAATATATAGTTCTCAATAATCATAAAGTGTTGAATTTCCTTCAAGAGACACAGAATAAAGAAAGTCTGTCTCTTTATAGAGTGGATTCGCCTATTGATGATAAACTTGAAACTCTTTATGAACTAATTTGCAGCATTGGAGAGGGGCAGAAGATAGTGTTTTGTAACTATCGAGAGAGTGTCGAGCGAATATCAAGTTACCTGAACAAAAAAAATGTTGAGGTGGTGGCATTTCATGGAGGATTAGAACAGATCATAAGAGAAAAATCAATAGCTAAATTCAGAAATAAAAGTGTGGAAGTGCTTGTTTCCACAGATTTGGCAGCCAGGGGTATCGATATAGATAATGTCAATCATATTATACATTATCATATACCTTCGGAAAAGGAAACGTTCATTCATCGTAACGGAAGAACAGCCAGAATGAATAAGACAGGAAATTCTTATCTTATTTTGGGCCCGAATGAGTATGTTCCCGATTATGTGGAAAATGAACCCTTAAGATTTAAGATTTTAAACCCTCTACCCAAACCAACACGTTCACCTTGGGCTACTCTTTATATTGGAAAAGGGAAAAAAGATAAAATTAGCAAGGGTGATATTGTGGGCTTTTTTATAAAACAGGGAGAGCTGAAAGGAAGTGATTTAGGAACGATTGAGGTGAAGGATCAGCATAGTTTTGTTGCGGTAAATAAGACCTTGACAGATTCTGTTGTGAAAAAATTGAATGGCCTAAAGATGAAGAGTGTAAAAATTCTTATCGAAAAGGCACGATAATAGCTATCAAAAGCATAAAAGTTTCATGAGTCATAATGTGAAAAACGATTGATGAAAAATAATTAATTAATAATAAAACCAATTTATATAATGAAAGTCTGTATTGCCGAAAAACCAAGCGTAGCCAAAGAAATAGCCTCCATATTAGGAGCCAAAAATCGGAAAGATGGCTATTTCGAGGGAAACGGTTATCAGGTGACATGGACCTTTGGACATTTATGTACATTAAAGGAACCTCATGAATACACTCCTTTGTGGAAAAGTTGGCGAACAGATCTTTTACCGATGATCCCTCCAAGATTTGGGATAAAAGTGATTGAGGACCGAGGTATAAAAAAGCAATTCTCTGTTATTGAGAGACTTTTTAGTAATGCCGAAATGATAATAAATTGTGGTGATGCTGGTCAGGAGGGGGAGTTGATACAGAGATGGGTTATGCAAAAGGCTCAGATTAAATGTCCTGTCATGAGATTATGGATATCTTCACTTACTGATGATTCCATAAAAGAGGGTTTTTCAAAACTTCAGCCTCAGGAGAATTTTACCTCTCTCTATGAAGCAGGATTATCAAGAGCTATAGGTGATTGGCTTTTGGGGATGAATGCAACTAGATTGTATACATTAAAATATGGTCAAAATAAACAGGTCCTTTCAATTGGAAGGGTACAAACTCCGACTCTTGCTTTAATAGTGAAAAGACATAAGGAGATAGAGAATTTTGAGCCCAAACAATATTTTGAATTAAAGACTCTTTATCGAGGAGTTGTGTTTAATGCTTCAAAAGGAAAATTTGATGATCGACAGTCAGGAGAAGATTTTTTGACACAGATACAAGGAGCGGAATTAGAGATAAAATCGGTCACAAAAAAGAATGGAAAGGAGTTTGCTCCCAAGTTATATGATTTGACCTCTTTACAGGTTGATTGTAATAAAAAATTCGGTTTCTCTGCTGATGATACTTTACGTATTATTCAATCTTTATATGAAAAGAAAATAACAACTTATCCTCGTGTAGATACAACTTTTCTTTCAGAGGATATTTATCCTAAATGTCCTGCAATTTTATCAGCATTGATCGGTTATGAAGAGTATACTTCAAAGCTGCCTTCAAAGTTACCAAAAACAAAAAGAGTATTTGATAATGCTAAAGTGACTGATCACCATGCTATAATACCGACAAATGTAAAAGCCGGTAATCTTTCAGATATGGAAAGAAAAGTATATGATCTTGTAGTAAGACGATTTATTTCTGTGTTTATGCCTGATTGTCTTTTTGCAACCACCTCTGTAATTGCTGATGTAAATAAAATAGAATTTAAAACATCAGGTAAGCTTATCTTGGATCCTGGATGGAAGATTTTATATATGAAAAATGGTGTTCAGAATTCAGATTCAGCCGAGGGAGCCGATACAGATAAAAAGGATGAAGATGAAGAACGCACATTGCCTGAATTTATAGTTGGGGAACACGGACCTCATGATCCTTCATTACAAGAGAAGTGGACACAACCACCAAAATCCTACACGGAGGCAACTTTACTTCGTGCAATGGAAACTGCAGGAAAGATGGTAGAAGATGAAACTTTACGTGATGCTTTAAAGGAAAATGGGATAGGACGTCCTTCAACAAGAGCTGCTATAATTGAAACTCTTTTCAAAAGAAAGTATATAAGGAAAGAGAAGAAAAATCTTATTGCCACTTCAACCGGTGTTGAGCTTATCGATACGATTGAGGAAGAATTGCTCAAGTCGGCAGAGCTAACAGGTATATGGGAGAATAAATTGAGAAGAATTGAGAAAGGAGATTATAAAGCAGGTGATTTTATTGCTGAGCTTAAAAGTATGCTTATTAATATTGTTTCTAATGTAAAAAGCGATAATTCAAAAAAACAGATATCTTCTCAAAGTGACATAAAAAGTTATCTTACGGCTAAAGCAAAGGAGAAAAAGAAAACACAAGCTGTGGAAGGAGTAAAGAAAAAAACTAATAAGAAAGATTCAAAAGTTTCAGATAATTCTAATCTTGAAAAAATTGCTGAATCGAACACTTTAGTATCTGCTCAAGATAGTATAGTTAAAGAGGGGATGATATGCCCAACATGTAAATCTGGAATAGTTATAAAAGGAAAGACTGCATATGGATGTAGTAGATGGAAAGAGGGATGTGATTTCAGAGTTCCCTTTCAATAGATTCTTTTTCTGATTTTATATAGATATAAAAAATGCCCGAAGGAAATTCCTTCGGGCATTTTTTTTGAGACAATTATTTAAGGTATAATGATTTTATATGTTTTGTCCGCTTTTATATAGTATAATCCTTTTTCGAGGCTAATCTCTTCTAAATCGGAACTTATATTAATGGATTTTATAATGCTTCCCATTGTTGAGTATATAATTATTTGCTCTTTGGAGCCATTCTCTATAACAAGTTTTCCTTGTTTGGAATAAATATCAAGAGGGCTGTTTTGGGCAGTGGATAAATTATTAATGATACTTCCCAAATATTTGAATGTTATTTTACCATCTTTCTCTTCAATCTCTGTAATCGGACGATCAATTATATAATCGCTGAAGAATTTAGAATTAGGGGAACTTGTTTTTGTGAAAGAGGTGTTTTTTGTTATACCCGGATATGTATCAGCTTCAAGACTACTGTAAAATTCGTCCCAATTGTCATACTCTTCCCATTCAAGATCGAGAAGTTCATTGTCGGCAGGTATAATCGTTACATTTTGCTTATTAAATTCATTATTAACACAATTCTCATCCCATTTCTTTTTATCGTAACAAATACTTGTAATCAACATTCCGGATGCAGGCAAATATTTATCCCATCCTGTTTTTTGACGATTTTCAAACATGAAATATTCATTAGAGGATTGATCGGAATACATAATGCATGCATTGTTGCTGATGTTAAGCGGTTCAAGTGTGACATTCATCGATGTGTTTTTTAATTCAAGAGGTTCTAGCCATCCTACTGAGAAACGTTCAAAAGAAGAGTATCCACAAGGAGTCTTACCTTCATTAAGATAACAACCGCTATCCATTAAATCCCAATATGAAAGTCCGAAATTTCCACTATAATCAACGTCGTAAAAATCAGGTAACCCTAAAATGTGACTTAATTCATGGCACATAGTTCCGATTCCATCGAGATTGCTGCCTCTGCTTCCACTTAATTCACTTGAGCATGCATAATTTGTGATCTTTACATTGTTTAATTTTAGATTGTGATGAGAAATAGACCAAGCATGAGGCCATATTTGATTGGGTTCATTTGATTGTGATTCTCCATAACCTGCATATAGAACATATACAAAGTCTAATTCATTGTCATTGTCATTGTCATATTCGGAAAAATCAACATTAAAATTACTATTAGCGATTTCGCAAGCCTCTTTTACCATATAATCAGGTTTAACATCAAGCCCATCTTTATCATTTTTTCCATAATAAGACATTTTATTTGATAATCTTATAGGACCTACCACATCATATTGAGGATCGAACAATCCGAAAGATTGATCTTTAAAATATTGCTTAACAGAACCTGTTGCATTCTGATAATTAAAATCAGTCTTATTAAGCATATCTTCAAAAAGACTTAAATCGTGATTACTATTGAAATGAACATCATCAAACTCTACAAGTAATACAATATATTTTGGTTTAGTTATTGTATTTTTTGTAGCAATTGTAGTCCTAGTTGTTTGTTGATTTTTAGTTAGTCTTCGTCTTGAAATTTTTCTTTCCTCTCTTTCCTTTTTTAATTGAGAGAATAAAAGATCTTTTTGAGATTTCACAAACCTATCCTCTTCAGGAGTCCTTAAATCGGGGTTTTTGGCTATAATATGACCACAAACAATTTGATTATTATCAATTTCAGAATAATAATATGTATTGTCTTCTCCTATATAAATAGGTATAGAATCAGTTGTCATTCTGATTTTATGAAACTCATCACCTATCATGATAATATTTAATGTATCACCGGTTGATTGTAAAAATTTAAAAATAGAGCTTTTCTTAGCCGGTATGGCAAATAAAGAGAGCGAAAGACTCAAAAGAGTAAAAAAAGAGATAAAATATTTCATATTCTTTCTAAAAGATTAAAAGTTTTAGCTGACAAATGTAATTAAGATATTATATTTGTGAATATTTTTGAAAAAAATTATCATTTTTGTAGAAAATTTGATGGTGATTTAGAAAAATGAAAAATTATTATCGCATAAAAGGGTTAAAATGTTTTTCTAAGAATATATTAATATTAACTTTGTTTTAAAGAAAGAGAAATTTAGTGTAAATTATGTTTAAAGAATTCGAGGGAAATAATTTGGGTGTTCTAAAGAAGTGCTTCTTGATAATGTTGTTTTTAACATCATTTCATTTAGTAGACGCACAAAAACTTGCAATTAAAACGAATCTGATTTCCGATGTCGTATTAGCTCCTAATATAGGAGTAGAGTTGATTGCGAGTAATAACATATCTGTGTGCTTAAATGGCTCAGTGCGTCCGTGGGATGCGCCATTTGACAAAATGAGGTTTACAATGATCAACCCCCAGTTGAAATATTGGTTTCAGAGACCTTTGTGTCGATTGTATACTGGTATTGATTTTCTTTATATAGATAATGATATCAAAATAAAAGATACCGGATATAAAGGAGATGCAAAAGGAATCGGATTGTTAGTTGGCTATAGTTGGATTCTTTCTAATCAATGGAATTTTGAAGTTGGACTTGGCTTGGGTGGTCTTTATGTTAATCAATATAAATATAAAGGTGAAAAAGGCGAGTTTGAGCCGAATCAGCAAAAATGGCTTTTGTCTCCAACATCGTGTTCAGTATCGTTTGTGTATATTATAAAATAGTAAGATGTCTTATGAATTTCGTTAATAAAAATATTTATTTGAAATACCTGCTGATTTTCATTTTCTCTTCAACATTTTTTGCTGTCGAGGCTCAAAGAAAGAGGGTGCAGATTACGGTAGTAAATGAGAAAGGTGAACCATTAAATGGTGCGACGATCTATGATAAGGTATCTTATGACAGGGCACCGGCTGATAGTAAGAATGAAGCAACAGAGGGGGTTACGGATGATGATGGTAAGGTTAGCTTAACATTGACTGTCGGTCAGATACTTAAGGTGAGTCATATGTCTTGTAATGAGAAAGATGTAAAGGTTTCTAAGTCAGAAACCATGACTATAACACTGGAAGAGAAAGATATTGCAATTGCCGAAGTAATTGTATATGGTCAAATGACCGATAACGTTGAAGCAGAGCCAGAGCTTACTATTGTAGGTAATACTTTACATGTTAAGAATCTTGTAAGGATTGCGAAGAATCTATTTGAAACGAATAGGCGATTTATTTTACAACCTTATTTGCTCGATGTTATGGATAATGTAATGACCATGATGTCGCCTGTTGTAGTGGATGGAGATGAATATTCTATTACGCAACGTAGGTTATACGGGGGAGTAGCTTCCGGAGACCCTTTGGTTGAATATGTAGACTATTCAGTAGAGCCTAAAAAGAATAATGCATTTTATGTAATTGACTCAGTATCACCTGTTAATGTGGATCATGACTTTAAAGTGATTTATATTTATTCGGTGGAAGATTATAAGAAACAGGTGTGGGTAAAGACCGATACTGTTTCTAAAGGGGTATATAATCCTCTAAGATTTTATGATTTTGACTTTGGTATTCAGGATATTACAGATTCAAGATGGTTTCCAAGACCGTCGGAGGCTTTGCTTCCGACCGCTGGTTCTATGAATCTTGAATTTGAGACTGGCCAGGCAAAAATAAATATGAATAATCAAGAGAGTGCGAAAGCGATTGAAGGTCTGCGAACTGAGTTGGATAATCTTGATAAAGACCCAAGTTCGACTCTTAAATCATTTACTATACGAGGTACAGCTTCTCCTGATGGTGATTTCGAAAGAAATAAAGATTTAGCTCAAGCTCGTATGAAAGAGGTAACAAATCTTGTTCTTTCAGCATTGACAAGAGAAACACGAAGTTTCCTTAATGTAGAAACAGAGTCAACAGTAGCAACATGGCAAGATGTACATGATTTAATGTTAAAAGATGGATTGACAGATAAGGCCGAAAAGGTACAAGAGGTGATAAATAAGTATCCTAAAGATATGACAACTCAAGGGATAAGAATGAGATCACTTGATTTCTATAAAAATTTGATCTCTGCTGTTTATCTTCCTAAGTTAAGAAAGGTGGAATATGTATATGAATATTCTCAATATAGGGTTATGACAGATGAAGAAATAATTGAGATCTATAAAGAGGATAAAGAAAAGGTTGACCGTTATGGATATTCAAGATTGTTTGAATCGACTTCAGATACTGCTCAATTGAGATGCTTATTTAATGAGTCATTACAAAAATTTCCAAGAAACAATTATTTGGCTGCAAATAAATTAGCATGTCTTAATCTTAAAGCAAGAAGATATGATCCTTCTACATTAGCACCTTATGTAAAAGAGGGAGCACCTAATGAAATTTATGTAAATCAGTTGGTTACACATCTTAGAAGGAGGGAATTCTCTGCTGCGGATTCAGTAGCTGCTTTTATGCCTTATAATGCAGATACAGAAGATATCCTTGCAATTGTAGAAATTTTCAATGGTAAGTTTGATAATGCGGAACGCTTGCAAGCTAAAGGAGGACTTAATGAAGTCTTGATTCTTCTTTCAAGAAATCTGAATGAACAAGCGTTGGAAAAAGTTGTAAAATTATCGGGTGAAGAACCTGTAAATAATTATATGAGGGCAGTTTGCCTTGCCAGGGCAAATGAACCTTTTCAAGCACAGACATTTTTAAGGATCGCAGTAATGTGGGATGAAAGTCTCGGGGAGATAGCGGGAATGGATGGTGACCTTAAAGATGTATGGGAGGTTGTGAAAGTAGATTTTGAATAAAGGTCTATTTTCAATGAAGATGTTGTAAGAGTCAACAGTGAGGATGAATATATTGCAGTATGTAATATATAATGATGATAACTCTTGTTTAGAATAAATAATTATAGAATTTAATTTAACAGGTTTTTAATTGATATGAAAAGTTTATCACTTTTTCGATTAACTTTTATACTGATGTTTATTAGTATCGGGTATAATTCAACAGCACAAATACGTTTTATGCCTGGTAAAATAATCGAAGAAAATTCGAATCCGTATAAACAAGAAATGTCAATGTTAGAACAATTGGGATTTCCGAAATTAGACACAGTCACAACCAAACGAGAGCGGTTGAATGCTATGGATTATTTGCTTCAGAAACGACCAGGCGTTACTAAGTTTGACGAATCTAAAAAGGCTGATAATACATATATGTTAGGTGTTGTTGGTGTGGGAAATGTCTTGAATGATGAAAATAATAACAAGACATCTCTTAACTCATTGACATATAATATGTCACTCTATTATGGTCGATGGTTTAATACTGTTTCAGGAGTGAGGTTTGGTATCAACCTCGGGGTTATTAATAATCAGGATACTTTATATTCTAAGGATCATATATTGACCGGTAATATAAGTGTAGATTATATAATGAATCTCTCCAATTTTATATTAGATTACAATCAGCACAGACGATTAAATCTTTATGGTTTTGCAGGTATTGCTGGTGGTCTTTCTCATATGACATCTTCGGAAAAATCGTATTATGGAGGAGCTCGCCTTGGATTTCAGTTAAACTATAGAATTTCAAATGGTCTTGATTTTTATCTTGAACCGGGAATAAATATTTTCTCAGACGGATATAATCTAAGTTCTAATTGGCGAAAATATGATTTAGCTTCATCTTTCGTTGCCGGAGTAACATATACGATGGTTCCGGTAGAGCAAAGAGTAAATCTGACACCTTTCATAAGTGGGAAATCACATAATATATTTGTTTCAATCGGAGGTGGTTGGTCAAATATAATGTTCAAAGAGGGTCTGGAAAGCGAAAAACTGTCTAAATATGGCGGATATACTGCTTCGTTTGCTTTAGGAAAATGGTTAACACCAGTATCCGGAGTTCGTTTGTCAGCAAATATTTCAAAACCAAAAAATACAGCAGAAGAAAAACTTGATCTTTTTTCTTTAAGAGCTGATTATTTGTTAGGCTTAAGTTCTTTGTTTGAAGGCTATAATGAAAAGAAACCATTCAAAATTAATTTCCTTGCAGGTGTTGAGTCTGGTTTTATAAATAAAAGTAATTTTCCAAATGAATCTGATGCTGACGGAAAAGTTGCACTTGGATTTGGAATAGGTGTTCAGGGTGATGTTTATTTGACAAAAAATCTATCTCTATATGTTGAACCTCGATTAAGTATATTCCAATCAAAATATTTAGGCGGATTGTCTATGGGTAAATTTGATTTACCTGCATCTGTTGAAATGGGTCTTATTTGGCATCCTGCTTCAGATTATATTACTAATCGTAGTGATGATAATCAGCTTGAAGGAGCAACTCACTGGACAGATTATATGTTTGTTTCAGGAGCAATCGGAGCGGAATTTATGACTACAGGTGAGTTCAAGGATGGAATAAGCAAAGCTAATCCGGCAGCAGCTCTATATATAGGAAAACAATTCAATAAAGTATTTTCTTCTCGTTTAGGTTTTCATGGAGCTATGCCAAATGTGCATAAGTTAAGTTATTCTCGCAAAAAGACTGCTTTAGGTGGTATATCTGCTGATGTATTGCTTAATATGAATAGTTTGATGTCTAGCAATGCTAAAGCTTCTTGGATTACTTTCCAACCATTCATCGGTTATGGAGCAAATTTCCTTTCAAATCCTGAAGAAAAAGTTGATTATATATCATCTATAAGAGCCGGTCTTAATATTAGTAAGGCTGTTAATAAAACAACAAGAGTGTTTATCGAGCCAGGAGTGAGCATGTACTCTGACAAATATAATTTTATGACAGAGGAGAATATGGATATCGTACCTGCAGTTTTTGCAGGGGTTACATATCAGATCTTACCTCGTTCACTTAGAAACAATACCGGATCTTTCATCACTTCGGATTTTTGGGATAATACATTCGTAACAGTCGGAGGCGGTCTAACAACTCTTCTTGATGCGAAAACAATTGATAATAATATTACCAAATATCTTGATCCAAGATTGGCTTTAGGTTTGGGTAAATGGTTTAACGCACATTCTGCATTACGTTTGATGGCAACAGGTCAATTGACTCAGGATTCTCGCAACAGACAAAATGTTTCTATGATTGGCTTGCAAGCTGACTATTTATTGAACATTAATAGTTTGTTTAATGAATATGATGCAAGCAGAATGTTCTCTATGTATGGAGTATTTGGTCTTGACGCAACAATTCCAAGAAGCGGAAAGAATAGATCTTCAGCATTAGGAGCAGGATTAGGATTCCAGGCGAATTTCAAACTATCAGAAAAAGCTGACTTTTTCATTGAACCAAGATTGGATATTTTCCAAAAAGGTTATATGGGAGGGTTAACATATAAGAGTTTCGATGTTCCGGCTTCTGTTATGATTGGTTTCAACTTTAATAGATCTGGAGAATATATCGAGAAAGTACGTAAAGATGGTGGAGCTTCTGAATTCAGACCACATGCATTCCTTTCATTGGCAGGAGGTGTAAATTCTCCATTAGCAGGTCAGTTGAAACTTATAAAAGGTGATTCTTACCAAGGAATGGCAAATGGATATTTAGGATATAACTTTACTTCAATTTCCGGAGTTCGTTTAGGTACTAAGATTGGACTATTGGGTGAGATGAAACCTGGTACTCAGAGATATATGAGAACTAAAGTATTGTCTGGTGATTTAAGTTATTTATATAATATCACAAATGCTCTATATGGTTATGATGTTGATAGACGCTTCTCAGCTTCAGCTATTGCCGGTATCTCTCTATTATATAATACAGGTCCTACAGGTAACGGATCTGATAAAGGTGTAATACCTGGAGCAGATCTTGGTTTCCAATTGACATATTATACAAATCCTAATGTCGGAATATTTGTTGAACCTAAAGTTTCATTGTATAATGATAAATTGATTACAACAACTTTCACTCCATTAGACTGCGACCTTCTTGCTTCAGTTATGGTAGGGGTTAATTACCGTCTAAGTCCGGTTAATATGGCTAACAGACCAAATAAATTGAAGGCTGATTCTCCAATAGATAATAGCTTTGTTTCTCTTGGTGGAGGTGTAAATATGATATTGTCAAGTCATACATTCCATAGAAGTTTGTCTGATTATATTAAGCCAACAATGTCTTACTCTCTTGGTAAATGGTTTAATGAATATTCAGGAGCTAGATTAAGCTTAGGTGCTTCATTCCTTAATAATCCGGAAATTGGTAAAAAGGGTACATCTAATATTAAGATTATGTCAGTTTCTGCTGATTATCTATATAATATTCATAATCTAATGTACGGATATGATCCGGAACGTATATTTAATATGTATGGTTTGGTTGGAGTTTCCGGAGCATTCTCTAAAAAAGCAAGAGAAACAGAAACAGCATTTGGTATGAATGTAGGTTTCCAGGGTAATTTAAAATTAACTCCTGTAACAAGTATTTACCTAGAACCAAAACTTGGTATTTACAACTCAAACTATGCTAGAAAGTTGAGTTCTTCAAAAGCAGATGTTCCAGCATCATTGACTTTAGGTCTTACATTTACTCGTAACACTACTAAGGATAATGAGAAAGGTGGATTTGAAAATAAAGAATTACTTGATAATACATTTGTTTCTGTTGGAGGCGGTGTAAATGCGATAGTATCAAGTACTCTAAATAAATTCGGAAATGATGCAGTTAAAGGAATTTACGGAGTAAGTTTAGGAAAATGGTTAAGTCCAATCTCTGGTGTTAAATTAAGTGGTTTTGCCGGATCTATTGGAGAGCTAAATCCATATACTAAGGATTGCATGACAACAAAAGTACTAGGTGTTGATCTTGATTATATGTTTGATGTTACTAATTTCTTAATGGGATATTCAAATTCAAGATTATTCTCTGTTAATGCCTTCCTTGGAGCATCTGCTCTTTACAATAGTGGGGATACACAATCAATAATGGGAGGTAATGTAGGATTAAATGCTGCGGTACGTGTAAATAAAGATTTCTCTCTATTTGTTGAGCCTAAAGTTGGAATATATAACGATAAGTTAGAAGCTTCAAATTTCTTGACAATCGATGCTGATATCTGGAGTTCTGTTATGGTAGGTTTAACTTACAACATAAATGGAGGTAAATACCATGCTTCGAAAGATGCTCTAAAAGATTGGACAAAAGGTCTTTCAGTATATGGAGGATATGGAGTCGGATCAAATCTTTCTTCTAAGTCAAGCGTGATGAAAGCAGGACAAACATTTAATATTGGTGTTGCAAGAGAGTTAACTCCTATTTCTACTATAAGACTAGCTTATAAACATAGTAAATATCCAGGAGCTTCTTATAAAGATGAAACAGTTGATGATGATAGCTTTAACGGCATAGATTTCAACTATATGGCTAATATGTCAAACTTCGTAGGAGGAGTTGATAATAATAGAATAGTAACTGTTTCACCATTTATTGGAGTATCTGCAGGAGCTGCTAAATTTGAAAACGAACAGAAATTTGCAGGTTCTATAAATGGAGGTATCAACGTTTCTTTCAAAATTGTTTCCGGTGTAGAATTGTTTGTTGAACCAAGATTAGACTTAGGAACAAAATATATGTCAATGTACAACAATCACCGTTCTTTCGACATGAGTGCATGTGGTACAGCCGGCATAAAATACAAATTTAATCCAGAGACTAAATTAAACTTCTTTAAGAAGAAATAATACTCTGACTTACAAATACATCAATTTATTAAACCTGTTTTATTGACATTTTGTCATAGAACAGGTTTAATTTTTGTAATAAATCTATTATATTTGCACCCGTAAAAAATGCGAAAATAGCTCAGTTGGTAGAGCACAACCTTGCCAAGGTTGGGGTCGC
>CAMTOJ010000050.1 GCA_947074145.1 uncultured Bacteroidales bacterium
AGCTCGTCGGGCTCATAACCCGAAGGTCGTTGGTTCGAGTCCAGCTTCCGCAACTAAATCTAAGCTGAAATAAGTTTGCCGTAACTTATTTCAGCTTTTTTCGTATTATAAACTTTAAATTAAAATATTATGTTTGGCATAGATGATCCCGGAATTTGGATGGCATATCTGTTAGCGGTGGTTTGTCTCGTGTTTTCAATCTACTGGGGGATATCCCGCTGGAATAGAGATTATGATTCAGATACTAAAGATGGAGAGAATAAATCTCAAAGTAAAATAGTTAATAATCAACACAACTCAGAATTATGAATACTTTCCAGCTAGGTTTTATTGTTATGCTATATTTATGCTCGCTTGCCTTTTTAGGGTATTTGGGATATAAAAAAACAAATTCAGCAAGTGATTATCTTGTTGGTGGAAGGCAAATGCATCCTGTAGTGATGGCTCTTTCTTATGGCGCTACCTTTATTTCTGCGTCCGCAATTGTAGGATTTGGAGGAATGGCTGCGGCTTATGGCATGGGACTTCAGTGGTTATGTCTTTTAAATATGCTAGTCGGTGTCATAATAGCATTTATTGTTTTTGGTGCCCCAACACGAAGGCTGGGTGTTAAATATAATGCTTCAACTTTTCCTCAGTTATTAGGGGCGCATTTCAAGTCTGAGAAAGTAAGAATTCTAACAGCTATTGTAATATTTATAGGTATGCCTTTGTATGCTGCTGTGGTAATGAAGGGTGGTGCTGTGTTTATTGAAAGGATATTCAAAATAGATTTCAATATAGCTCTTTTAGTGTTTACTCTTGTGATAGCGGCTTATGTTAGTGCAGGGGGAATGAAGGGTGTTATGTATACCGATGCTCTTCAAGCTGGTATTATGTTTGCTTGTATGGCATTTTTGCTATTTAGGTTATATGATGTGCTTGGAGCCGGTTTTGTAGAATCCAATCGCTTGTTATCTGATCTGACTCCCATGATTCCTGATAAATTTGCCCAGGCCGGTCATCAGGGGTGGAGTGCAATGCCTATTTCGGGATCACCTCAATGGTATACTCTTGTTACTTCTCTTATATTAGGGGTTGGCATTGGTTGTCTTGCTCAGCCTCAATTAGTAGTACGTTTTATGACAGTAAAAAGCACAAAAGAGCTAAATCGAGGAGTGATGGTAGGATCCATATTTCTTATAGTTACAGTGGGTGCTATTTATCATGCGGGAGCATTGTCTAATTTGTTTTTTATGAAAACAGAAGGGAAAATTGCAACTGAAGTTGTAACGGATATTGATAAAATTATTCCCTATTTTATAGATAAGTCTATGCCGGGATGGTTTTCAGCATTATTTATGTTGTGTATTCTTTCTGCTAGTATGTCAACGATGAGTTCTCAGTTTCATACCATGGGGGCAGCTGCCGGTATTGATATATATGGAGTTCTGTCGAAAAAGAACTCTGCTCAATCAACTACGGTGGTGCGTCTTGGTATTTTGATATCAATACTTGTAAGTTATATAATTTGTTATCTTTTGCCTAATGATATAATTGCAAGAGGGACTGCTATGTTTATGGGTGTCTGTGCGTCAACCTTTCTGCCTGCATATTTTGGAGCGCTTTATTGGAAAAAAAGCACAACAAAAGGAGTTTTGCTTAGTATGACAACTGGAATTGTGGTAACATTGCTTGTATATCTTTTTGTGCACAAAGCTGAGGCAGCAGCGTTGGGAGTTTGTCGAATGTTTTTTGGGCGAGATATTTTGTTTGAGTCATATCCTATATATATGATTGATCCGATTTTATTTGCCTTTCCGTGTTCGTCGTTAGCATTGGTGTTGGGAAGTTATATGACTCAAGAAAAAGAGCAGCAAGCTGTGATTCCAGTGGTTGAAAGTGTTGAGTAGGATATAATAAGATACATTATATTTATAAAATAGATTGGATAGTTTTGTAAAGATATTACACATCTTGGTATAAACATATTTTCACAAATAAAAGGTCAGAATAAAGAAATGTCAAAAGCTTTAATTCTGATCTTTTTTTGTTTTCATGTAATAGATGAATAGGATGCAGTTGATAAATGTTTTATATAGAATTCTATTTGAGAGCCTTTGAGGCGTTGTATGATGTAATATTTAGAATTTTGTTATGTTGCGGTACTATGCAAAGCAAACTACTTAATTTTTTTTATAGATTTATTTACATCTTTTAAAACATAGGGATGTATATATATATCTATTAATTATATTTTTGTGATACATAAAATAGCCATAGTTATGGTTTTATTGTAGAGTCAAATAATTAAAGAAAAATTAATAAAAAATAAAACATGGATCAATCAGTTGATATAAGACAGCTAAATGAATTAATAGAAAGTAAGAGTTCTTTCGTTAATATGCTAACACAGGGAATGGATCAGGTCATAGTAGGTCAGAAACATCTTGTAGAATCTCTTCTTATTGGTTTGTTGTCTAACGGACATATTCTTTTGGAAGGGGTTCCCGGACTTGCAAAAACCCTTGCTATTAAATCTCTTGCTTCATTAATTGATGCAAAATATAACAGAATTCAGTTTACACCCGATTTGCTTCCGGCAGACGTTATAGGTACAATGGTTTACTCTCAGCGATCAGAAGAGTTTTCTGTAAAAAAAGGACCTATTTTCGCCAACTTTGTACTTGCTGACGAGATCAACCGTGCACCTGCAAAAGTACAATCCGCACTTCTTGAGGCTATGCAGGAACGTCAGGTGACAATTGGTGATACAACCTATCCGCTTGGTGCACCGTTTCTTGTAATGGCGACTCAGAATCCAATAGAGCAAGAGGGAACATATCCATTACCAGAGGCTCAATGCGACCGTTTTATGTTGAAGGTTAAAATTGATTATCCTAAGAAAGAGGAGGAAAAATTAATTGTACGACAAAATATATCAGGCCAGAGAGTAGATTTAAAGCCTATCCTTACAACTCAGGAGATTATGGACGCTCGAAAAGTTGTTGAACAGGTTTATATTGACGAGAAAATCGAAAGATATATTGTTGACATAGTATTTGCTACACGTTTTCCTGAATTAAACAATCTTCAAGATCTTAAAGGTATGATTGCATATGGAGCTTCTCCTCGTGCTTCTATAAATCTTGCCCTTGCAGCCAGAGCTTATGCCTTCTTGAAAAGAAGAGGTTATGTAATTCCTGAAGATGTGAGAGCAATTTGTCACGATGTTATGCGTCATCGTATAGGATTAAGTTATGAGGCAGAGGCAAACAATATTACTTCAGAAGAGATTATCAGCGAAATTCTTAATAAAGTAGAGGTTCCATAATTAAGTCATATTGATAATTCATATTTCTAATCAATCTATGATAAAGATTGATAGTAAGAAATAATAGTTTCAAAATGATTAAAATAAATAAAAACAATAATTATGGAGACCAGTGAATTACTAAAGAAAGTTCGCCAAATTGAGATTAAAACAAGAGGTCTCTCTAAGAATCTATTCGCCGGGCAATATCATTCAGCTTTCAAAGGAAGGGGGATGGCATTTTCCGAGGTGCGAGAATATCAGTTTGGTGATGATATAAGAGATATTGACTGGAATGTTACGGCTCGTCAGGGTTCTGCTCACATAAAGATATTTGAAGAGGAACGTGAAATGACAGTAATGCTTCTTGTTGATGTTTCGGGAAGTCGAGAGTTTGGTACCATATCAAAGACCAAACAAGAGATGATTACCGAGATTGCAGCTACACTTGCATTTTCTGCTATTCAAAATAATGATAAGATTGGAGTTATTTTCTTTTCAGATAAAATCGAAAAATATATACCCCCACAGAAAGGGAAACGTCATGTGCTTGCCATAATCAGCGAACTTATAAATTTTACACCCTCACAAAAGGGAACAGATCTTAAGAAAGTTATCGATTATATCACAAATGCTCAAAAAAAGAGATGTACGGTATTTTTGATTTCCGACTTTATAGATTGCGGAGATTTTGAAAACTCGTTGACCGTTGCAAACAAAAAACATGATATCGTTGCTCTTCAGGTATATGATAAAAGAGAAAAAGAGCTTCCTCCTGTAGGGTTGATGAAGATGAAAGATGCAGAAACAGGAGAAGAGATATGGATTGACACCTTCTCTTCGAAAGTCAGATCCGAATACTCTAAATGGTGGAATTCCAATCAGGAAAATGTAAATAAAATATTTAATAAAAGTCGTACCGATACAGTTTCAATAGCAACAGACGATGATTTTGTTCCTGCATTATTATCGCTGTTCAAGAAAAGAGGAAGCTAAAAGATGAAAAAAAAGATTTTAAGTGCTCTATTACTGCTGACATTATTCTTTGCGGGACACGTTTCTGCTCAGAATCTACAGGTTATGGCAAAGATGGATTCTACAAATATACTTATTGGTGATCAAACTGTAATTCATTTTGAATTAACACAGGATAAAAATCAAATAGTATCATTTCCATTGCTTACAGATACAATAGTAAAAGGAATTGAGATTCTGGATATAAATAAACCTGATACGGTGGTTTTATCGGATAACAGAATAAGTATAAAGCAGGACGTTTTGATAACATCATTCGATTCGGCACTATATTATATTCCACCCTTCCGATTCATAGCAGGAAGTGATACGGTATATACCAATCCTCTGGCCCTGAATGTTCAGACTTTTGAGGTAGATCTTGAAAGCAAAGAGCTATTTGATATTAAAACAATCAAGAAAGCTCCATTTGTATTCATGGATTATTTTTGGCCTGTTTTTATTCCACTTATCCTTATAATTGTGTTCGCACTTGCAATTTGGTATTACCTTAAATGGAAAAAGAACAGAACTAATCCGGAAAACAATATTCCGGCAGAACTTCTTATTCCTGCAGCCGATGCTGCAAGGATATCTCTTGAGGAGTTGAAGGAGAAGAAATTGTGGCAACAAGGGCTCGAAAAGGAATATTACTCATCTCTTACCGATATTTTACGTGTTTATATTGAACGTCGATTTTTAATCGGGGCTATGGAGATGACCTCTGCAGAGATTATTGATTCTTTGAAGAATAAAGAACTTGACAAATCTGTTCTTTTCTCTTTGAAAGATCTTATGCAGGTTTCCGACTTTGTAAAGTTTGCAAAGCTAAAACCTACATATGAAGAAAATGAATCAAGCATAATAATTGCCGAATCGTTTATCGATAAAACAGAAGAGAAACAAAAGGAAACAGAAGAGTCTGAGCCTCAAGTAACAGTTGAAAATGATAATGCTAACGATTTGCTTGATAGGGATATAATAAAAGATGATCAAGATTCTGATCACGATAAGTATATGCCTAAAAGCTAACACCTTTATTGATTAATTCGTATAATAAATACAAAAATGATATTTGCTAATCCATCATATTTTTTCCTTTTTCTTTTATTCATACCAATCATTGCCTGGTATCTATGGAAGCAAAAGAGTGATCAGGCCACAATAAAAGTTCCTGCCACTAAAGTGTTTTTCAAAATGGGGCAGAGCTACAAGTCTTGGCTAAGACATGTCAATTTTGGGATATTACTTATATCAATGTCATTTATGATATTCGCTCTTGCCCGACCTCAAACAACCGACAGGTGGAGTAAGAGTGATACTGAAGGGATAGATATAGTAATTTCTCTCGATGTCTCGGGATCTATGCTTGCTGCCGATTTTAAACCAAATAGAGTGGAGGCCGCAAAAGATGTGGCAGCACAATTCATCAACGGACGCTCAAACGACAATATTGGTCTTGTAATATTTGCAAAAGAAAGCTACACGATGTGTCCCATGACTACCGATCACGCAGTATTGTCGAATCTTCTTAAAGATGTAAATACCGAACTTATTGATGGTGGAGCTACAGCTATAGGCAACGGTTTAGCTACTGCTGTAAACAGAATCAAAGACGGTTCGGCAAAATCGAAAGTTATAATATTATTGACCGACGGGACTAACAATGCCGGAGACGTAATGCCGATTATGGCAGCTGAAATAGCAAAAACCTTTGGTATTCGTGTATACACAATTGGTGTGGGGACAATAGGAACTGCTCCTTTTCCAAGTGTGACACCTTATGGAACTGTAGTTTATCAAGATATGAAAGTTGAAATCGATGAGCCAACACTTACAGATATTGCAGTTGCCACCGGAGGAAAATATTTCAGAGCAACAGATAAAAATAAGCTGAAAGGTATTTTTGAAGAGATTGATGAGATGGAGAAAACGAAGATAAGTACAAGAGAGTATAGTAAAAAGCAGGAAGAATATCTTCCTTTTGCTCTCACAGCATTCTTATTGCTACTGCTTTTCATCGTGATCAGAAATACATTATTGAGAACCATACCTTAAGAAAAAAGTATTAAGAATATGTTTAGATTCGCACATCCCCAACTTTTATGGCTTTTGGCCGTTATACCGCCAATGGTTATATTTTATATATTCACCAGGATAAAAAGAAAAAAATTGCTTAAGCAATATGGTAATCCGGAAATGATACGTATGCTCATGCCCGGTGTAGCACCAACAAAGTTAAAGCTTAAATTCTATCTTCAACTTCTTGCTTTATCTTTTCTGATTTTAGCTCTAGCCGGCCCTCAGTTCGGTTCGAAACTTCAGACAATAAAGAAAAACGGAGTTGAAGTAATGATTTGTCTTGATATTTCCAACTCAATGTTAGCCAAAGATATAGCGCCTAACAGATTAGAGAAATCTAAGCAAATTTTAGGACGTCTTGTTGATCAGATGAAAGATGATAAAGTAGGTTTAATAGTTTTTGCGGGAGATGCTTTTACGCAACTTCCTATCACCAACGACTATGTGTCTGCCAAGATGTTTCTTTCATCAATTAACCCTAAAATGGTTTCATCTCAAGGTACAGCCATAGGTGATGCCATAAGTCTTGCCATTAGGTCATTTACCCCAAATGAAGCAAGTGAGAAGGCTATAATTGTAATAACCGATGGGGAAAATCATGAGGGTAATGCTCCCGAAGCAGCAAAAAATGCCTTAAGCAAAGGAATTAAAGTTAATGTAATAGGTGTTGGTTCTACCCAGGGATCACCGGTTCCCGACGATAGCGGACGTGCAAATTCTTTCAGAAAAGATAAAAGCGGAAATGTTGTTGTTACTAAGCTTAACGAGGAGATGGCACAGGAGATAGCGGCGGCCGGAGAAGGAGTATATGTCAGAGCCGATAATTCCAACGCAGCTCAAAAAGCTATAATTGATGCAGTAAACAATATGAATAAAACAGAGCTTGAATCTCGTGTTTATTCCGACTATGATGAGAAATATCAAGTTTTTTTATTGGTATCATTCTTAATACTACTTATAAATATCTTTATACTTGATAGAAAAAATAGTGTGTTGAGCAGAATTAAATTCTTTGAAAAATAAGACAGATTTTATGAAAAACAGATTAAAAATAAAATACATCGTTGCTTTCTGCTTTATATCTCTTTTCTCCACCTCTGTATTCAGTCAAAAAGCTGAACGCCAGAATCTAAAGAAGGGAAATAAACAATATGAGAATGAAAAGTTTACAGAAGCCGAGATTGACTATCGTAAGAGTCTTGAGGTAAACCCAAACTCTTCAAGTGCTGCCTTCAATCTGGGAAATGCTCTTTTTCGTCAGGAAAAATTTGAAGATGCATTAAAACAATACTCTAATGCGGCTCAAAATAGTGAAGATAAACAGTTGATTAGCGAAGCACTTCATAATACAGGCAATAGCTTTATGGCTTCTCAAAACTTCGATAAAGCGATTGAGGCATATAAGCAATCTTTAAGATTGAATCCTTCCGATTTTGAGACAAAGTATAATCTTGCCTTCGCTCAAAAGATGAAACAGGACCAAGAGAATCAGCAGGATCAACAAAACGAAGAAAATAAGGATCAAGAGCAAAATAAAGATAACCAGGATCAGAATAAAGATCAAAACAAAGATCAAAATAAGGAAGACAACAAAGAACAAAAAGAGCAGGAGCAGCAGAATCAAGATCAACAAAATCAGGATCAGCAGCAACAACAGCAAGAGCAACAGCAACAGCAGTCTTCCGATCAGATCTCACAGGAAATGGCACAGCAAATTCTAAATGCTCTTGAACAAGATGAGAAAGATGTACAGGAAAAGGTGCAAAAAGCTAAAATGGAAAAGATGCAGCATCGTAAAACAGACAAAGACTGGTAATTTTTATTTACTTTTGCCTGCATTAAAATAAATCAAATCGGGAAATCTATATTTCCCGATTAGTATTAAAATAAGATTGTTTACTTACTTTGAATATGAAACGTTATTATTCTATATTATTACTTTTATTTATAACCTTAACGGCTTTTGCTGACGATATATCTTTCAAGGTCTCCGTGCCAAATACTACAATTGTGGGTCAGCAATTCAAAATTGAATATAGAGTTAATGGAGACGGAAAAGAATTTCGTGTTGCTGATATTCCCGGACTTGACGTTTTAATGGGTCCGACTACCTCCACAACTACCAATATGTCAATTATCAATGGTAAAAGGAGCACTGAATATAATAAGACTTACACATATATAGTTGTTGCAAGGCAAGAGGGAGACTTCAATATTCCTTCTGCAACAGTGAAGGTTAACGGACGTCAATATACTTCCAATTCATCTATTGTAAAAGTTCTTCCTGCCGATAAAGCATCAGAAGCAGAATCTGCCAACAGAAGTAATTCTAATGCTCAGCCTGCTGCAGGTGCAGGGGAGAAAGATCAATTATGCCTGATGACCGTTTCTAAAACTAACGTTTATGAAGGTGAACCTTTGCTTCTTACTCTAAAAATACTTACCACTAATGAGCGAATACAACTCTTAGATCTTAAACTTCCTCAATTCGAAGGTTTTACCGTACAGGAGATCGATTTGCCTGAAAACAGAGGATTCGAATTAGAAAATTATAAGGGAAAGAATTATTATTCTCATATTTTCAAACAATATATTCTTACACCTCAGAGATCCGGTAAACTCGAAATACCGGCTACAACTATGGATCTTTCTGTTGCTGTTCGAACTCAAAGACAGATGAGAAGCCTTTTCGATGATTTCTTCGGTGGATATCAGGAGGTAAACAGAAAACTTACATCTTCAAAATATACAATTAATGTAGAACCTCTTCCTTTTGGTAAGCCTGCATCTTATGCAGGAGCAATCGGTGATTTTAAACTTTCTTCATCGATAACAACTACTGAGCTTAAAGCTAATGAGGCGTTAACCGTAAAATTGACTATAAGCGGTTCTGGAAATCTTCGTTATATTAAAGACCCGGTATTGAAAACTCCTAATGATTTTGAAGTTTTTGATCCAAAAGTAGATCTTAATATAAAAACAACAACTTCAGGTACATCAGGAAGTAAGACGATTGAATATACGATGATTCCTCGTTATGCCGGCGATTATACGATACCTGCGGTAGAATTCTCATATTTCGATCTTAAGACGAAAGCATATAAGACTATTTCTACTCAAACTTACAATATTAAAGTAGAAAAATCCGACGTTTCAGATACCGGAACAAATATGGCAAATTTCTCAAATACAACTAAAGAGAATGTCAAACTACTAGGATCAGATATTAGATTCATTAAACCCGGAAACTACAACCTTAAGAAAGAACTAAATTTTTATTTCGGTACATTCTCTTATTGGTTATTTTATATCGTTCCATTTATTCTTGCTATAATCTTCTTTATTATCTATCGCAAACAGATTAAAGAAAATGCGAATGTCGCTTTATTAAAGAATAAAAACGCTAATAAAATCGCTTTAAAACGTCTGAAACTCGCTGGAAAATATTTAAAAGAACAGAAACGCACAGAATTCTACGAGGAGATGCTCAAAGCAATCTGGGGATACTTAAGTGACAAACTTAATATTCCTACATCTCAATTGACAAAAGATAATATCGAAGAGAAATTATCTCATAAAGGTGTCGATAAAGAGGTTATATCAAACTTTATGAAACTTATCGAAGAGTGTGAGTTTGCCCGTTATGCACCAGCCCAGATGAGCGATTCTATGGATAAGACATATAATGAAACAATCTCGGCTATCGGGAAAATGGAGAATGCGATAAAAAGATAAGAAAACAGGACTTGAGTCCTTATTAAAAAAAAATACTAAGAAAAAAATATACTGAAATATGAAACATTTTTTAGTCTTGATAATGACCGTTATGTTTTCTGTAGCATCTTTTGCCCAATCGTCTACGGCAAAAGCAGAGGAGGCATATAATAATGGTGATTTCAAAGGAGCTATTTCACAATTTGAAAATACCATCCAAGATGAAGGTTTTTCAGATCAGATTTTTTACAATCTGGGGAACGCATATTTTAAAGATCGAAATTATCCGAAAGCTATACTTAATTATGAAAAGGCGTTGAAGCTAAATCCTAATTTTGAAGATGCAAAATTCAATCTTCAGATTGCGCAACAACATATAGTTGATAAAATCGATGTCATTGACAAATTCTTTGTAATTGAATTTTATAATAGAGTTGTAAATCTGATGGTTTCAAATACATGGGCAGTTATAGGAGTGATATCATTCCTTATTGCATTGTCTCTTATTTTTGTCTTTTTCTTTTCCAATAAACTATGGGTAAGAAAAGCCAGCTTCTTTTCTTCAATGTTCATGATTGTAATATGTATTTTCTCAAATTTTGCTGCTTCTCAGCAAAAACACAATCTTGAAACACAAGAATATGCTATTGTTTTCACACCAACAGTAACGGTAAAAAGTTCTCCTGCAGAGAGTGGTAACGAATTATTTATTATTCACGAAGGAACAAAGGTTAAAATCAGGGAAACGCTCGGTCTATGGTCCGAAATTGAATTGTCTGACGGAAATGTGGGTTGGATGCAGACATCAGGACTAGAAAAACTATAATTTATGATCGAATATCTTGATAAGTTAGATAAGATAATGCTTATCACTCTTAACGGAAACGGTGATCCTTACTGGGATAAAGTGATGTGGATGTACACAGGACGACTTATCTGGATGCCGCTTCTATTAAGTTTTTTATATTATATATTCAAACAAGGCTGGAAAGAGGGGTTATATCTGTTGCTTACTATTGTGATTGTAATTACATTATGTGATCAGATCAGCAGTTCTTTTTTCAAACCCTTTTTTGAAAGACTAAGACCTGCAAGGCAGGAAGATCTGGTTGATGTTATAAATATTGTCAACGGTTATCGAGGTGGAAGATATGGATTTATATCAAGTCATGCATCTAATGCTTTTGGTTTTGCAGTATTTACCTCATTATTGATAAGGAAAAATATATATACTATCTCCTTTATGTTATGGGCGGCTGTTACCTCATATTCCCGTCTTTATCTTGGTGTACACTTCCCGGGAGATGTACTTGTGGGAGCAATGGTAGGCGTGATTGTAGCTTTCTTAATGTACCAATTCTACTTTTCTTTCAGAATATACATACACAATAGAGTCGGTTTTGATTCACCTGAGCCTCCTTACCAAGGAGTTCTTCCAAAGCTGACAATTTGGGTGCTTTATATCACTATTGCAATTATGCTGATTTTCACGAATCAGATATATCCATTTTTCTTAAAGCACTAATCTTAATATAATATAATATTAAATCAAAATCACTGACCAAATTAGTCATTCATCTCTTAGATTTGTTTTTAGTATTATTAAACTTTGACTTATGGAAATTTTAAAACAACGAATTCTGCAGGATGGCAAATGTTTTCCGGGAGGTATTCTGAAAGTTGATAGTTTTATCAATCATCAGATGGATCCGGATCTTATGTTGAATATAGCCAAAGAGTTTGTTGAAAGATTCAAAGGTAAACCTATAAATAAGATAGTCACAATAGAGGCAAGCGGCATAGCCCCTGCAATTATGGTTGGTTATATATTACATCTACCGGTTGTGTTTGTCAAGAAGAAACAACCAAAGACAATGGAAAATATGATAAGTTCCACTGTTCACTCATTCACAAAAGACAGAGAATACACTGTATGTATAAGCAATGATTTTCTTAATGAAAAAGATCATATTCTTTTTATCGATGATTTTCTTGCCAACGGTAATGCATCATTGGGTATGATCGATCTCGCTAAAAAAGCCGGTGCCACAATTGAGGGAATGGGATTTGTGATTGAAAAAGCGTTTCAAAATGGTGGAAAACAGTTAAGAGCATTAAATATCCATATCGAGAGCCTTGCTATCGTTGATAGTCTTGATGACTGTAAGATTGTACTGAGAGATATATAAAACTCATCATTTTAATGGGTAAAAACCATAATTCAATTGTTCTTTATTCTACAACCCGTTATCAAACTATAATATATTGGGGAAATGGAAAGAAAAATCTTATGGACAATCGGTCATTCCAACAGAACAATAGAAGAATTTACCAATATTTTGCTTCACTACAAAATTGAACGTCTTGTTGATATCAGAGCATTACCTGGTTCTGATAAATTCCCATGGTTTAATCAAGACAGTCTTAAGCAATCTTTAAATGAAATAGGTATAGATTATCAATATCTCAAACTTCTTTCCGGAAGAAGACCTCAGAGAAAAGATTCTCCAAATACAGCATGGAAAAACAAATCTTTTCGTGCCTATGCCGACTATATGGAAACAGAACCTTTTAAAGAGGGAATTGCTGTACTTGAAGATTTAGCATCACAGAAAAGAACTGTTATAATGTGTTCAGAAATTTTATGGTGGCGATGTCATCGTTCTATGGTAGCCGATTATATGAAGTCAATAGGATGGGAAGTAATAAATATTTTTACCATAAATAAGTCGGAAGAGCATCATTATAGATCTGTAGCACGCATTGTTGATGGGAAACTTACCTACCGGGAGGCATAGATAACATCGGTCATAAATGTAATATGCTAAATCTCATTTTTAAATTACACATCACTGTTTTTGTTTCTTCTTGTGTGTTGTCTGCTCCATATTAATAGTAATAAAAAATATATTCTTCCTGAAATTAATATTTCATTTGCAGTAATGAATACAAAGTTGCTATTTTGCAATCATGGAATCAATGCAAATCAATACATCACAATTGGCGTTTCCTGTTTCTCTTATATTAGGGACAGCTTTTTTGATAGCAATATTTAGCTTATCGGCCTTTGGTTCGTCAACGCATATTTATAAGATGTTGACCTCTATCAAAACCACCATCGTTGTTACAACAATTATAGTTTTATTATTGATAATAGAGGGTATAACAGGTATGCAGATTCAGCGAACATGGATTTTTGTTCTGCCAGCTTTAATGTTCGCATTCATATTGGGACTTGTTGTCTTAAAAAGATTAAGTAAGAGATTCGATCTTGGCTTTACGATGAATCATACGGGACTTCTTATTATTGCGTGGGCAATGATATTCGGTGCAGCCGATTATCGGGAAGGAAGAATGATGATATATAAAGGAGGTAGTGAAAATCTTGCACTTATGGAGACAGGAGAGACGATGCCGCTTGATTTTCATATAAAACTTAAGGATCTGCTTATTGATTATTATCCCGATAGTATAACACCACGTCAATTTTACTCCGATCTTCAGATTAATGATAAAGAAATAAAAGTCAGTGTAAATTCTCCCGGCAGATATGATGGATATATGCTATATCAAAGCGGATATGATACAAAGAACGGACAATATATCATTCTTCAGATTGTTCGCGATCCTTGGATTCTGATAGTTTGGATAGGAGTAGCGATGCTCTCTTTAGGAGCTTTAATAATGATATTTAGAAAAATATGATAATTTCCTGGGACAATTTTGTATGGTTTGCCGTAATATCGATACTACTATGGATTGCAGGCACATTCTTATCATTTAAAAGAGAAAAAGGCGGAAATATAATCTTCGGATTAGGAGTTGTAACTTATCTTGCCTTTATAGCTCTCTTTTGGAATACATTGGGTAGAGCACCAATGAGGACTATGGGTGAAACAAGATTATGGTATTCATTTTTTATTTCCCTTATCACTTTAATCTTACATATCAGATGGCATTATAAATTTTTACTACCATTCGGTACACTTTTGGCAACTGTTTTTACAATGATAAATCTGCTAAAACCTGAGATACATTCCTCTATTCTTATGCCATCTCTTCAAAGTGTATGGTTTATTCCGCACGTTACTATTTATATGCTTTCTTATGCTGTTTTGGCAGCAGGATTGATTTCAGGCTTTGCCACACTCTTTAAAGGTCCGGAATTAATGAATCCTGCCGATCAACTTACACGTATTGGTACTTCTCTTCTACTTATCGGCATGCTGACAGGAGCTATCTGGGCTAAACAGGCATGGGGTACTTACTGGGCTTGGGATGCAAAGGAAAACTGGGCTGCTGTTACTTGGCTCATCTATGTTACATACCTTCATATACGAAGCCGTTACCCTTTAAAACGTAATTTAGCTATTGCCACACTTTTTATTGCCTTTCTAGCTTTGCAGATTACCTGGTATGGGGTAAACTATTTCCCTGCCGCAAAGAAAAGTTTGCATACCTATTTCGAGTGATATATGTGATAATAAATAAGAGAGCTCTGATTATCTTTGTTGCCAAATAAGAGATAACAATTAGTGTTTTTCAAATAATAATAAAATGAGATTTGAAGATTTAGATATTGATAAAACTATTATAAAGAGATTGACAGAGAGATCTCTTGAAACGCTTACACCAATTCAAGAAAATTCAATACCCGCAATTATCGAGGGGAAAGATTTAGTTGGTATCTCCGGAACCGGATCAGGAAAAACTCTTGCATTTTTATTGCCTCTTATCGAATTAATAAAAAAGGATAGTTTAACCAACGCTTTAAAAGCGATTGTTCTGTTGCCTACAAGAGAGCTTGTTACTCAAGTAGGAGAAATATGTAATGGACTAATCGCAGAACTCAATATTAAAACGAGCCTGATTTTTGGCGGAACAGATATTGAGACACAGATAAATGAGTTAAAGAATAATATTGATATAATACTTGCGACTCCTGGAAGATTGACCGATCTTATCAGAAGAGGTGAGGTTGATACTTGTCATATGAAAATTCTTATTCTTGACGAATGTGACAGAATGCTTGATATGGGATTTGCAGAGGACTTGAAATTTATAGAATCAATGTTACCACATGGTATTCAAAAACTGATGTATTCAGCAACTTTGTCGCCCGAAATAAGAAATATCATATCCACTACAATGAAGGATCCTAAAATAGTGGAGATTAAAGATGAGATAAATATACCTCTTAGCCTTGAGCAAAAACTCTATTATGTGGAAAAGAAGAATAAAGAGATGCTTCTTGCAGAAATCATTAGAAAATTTCATAATGAAACCACTTTAATATTCACAAAAACAAGAAAAGGTGCAGAATCGCTTCATCATTCACTAACCGAAAAAGGGTTTGTAACCGATCATTTACATTCCGACAGATCGCAACATGCTCGGGATACTATTGTTTCTCAATTAAAGAATAAAGAATTGACTATCCTGATTGCTACCGATATCGCAGCAAGAGGAATTGATATCGATCATGTTAATCTTGTGATAAACTACGGTTTGCCTCAGGAGAATGAAACCTTTATTCATCGCATAGGACGCACAGGAAGGGCCGGAAGAACAGGTCTTGCAATAACAATTGCAGAGCCCGATGAGAAGGAGAGACTTGGAGAAATTCAAAAATTAATGAAAAAACATATTCCCGTTATTGAGAACCATACTTATGCCGGAGTGTCTCTAAAGAAAGCAATGATTCAGGCCGATGAAAAAATAGCAGGTAAGAGTCCTAAAAAAGGGTATATGGGAAGTAAGGCTAACGGCGACTATTATAGAAGACAGAAGATGGCAAAAAGAAAATCTGATAAATAATGAAATCGATTTAAACAATCATGGATTAAATGATACTTGATGATAATTAATGATAATGATAAAATATGTTAATATAACACCCTTCTTTAAACCATTTCTTAATTGAAAGCATTTTGTAGTTAGGAAATCAAATTTGAAATTAAATTTCGTATTTCAGATATGATTACATTATTTCCTTATTACTGCAAAATCAGAAAATGTGTTGTATAATATGTTTCAGAAAAATTACAAAAATTATTTTGCTTTTAAGAAATAATAAATATACATTAGAAATATGAAGCAAAACCAATAGTGAATAAACTCATTAAAATCATTACAGCCATGACAAAAACTATAACATTTGATGAACTTCGTCGTATCAAAGAGAGTTTGCCGGAAGGTTCAATTCACCGAATTGCGGATACGTTAAATACCACCGTTCAGACCGTGCGTAATTATTTTGGAGGAAACAATTATGAATATGGAAATAATTGTGGATTACACATCGAGCCGGGTCCGGACGGTGGTTATGTTATTCTTGATGATACAACTATTTTAGAAATGGCAGAACACATTCTTAAAGAAACTAATCAGGTAACTGCTTAGTTGAAAGAAAAGAGTTTAACCCCGATTTACCTCGTGTATATCGGGGGTTTCTTTTATTTATAAATCAAATAAAAAAAGAAGTTTATGTACAACTACACTACTATTGCCATTGTCACAGCAGAGAAATCGGAGATCTTACGAGCTATACTTCATGATAATGGTATACAATGTAAAATCGAAAACAATTATATTAATTCATCATTATTCACTCCGGGATTTCTGGTAAGAATTGATAGGAGCGATCTAACAAAAGTTTTGGAAATATTGAAGAAATATCCGGGATATGAACAGACTTTTGGCATAGATGTAGAGAAGATAAAGATGAAACGTATGATATTGGTACCGATAGACTTCTCAGAACATTCTCAAAAAGCGTGTGAATTTGCTTTCAACTATGCTTTTCTCACTGGTTCTCCAATAAAAATCTTTCACGCATATTTTTCACCTCTTTACTCTATCTCATTTCCCGATAATGATACATTCAACGGAGATATAAGAGACGAGGAGATACAGCACGAAATGTATGATATTGTGAAGAGTCAGCTTGATAGTTTTGTTTCTGATTTGAAATCGCAGATTCTGAATGGGAAGCTACCGGATGTTGAGTTTTCTGCTGAATTATCTGAAGGGATACCTGAGGAGGAGATACAGAGATGGGCAAATCTCAATAAACCTTCAATTATAATTATGGGAACTCGCGGAAAGAGTCAAAAAGAAGCAGATATGCTTGGTAGTGTTACAGCCGAAGTTATCGATTCAAGTAAAATTCCGGTAATCGCTATTCCCGATATGACAAGTGTGAATTCCATAAAAGATATTGTAAAAATTGGGTTTGTGACCAATTTTGATCAAAGAGATCTGATATGTTTTTATAAATTGATGGATATTGCGGGAATAAAAGATAAGAAAATCTGTTTTTTGTGCCTTTCTCCATCTGATGATACATCATATAATACCCGTTTATATGAGTTTAAAAAATATATAAATGAGCATTATAAAGATAAGGAGTTTGAATACATCAATGTAGATGAGGATGATTTGTTAAAAAATACGGATGAGATGATTCAGAAAGAGAATATCAATCTATTGACAATTACCACTCATAAGAGAAATGTATTTGCACGGTTATTTAATCCCAGCATAGCACATAAGGTGATATTTCATTCAGACACGCCACTTCTTGTAATACGAAATTAGACAGAATAAAATAGAGAAAAAATGCCTCCCATATCTTTTAAATAGATTTAGGAGGCATTTTTTATAAGGGCCCTTTAATGATGGAAAAAATATATTAATTTCATCGTTTCTATTTTAAAGTGATTAATTGAATAATTTCAAAGCATAAAAAGTATATCTTCTGGAGATAATATTCCCCCGATATACTTTCTAAAAATAAAGATAATGAGTAAAAAATTGAAGCTCATCCATACCGCAGACTGGCATATTGGTCAACGATTCTATGATTATGACAGAAAGAACGAACATCAGAAGTTTCTTGAATGGCTTCTTACTACCATAAAAGAGAGACAAACAGATCTTCTTGTAATTAGTGGAGATATTTTTGATACATCGGCACCCTCTGCAACGTCACAACAATTGTTTTATGATTTTTTATACAAGCTTACTTTACTTCCCAAAAAAGTAAGGGTAATAATAATAGCGGGCAATCATGACGGGGCTTCCCGACTTGAAGCTCCTGCACGTCTTATGAATATATTAAATATCTCTGTTGTGGGTTCTGTGAAAAAAATTCAAGGAGAGATTGATCCCGAACAGATGATAATCGATATAAAAGATGAAAATGAGGATATAATAGCATATATAGCAGCTGTTCCTTATCTAAGACAAGGAGATTATCCTGCGATTAAAGATGTAGAAAATGTTTATACCTCGGGTGTTTCAATGCTTTATGAGATGATATACGATCAGATACAAAGTAAGGAAGAGAAAGATATTCCTGTCATCGCATTGGGGCATTTACACTGTGCCACAGCTTCACTTTCAGATTCAGAAAGAGGAATAAAAGGTGGTCTGGAGGTTATCGACGATGAGACACTTGATGCGGGATTCGATTATATTGCATTGGGTCATATTCATAAATCTCAGAGAATATCGGGAAAAGATCATATCCGTTACTCCGGCAGTCCGCTTCCTATGTCATTTTCAGAACTCAATTATAAGCATAAAGTGATAGAGGTTGAGTTTGAGGGAAAGAGTAAGACTTATACCGAGCTGGAGATACCACGAACAGTAGATATGATAAGAATAGGTACTCCTGAAAAACCGCTTGATAAAGATAAAGCAATAATCGAGCTTATGCGAATTCCCGAGGTTTCTGAATTTCATCCCCAGATGAGGAGCGATGAGTTCCCTTTTCTTGAGGTTAATATATTTCTTGAAGGCCCCGATCTTTTATTATCAAATACAATAAAAGAGATTCTTCAGACACGTTGCGTCAGACTTGCCGGAAGTAGGGTGTATTATAAGCGTGGAGAGACTTCTGAGAAGGAGATAATTGATAATATAGAGCAATTTCAGGAGATGTCGCCACTCGAAATGTTCAGAAAAACATACTCTAAAAGATATTCTGCTGATATCCCCGATAAGATAATGGATCTTTTCAATGAGGTTATCAATGAGATTGAACAGGAGAGTGAAGGTAAATGATTTTAGAAAAAAGGAAAACTTAATATATGAAGATACTTGCAATACGCGGTTGTAATATAGCATCATTGGAGGGAGAGTTCGAGATAGACTTTACCTGCGAACCATTAAATGAAACCGGACTTTATGTAATCACAGGGCCAACCGGAGCCGGCAAATCGACAATACTCGATATCCTTTCTATTGCTCTTTATGATGAGATTCCACGTCTTTGGGGACGTCAGAATGATAAGTTACGCGATATATCAAATACTTTAATCACCTCCACGTCGCCTGTGACACTTTTAAGAAAAGGAGCGATTGCGGGATACGCTGAGGTTGATTTCAGAGGGATCGACGGAAAAGATTATAAAAGCCGATGGTCAATAAGAAGAGCCCGAAACAGAGCTGACGGAAAGATACAAGGGATAGAGAGATCATTATATAATATGACTGATGACACCGAAGCTAAAGGAACTGTTTCACAGGTGCTTGCAGAGATTGAAAAAGTTGTCGGACTCTCTTACGCACAGTTTGTTCAATCTGTTTTGCTTGCACAAGGAGAGTTTGCCTCTTTTCTTAAGACAAGTGATTCCAAACGAGCCGAAATTCTTGAAAAGCTAACAGGAACGGAGGTTTACACAATGATTTCCAAAAGAATATTTGAAAAATGTCGGCAAGCTGAAACTGCCCGGGATAATGTAAAACTCAGAATGGGAGATATCCGTATCTTGCCAAAGGAGGAGTGTGATACTATAACTGAGGCTATTGGAAATCTTAAAAAGGAGATAGACACGGAAAACGTAATAAAGGAGAAGCTAAAAGAGATTCAGACTTCTATCACAAGGAATAATGAATTAAAATCAGAATTAGAGAGATCTGAAAAAGAATTGAATATAAAAAAGGAGGTTATTGTTTCTCTTGAAAATGAGAGGAAACTTATTGAGCAAACCGATTCTTTATCGGGCTTAATCTCCTTATATAGAAATATAGAGAAAAGGGAAAATGATCTTAAGGAATCTGTCTCAGCTAAAAACAGATTAGAGATAAATCTTGGTGAATATAATGGCAAATCTGAGCTTTTAAGAAAGGAGATTGAAGAAAAAAAAGGCGAATATGATCTCTTTGTTAATGATGAGCCTTTATTCTTAGAGAAGTTAAAAGAGAGCCGACAACTTGAAACAGAGATAAAAGGGGTGCTTTCAGCTATTGAACAGCTTGAAAAAGGTATAAAATCTGATAATGATAATATATTACGTAAGAAAAACAATATAGCTTCTTATTCGAAAAATTTACAAAAGTTTCAATTCGATAAGGATACAGCGGAAGTCTGGATTAAGAAAAACGAGTCCCGAAAAGGGGTTGCCGAAAATGTAAATCTTATAGTATCTAATCTTGAGAATTGCCAATCTTTTAATGATCAAATATCGAAATCAGAGATAGGAATTTCCAATAAATCAGAAACAATAGAAGTTCTCAAAAAAAATATTCTTAGCTCTTCGAAAACTCAAACTGATGTAACTAATACTCTTAAAGAGTTATATAAAAAGAGAACTGATTCAGAAGAGAAACTCAAAAACACTGATATCGTTTCATTAAGAACGAAGTTTGATAATTTAAGAAAAGAACAAGTGCTTTTCTTAAATGTTATACAGTTTAAAGAAAGTTATAATGCATTGATATCGGATGAGTTATCGGATGCAAGTTTAATTAATGATTTAATAACTTTTATTGAAAAATCAAAAACGGAAATTGAAGAATCAAATAAAGTGATTCTACAAAAAGAGGCTTCATTTTCTCAACAAAAAGATATTGTAGATGAGCTTTCGCTGGCTTTGAGTAACAATCTTATCGAATTAAGAGAGCATCTTCAAGATGGCAAAGAGTGCCCTCTGTGCGGAAGTACTCATCACCCTTTTTCCCAAAAAGAGACATCCGTAATCACAGATATCTTGTCTAAAGCAAAAGAGAAATATCAAATACTTGAGAGTGATCTTAATAAACAAAAAGAAAAGGTTATCCGACTAAAATCGGAATCAGATAGTGCCGAATTAAGATTAAAGGAGGCAAAAGAGAAACAGTCTCTTTTGGCAAAAAAGAAAGATGCTCTATTGAAGGATTATTCTCTTAACTCTCTCTCATCTAAATATAATATCGAGGAGGTTACTTTAGAATTTTTAAAGCAGGATAATCTAAGGATTAATAATGAGGCTGAGGAATTAGAAAAGATTATTACCGATTACGAAAAAGAGAACTCTGAACTGACCCAAATAAAGGAAAAAATATCGAAAGCCGAGGGTTCATTATCCGATTTAAAACTTCTTTGTGAGAAACGTAACGGAGAAATGAATGTTTTGGTTAGTGAAATAACAGGTTTCGAGAAAGATATCAAAGCAAATAAAGCGTCTCTTGAAAAGGCATTGACGGTAATAGATAGATTTTTTACCAATAATGAATGGCGTAAAAATCTGAAAGAGAACTCTGATCTTTTTGTCGGAAAGATTCGTCTTTTCGCAAAAGAATGGGAAAATTCTCATAAAAAGATAACCGAATCCGAATCTGGAATGGCAAAAAATATAGCCCTTATAGAATCGGAAGAGAAGGATTACAAACAGATTGAAAAAGAATTAACTGAAAAATCAGATAAGAATAGTTCATTAAAAATTGCTCTTAAAGATTTTGGAAATAAAAAAGATAGCCTGTTTGGAGGTAAAACTGCCGATGAAGTGGCGACTCAGTATCGACTTGATAAGGATAACCGATTGAAAGATATTGAAATCCGTAATAATGAATGGCAGAAGTTGTTACGTGAGATATCGACGTTTCAGGGACAAAAAAATGAGATTGAAAAAACAATTGAGTATTCTAACGATAAAATAAAAGAGGAATCTCTAAAACTGGATCAAGAGATAGATGCTAAAAACAATAGTGACAATCTCAATCTTACACGTGATATCATAATTTCTCTTTCGGAAATCTCTTCAGACGAGATAAATGCGGCAAGAACGAAATATACTGCTGCAAGAGAGGAGCTGATAAATGCAGGTAAAGATTATGAGATAAAACTAAAATCTCGAGATGAAAATACTCTTGATAATGAGAGAAAGATTAATGATTTTAATATCCTTATTCAGGGATATGAGTCATTAAGTCTTTTTGAAGACAATGAAATTACCAACTTAAATTATAATTCTATTTCACCTGCTTTGGAGAAATTGACTTCTCTTACTCAGCAGAAAGAAGCAAGAAGGAGTGGATATGCTGCAGAACTGCTCTCAAACGAGAGAAATAAAAAGAATCTTGATGATGTTATAAAAGAACTTGAAAAGAAAGAACATATACTTGCCGACTGGGCTCTTCTTAATCAGGAGATAGGAAGTGCCGCCGGTGATAAGTTTAAGAAGATTGCTCAGGAATATACTCTTGATATGCTCCTTAGAAACGCTAATGTTCAGATTTCAAAGATAGCACCACGTTACAGACTCGAAAGAATTGAAAATTCTCTTGCTCTTCAGGTCATTGACCGTGATATGTGTGATCAGATAAGATCGGTACATTCTCTTTCGGGAGGAGAGACATTTCTTGTTTCTTTAACTCTTGCTCTTGCATTATCATCATTATCTACAAGAAATATAAATATAGAATCGCTGTTTATAGATGAAGGCTTCGGAACGCTAGACAGCGAAACTCTTAATATTGTAATGGATGCTCTTGAAGCACTTCGTCTTCAGGGAAGAAAAGTGGGTATAATAACGCATGTGAAAGAGATGACAGAAAAGATACCTGTAAGAATTGTAGTAAATAAAGAGAGAAACGGAGCATCAACAATCACTATTGAAGGTTGATGTTCTATTATTGAAAAATATAATTTATGTGATTTATAATTGATATTTTACTTAAAGAGTTAAATTTCCTATTAATCCATATTTATGCATATAAAAAACAAATTACAATGTACAGATACAAGTTTATTCATTAATTAATATATTTGCTCCGCATAAAAAATAATAGATTAATATATTTTCATTCATTTTGTTTGCTTCATTTATGCAATTAGGGAAAAGAACCCTATTATTTTATTTTGTATTTAAGATTTATAATCTAAATTGATTATTTAAAAACGATTATATTTTGACTTTTATCTATTTTGATTTATGATTATTCAATAACTAACCTAAGTGATTAAATAAAGATTTTTTTTAACTTAAAATACTCATTCTAAGAAATTCTAATAATCTTAAGATGAAAAGACAACTACTTAAAACAACAATTTGTGCATTGTTCATAGCGCCGTTAGGTGCCATAGCACAACAAATGCCACAATTTCCCCCATTACCAATGGATCCGGAAGTTCGTTACGGCGTTTTAGACAATGGTCTGACATACTATATCAGACATAACGAACTCCCAAAAGATCGTGCCGAGTTTTATATCGCCCAGAAAGTTGGAGCTATTCAGGAGGAGGAGGACCAAAGAGGTCTTGCTCATTTTCTTGAGCATATGGCCTTTAACGGAACAAAGAATTTTCCGGGAAAATCAATGCTTGATTATCTTGAGAAAAACGGAGTTAAGTTTGGTACAAATGTAAACGCATATACTTCGATTGACGAAACAGTATATAATCTATCCGGTGTACCAACAACGAATCCGGGACTTATAGATTCATGTTTACTTATACTTCATGATTGGTCAGGTTTCATCGCTCTTGAAGATGAAGAGGTCGATAATGAGAGAGCTGTGATTCATGAAGAGTGGCGTACACGTTCAAATCCTTTCCTTAGAATGTATGAAGAGACTATTCTTCCTACAATGTTTCCTGATAACAGATATGGCCATCGCATGCCGATAGGACTTATGGAGGTTGTGAACAATTTCCCATATCAGGCTTTGAAAGATTATTATGAGAAATGGTATCGTCCCGATCTTCAGGGAATTGTTATCGTTGGAGATATAAATGTCGACTCTATTGAAGCAAGAATCAAAGAGATGTGGGCAGATATACCTGCACAAGAGAATCCTGCAGAAAGAATATATTATCCTGTGGCAGACAATAAGGAACCGATTATAGCAATCGGCTCTGATAAAGAGGCTACTCGTAATTTCCTTACAGTGAATTATAAAACTGAGGCACTTCCTGCTATGGTTAAACAATCACAGCTTGGTTTTGTAATGTCGCTTGCCGATAATATGATTGAGTCAATGTTGAACAATCGTTATTATGAGATCACTCAAAAACCTGATGCTCCTTTCCTTGGAGCAGCTGCGGGCAGAGGACAATATATCTTTGCTAAAACAAAAGATGCTTTTGTTGTGCAGTTAGGCTTTAAAGAGGGAGAATGGGACAAAGGTCTTGCAAAGGCAATTGAAGTTGTAAATTCAGCAAAGACTTACGGTTTCAGCCAATCGGAATATGATCGTGCAAAGGCGGATATTCTTAGCGAATATGAGAACGCTTTCAACGAAAAGGATAAAAGAAAGAATAAAGAGTATGTTCAGGAGTATTTGAATCATTTCCTTAATGCTGAGCCAACTCCCGGCATCGATCTTGAGTATGAGATAGTAAAACAGATTCTTGACGGTCTGCCTCTTGATCAGGTAAATATGCTTATGTCTCAATATATAACTGATGAGAACATCGCCATCATGTATATGGGAATAGATAAAGAGGGTATCGTTACTCCAACAAGAGAGGATGTTCTTGCTGCTTTCAACAAAGCGAGTCAGGCAGAGGCTGTTTCTTATGTAGATAATGTGATTACCGAACCTCTTATTGCAAATATGCCTAAGAAAGGGAAAGTTAAGAAACAGGAGAAAGGAAAATTTGAAACTACAATCTGGACTCTTTCAAACGGAGCGAAAGTGATTTTCAAACCTACAGATTTCAAAAAGGATCAAATCACAATGGAGGCTGTCAGCTTTGGTGGTACGTCGCTTCTTCCTGATAATGATATTGTCAACACAAAAGCTATTAGCAGTGTGCTTAATCTTGGAGGTGTGGGCAACTTTAGTGTTACCGATCTTAATAAGGCTCTTTCAGGTAAGAAAGTTTCCGTTTCAGCTTCTATCGGTGCAGCAACTGAATCGATAAAAGGAACAACGACACCTAAGGATTTTGAAACAATGCTTCAGCTTGTTTACCTTAACTTCACTTCTCCGAGAATGGATCAGGAGGCTTATGCTGCATGGAAACAAAGAGCGGCAGTGACAATAGAGAACTATGCTCTTAACCCTGATGCTGTGATTAGCGATTCGATATCTGCAACAATGTATTCTCATAACCCTAAAACTACAAGACTAAATTTAGAGGAGCTTGAGATGATTGATTATTCAAGAATCAATGATATAAGAAAAGAAAGATTTGCAAATGCAGGTGATTTTGTTTTTGTTTTCAGTGGAAATATTAATCCTGAAGAAGCAAAACCTCTTATAGAACAATATATCGCGTCTCTTCCTTCAAATAAGAAAAGAGAGAAATATATTAAGAATACACCGGTTGTTGCTTCAGGTAAAACAGAAAACCGTTTCACTGTTCCAATGACTACTCCTAAGGTTACTGTGTTTAATGTTTATTCCGGAGATTTGGAATATAATCTGCGTAATACAACTCTTATGAATATTTTGAATCAGGTACTTAATAATATCTATGTTGAAACTATCAGAGAAGAAGAGGGTGGAACTTACGGTGTAGGTGTAAGAGGATATATAGATCAGATACACAATAAATCGGTATTATATTACTCTTTCGATACAGGTGAAGATAAAAGAGACCGTCTTGAGCAGAGAGCTAACGCTGAATTTGTAAAAGTTGCAGAAGAGGGCTTTAAACCTGAGATTCTTACTAAAGTAAAAGAATATCTTAATAAGAGCTATCAGGATAATCTGAAAGAGAATGGTTATTGGGCAAATGTAATAATGGATCAATATCTATGGAATATGGATACAAATTCAGATTATAAGAAAATCCTTGATGAGATAACTATTGAGGATGTTCGCCAATTCGCTAAAACTCTTCTTGATAATAATAACCGTATTCAGGTTGTTGGAACTGGAACTGAAATAGCAGAATAATAATTCAAAACCATGTCTAGTCCTGAATAAGCGTTACAAAATTTGTTTGTAATTCTATTCAAAATT
>CAMTOJ010000051.1 GCA_947074145.1 uncultured Bacteroidales bacterium
GAGCACAACCTTGCCAAGGTTGGGGTCGCGGGTTCGAGTCCCGTTTTTCGCTCAAAAAAGAGAGATGGTATTCCAAATATATGTTTGAAATACCATCTCTTTTTTTAATATCTGACTCTGTACTAACTCTATTTTACGTGTCTTCAGATTAACCGGAAAATAGGATTATTATCTATTTTGTATAACATGTAAATTAATTGTATACAAATGTAAACTCCTTGTAACACATCAGATGAAAAGATCTCTAATCTGCATAGAAGAAGTAAATTTTTTATTTCCAGATTTACTTTGAAACGTTTGTAGATAATCGCAAGAATATCTGATTATAATTTAAACATCCATAGAAGATCATCAGCCATTCATATGAAGATTGTTTGAAGCTCATTCAGTCAATAGAATACAATCAGCGATATATATGAAGATTATAAAGCTTTTTGAAGCTCATTCAGTCAATAGAATATCATCAGCGATATATATGAAGATTATAAAGCTTTTTGAAGCTCATTCAGTCAATAGAATATCATCAGCGATATATATGAAGATTATAAAGCTTTTTGAAGCTTATTCAGTCAATAGAATATCATCAGCGATATATATGAAGATTATAAAGCTTTTTGAAGCTTATTCAGTCAATAGAATATCATCAGCGTTTCATCTGAAGATTATTAAGCCGTTTGAAGCTCATTCAGTCAATAGAAGATCATCAGCGTTTCATATGAAGATTATTTAGGAGATTATTAAGCCATTAGAAGCTCATTCCTTAATTCGAAGATCTTACTGTAATAATATAATCATTCAATTATTTGAAGCTCATTCGCTCATTTTAAAAGCCTTTCTTGTGATATTCGCAAGATCTTCTTCAGGAACTTCTCCAACCCATTTTTCAACATCTCCATTTTTATTAATAAAAACGAAAGTAGGGAAGCTTTCAACTTCAAACACATTTGCAAGATTAGGATACTCTTCCATTTCAATCCTATAGCAATCAATATCAGGAAACATTTCGCTAATATGTTCATAAGGAACTTTCATTGCCTTGCAATGAGGGCACCAAGTTACCCAAAATTCAATAATTGTATTTTCTTTAACAAGTAGTCTTGCAGCCTGTCCTTGGTTCAAATCTAAAATTTTCTCCTCGAAAAGAGAAGTGTCCATATCTTTAACCATAACTATAATTTTTAATTATCTATATATAATTGTTTAGACTCCTTTTTGTTAGTCTTCAACTGTTTTGTTTATCAGTATTATCTTATTTATATAAAATAATTCATGCTCGACACTCTTGCATCTTCTATCATAGATGCAACACCAGCTAACTCTATACCATCGAGCAGATCATCTTTAGTCATACCCATAACTTCCATCGACATTTGACAAGCAGTAAACTTTATACCTTCAAATTTTGCCAGATGTATCATAAAATCAAGACTTGGAATATTTTTAGATTCCATAATCTTCTTCATCATTTTCGCTCCTGTACCAAGGATATTATCATGAGATAGGGGTAGAGAATCGTCATCACCGGGTAGCATTGAAGCAGAGGTTTTACCTTTAGTATCACCCTTTGGCTTTTTGATAAGAGTAAGTCCCCAAAAAGTAAAAAACATATTTACCTTAATACCCATACTTAATGCACCCAAAGCAATATTGAATGCTGCAAAAGCTTTATCCATCTCTTCGCTAAAAACAATAATTGTCATCTCATCTTTTTTAGCCGGTACCGTAGCATCTCCAACCTCCTTATTTTTAAGAATAGTAGCTTTTATTACTCCGTCATCATTGGTGTTCAGTTCAAGAAGAGTGTTTTCTGTAACATGACACCATGCAACAACATCTTTTAAAAAGCCGGGATCTGTAGATTCTACAATTGCCTGCTGACCTATTGCCACATCCTTAAAATGATCTTTAAGAGTAATAACAGGTCCCGGGCATTGTGAGCCTTTTGCATCAATAAATACAGGTTGGGTTATATCGTTTTTCTTATTTAAAGAGAAACTTTCCAGATTTTCCATATAATATCAAGTTTAGAAAATATAAACTATCTATTATATACAACATCTAAAACAACATAGGGTTGATTTCTAAGCTGAGAAAAGAAATAATCTCGTTTATTTCACATTAAATGATTATAAGAAATCATATAGACAGATTTATGAGTGAAACATATAATGATGTAAACGGAATCATATATATAAAACAAATCCGTATAAAAACTATATGTTTTTATACGGATGCATATCGGTAAATAAGAAATTATCAAATCAAGCCTCTTTATTCAATTTCCCCGCCATTTTAGCACAAAGAAATATAAGAAAACCTCCGACTCCTATAATCACAGCCCACAAAATAATTGACCACGTATTTGTATCCTGATCTTCTGGGATCTTAACATCATATTTTATAGTCTGAATATTATTGGTATATAAAATCTGAAGATTTGAAGGAATCTCATCTTCGAAATGACGGATATCATAATCAGGATATGAATATTTAGTATTGTCTATTTCAACGGAATATGTTTCACCTTTTTCAAGATACGCGCAAAGATAACGTTTAAGAGCATAGGCTCTGACTGAAGTTATCTTAAGAGGCGGATTATCATTATTTTCTATAGAAACAGAAGTGCTACTACCCAAAGGAAAATTATTCAGAAGAAAAATATTATTACGTCTTGACGATAATTTACACCAAACACGACCGTTATTCTCGATATCACAGATCTGTAAATCTCTTATATATGACTGAGAAGTATTTATATCGAACTCAATCTTATTGATACGCACCTTTTCGTTAATTTGAGGAAAAGTGATAACCGTTACGTTATCTTCCGTTTCTTTTTGTATAAAATTACCTGTCTCTATCTCTTTATATTGACCGTAGATATATGAATTGTTGATTTTTCCCACTCTGAAAACTTCAAGCGGACTGTTCTGATTATTGATTAAAGTTATCTCGTAATACTTATAATTACCTTTTGGAAAATCAATGATAAGAGAAGCTTCTCTTTCTCCCATATTTACCGAATTTGAAATATCGGTCTTTTGTTTTACTATATACCACTGTTTCATATCATTACTTCCGCGCATACTCATTTTTATCCTTATTTCAGCCTTCTGAAGTTCCAGATAAAAATGATTAATATCCTCTTTTGTCAGATTATTTACGATAATATGATTTACGCTGTCTTTCGCGGTATTTACTTTTAAGTCATAACATTCAAGATTTTTCACCTCGCGCACCGGAGTCTCAGAACGCACAAAATAGGGAACCTCCTTTGTTCCATTTTTAAGAATACGCAAATCTGAGTAATCAGTTTCAGCGGCGGCCGAAAGGAGAGGGTCAAGTTCTATGTTATAATAACCGGTTGAATCGGCAATACCAATCTCGGCTGTTCGTATATTATATGCAAAAGTGTAAGCTGATAATATAAGTGCAAATGATAAAATAAGAGATCTCTTCATCTTTTTAGCTATTTTGTAATTCCGTTTCTGAATCCGATACAGACTCCTCTTTAACAAGTATTTTTATTTTCTGTTGCATAAAGGAGACTAACAGAAGTATTACTCCGAGTATGACAAATGAAACTATTCTTCCCCCCTGTGACATAAACCATACATCATAAGCATAAAACTTAACTATGATAACAAGAAACGAAACAAGTGATATCTTTCTAAGAAAAACCTCTTTTTTCTTAAGTCCCCATATCATGAGTATCATTGCCGAAATGCCCCAGAATATCGGATAACCAAAGGTCTGGCTATCTCTCAATATTATATAATAACCTTCATAATCTATCCCAATAGAAACAAACAGATTATTGACCTCCGTACTAATAATAACTAAACTACAAAGCACAAGAATGATACAAATAGCCTTGAAATATTGAGCATTTACCTGACGTATATTTTTCACGCATAGATATATCAGATATGATATTGCCGGAAGAGGAATCAGATCAACAAAGAAATAGCTTCTTGGGTACAGTTCCGACTCGAAAATGTCAGATCTCAAACCTGCAATAAGGAAAGGATATGTGAAAATATAAATAACTATCGAGCCAAGAATTATATCATATTTTATCTCTGTTATGTTTTTTCTTGTGGCAAAAACCAAACATGTACCAAACAGAAGTGTGTAAATAAAGAGGCAAACAAAGTGAAAATTTGTTATTTGATAATATAATATTTTATCATTATCCATAGATGATACTCCCAACTGATAATTAAGTTCAAGGAATGGAACTAAGTAAAGGAAAATAAGGAACATTATTTTAGGAGCAAATAATAATTTATTTTTTGAAACAGAGAGATCTCCTTTTTCATTCTCAGATTTTATGTGCCTTTTTACCAATAAACTCATCGCTCCAAAAGCAGCCGTTAAAGTTACTCCCGTTATAAATAATGAATTAAATATTGCCGAGAGCCTATAAGTGAAATCATAATCTTCGTAAAGATTAAGAAGATATGAATAGATAGATAAAATAGAGAGAATTATAGAGCTTATCACGAATAATCTTGCTCCGGATTTCAGCCATAACCAGAATAGTATGACCGACTGTGCAGCCCAACATATCGTAATGAAACTTCCATCAAGCTGAATCGGAACTGCAACTGTCACGATAGAGGTGACAATCGCGATAATAGTATATATAAGATTCTTATCTATATTTTGGCGACGATAAAGCATTATCATCACCCCGGCATTTAGGGCAGCTATAATAATCAATACCAATCCTTTAAGATCCTCATAATCATCGTTCAGCAGCAATAAAGTAGAAATAGCAAACGACATATTATTAAGTACCAACATAAATATCCGCCCTTTTTTTAATATCCCGTTTTCGCGCATATGCATAATAAGGGTAAGAGCATAGAATTGAACAAAAAACAGAGTAGTAAAAATAAAAGCACCTATCCTAAATGCTGACACGTATTCATATGAGATCCATACCCATATATATAAGGAGGTAAACAGATAAGCCACATAACCCACAATATTCCAGTTTTTCTTAAGTGAAACCACAAGTATTCCGGTGTTCAATATAAGTAAATAAGAAAACATCGCAATATAATTGGAATTGCCACTGCTCACCATCATAGGAGCGAGCATACCACCTATAAGCGAGAATATCGCAAGCTCCTGTCTATTGTAAAGGAGGGAGAGAAGAACAGAAAATATGGTTATTATAATAAGAAAAACGAAAGCAACCGGCTGAGAGAAAATCTCATATTCGCGGAAAGCCAGTGTGACTGTTATATAAAATATAGATATACCTCCACCTGTAAGTATTGAAGAGAAAACATTATATTTTTCACTCAGTTTATGAGCGACACCGATAATTGCGGCACCGATAAGAAGTCCTATTGCCACACGACCAATCTCATTAATCCAACCCTGATCTATGGCATATTTTACAAAGAACCCTATACCAAGCACAAGAGTTACAATACCGATCTTGGCAAGAAGATTCCCTCCGAGAAGTTTCTCAATAATGCTTTCCGACGGTTCTTGTTTTACTTTATCATAAGTATTACTCTCAAAAGCTGCAACAGCCGGAGTGTGTTCCTCCTGTTCTACATCCTCAGATAAATCTGATGTTTCCTCCGGTGTATAAGAAGATGATGTAAAGTTCACATAAGAAGGCTCTTCATCTTTGAGATCTTCTTGCGAAAATGCAGCTTTTATTTCCGGTATTTCAACTTCCGAAGTATTTACAACTTCACTTTCAATAATATCTTCATGTACCAAAGTTTCAGAGCTAACCACTTCGCCAACTACAGAAGATGTATTACCCTCTTTAATCCCGGAATTCTTAAAGACTTGAACAAGATTGTTTAGTTTTTCCATCTCTTTAAGAATCGTCTCATTTTTCTTATCAAGATTAGAAAGTTTTCTATATACTAACAAAAAAGCGAGAATGATTAAAAAAGGTATTATTACTTCCATATCATATGCGTTTGAAGAATATTTTAATATCTAAGCTTAAGATAACAATTGTATTTAAACACAAATTTAGTATAAATATATAAAGTTTATGAATTAATATTCAAGATAAATAACAATAGCGAATAAGGACATCTAATCATAGAAACAAAAAAGGAGGAAAACAAAATAGTTTTCCTCCTTTTATATATGATTAAAAAATCTCTTATTTAGCGTTAGCTTCAACCCATTTACGAGCATTTACGAAAGCCTCAATCCAAGGTGTAACCTCGTCAGCTTTACGATCTTCAGGATAGTAAGCACACTGCCATGGGAATATCGCTCTTTCAAGGTGAGGCATCATCGCAAGATGACGGCCGTCAGCAGAAGCGATACCTGCAACAGCAGCAGGCGAACCGTTAGGATTAGCCGGATAAGCATCATAATTATATTTAGCTATCACGTTATAGTTTTCAATTCCTTTAGGAAGAGAGAATTTTCCTTCACCGTGAGCTACCCAAACACCAAGTTTAGAACCTGAAAGAGAACCAAACATTACAGAGTTGTTTGAAGGGATAGCAAGACCTACGAAATTAGACTCAAATTTATGAGAATCATTATGAAGCATCTTCGGTTTAACATCATCCTGAGGAGTTAGCAATCCAAGTTCAACCATCAACTGACATCCGTTACAGATACCAAGTGACAATGTATCAGGACGAGCATAGAAATTATCAAGAGCCTTTTTAGCCTGTTCATTCCAAAGGAATCCACCAGCCCAACCTTTTGCAGAACCGCAAACGTCAGAGTTAGAGAAACCACCACAGAACACGATCATATTCACATCCTCAAGAGTCTCACGTCCGCTGATAAGGTCAGTCATATGAACATCCTTAACATCGAAACCTGCAAGATAAAGAGAATAAGCCATCTCTCTGTCGCCGTTTACACCTTTCTCTCTGATAATTGCAGCTTTCACGCCACTTCTCTCGCGTCTGTCAGCCGAAATGACATATTGAGAAAGTTTACCCTCGAAGCCGGTAGCCAAAGCGATTTCGATAGGTTGATTTTTATAATTCTTATATCTTTCAAGTGCAAGACCCTCTGTACTTTGACGACGATCAAGAAGATAAGAAGACTCATACCATACGTCACGAAGAGCATCGATATCGAACGAGAATGTTTCTTTATCCTTTTTGATCTCTATTGAACGATTGTCTGACACAGTTCCTAATTTAAGGAAACCGATACCTGCCTCGTCAAGAATCTCTTCTGCTTTAGCCGGATTGTTGATCTGAAGGATAACACCCGGATTCTCGCTGAAAAGAACCTTTACGATATCTTTTTCTGCGATAGAAGAAAGATCAATGTTCAGACCACCTTTTGTGTTAGCAAAAGTCATCTCAAGAAGAGTAGTAATCATACCACCCGCTGAAATATCGTGACCTGCATCGATAAGTCCGTCAATTATCAATTGCTGAACAGCCATGAAAGCATCAGCGAAATATTCATAATTCTGAACAGTAGGGGTCTCTTTACCAAGAGTATTCATCGACTGAGCAAAAGCAGAACCTCCAAGTTTCATAGAATCAAAAGAGAAATCTATATAATAAAGAGGAGCGTTCTTATCATTTTTAACTACAGGAGAAACAACTTTCTTAACATCTGAAACCTCTGCACCTGCCGAGATAATCACACATCCCGGAGAATAAACCTTTTCATTTCCATACTTCTGAGTCATAGAAAGAGAGTCTTTTCCTGTTGGGATATTGATACCAAGAGAACAAGCGAAATCAGAACAAGCCTCTACAGCTTTATAAAGACGAGCATCTTCACCCTCGTTCTTACATGGCCACATCCAGTTAGCAGAAAGAGAGATACTTGTCATACCTTCAGCAAGAGGGGCAAATACAAGATTAGTAAGAGCCTCTGCAGTTGCCATTACAGAACCAGCTTCAGGATCAACGATTGCAACCTGAGGAGCATGACCGATAGAGGTAGCGATACCCGCTTTTCCGCGATAATCAAGAGAAACAACACCACAGTCGCTAAGTGGCAACTGAAGTTCTCCCTGACACTGCTGACGAGCGATCTTACCTGTTACCGAACGGTCAACTTTATTAGTTAACCAATCCTTACAAGCCACAGCTTCAAGGCGAAGAACGTTTTCTACATATTTCTGAAGATCGTTCTTATTATATTCAGCATCTTTATACTCTTCATTGATTGTCTTATCCGACATTACGGTACGCGGTGCTTTACCAAACATATCTTCCAATTTAAGGTCGATAGGACGAGAACCGTCACCCTGTTCGAAAACAAATTTCATATCGTTAGTAGTTTCACCAACTACATAGAAAGGAGCTCTTTCACGATCTGCAATCTGTTTTACTCTGTCAATATCTTCCTCTTTGATAAGCATACCCATACGCTCCTGCGACTCATTACCTGCAATCTCTTTTGCAGAAAGAGTAGGGTCGCCCACAGGAAGTTTATCCATGTGGATTATACCACCTGTTGCCTCGATAAGTTCAGAAAGAGCATTAAGGTGTCCACCCGCACCATGGTCATGGATAGAGATGATAGGATTATTTTCCGATTCTGAAAGAGCACGTACAACATTAGCGGCACGTTTCTGCATTTCAGGATTTGCACGCTGCACGGCGTTAAGTTCGATAGCATTGTCGTAAACACCTGTTTCAACAGACGAAACGGCGCCACCACCCATACCGATACGGTAGTTATCACCACCCATTACCACAACTTTTTCACCCGGAACAGGTTCCCCTTTAAGTGCGTCACGAAGAGTTCCGTAACCAACACCGCCGGCAAGCATGATAACTTTATCGAAAGCAAATTTCTTATTATTTTCCTCATGTTCGAACGTAAGAAGAGATCCGCAGATAAGCGGTTGTCCGAACTTATTACCAAAGTCAGAAGCTCCGTTTGAAGCCTTAACAAGAATCTGTTCTGGAGTTTGGTAAAGCCATTGACGCTCCGCCATTCCCGATTCCCAAGATCTTGAATCTTTGGTTCTTGGATATGATGTCATATAAACCGCAGTTCCCGCGATAGGAAGAGAAGCTTTACCTCCGCCAAGACGGTCTCTGATCTCACCACCTGTACCAGTTGCAGCACCATTGAAAGGCTCAACCGTAGTAGGGAAGTTATGAGTTTCCGCTTTAAGCGATATAACTGTTTTAACGTCTCTGATCTCGAAGAAATCAGGTTTCTCCGGATTAACAGGAGCGAACTGTTCAACAACAGGACCCTCGTTGAAAGCAACATTGTCCTTATATGCCGAAACCAGTTTATTTGGATTAGCTTCAGAAGTCTTTTTGATTAGTTTGAATAGGGAAGACTCTTTTTCCTCTCCGTCAATAACAAAAATACCATTGAAGATTTTATGACGACAATGCTCAGAGTTTACCTGAGAAAATCCGAAAACTTCACTGTCTGTAAGTTTTCTACCGATTCTTTCACTTACATTGTTCAAATAATCGATCTCATCATCACTAAGAGCCAAACCTTCCTGAACATTATATTCAGTGATATTCTCAATAAATAAGATTGGTTCAGGTTTTTTGTTAACAGTGAAAATCTCCTGATTCAAACCGTTGTAAACGCGTTGAAGCATCGGGTCATGTTCTGAGTCTTGAGATTTTGCTTTGAAAAACTCCTCAATACGGATAATGCCGCAAAGGCCCATATTCTGAGTGATTTCTACTGCATTTGTACTCCATGGAGTGATCATTTCTTTGCGAGGCCCGATAAACCAGCCGTCAATCTGATCCTGTGTTAATACTTTCGCATCACCGAAAAGCCAGCTTAGTTTGTTGATTTCCTGAGATGAAAGATTGTGATCGGCATTTACTGCAATCACGCTTTGGGAAGATGTTTCGAAGAAAAGAATCATTGTATTATTTATTCTTATTAATAAAGCTTTCAAGATAATGTGATAGATACCTCTTAAAAATAAGGTATTCTCTCTTTTCGCATGCAAAATTACATAAATATGACCTTAAAAAAAAATAATACTATACAATTTCAGAACATGAAAGCTAATTTTACATTCTATTAATAGGAACACTTTTTTCTTTGAGAAAGAGAGGTTTCCGATAGCATACTACATTAAGTATGCTTTTGACATTGTCAAATAAAAATTTTTACCGTTATGGATAGATGAAATTTAAGTTTATATTTGCATAAGTTTACATTTTAACTTTCTGTTTTATGCAGAAGTAACTTATTTTTTATTAGTGATTTTGGAAAACGTGGATTTGATGTTTCATACTGTTTTGTGGGGTATTATTATAGGAATACTTATTTCTGCACCCTTGGGGCCGATAGGAGTTCTTGTTATACAGCGTACTCTTAACAATGGTCGTAATGCCGGTATTCTGACCGGTTTCGGGGCTGCCGTATCTGATCTTATTTATGCTCTTATTTCCGGCCTTGGTCTATCCTTTATTGTTGATTTTATTACTTCCAACGGATCTTCACTACAAATTGTAGGTAGCATAATCATTTTAATATTCGGAATATACTTATGGCGCAAAAATCCCGTTAAAGATTTAGATCCGAATCAATCTTCGAAATCTTCTTATTTTAAATATTTCATTACCGGTATGATATTAACACTATCTAATCCGATGATAATATTTTTTTACCTTGCACTTTTTGCCAGAACGAACTTTTTGCTATTTGCCCATAATGCTTCTGATTATTGCATAGGTTATTTATCTATTGCCGCAGGAGCTTTATCATGGTGGGTTTTTATAACGTGGATAATGAATAAAGTAAGAGCACATTTCAAATTAAGAAGTCTTTTTCTTGTCAACAAAATAATCGCAATAGTCATGATTATTGTCTCAATTGTCGGATTTATTTATGGTATCAAACAATTAATTTGAATGATTAAAAAAGCATAATGGTTATTAGTTAAAAAAGAATTATTCTCATTAAATTTGTTATTATAGCTGAATTGTTATTCAAGACAATATGAAAAAAATACATATTATATCAAGTGCTGATTCAAATCTCTGTGATTTAGCTATTTTGCTTAAAAACAGAGGTGTAGAGACTACTATTTCATATGAAGGAATATCGGTCGATGATGAGTTTAAGTTACATCAAAGCGGATTTTCCAATCCGGGTGCAGGATGGAACACCCAATATGTTACCTCAGAATGCGAATATATCATTATCTCATCTGATATAAAGTCTGACAATCCCGAAATTTTAAGAGCAAAGGAGCTCAATATAAACATAGTTCCTTTTGCCGAATATATGTTCAAGAAAATAAAAGACAAACTAAGAGTGATCGTTAAAGAGGGTAGCTCTCAAAGATCTATTATTGAGATGATCTTTTTTGTCTTGGAAAAAAACAATCTTCTTTTTGATTATGTCTTAAATAATGAAAATGAGATAAATCATCAAAAGAGTCTTCGAACCGTAAATTGGAGTTATGATACTCGTCTTGCAGTACTTGAAAACAATTCGAGCTATTCGACATTGGTTAAAAAGAAACTCAATGAATACTATCGTCCACATATCCTTGTTTTATCCTCGGTCAACGCAGATGAAGCAGATTCATATCAAAAACTTCTATCATCGATAGAGAAGAACGGTAAATTGATATATAATGAGAACGACGGAATACTTTTAAAATTGGCAGAGTCGGTACGAGATGATATAACAGCAATCCCTTTTACAAAACATAATCTTATAGAGGAGCCATCCGGGTTCTCATTAAAGACAAGATTTGGCAACTATAAGGTAACCAATCATTCAGAGGAATTTCTGATCAATCTCAATGCTGCAAGGATCACTTGTCGTCACATGGGGGTTAAGGATCAGGATTTTTATAAAGCTATTTCTGAATACAACGTTCATTAAAAGAGAAAAAATAAAACAAAGATCCATATTCAAAATGTTATACATTGGAATATGGATTTTTTTTGACATATAATCGTAATTAATGTTTATGATTAAATTTGACAATTCGAATAAATAAAAAAAGCAATGATAATAGCCAACAAAAAAAGAAAAGAGAATATTGCCGAATATCTTCTATATATGTGGCAGATTGAAGACACTATCCGCGCCAATCATATGAATATCGAAGAGATAAAAAAGAATATAATCGACAAATTCGATATCGATGATGTTCAGAAAAAAGAGATGGTCGAATGGTATGAAAATCTTATCGAGATGATGAGAATAGAGCAAAAAAACGAATCGGGACATCTTCAGATAAACAAGAATGTGATTACCGAGCTCTCAGACCTTCATCAATACCTTTTGGGTTCTGAAAAAGAACATTTCTACACCGCTGCTTTTTATAAGACACTTCCATACATTGTAGAATTAAGAAGTAAGGCGGGTGAGAATGCAGTCGGGGAACTTGAGACCTGCTTTCTTGCTCTATACGGAGTGCTTATGCTTCGACTTAATAATCAGCCTTTATCACCCGAGACTTTGTCTGCCGTAAAAGAGATAAGCACATTCCTTGCAATTCTTTCCGACAAATACCGACTTTATAAGGAAGGGAAGATAGAAATTGATTAAAAAACGAGATAAATACCTAAATTAAGGTAGTAATAGTAAAAATTATACCTGAATTGTGGTATTTCACACATACCTACTCAACATTAACTTTGTATCAGAATAAAAAAGATACATAGTTATATGTGATGTTTAGTTAGAATTTAATTTTATTAGTGAGTTATTTTAGCAGTAAGCAGCTTGTCGTAGAGACAGGCTGCTTACTTTTTATAACAACCATTATATTAATTTTTTACTCTTTTTCTACCTCTTATTTATTTTTACCGGTTGAATTGATTAATTTTGCGCCCTGAAAAGATAAAATAAATGAGCGTATTAACAGAAGAAATAAAGAAAAGAAGAACTTTTGCCATCATCAGTCACCCTGATGCCGGTAAAACTACTCTAACGGAGAAACTTTTGCTTTTTGGAGGTGCTATCCATGTTGCGGGAGCCGTAAAATCGAATAAGATAAAGAAAACTGCTACATCCGACTGGATGGAGATTGAGAAGCAACGTGGTATCTCTGTTGCAACCTCGGTTATGGCATTCGATTATGAGGGATATAAAATCAATATCCTTGATACTCCCGGTCACCAGGACTTCGCAGAAGACACATACCGTACCTTGACAGCTGTCGACAGTGTAATAATCGTTATCGATACGGCTAAAGGGGTTGAGCTTCAGACAAGAAAACTGATGGAGGTGTGTCGAATGAGAAAAACACCTGTTATCGTGTTTGTCAACAAGATGGACCGTGAAGGTAAAGATCCATTCGATTTGCTTGATGAGATAGAATCCGAACTAAAAATCAATGTTCGCCCTTTAAGCTGGCCAATAAATATAGGACAGCGATTTAAAGGCGTTTACAATATCTTCGAACAAAAACTTGATCTTTATACGCCAAATAAACAGCGTGTAACGGAATCGGTTCAAATTGCCGATGTCAACGATCCGCAGCTTGACGCACTTGTTGGTGATCAGGATGCCGATAAACTAAGAATGGATCTTGAGCTTATCGAAGGTGTATATCCTGAATTTGATGTAGATACCTATTTGGCGGGAGAGATTGCGCCGGTATTCTTCGGTTCTGCATTAAACAACTTCGGAGTTAAAGAACTTCTTGACTGTTTTTGCAAGATCGCACCAACACCGCGCCCGATCAATGCTCTTGAACGTCAGGTAAAACCTGAAGAGGAAGGATTCACAGGATTCGTATTCAAAATCCATGCGAATATGGACCCTAACCACCGTTCATGTATAGCATTCGTAAAGATTTGTTCGGGTAAATTTGAAAGAAATGTCAACTACAAACATGTACGTCACAATAAACTAATGCGTTTTTCAAGTCCTACGGCTTTCATGGCGCAGAAGAAAGAGGTACTTGACGAGGCGTTCCCTGGTGATATCGTAGGTCTGCCGGATACAGGAAACTTCAAGATTGGCGATACTCTGACATCAGGAGAAATGCTACACTTCAAAGGTATACCAAGTTTCTCGCCTGAGATGTTTAAATATATCGAAAATGCCGATCCGATGAAAACCAAACAGCTCAACAAAGGTATCGATCAGCTTATGGATGAGGGTGTTGCCCAGGTATTCACCAACCAGTTTAACGGACGCAAAATTATCGGAACAGTCGGACAACTACAGTTTGAAGTTATCCAATACCGTCTTCTTCATGAATATGGCGCTCAATGTCGTTGGGATCCAATCAATCTATACAAAGCATGTTGGATAGAGAGTGAAGATGAAGAGGCTTTACAAAACTTCAAACGTCGTAAAAGTCAATATATGGCTCTTGATAAAGAGGGTATAGATGTCTTTTTGGCTGATTCGGGTTATGTTTTGATGATGGCTCAACAAGATTTTCCAAAGATAAAATTCCACTTTACTTCAGAATTCTGATAAAAAATAAAATAGAAAAGAGCCTGCAAAATATTTCGGGCTCTTTTTCATTTCCACTATTTCGTATCACACAATCTGACTACACTCACGATTAATCGATATTCTTTTCTATCTTTATTTTCAATAAGAAAAAATTAAAACTACAATAATGAATAATTTCAATCCGCAACGTATCTGTTTCATGTTTGCAATGCACGCAGAAGCAGCCCCATTAATTGAAAAATACTCGCTTGAAGAGGTAGCCGATTTCTTTGCTCCACTTCCTCCGAAATTGTTCAAAGGATCTCATAACGGCAAAGAGATATTTGCAGTACTAAACGGACAGCAAAACGGACTCGATCTTGTAGGATGCGAGCCTGCCACTCTTACCACTCAACTTGTGATAAGCAAAATCAACCCTGATCTTATTGTAAATGCAGGAACATGTGGAGCCTTCAAAGCAAACGGATCTGAAATCGGAGATGTTTACCTGAGTAAAGCACCTATAAATTTCCATGATCGTCGTGTTGGCGATTCAGGCGGATGGTATGAGATGGGAGTAGGCTTCTATCCATGTATCGACGCAACCGAAATAGCTAAAGATCTTGGTTTCAAAACAGGACACTGTACAACAGGAAGTTCCCTTGATATGGCTGATGAAGATCTTGCACTAATCAAAAAGAACGGAGGAGAACTAAAAGATATGGAAGCTGCCGCAATTGCATGGGTGGCATCACTATACAACACTCCGCTGATGTGCGTAAAATCGGTAACCGATCTTTGCGACGGGGGACGTGCAACGGAGGAGGAGTTTCATGAAAATCTATCACTTGCATCAAACAATGTAAAAGATGCATGTATTAAAATCATGGATTACTTTCTTAAGTAACACGGTTTCCTAAAATAAAATATTAGAAAATAAGATTCCTTTTGTCGGTAACATTATTGTTATTGCCGGCAGAAGGAATTTTTTTATATATACACGACTCTATTAAGCCATAATCAACTTAAGTAAAGGCTTTAGGACGAATATAAAGAATATCTTTTATCACTCTTTTTTCTTGCCCCGAAACAGATTTATAATCCATAAAAACAACACAGCACCCACAACCGAAGTTATTATACTTCCAATTATTGAACTACTGTGAAACCCGAATAAACTAAATACCCAGCCACCTAAAACGCCACCGATTATCCCGATAATAATATTTACAAGCAGACCGAACCCCATACCGCGCATTATCTTACCGGCAATAAAACCTGAAACCGCGCCAATTATGATAAACCATATAAATTCCATAACAGTGATAATTTAGTTTGTAAAAACAGAAATAATTCTTTCTGCGCAAAAAGATAATTATCTACTCCTATAACCAATAGGAGATAGAAAAAATCTATCTTTTATAATATTACAAATTATCTATTCCTAAGTTCGTTATTATTAGTTGGTTTAAATTCATTTAATCAATTTTCAAACCAATAATATTACCATCGAATTAATAAATCGAAACACCTTTTCAAATCTCTGCTTATCCTTTTTTCTGACCTTCGCAACCTCCGACTTACTCGGAAGCAATGATCAAAAACTCCAAAGCTGTGGTCGATTTCTTCATTAGCTGATGAATGATGTGGAAGTAGCTACTTGAGTGGTTGGCCGTAGCTTGGGTGTGAGGTGGTCGTTGCTGGGGAGGGGAAAAAGGGTGGGGAGGGATTGGGAAAAGGTTTAGGGTAAGAAATAAATGTACAGTAAAAGGAGAGGTCCACTTGATGTTAACCGGATTGCAAAATAATTACATAGATTGCTATATATGAGTTGTCGAGTTTTTCAATACATTTGTGTTAAACAGCATTTTGATAGTCATATTATTGAAGAGGTTTTTTGGGGGCAAGAGATAAACTTGTTAGCCCGAGTGTGGAGCAGAAAGACAATCGTGAAGTGATTGATATAAACAATTAAATACAGAGATTGGAGAAACGGTGAAGAAAATTGATGCTCTGCGCATTAATTGATACTATAATTAAAGAGATTGAGGATTAGGCAATGAATAAAGAACTAAGTTTTCTAATATACAACACACCGGAAGAGAATCTTTCGGTAAGCGCTATAGTCAAAGACGAAACTGTTTGGCTCACACAAAAGGCCATGGCGGAGTTGTTTGGTTGTTCGAGCGACAATATATCATTGCATTTGAAAAATATCTATGCCGATGGTGAGCTGATAGAAAGTGCAACTACCGAGGAATTCTCGGTAGTTCAAAAAGAAGGTAGCAGAGAGGTAAAACGAACCACAAAATTTTACAATCTCGATGCCATTATCTCAGTGGGCTATCGTGTGAACTCTCGCAAAGCTACGAATTTCAGAATATGGGCGACTGCGGTACTAAAAGAGTTTATGACCAAAGGTTTTGTGATGGACGATGAGCGTCTGAAACAAGGTAAAACAGCTTTTGGGAAAGACTATTTTAAGGAGCTTTTAGAGCGTGTTCGTTCTATTCGTGCAAGCGAACGAAGAATATGGCTACAAATCACCGATATATTTGCAGAATGTAGCATCGATTATGACAGGGAGTCTGATGTAACTAAAGAGTTTTATGCCATGGTTCAAAATAAGTTCCACTATGCTATTATGGGTAAAACTGCGGCAGAGATTATACACAGCTTAGCAGATAGAAGCAAAGAGCATATGGGACTTACTACTTGGAAGAGTGCACCAGATGGGCGAATACTAAAAAGTGATGTAACGGTTGCGAAAAATTACTTGCAGGAGAAGCAAATCCGCCAATTAGAACGTGCCGTAACGGGTTATTTTGATTATATAGAAGATTTGATTGAACGAGAAAATACCTTTACGATGGAGGAGTTTGCTTTGAGTATCAACGAGTTTTTGGCTTTCAGAAGATATGATATCCTAAAAGATAAAGGTTGCATAAGCAAGAAAGAGGCTGATAAAAAAGCAATGTCTGAATATGATGAGTTTAACAAAACGCAAAAAATTATCTCTGATTTTGAGAAGCAAACGAAGAAGATGTTAGGAAAAGGAGGGAAAGATGAATAGTTATTTGGATAGTCTGTCCTTTAAAAGCATATTAAACAAATTTTAAAAGAGCTATGAACACTCTTTTATTTGTCAAAAATTTAATTTTAAAATCCATGATAGATTACAAAATCTTATTTAATCTTAGAGTAATCTATCATGAATCTAATTTTTAATATTGCCTTTTTAAGTATTGACTTATTAGTCATGTAGAGTTTATTTGTATCTACTTTTTTATTTTCATCCTGATCTAAATTCTTATTTTTTCATATATTTGATATTATAATAAAAACAAATAATTAAGGATTCAATCACATTACTCCGGTATCTATCTATTTAAATCAAACAAAGAGCAACATTCAAATATTTCTTCTTTAATAGCTATAAAATATAGAATACTTATGTCATTGATTGACAATCCATATAAATAAAAAAATGAATCACTCAGCACACAATAATATAGTTTCATTCATCTGGTCAATAGCAGATGATTGTTTGCGCGATGTTTATGTACGTGGTAAATACAGAGATGTTATTTTACCAATGGTTGTACTTAGACGTATTGACTCACTTCTTGAAGCAACAAAAGAAGCAGTCATAGAGGAGGTGAAATTCCAAAAGGAAGATTTAGGTTTAACAGAACTTGATTCTAAAGGATTACAAGATGCATCCGGTTACGTCTTTTACAATACCAGCAAATGGACACTGCAGAGACTTAATGATACAGCAACGAATAGTCAGCAGATTCTTGAGTCAAATTTTAAGGAATATCTTAACGGATTTAGTTCTAATGTAGAGGAAATTATTTCCAGATTTAAACTTCGTGACCAAGTAACACATATGGCAAACAAAGATGTATTGCTTGATGTGCTTGAAAAATTTACTTCACCTGAAATAAATCTTACCAATGTAGATAAATTAAATGCAGAGGGACGTGTTTTACCCGCTTTGTCTAATCTTGGTATGGGCTATGTATTTGAAGAGCTGATACGTAAATTCAATGAAGAGAATAATGAGGAAGCAGGAGAACACTTTACTCCGCGTGAGGTTATTGACCTTATGACTCATCTTGTATTCGAACCTGTCAAAGACAATCTGCCAGAAGTAATTACTATATATGATCCCGCATGCGGATCGGGAGGTATGCTTACTGAGAGTCAGGATTTCATTACAGATCGTTATGAAAATGTGAGAGCAGAATATGTTTATCTATATGGAAAAGAGATAAATGATGAAACTTATGCTATCTGCAAATCGGATATGATGATAAAGGGCAATGACCCTGAGAATATCCGTTGCGGATCAACTCTTGCTACTGACGAATTTGCAGGAATATCATTTGATTATATGCTCTCTAATCCACCTTATGGTAAATCATGGACGAGTGATCAGAAATATATAAAAGAAGGAAAAGAGGTAATTGATTCCCGCTTTGAAGTTACTTTTAATGATTATCGTGGTATAGAATCTGTTGTTGATGCCACACCTCGTTCAAGTGATGGTCAGTTGCTGTTTCTTATGGAGATGGTGAGCAAGATGAAGCCGCTTAGTATAACTCCACGAGGAAGTCGTATAGCATCTGTTCATAACGGATCAAGTCTTTTTACCGGCGATGCCGGTAGTGGCGAAAGTAATATCAGACGATTTATTATCGAAAACGATATGCTTGAGGCTATTATTCAGATGCCTAATAATCTTTTTTATAATACAGGCATCACTACATATATATGGCTTTTGTCAAACAATAAGGCCGTTGAACGACGAGGGAAAGTGCAGCTTATTGATGCAAGCGATCTTTATGAGAAACTGCGTAAGAATTTAGGAAATAAGAACTGTAAGTTCACACCTAAGAATATCACTCAGATTATGAATTGTTATAATAACATGACAGTATGTGAGAAGAGTGATGATAATAAACTGGCAAGCCTAGTTTTTGATAATAACGATTTCGGATATTATAAAGTAACGATTGAGCGCCCAAAACGTCTTGTTGCTCAGTTCTCTGAAGAGGCTGTTGAAGAATTGCGTTTTGACAAGTCTGTAAGAGAGCCTATGAAATGGGCTTATGAACAATGGGGTGGTAATATACTTCAAGATCTTGATATTCATAAGAAAGAGATTGAGCGCTGGTGCGATGACAATGGATTTGAGCTGAATACTAAAACAAGAAAGGCTCTTTTCGATAAAAAGAACTGGGAGAAAGGTCGTGAACTGCGAAATACAGCTAAACGTATAATGGAAATAATTGGGTTGGAAAAACATTATGATTTCAATCTGTTTATTGTTGAATTTGATGCTGCGTTGAAACAGCTAAAGACTAAATTAAGTGCGAGTGAACGTAATGCGATTATCGGAGCTATAACTCAGTATGATGAATCAGCAGAAAAGGTGATTAAGAAAATTCACAAGTTGACAGGTGATAAAATGGATCATCTTTTGGCTCAGCTTGAATGTTCTATAACTCAGTTGCCGGATTATGGTTATTTTCCAACAGACAAAGCGGATGAATATATTGAATATGAGACTGAAAGTGATTTAAGAGATTATGAGTCTATACCTCTTAAAGAAAATATTTATGATTATTTTGTTCGTGAAGTAAAACCTCATGTTGATGAGGCTTGGATTAATATTCAGGCAACAAAGATAGGTTATGAAATATCGTTTAATAAATATTTCTACAGACATAAACCATTGCGCTCTATTGAAGAAGTAGCGGCAGATATTATGGAACTTGAACGTCAAAGTGATGGTTTGATTAATGAAATTTTAGCACTGTAATGAGTATGCAACGATACGAACAATATATTGATAGTGGTATTGAGTGGTTGGGTGAGATTCCGGCGCATTGGGAATTAAAACGCCTAGGCTCATGGTTCAAAGAAAGAAGAACTAAGGTTTCTGATAAAGATTTTGAACCATTATCTGTAACAAAGAATGGTATACTTCCTCAATTAGAATCTGCTGCTAAATCAAATGATGGCGATAACAGAAAGCTTGTTTTGAGAGGTGATTATGTAATAAATAGTCGTTCAGACAGAAAGGGGTCGAGTGGTTTATCTAATTTAGATGGATCTGTATCACTTATTAATATAGTAATTACCCCCCTTTATATTAATCCTGAATTTTGCCAGTTTTTATTTAAATCTGATGCATTTGTTGAAGAATTTTATAGAAATGGACATGGTATTGTAGCTGATTTATGGACAACTCGCTTTGATGAGATGAAAAATATTTATATTGTTTTTCCCCCTATCCAAGAACAAGAAGCAATAGCAAAATTCTTAGATACAAAATGTGGACAGATAGACCGGGCTATAGCCCAAAAAGAGAGAGTGATAGAACTCTTAAATGAGCGCAGACAGATTATTATTCAACGTGCTGTAACTCGTGGTCTTAATTCTGATGTTGAGTTAAAAGATAGTGGTATTGATTGGATTGGTGAGATTCCGAAGAATTGGGAGATGAAACCTTTAAAATATATAGCAAATCTTGAAAGTGGGAATACAATAAGTCCAGATCAAATTTTGGTTAAAGGAAAATATCCAGTCTATGGAGGAAACGGATTTAGAGGATATACGACTACATATACCAATAATGGTTATTATCCTTTAATTGGTAGACAAGGAGCATTATGTGGTAATGTAAATTATGCAAGGGGGCAATTTTACGCATCTGAACATGCTATTGTAGTTTATCCATTAAATAATGAAAATGTTTTATGGCTTGGAGAATTAATAAAAATTGCTAATCTTAATAGATATTCTCAATCGGCAGCTCAACCAGGTATTGCAGTAAGTATAATAAAAAATATATTATTTCCATATGCTCCTATTTCAGAACAACAAGAAATAGCCAATTATCTCGATAATATCTCCGAAAAAATCGATAAAGCAATCTCCATCAAAAAAGAAGAGATTGCAAAACTAAAAGAGTATAAACAGACGCTTATTAATTCAGCAGTAACAGGAAAAATAAAAATCGCATAGCTTATGACATCTAATACTTCAGAACAGGCACTTGAGAATTTAATACAAAAAGCTCTAACCGGTTACAGCATAGAGGAGCTTAAACAAAATCGGACTGATGGGACAATATCTGAGCCGGCAAACGATTATTTAAAAGGTCAAGGATATTATATAGGATTTCCACATCATTTTGATATGCAGTTTGCCATTGATGAAGTGCGTTTATGGCATTTCATTGAAACGTCACAACCGGAAGAGTTAGAAAAAATAAAAAAATCTCAGGATTACCGTCTGAAGTTTATCACTTTGCTTGATAGGAAAATAAAGAAATATGGCATATTAAATCTTCTTAAAACTGGTCTGGAAATCGAAGATGCTTCATTTAAAATGTTTTTTGTACCCCCTTTGGCATCAAGCAGCGATGAAGTACGTAAACGCTTTGAACAGAATGAATTCAGTATAACAAGACAGATTAGATACAATAAAGATAAACCATTGCAGGAAATAGATATGGTCTTGTTTATTAATGGATTGCCGATAGCTACATTTGAATTGAAGAATCCGTGGACGGGACAGAATGCCCGTAATCATGGTATTAAACAATATAAAACAGATCGCGATTTTAAACAGCCGCTACTTCAGTTTGGCCGATGTATAGTTCATTTTGCAATGGATACCGATGAAGTATATATGACTACAAGGCTGAAAGGCAAGGATACTTTTTTTCTTCCTTTTAATAAAGGGTTTAATCATGGTAAAGGAAATCCTCCAAATCCACACGGACACAAGACCGCTTATATGTGGGAGGATATTCTTACTAAATATTGTCTTGCAAATATCATTCAGCACTTTGTGCGTTTTAGTGGTGAAAAAAAAGATCCTTTAGATAAAAAAACTCTGTTTTTCCCACGTTATCATCAATTGGAGGTGGTAAGGAAATTACTTACAGATGTATCACAAAACGGAACAGGAAATACATATCTTATACAACATTCTGCAGGTTCGGGAAAATCAAACTCTATAACTTGGGCTGCATATCAGCTTATTGAGGTATATAAAAAAGGAGAAACAGAAAAACCTCTCTTTGATTCTGTTATTGTGGTTACTGACCGAAGGATTCTTGATAAACAGATAAGCAATAATATAAATCTGTTTTCCGAAGTTAAAAATATTGTTGCTCATGCAGAGACATCCGCTGAGCTTAGAAGTAATCTAGAGAACGGAAAACGTATTATTATTACTACAATACAGAAATTCCCTTTTATAGTTGACGGAATCTCTGATCTTAGTAATAAAAACTTTGCAGTAATCATTGATGAGGCACACAGTTCGCAGAGCGGAACAGCCGCCGATAATATGAATAGATCAATAGGTGCAGATAAAGACAATGATACAAATGTTGACGCAGATTCTTTTGACTGGCAGGATGCTGTATTGAATACAATGCGAACAAGAAAAATGCGAGGCAATGCCTCTTATATTGCTTTTACTGCAACTCCTAAGAATACTACACTTGAGAGATTTGGTAGAAGACATTCTGACGGTTCTTTTGTTCCGTTCCATCTATATTCTATGAAGCAGGCCATAGAAGAGGAGTTTATACTTGATGTATTGGCGAACTATACAACATATAAAAGTTATTATGAGCTTGAAAAGTCAATAGAAGAGAATCCTCTTTTCTCAACCTCTCGCGCCCAGAAGAAACTTCGTGCTTTTGTAGAAAGAGATCCTGATACCATAAAGGTTAAATCAGAGATTATGATTGATCATTTTCTGAATAATATAGTGCGCAGAAAGAAACTTAACGGAAAAGCGAAAGCGCTTGTTGCTACTCAGAATATTGAATGTGCCATTGAATACTATTGGGCAATCAACAAAGTTTTAAATGATATTGGCAATCCGTTTAAAGCTATCGTTGCATTTTCGGGAAAAAAGAAAATTAAAGGGATCGACTATACAGAAGATTCTATAAACGGATTTCCGGGAAAAGATATAAATGAAAAATTTGATTCTGATGAATATCGTATACTTGTAGTAGCCAATAAGTTCCTTACAGGTTTTGATCAGCCAAAACTGACGGCAATGTATATTGATAAAAAACTGAAAGATGTATTGGCAGTTCAGGCATTGTCAAGGTTAAATAGAGCCGCTCCTAAATATGGCAAGAGAGTGGAAGATCTTTTTGTGCTTGACTTCTTTAATAGTACCGATGATATGAAACGATCTTTCGATCCTTTTTATACAGCTACATCTTTATCGGGAGCTACAGATATCAGTATTCTTGACAATCTGAGAGATGACCTAAATAATGCTGAAGTCTATTTATGGTCTGAAGTTGAAGACTTTTGTGAACTCTATTTTAAAGATGCCGATGCTTCAGAATTAAGCCCTATAATAGATCTTGTAGCTGCAAGATTTAATTCGGAAATGGATCTTCGAGATGAAGAAAAAGCTGATTTTAAAATTAAAGCAAAACAGTTTGTAAAGATTTACGGCCAAACAGCAGCCCTTATCCCTAATGAAGTGATAAAATGGGAACTATTATTCTGGTTCCTGAAATTTCTTATCCCGAAACTTATTGTAAGAAATAAACAGGAAGAGGAATTTGACGAACTTCTTAATTCAATAGATCTTTCTACTTATGGCTTAGAGCGAGTTAAGCTTAACAACAGCATCGTGCTTGATGATACGGAAACAGTTGTAGACCCTCAAAATCCTAATATAAGGGGAACACATGGAGAGGAAGAGGAGAGGGATCCGCTTGATATTATTATAAGAAGTTTTAATGAAAGATATTTTCAGGGATGGGATGCAACTCCTGATGAGCAAAGAGTAAAGTTTGTGAATATAGCAAAACATATAAAAGCACATCCTGACTATCAGTCAAAAGTTGCCAATAATGAAGATAGCTATGGTCGTGAACTTGCTTATAATAAAATCTTTGATGATATTATGAATAAGCAGCGAAGAACTGAACTTGATCTATATAAGCAGATCGCTCAGGATAGTGGGTTTAAACAAGCATTACAAGATACAGTAAAAAGGATAATCGGAACAATTTAAAACATAATAATGGCAAAAGATAAAGAAAAAGGGATAGTTTATGTACTTACTAATCCTGCAATGCCCGGATTAGTAAAAATAGGCATGACATCCCGATTAGATATTGATGCTCGAATGAAAGAACTTTACAGTACAGGTGTGCCGGTACCATTTGAGTGTGCTTATGCTTGTGAGGTGAAGTCGTCTGATTGTGTGAAAATTGAAAAAGCACTCCATAAAGCATTTGATCCAAACCGAATAAATGCAAATCGTGAGTTCTTTAGTATAAATCCTGCGCAGGCGATAGCAATTCTAGAATTATTCAATAGGATTGATGTGACTGAAGAAGTGACAGCTGAGATAGAGAATGACCTGATCCCTGAAGATAAAGTCGCCGGAGAAAAAATAAAATTAGCACGTCGCCCCCCGATGAATTATCGAGAGATGGGACTCCATTCAGGTGTCAAACTTAAGTTTGTAAAAGATTCGTCAGTAGAAGTTGTTATTTCCGGAGATAAGAAAGTTTCATATAATGGAGAAACGTTTTCACTTACAGCCGTTACCAAAAGACTACTGGGAATAACTCATGCTCTCCAACCTACTTCATATTGGGAATACGAAGGCAAAAACCTACGTGATATTTATGATGAGACATATGCAATTGAAGATTAAATAATATCTATACTGGTAAATACAGACTTGAAAGATGAATTTTGGACTGAAAAACATATTAGTTGAAAAAATATCAGAAGCTAATCTTA
>CAMTOJ010000052.1 GCA_947074145.1 uncultured Bacteroidales bacterium
TATAATGTCGATTTAATTTTTCCGTTTTTTGATGGTTCAAAATTACTGATTACAAATGGTTACGAAAGCGTGCAATTAGGTTACGAAAGCGTGCAATTAGGTTACGAAAGCGTGCAATTTGGTTACGAAAGCGTTCCAACACTACACTAAAAAACCTCTTTGTAGATACCTGTGCACGCTTATGTAACCTAACATTTTAAGCAATATAATAATATAGCAACGCTATAATTATTATGAATTACTTTTATTGTATTTGTATTGTTTTGTTTTGCATTTAAATTTTAATTTAAATCAAAACCAATCAATCAAAAACAATCTTTAAAGATTCAGCACAGAAGGATTTAATAACTCTAAATTCTACAAGTTTGGTAAATATGTTATTAAGCTTAGTTGTAGAATATTTTCTATCTCTCACAGCCAAATAACTTATCAAATTATCTCTATCACTTACAGACAAAGTATGATAAAATTCTTTTTTACCTTTAGACTTATGCAACATCAACTTCAAGACATATAATAGAAATAGATATTCGCTATCCTTAGTAATATTATTTAAATATTCCCTCACAGCATTGCTATTAACTTTAGCGAACATCTTTGTAGAATTTAGTTTTATCTCTTTGTCGATTAATTCCTTTGCTCTTTTATCGCTAATCTTTCTTTGCTTTAGATATTTACCTGTGCTCTGGATGGGAAATTTGTTAGAAGTATCAATATTAACAACAAACTCATTATCATCACTGAATGATAAGTTCATATTTTTTAATAACTGCATAAAATAAGTATAATTGAAATATCTTCTCTTCTTATCAGCTACACAAATATTGTATAGCTCCCTTACAGAATATTGGGTTTGGTTTGAATTAAATTGTAGCATCAAGAGACTCAATATTGTATTTAAATAATTATATCTATCATTCACATTATGTTTTTCAAATATTTTATTACAATTGTATATATCAGATTCAGTAAATTTATACACATTATTATCATTTACAGTATATTCTTTTTTAACCCTAACTTCTTGTATAACAGCATCTAACTTTATCTTATTAGTATTTTTTAATAATTGTGTTTTTTCATTGGTGGCAAATATTTTATCAAAATCTAAGAAGTAACACAATTGGTTATTTATAACATGAGATTCAACTCCTTTACACTCACAAAGCATTCTCAACACCTTCTTACTAGTTGTAAATGTTATCCATCTATTATCCTTAAATAAATATTGCACCCACAGCACAGACTCATCACCATTCATCAGACTATCATGCTTGATCAAAATATTATCATTAGACATTATTTGACTCTTTACTTCAATCTGCATAATCTCATTATCACCTCTAACTAACTGAATATCATATCCTTTATTTTTGCCCGATAGTGTGAAATAGTTATAATTGTTATCTAAAATATATTTATAACCTGTCCACATCTCCCAATTTTTCCCTTTATCTAATTTCTCATCAAATGTTTGTGTTGCTGAATTCTGAATATCACTAAAGCAAAGATTTTGATATTTTGATATTTGAATTTTATTCAATTTATATTTCATCTTACCACCTCATCATTTTTTGTATAATACCATTTACGCACACCTTTAATTTGCTTTTGTACTTGACTATATCCATTCATTAGCAACCAAATCTTGACTTCATGTGTAGATATTTTCCTGTTAATAAGTTCCTGTCTATCAGTTATTAAACTCCTTTGTTGCATAATATTTGTTACTGCTATATGCTTTGCATTTTCATAATTTAAAAATTCCATATGTTTAAATTTTATATTTGTTGTTATTATTATATGTAAAAAGTTTGCTTACTTTTCGTATGCACTTTATATGTTTAGTACATAAAAAATAAAATGTTTTAGTTTTGTAAGTTAAATTATGTTAAAGACGGGTAGGGGATAAAAAATGTTTTTACAATTTTATCCTAATCTCAACCCCCTGTCCTTTCCACACAAAGAGATTTTCCAAACTTTGAAAGTGTGTTTTATACACTTATAATTTAAGAAATAAAAAAAGAGAAACCACAAAATGTAATCTCTCTTACTAAAATCAATTCTAAGCATATTTTAAAGCTCTCTACTGCAATCTAATCTTAAAGTTAATATCTTACTTAACTTTATTCTTAAATGCTCTTAGAAACGCTTAAAATAGCTCTAAACTAAATACAGTAATATCTTATCTAACATCTATTATTAATAAATCAATTTTAAGGCTATTTTAAGGCTCTCTAACGCACTCTAATAAAAAAGTTAATATCTCATTCATCTTGCATCATTTAAAGTCCTTAGAAACGCTTAAAATAGGCTTATTTACAATTATCTTAAATTTATCATTCTCAATTAACTTATTATAGACTTCTGTAACTGTCATATTATTTAATAATGTATAATCACCAAAATATTTATTATTTACATGAATTTCTTTAAGTGAAAAAACACCATCAATTAAATTAAATAAGTCACCATTCAGAAAGAAATAAAACCATTTATCAGAATATTTTTTTGGTGTAAATACATATTGAATTAAATCATCTTTATGTATAATTTCTAACATCGCAAAATCACTATAATTGTGTACAAATATCTTTTCAATGTAATTATTAATAAGATTCTTTTTTTCTATCAATTCATCATTCTCATCAATATATTTTATCTCAGTATCATTGTTTAAAAATTCAATTTTCTTGTATAGATATGCAACTTCATTATTAATATTATCAATTTGCTTTTTATTATTTTGCAATGTTTCTTTAACATCATTCTCATACTCATCAATCTCATTATCAGTATAATTATGCTTAATACTCATAACTCTATATCTTTTCAATTGTGCTAATAATTTATCATCATTCTCATCAATTTGCTTTTTATTATTTAATAAATATTCAATTTTATCTGTATATTCTTTTATCTTATTTTCCTTATTTGCATTAGCATCTTTATAGAATAATATATTAGCCACAGCATTAAATATAATTGTTTCAATTCTTTGCCCACGAAATGAAGTTGAGTTATCACAGAATGTTTTTTTTGCTGTTTTTTTGGTTGAACATCTATAAAAAGGAACATTATTTTCCTTTACATCAAATTTGTAATACTTACCACAGCACCCGCAAAATAGAACATTACGCAAAAGTGATTTTTTATTATTTTCTCCTCGTGCACACTGAACATTTGCTCTTTTTGTTTTCTTTATATCTTGAACTTTGATAAATAATTCATCACTTATTAATCTCAAATGTTCATATTGTTTGCATATTTTTTCACCTAATATATTAAATTCAAAATAACCTGTGTATCTCTTATCACAAAGAAATTTATTAATAATTGCTATATCGTTGCAGTTATTAAAATTATCATGGAGTAATTGTGCTAAATATTTTGTGCTATATCCTTTTGAATACAAATCAAACATTTGAACTATAAATTCAGATTCATTTTTATTGATTAATATATTTTTATTTTCATCTCTTGTAAAACCAAACGCCATCTTTGACCCTAAACAGCTCTTTGGTTCTTTAATCATCTTTGACCTCTTACCACTTAACATTCTTTGCTGGATTCTTATTCTCTCTTTAGCATTTGCATCTGATTCGACAACAAGTGTTATTACATCAAGTATATTTTTATCAAAGCCTTTAGATATAGTTTTTTGGGTATTATGGATATAGATTAATATGTTTTTATCTGTAATCTCTTTTAGCTGATTTGCTACTGTAATCATTGAGTCTTGTCTCGAAAATCTGCTTAATTCACTTATAAAAATAATATCACAGTCATCATTATTTAGATTCATCAATACCTTTAAACCCTCACGCTCATCAATACCTTTAACCCCCGATACTCCATTATCCTGTATAATATCTTTTAAATGATAATTATTAGCCTTACAATAATCTTGACACTGCATTATTTGCCTTTTTGACTCTTGTATATCAGTACTTACCCTTACATATCCTATAACTGTTTTCATAATATTTGTTATTATTGTTATGCCCAAATATATAAAAAAAACACTAGGGGGTACAAAGAAATCTTATTTTAAAACACTATTTTTCCACCAGGCAAACAGAATGCATTGACATCATCTGCCTTAACAAGATCGAATTGCCATTTATAATTTCCAATCTCTTTTTCAAGTCCTGCACTTCTCATATAATTTTCTACCGCTTCCGATAATTTATTTCCTACATTCTTTACTTTTTGAGTTTGTTGTTTATTTGTAGAAAGTTGAGCCGAAGACATAAATTCAGTATGACTCTGAAGACCGAGAGCTAAAATTTGTTGATCACTTACAAGATTCAATTGTTTACGACCTGTAAGCATTACATTTGAACATGATAAAAAGCAGATTACAAAAAACATGCTTAACAAGATTCTAAAAACTGTTTTCATAAGTCAGTATTAAGTAGATTATTTTACCGGTAATCTTTTTTGATTAATAGTACAAATTTAATTGTTTTTTGAAAGAGATAGTAATTAAGGCAAAGAACGTTATTTTTTAACTAATAATAATGGGTATATATTGAAATTCGGGATTCAATTTCCTTATTTAAGAAATGATTAAGCTAATAAAAAGATTTGTATATTATCATTTCAAACCTTCCACAGTCTTACCCCCGAAGATTTTATACTATATTTGTTCGCAAAATACCAATCATTTTTACTTCATCCTGCTATGATCTATTTCGACAATCTAAAATTTGCCTTACAGCCAAGTGGCGGTATTTCCGTTGTTTGGTACGAACTTGTCAAGAGAATGCTTGCCAATAAAGATCTTGATTGCAGGTTTCTTGATTATGCCGGCGGTGATGAAAATCAGTTCAGACAGCTACTTGATATAGCACCGGAAAAGATACTTCACAGAAAGAGTTTTTATCGTAATTTCCAGAAGTATATCCCTTATGTAATGATTCACGAGAAAGAAAAATTTCTTTTTCATTCTTCACATTATCGTTTTTGTACATCATCAAAAGCAATAAATTTCACTACAGTTCATGACTTTACATATGAACTATTTTTCAGAGGACTTGCCGAAAATCGTGCTATTTTTCGTACTCTTCACTCTTTTGTAAAGGGCAGAAGTATCAATCATTCCAATCAGATAATATGTATCTCAGAGAATACCAAAAGAGATCTTCTTTATTATTACCCTAAGACAGATGAAAAGAAGATTCATGTAATCTATAATGGTGTGTCTGAAGATTATCATATAATAAAGGATGCCGAAAAAGGGGTATATGCTAATGATAATTTTCTTAAAGATTCTCTGATTTTTGTTGGTTCCCGCGATTTTTATAAAAACTTCGATAAGGCTGTAAGGGCAATATCGGCTACAAAATTTAATCTTATTATTGTAGGAGGGGGGCCGATAAATAATAATGAAGGGATATTACTTGAGAAATATCTTGGCGTAAGTCGTTGGAAAAAATATGATTATATTCCCAATAATGAATTGAATATTCTTTATAATACTGCCAGGGCTCTTATATATCCTTCGGTTTATGAAGGTTTCGGAATCCCAATTCTTGAGGCTCAACGTGCAGGTTTACCTGTTGTAGCCTTTTGGGGATCCTCAATCCCTGAGGTTGGAGCTGATGCGGTAAATTATTTTTATAATAATCATGAATCGAATATTTTGGAGAGTCTTATAAAACTTCAGAGTGATAGTTGTTGTAAAGAACTTTCGCAAAAAGGACTTATTAATAGTCAACGTTTTTCTTGGGATAAGAATTATAATGAAATATTGAAGCTATATAAAGAATATCTCTAAGAGATTTGTGAAATACTATTTGTTCTTGTGTTATTTTAAATTTTCATATTATCATTATGCAGTATACAGGTGAAATCCTGGCTCTTGGTGTTGCAATGTTATGGACGGCAACAGCATTATGCTTTGAGTATTCAGGTAAGAAGATGGGTACTCTGCCTCTAAATTTGATTAGAATCTTTATGGCTTTTGTAATGCTCGGTACTTTACTTTTATGTACAACGGGTTCCATATTACCTCTTTATGCCGGTGGGCAGACTTGGTTATGGCTTTCAGTCTCAGGATTAATAGGGTTTGTAATTGGTGATTATTTCCTTTTTTATTCATACATTCTTATAGGTTCACGATTTACTCAGCTTTTGATGACACTTGCTCCTCCTGCATCTGCCATTGGAGGCGCCTTAATTTTAGGTGAGTCGATGGGCTTAAATGCAATAGCGGGGATGATAATTACTATTACCGGAATCATTCTTTCAATAGTTGGGAAAAAGGATAAAATCGATGATAAAAATCAAAGATCTTATGGGTTAAAATTGCCAACTAAAGGTTTGCTTTTAGCTATTGGGGCAGGACTTTGTCAGGGTATAGGAATAGTCTTCAGTAAGCTTGGTCTTAATTATTATTCATCCGATCTTACTTCTCATTTCAGTGTTTTTCCTGATTCAAATCATGAGAAAATCATAACAGATATGATCCCTTTTGCTTCTTCGCAAATAAGGTTAATAACAGGACTTGTTGGTTTTGCAATTCTTGTACTTTTTACAGGAAAAACAAAACAACTTTTTGCTGCCTTAAAAATGAAAAAAGCGATGGGAATTGCAACGATAGGTACTTTATTCGGTCCTTTTCTTGGTGTTTCTTTCTCTCTTATGGCAATTCAATATACCGCAACTGGTATTGCTTCAACTCTTATGGCTTTGACACCAATCATAATAATGTTACCGGCACATTATATTTTCAAACAGAAAATCACTTATCTGGAGATTGCCGGAGCTTTTATTAGTGTAATCGGAGTTATGTTATTCTTTATATAGAGAATGACATAACTCCGATGATCTATTTTGTTAAAATATTATGATAATTATTCGTATTATGTCTAAGAAAGACAAAAACTCTTTTATTTATTTATATAACTCTTTATAGCTTCTACATAATCCTCAAAAGCTGTAATTCCCTGAGCTGTGATTTTACAAGTTGTACATGGCATTTTCCCTTTAAAAGATTTTATTACATCTATATATCCTGCAGTTCTTAGTTTTTCTATTTGAATGCTAAGATTTCCTGCTGTTGCTCCTGTTTGTTGTTTTATATATATAAAATCCGCCTCTTCAAGAGAGATTAAAAGGGATATTATTGCCAGTCGCAATTCTGAATGTAAAAGTGGATTTAGTTCTTTAAACATATATTTTTATTCTTATAATTTGCTTTCAACAATATTCTTACCTTTCAAAAGATTATTGCTAACTCTGTTTGCTATGTGTCCCGGTATTATCATCGTTACAAAAAATATGCCGGCAAATATCAATACAGATTCTGCGCCTCTAAAATAAAGGCAAAGAAACGATAACAAAACACCTATTGTTCCACAATAAACATATGGTTTGAATTTACTTACAAATCCTGTTAGAACAATTCCTGCTGACATCAACTGAGATATGAAGAATAGCACAGGGATATTATATATAAAAGCAGTAATTGATACCATACCTCCCAATACTCCGAACACAATCCATATATAGTTAATCACGCTGTCAAGAAATGTTTTTACTAATTTCTTTTTTTCTCTTTTATTTAATATTAATGTGCCAATTGTTCCAATAATTGGAATAATCCCCCAACCATACATTATCCATTGTGCTCCAATATATATCCATCCTAAATATATTAATATTGAGGTTATTATAGTAGCATATCCCCATACGAGCGTATAACTTCCTGCATTTTCCTGCACATTGTTTTTTGCGTTTGTTATCATTTGTGAGATAATTGCAAGACTCTCTTTTTCTGACATTAATTTCTTTTCCATGTTCTTTTCAATTATAATAAATAATTTGTTTTTTAATCAATTTGGGTTCGAATCCTTTGCAAATATAAGTAGTTTATAAAATAAACCAAATAATAAAGTAAATTATTTTACTGTTGTCTTTTAATTATATTAAATATTTACTTTTTTCTCTTAGACGATGAAGATTGGTTATATATAATTACTTATTATTATTTTTACTCTGCAAACATTTTCAGGAGTATTCGATTGCTAATATTTTAAATAAAGTTTTCAGAATGAAATTCTATAGATCAAAAAAGAAGTTTGATGCAATCCAATAGAGGTATGAGATATTAAAAAAAGAGTTATGTAGCAATTAAAAAAGTATATTGATGTGTTTGCCGAGATATACGAAACATATTTTTCCTAATTTATTTATTTTAGAAACATCAGTTTTAATGGAAAATATCCGCTTTTCAATAATAACAATCACTTATAATGCCGGTAAAGTACTACAACCTACAATTGATAGTATCCGAGAACAGAGTTACCCCGATATTGAATATATAATAATAGATGGAGCATCTACAGATAACACTCTTGAAATAATAAAAAGAAATGAATCGGAGATAACTTATTATGTATCGGAAAAAGATAATGGACTTTATGATGCTATGAATAAGGGATTAAAAGCTGCTACGGGAGATTATGTTTTATTTTTGAACGCAGGAGATTCTCTTCATTCACCTTTTACATTACGAAATATTGTTTCGTCAATAAAAGAGAATTCTATGAAAAACGATGTTTATGACAAATCTCTTTTACCAGATATAATATATGGTGAAACAGCAATCATAGATTCTCAAAGAAACTTTATGGAGATGCGCCGACTAAGTGCACCCAAAAAATTAACATATAAAAGTTTTATATGGGGCATGTTGGTGTGTCATCAATCGTTTATCGTAAAAAGAGAAATTGCACCCCTTTATGATACAAATTACAGATTCTCATCAGATTTCGACTGGTGTATAAGATGTATGAAGCAATCAAAAAAAATATTCAATTCCGAACTTATTATATCCGATTATTTAAATGAAGGATTGACTACAAATAACAGAAACGCCTCTCTAAAGGAGCGTTTCCGTATAATGTCAAAATATTACTCTCTACCATTGACAGTCGGGATACATATCTGGTTCTTTACACGCACAGCCGTAAGCCGAATGTTAGGAGTAAAGTCGTAAATAAATCCCCAAAACAACATAAGGTGAAAATCAAAAGGAGTTATGATAGGGCAGAAGTAATAATACTTTTCTTACTTTTTATAAAACGAGTCAAGTTTTACAAACTCCACTTTAAACATCTTTTTCAAAGCATCGATATCTATGCTTTTCTTATTTCCTACTATTACATATACCGGTGTGGCTTCTGAAAACATCTCTTCATATGTTTTCCTGAAATCCTCATAAGGTATCATTGTTGCGGCTTTTAGTTGATTAAGTTTCGACCCTCCAAAACCGGCAGCGAGATCGTATCTCATACTTTTTGTATATGAACGTACATCAGGATAAAGATTATTGGCATAATTTCCAAGAGCACGACGAGCTTTCTCAAAACTACTCTCATTCATAGGAATCTTTTTTAACAAAGAATCAAGTAGATTAAGAGCCTCGATAGTCTTATCACTCTGTGTCGAAAGTTTAGCTTCAATCACTCCGTTAGTCGCTTCATGCTTCGGAGCAGCCAAAGCCAGTTTTGAATGTACTCCATAGGCAAGCGACCGGAATTCTCTGATCTGCTGAAACAATACGGAAGTCATATCGCCACCGAAATAAAAATTCAGTAGCTGTAAACTGCTTCTTTCATCTCTTGTAACTGGTTTATCGGTCATTACATAAGCTGAAATAATGCTTTGTCGTGTATCAGGATCATCAAAGAAATAGATAACAGGCTCATTATAAACAGAAAACTTTTTAGCCGGAAAAGCTTCACTTTCCTTTTCTCCTTTTTTAGTATCAAGATTATCGACAAGAGTTTTTTGAACACTCTCTGATGACAAAGATCCACTATAATGAAAACTCTTTTCATACTTTCTGATCTCATTAAAGCGATCGATTAACGTATTCTCTTTGAGCTTGCCAATATCTTTAGATTTTACACGATTGATATAGGAGGAATTATCACCAAATTTTATCTTTTCTGCAAGTGCGGCAGCCAAATCATTACTCGACTTAGCAAATGCCTTCTCTTCAACTTTAAGAGATGATTTTATTTGTTTAAGTATTTTCTTATCTCCCTTAGCACCATTAAAAAACTCATTTACAAGTTTTAAAGTCTTATCGAAATTCTCATCGAAACCTTCTGCAGTTACATTGAAAAAATTTTCATCCACCGAGAATGTCAGCGAACTTCCTATTGTCTGAAGTTCACTTTTAAACTCATTGAAACTCTTTGTATTAGTGCCCAAACAAGAAAGATACTGATCTATAATACCATTAATGGGATCACTCTCTTTTCCGATTTCATAAATAACTCTGAACTTGAATATCTGATTTGCATCAGAATATTTATAATATAGTTCGGAGCCACCGGAAAGAGGAACAACTTCACAATCATTATCAAAATCCGGAGTCTTTATCTCAATCACAACATTATCGTTCACATCAAGAGAATCGTAATAAGCTGAATTTCCTGTTTTTCCCTCTTTTTGAGGTATTGGTTCAAGATCAGGTTTTTCAAGATTATCTTTTGGATATTTTCCGAATTTCTTTGACGCGTAAAGATAATCATCACCAAGATAACGATTAGCGCACTCCATAATATCCTCTTTAGTAAGAGCCTTAAGAGCAGCTATTTTAGAGATAAAATCTTCCCAGGAATTTCCCTGAGAAAAATTCTCTATCATCATTTCCGTTCTCTTATCGGTATTCTCAAGACGCGAAAAAACCTCTCTCTTCTTTTCATATTTCACTGCCTCAAAAAGAGAATCCGGGAAATCCCCTTTTTTAATTCTGTCAACCTGATTCATTATCAGCTTTTCCGCACCCGATCTGGTCTGAAATATCATTTTCGGCACACCGCCTATTGCTATTACACCACAATCATTTGCCTGTGTAACATTAGCGGCCATTGCCATAAGAAGTTTATTTTCAACAATCAGATTATCAAGAAATCCGGTGCCATTACCATTATTAAGCAAAGCACAAATTATGTTGATCTTCAGATTATCAGTAGATGTGATTTCAGCCCCTTTATATATACGGGCAAACCCTTTTACCATAGGAATAGGTATTTTCACTTTCATTTCCTCACGGCCTTTAGCTTTAGTAGGGGAAGTTATTATTTTCTTTTTTGGGTTACCCGCAGGTATTCTTCCGAAAGTTTTCTCAAGGTAGGGTAGTATTGCCTTTGAATCGAAATCTCCACAAAGCATAAGCCCCATATTATTGCCTACATAATAAGTTTCGAAAAACTTAATCATCTCACTCAATTGAGGCTTTTTCAGATTCTCTGTACTTCCCAGAATAGAATACTGATAAGGCGTGCCTTTATATACACGCTCTAAAACCTTCTCTATAGCCGCAAAACTTATATTATCGGAATACATATTCTTCTCTTCATACACCGTCTCAAGTTCATTCTGGAAAAGACGAAACACAGGATGAAGAAATCTTTCACTATTAATCTCAGCCCATTGTTCAATATAGTCGGGAATGAAAGTATTGAAATAAACAGTATTATCGTAAGAAGTATAAGCATTAAGTCCTGATCCGCCGAAACGCGATATTATCTGATCGAACTCATTTGGTATTATATATTTTGATTGCTCGATATTGAGCTTATTAATCTCTTTCTGTATTGAAGATATCTGTTCTGCATCAGACGTTAAGGCAAGTTTATCATATAAGGCAATTATTTTATCCATATAAGGTTTTTCCGCCTTATAATCTTTTGTTCCTATATTCTCTGTGCCCTTAAACATCATGTGTTCAAAATAGTGAGCGATACCCGTGTTAGGTGAATCTTTTGCACCGGCTTTTATTACCATTGCTCCGCTCACCTTGGGTTGCGAATGTTCCTCGCTAAGCCACACGGTAAGTCCATTGCTAAGTTTGTGTTCACTAACATTAGGTAAATTATCAGCCATAAGTTTTATATTAATGAAAAATGACATCAATATAAGAACCCTAAGTATATAGTTTCTCATATACGGGATAACATTTAAGGTCCTTATTTTCTGTTTATTTATAAATGAATTTCAGATATTTAATAATAAAACTTGAGTTCGGAATGAGTATATCATGCCGAACTCAAATCTTATTTCATTTTACAACATAAGTGTAAAACTATAAATATCTGATAAAATTAATCCAAAAAACGCCCCTTTCAAACTTTTATCATCATTATTAGTTCTATATAATAGATTATAATTCTTATATGAGCAATCGACCAAATTATTACAAATCAAATACCGAAGCTCCGGTAAATGATAATAAAGGAAAGAAACAACACTCTCTGTCGCGCAAGATCGTGACTGTAGCCATTGTCGTTCTTATTATATTGCTAATGTTTTGGCTCTTTGTTGCCGAAGATATCGGAGCATGGAGCGGTTGGGGCAATCCCTGATTATTCTTAATCTATTTTGTTCTTGGGGCATTTGCCAAATGCGCAATACAGAGAGAATAGCAATCCTATTACTATGATTGCAAGACCGATATATGCAATCGTGTCAGTTGTCTTTACAGATTGAGGTTTGTAAACAAACTCAATTTCATGTTTCCCTGCAGGCACGTTTATGGCTCTTAATATATAATCAACAGGTATAATCTCTGTTTCTACACCATCGACAAAAGCTTTCCAACCCTCATAATATACCTCTGAGAATACAGCTAAACCTCCTGTTGTTGATTGTGAAACATAATTAAGTTGATCAGGAGCATATTTGACAAGAGAGATAGTAGCAAGAGAGTCTTGTGAATATCCCTTTACCTCCGATTTATACTTATTGTTGATGATAGCAGTCATTCCGGGATTGAAGTTTGATAATTCCTCAATCTCTTCACGAGGAGTATCTACCCAAGAAAATCCTTTAACAAACCAAGCATTACCAAGAGCAGTTTCATTGACCGACAGCTGCTGTCCACCCTGATTATCGGGAACGATAATATATTTCCCGTTAAGCATATTAACTACTTCGATATTCAGATTATTTGAAAAATGATAATCAATAATATCCTGATAACGTTGAAGTTTAGCGGCATGATAACCACCTATCGACTTGTGATAATAAGAAGTACGGTAGTCATTGAATGTATTAGTAGCAAGATTAAGCACTCTGTAATGAATATCTTTATCTTTCAATATCTCTTTATCAATTTGCGACATTGGGAAAGGGTTCTGAAGCTTTCTTTTCTCAACGAAATCTTCACTGCTTAGATATCTTTTATCAATACTTACAAGATCAAAAAGAGAAATTGCACCAATTATAATAATCATTAAGAACGATTTTAGTTTCCCCTTCGCGTATAGATAAACAGGTATAGCTCCCGCAATAATAATGATGGCACTTCGCCATGCATCAGCAGTAAATATTGCGCGACGACCCTCCATCAGATTATTCAAAAGATCCAACATACCCGGTTGTTGAGCAGCCTGAGCCATATAAGATTGTGACTCCTGATCGCTTAGGAAATTGAAGAATATCCCCGGGAAAATTGCAAAAAGTATAGAAATACCTGCTGTAAGAGCCAATGAAATATAGAAACCTTTCATATTTTTCTTTAGCACATCAGGATTTTCAACTATCGCTTTTAGCCCAAGCATCGCCAATACGGGGATACAAAATTCGGCAATAACAAGTATCGACGACACTGCACGAAACTTATTATACATAGGCACGAAATCGATAAATATATCAGTGAAAAACATAAAGTTTTTACCCCATGCAAGCAATATGGAAAAGATTGTAGCAATAAGAAGGGAATATTTTAACCATCCTTTTACCACAAACAAAGCGAAAATGAAAAGAAACATAACAAGCGCACCAACATAAACAGGTCCTGAGGTGAACGGTTGATCTCCCCAATACTGATTAAACTGATTGAAATATTGTCTGAACTGAGAGTTGGCAACCTTCATTGCCGTTTTATTATTTCCGAGAACGGCAGTTCCGCCACCTTTGATGTTTGGTATCATAAGAGAAAGAGTCTCCTGCTTACCATAACTCCATTGAGTGATATAATCTTTATTAAGACCACCACTCTTATCTGCCTGAGCATTAGGATTTCCCTCTACGGCAAGTTCGCTACCACCTCTCATCGTATGTTTACTATACTCATAAGTATGATAAAGATTTGACAGATTAACAGATACCGCAAGAATAGCTGCAACAACTAAAGTCCCCGAAGCATTGAAAAACATCGGTAACTGTTTGTTTTTAAGAGCATGAACAAATATCCCGACAACAAGAAACAGAATCACAAAAAGGAAATAATATGTCATCTGGACGTGATTATAGAATATCTGCATGGTTGCAAAAAAAGCAGCCAGCGATCCTCCTGTCAGATATTTCCCTCGATAAGCGAGAAGGATACCCGCTATTGTTGGCGGAATATATGCCAGGGTGACAAATTTCCATATATGCCCGGCTTCAATAATGATAAGGAAATATGAGGAGAATGTATATATCAAAGCACCCACTACGGAGAGTGGAACACTCATACCCATGACAAGCATAAGAATGAAAAACCCAATCATCATAAGGAAAAGATATCCCGCAGGATTAGGTAGATAGAGTGTTATGATATCATTGAAGAAGTATAGCACTTTGGTTACACCGTAACTTGGGGATGTCTGATATGTCGGCATTCCGCTAAACAAAGAGTTGGTCCAACGTGTAGTTTCACCTGTTTCCTGACGATGTTGAGTGATCTCATGACCAATTGCAAGCCCTTGTTGAGTATCTCCCTGAAACAAAGTTTTGCCCTCAAGAATATCGGGCATAAAATAGCCTACTGCAACAATTAGAAATATTGCTATTGCTCCGATATAAGGCAAAAGAGTTTTAAAACTGAATTTACATCCTTTCAATTGAGGATTGCACTGATTTACACTGCTATTCTCCATGTTTATTTTTACGTTTTTATTTTGCTCTAAAGTTATATATTTTTTCGTCATTATAAGGTCTCATTCCTTCCTTACGGTTTTTTATCTCCCTGAATAGTTTTTGCTACACCTTGCAAAGTTTTATTTGAAATCTTGTTAGGTTTTAACCTACACCTTGCAAGGTGTAGGTTGAAACTTTGCAAGATCTGCAAAAAACATATTGAGAAAAGAAAAAGTAGCTCGGTTTTAGTTTGTATAATAAATGCTAAAAAGTAATATAAAAACATTGAGTTAAAGTATTAATTGTTTTATTTTAGGTTAAAATTTGCTTATGCAAAGTGTTTAAAAGGCTCAAGTCTTTTGAAGTCAATACAAAACAATTAATTAATGCAAAAACGAAGAGGTTTAATTTTTCTCTTTATTATTCTATTTTTCTCTAAAATATATAGTATTGAAAAAATAAGAATTGGAGCTTTTGAAAATGAGGCTCCGTTTAGTTTTTTTGATGAAACAGAAATTGCGAGAGGATTTTCTATAGATATTATAGATTATCTAATGAAGGAGATGGAATATGATTATGAAATTACAAAATATAAGGAGAGAGATAGTATTGGTGCTTTCAGTTCAGATTTGCTCAATGAGATGTTTGAACATGCTGATATAATCATAACAAGTCTATACTCACAGGAAAAAAATGAAAAATATAGTTATACCATCTCGTATGGAGAGATAAAATATAAAGTTATTTCCCAAAATTATCATGATAGCTATAATTTAGAAGATATTTATGACAAAGATTTGATAGTTATAAGAAAATCAGAAGCATATAATAGTATAATAAGACTTGGCATAAATCTTTTCAAGAATCTAATCCTTGTACCGGACTTTGAAACCGGAATAAAAATTATAAATGAAGGAATAGGAGAATGTCTTCTAACAGATGAGATAATTACGTCAAAATACTCTACAATAATAAAAGAGAAGGCTCTCTCTATATTGCCTACAGATCTTCCTGCAAACAAGATTAGTATTGTCACCAATAATAAAAATCTTGCATCTTCACTTAACAGGTATATAATTAAACTAAAAGGTGATCAACAATATCTAAAGATACATAATCTATGGATAGAGGATAAAAGTTCTTTTTTTAAGAATGACACCTTTATATGCTTTCTTATATTATTCGTTCTGTTAATCTTTATAATAGCTATTTTTAGTATGTTGCTTAAGATGTTTATACGAAAAGCTACGCAAAAAAATAGAGATTACCAGCGAAAACTTTATGAAAACCTGGCTCTTTTGAAAACAATAAAAGAGAGTATCCCTGCAGGATTATCAATATTTGATAAAAACGGCAATTTGATAGATGTTAATCAGCGATTTTTTGATATGCTTGGACTGGAAAGAGAGAAATTTGTGGATTTAAATATTAATATTTTTGATATTCAATTTATTCCGAAGCATGTTAAAGATTCACTTAAAGCGCAAAAGGAATGTAGCTATGAGATTCATTATAATGAATTGAAAAGGAAAATAAATAATGATATGTTCACTCATAATTCTCATGGTGAATATTTTGAAGTGAGTTGTGTTTCATTTAAAAATCAAAAAGGTGAGATACAAGGTTATCTATCTGTTTATCATGATATTTCACAGCTAAAACAAGATAAGCGTCAAATAAAAATACTGGAAGATAATATCACATTAGCACTTCAATCAGGAGGTCTTACAACATGGCTTTATGATTGTGAGAACGATAAACTCAAAATTTTAAAGGGTGAAAATCTTTATGATGGAGAGATAGATGGAAGTCATTTCAAGTCTCAAATACATCCTCAAGATAGAGAGAAAACCTGGAATATACTTATGGATGTAGCTCTTAACATTCGAAAAACGGCAAATGTAGAGTTTAGGTTTAAAAAAGATAATAAATGGGGATGGTATTTATGGGTTATGAATGCTGTTCCGGATAAAGATAAGGCCGGCTATGTGACAGGGGTACGACGAGATATAACCAAAGAGGTAGAATCGTCAATTGCACTTAGAGAGCAGAATCGTGAGTTAGAGAAAGCAAAACATAAAGCGGAAGAATCTGAAAGACTTAAGATGGCATTTCTTGCTAATATGAGTCATGAAATTAGAACCCCTCTTAATGCTATTGTCGGTTTTTCTGAATTGATACGATTTACAGAAGATGAAATTGAAAAGGATGAGTATTTCTCAATTGTAAAAATCAACAATGAGATTCTTCTCAATATTATTAATGATATATTAGACCTATCGAAAATTGAAGCAGGAAGTGTAGACTTACATGAAGATATGGTAAATATTGTTGAAGTGTTTAACAACACTTATCAGTCGTTTGTATCAAGAAAAATGACAGATAAAATATTGTTTTCCAAAATCTGTAATCTTAGAAAATGCAAAATAATTATTGATTATCATAAGTTTATTCAGGTATTAACCAATTTTCTTTCTAATGCTATAAAATATACACCGGAAGGATTGATCACAGCAGGATTGGAGTATAAAGAGAATAATATCAGAATATTTATAAAGGATACAGGAATAGGGATTGAAGAGAGTAAGAGATCATTTATTTTTCAGAGATTTGAAAAGCTCGATACCTTTGCTCAAGGTACAGGACTTGGTCTTGCAATTTGTAAAGCCTTAACCAAAGAACTCAATGGTAAAATAGGATATGAACCAAATCCTGAAGGTGGATCTATATTTTGGGCTTCATTCCCATGTGAAATAATAGATTTGGAATATATTGAATCGCCAAAAAATATGATTGAAACAATGACAATAGAATAAAATTAACAAATCAATTCTCTTTATTGTACATATTCTTAATCTTATTTCTGCTTTCAAGTTCTCTTTTTAAGATAACCTTATCAATGAAAGCTCGTATAAATCCTGTTCCATAGCCTAAAAGTTGAATAAATCCTGTAAGAACAGATATAAATCCGATTATAATAGATCTGTTTTTTATAGATGAATCAATCAATAGAATAAAAGAATAAAGCAATATCAATAGTAATGCCTCTGGAAATTTGAAAGATACTATAAGTAAGAATAGTATTCCCAAAGTAAAAACAGCAGGGGCAAAATGGACCACTTTTAATGATTCGGGATGTTGGCGATAAAGAGAGATTCTTGCTTGTCCGAAGATATGAACCTGTTTCATGAATTTAATAAGATCTACTCTTCTTTTATGATATACGAAAGCCTCTCTTATTAGCTTTGTTTTGAATCCTGCTTTTCTTATTCTTGTACTTAAATCGATATCTTCACCAAGTGTATCATTGAATCCCCCGGTTTTTTCAAATACCTTTTTCGAGATCCCCATATTGAATGATCTTGGACAAAACTTCTCCATGCCGTTAGCTTTCCCACCACGTATTCCGCCTGTTGTGAAAAACGAGGTCATCGAATGATTTATTGCTTTCTGGATATTTGTAAAAGAGTGATGTGCTGCATCGGGACCGCCGAAACAATCGGTATAATCAGCTTGTAAAGAGTTGAAAACAATCTGTAAATAATCGATAGGAACTATTACATCAGAATCGAAAAAAATAAAATAGTCGGAATTTGCTTTAGTCATCCCGATGTTTCTCGAATCACTTTGTCCCGTGTTCGGCTTATAGAAATATTTTATATCGAGAATATCTGAATACTCTTTTACTATATCATCACATTTGAAACCATCGCGTGAACCATCCTCCATAACTATCACTTCGAAGTCTTTGAATGTTTGGGACGAAAGTGAAGAAAGAAGCTCTCGAATCTCATCGGGACGATTATAAACAGGAATTATTATACTGAAATATAGCATGGTTTCATCATTTTATTTTTAGGCAATAATCTTCAATATCTCAATTGGGTTATCAACAATGTGCTTGGCAGATTCCAAAATAAGTTCCTCTCTGTTTCTGAATCCCCAAGTAACACCGCACGAGTCAACACCGGAATTATTGGCTGTTTTCATATCTACACCTGAATCGCCAATATATAAGATCTCAGATTTATCGGTAATACCGATAGCCGAGATTATGTCATAAACAATTTGAGGATCAGGCTTTACGGCTATATTTTCTCTTTGACCTAATACACAGCAAAATTTTATTTGTGGGAAATAATGTTTCACAAGTTTTTCGGTTGCCCTCTGATATTTATTTGAAGCAACAGCAATTAAGTATCCCATCTCTTGTAAAGATGAAAGAAGATCAGTGATGCCCGGATATGGAGAGCTTGAAACAGTATTGTTGTTATCATAATGAGAAAGAAACATTTGAGTTATTTTTCTTAATGTCTCTTCTTCTCTTTTTTCTAAAGGAACAGATCTTTCAAGCAACTTTGATATTCCGTTTCCTACAAACATGTTATATGATTCAAGACTATGTGTAGGAAATCCCATTTGGGTTAAACAAAAATTTACCGAACCTGCCAAATCAGCAATTGTGTTTAACAGAGTGCCGTCGAGGTCGAATATGATAAGTTTTTTTTTCATCAGTTATTTTTTTCAAAGATAGCAAAAGCAAAGGTTTTTCTAAAAAAAGTATGTATGCTAATAATTAAAGCAAAAGTGTATATGGCATTTTTGTTAATGTGATAAGATAAAATAAGGGTACTTAAAGTATAAATAATAATATTAAGATAAATAATGTATTAAAATCTCTATTTGATTGATAGAAGTAGATATAATTAATATAATTTTAATAATGGACAATAAAATTGTATATTGTGCGTGTAATGATTTATAATATAAGAACTAATTAAACTATTTGTATTATGTTAAGAGCGTTAAACTTGGTTATTATTTCTTTGCTCTTATTGGATTTTCATGCATTATATGGAAATCCAGAGCCTTTATTAAAGATAGCTATCTGCTCAAATGATGCTCCTCAAAGTTTTTTAGATGAAAAAGGAAATCCTAAAGGTTTTACCGTGGATATTGTTAAAGCTATAATGGAAGAGCTTAATTATAAATATGAATTTCTAACATATAATAGAAGAAATCAAAATTATGGAAGACCATTAACAATTCCTGATTCATTGATTGCTGAAAGTGATATTATTACCAATTGTAAATATTCAGATTCTTTAGCCAATTTTTTTAATTATTCAAGTTCTTATAACAGTATAAAATTTGAAATATTAGCAAGACAAGATAGTTTATATAATGGTATTCATGATCTTGCAAAGAAAGAAATAATAGTAAAACGAGGATCAGCTTCATACGCAGAACTAATGAGCATGGGGCGTAACTATTATAACAATATAATCTTTGTACAAGATATACATACCGGCGTAAAACTGCTGCATGAAGGAATAGCAGATTATATGTTGTGTGATAATATCTCGACAAATACGTTCAATAATATAATATATTTAAACAATCTTAAACGATTTGATTCGGGATTTGATCCTCTTGAACTTTATTTTCTTACCCCGGATAAAACGATAACATCTGCGATTAATGTTGCACTTCTTAAGCTCAAAATGAGTGGTAAATATGATGAGATTTATAATAGATGGTTTGAAGTCAATGTTGATAATTTCAATCTGAAATTTTTGTATTGGATTCTTCTATGTTGTATAATAATAACATTGATTTTTGTAATCTTTTTTCGGATTATGCGTATTCAGATCAAAAAGGCTGTTTCTCAAAGTGAATTATATCAGAAGGAATTATCTAAAAATATTTACTTGCTCGAAACTATTAAAAACAGTATGCCGGTGGGTTTGAGCTTTTTTGATCGAGACGGTTATATAAAGGATATAAATGATAGTCTTTGCACATATCTATGTCTTAATAAAGAGATGATTCTAAATGCGCGACTTAATCTTTTTGAAATGTCTCATGTTCCCAGATATGTAAAGGATGCACTGAAGGATGGACAAGAATGTCGATACGAATTAAAATATGAAGATTTTAAAACTAAAATGTCAATCTTTATAAATTATAATGATCCGTTGGGCGATGTTTTTGATGTAAGGTGTGTATCATTCAGAGATAAAAATGGTAAAATACAGGGATTTATAACGATATTTAATGATATAACAGAGATTATAAAAGATAAGCAAAAAATTAAATTATTAGAGGATAGTGTTGATATGGCTCTTGAATCAGGAGATCTTGCAACATGGATTTATGATTGTGAAGAAAAAGTCTTCTCAATGATTAAAGGTGAGTCACTGTATGAAGGAGTTATGACCATTGATATTTTTTTAATGAATTTACATCCTGATGATTTGGACAAGTGTAAAAATGCATTAAACGATATCAGACTTAATATTAGTAATAAAGTCACAATCGATTTCAGGTATAAAGACAAAAACAATAATAAATGGAGATGGTTTTATTGTTCGATGGTTTCTATGCCATCGAACAATAATATTATAAGATATATTACAGGTATAAGGCGTGATATTACAGCAGATGTTGAATCGTCGATGGCTCTTGAGAACTACAATATCGAACTTGAAAAAGCCAAACTTAAGGCTGAGGAGTCAGAAAGGTTGAAGATGGCTTTTTTGGCTAATATGAGTCATGAGATAAGAACCCCATTAAATGCTATCGTAGGATTTTCAGAGATCTTGTTCTATTCCGACAATATTTCAGAAAAGGAGGAATATATGAATATAATAAAGATAAATAGTGAGCTTCTATTATCGATTATTGATGATATACTCGATCTCTCTAAAATAGAATCCGGAATGATTAATATCAAGTCGGAAAAGTTTGATATAGTAGATATATTCAATAAAAATTTCCTTTCATTTCAATCAAGGTGTCAAAATAAGGATATTCAGTTTATCTGTAAATCTGACCTGGATGAATTGTTTGTTGTGCTTGATCATGTCAGGGTCGGACAGGTTTTTGCCAATTTTTTATCTAATGCGATAAAATATACTCAGGAAGGAGAAATTATCGTTGGGCTGAATTATGAAAGTGAAGGAGTAAGGTTTTATGTAAAAGATACCGGAATAGGCATTGATGATGATAAGAAACATATGATATTTCAAAGATTTGAAAAACTGGATTCTTTTGCACAGGGCACAGGACTGGGGTTGGCAATATGTAAAGCCATTGTGTCGTCACTTGGCGGACAGATAGGTTTCGAGTCAGAAAAGAATAGAGGAAGTTTATTTTGGGTATGGTTTCCTTTGATTTATAAAGGAAAAAATGAAAAGGTAAATATTGAATCCTAAGTCAATTGATGCTTATTTTATTGTTGATTTTCAATATAAAGATGCATATAAAAAGATTGCATTTTTAAATTAATCTGAAACTGAATTTCAAAGAAAAAAAGATACTAAAATTATATGTGTTGCTTATTTAACAATAATTAATTGTTAATATATGCTGTTAATGTCTCTTTATAATGTATATTTAAGATATATTTGTTTATATAGGGAAAATTTAATTAAGAATTTTCAATTAAAATCTAATACTAATCAAAGTACTGTGAAATATCATTTTATGACTATATTATTTGGTGTGGGGCTTATTTTTTTCAGTGGATGTGAAAATAATGCTTTTATTCTTGATTTGGCCGAGAGTGACAATTCATCATTGATACTATTTGCTATATTACAATTTCTATTGATTGTTTCTTTTATTTGGATGGGTATAATCCTAAGAAATAAATTGAAATATTCGAAGATGCATTCTGAAGAAAATAAAGACAAAATCTCAAATTTGATAAAATCTATTTCTCTTCTTAATAAAAAATTGTCCATAACTATACTTATGTATGATATATCGGAAGATATAATATATGAATTAAAAGATGGCGATTTTCGAAGAAGTGATTTAACGTTTAGTTATTTTATCTCTAGGATTCAAGCTAATGATAAGGTGAGATTCTTAAAAGAGTATCACTCCATTTTAAATGGGTTGAACAAAGAGAGTATTTTGGAATTACAAATCTATGTACCTGAAGATGATAGATATCATTATTATGAATTAACAATTCATGCTCAAAAAATTGATCAAAACGGAAGGGTTTCAAGAATCTTGTGTTCAAAACGTGAGAATACAGAGCAAAAGGAGCTGATAAATGCTCAAATGGAGATGATTGAAAATCTAAATTTGGCTATAAGTTCGGGGAAATTAATTCGTTGGCAATATGATATAAATCAACGTCTAAATAAGTTTGTCGATCATGAGCAGAATGAGTATTATTTTTCTGTAAAAGAATCATTTGAATTATTACATCCTGATGATATATCCACATTGGCTGAATATATGCGCAATTTAGGAGATAATAAAAATATAAATATCACAATAAGGGTAAAGCAAAAGTTTGGCTATATACATTTTGATATTTATGCAATGATGCAATACGATGAGTCAGGAAAAGCTATTGGATTGCATGGCGTTTTAAAAAATGTATCAGATGCTTATTCATATCAGTCGTTGCTTAAAGAAAAGATAGATCTTCTAAAGGCAATGAATAATAATATGCCTGTAGGTATGTTTTTCTATGATAAAGATGGCTATATAAAGGATTTAAATGAAAGTTTGGTTCTTTTTTTAGGTATCGATAAAAATAAGATGCTTAATTCAAAAAAGAATCTTTTTTCAATGGATTATTTACCCGATGACGTGATTGAGTTACTTAAAAAAGGGGAACAGGCACAATATGAGCTCAAATATGAATCTATTAGTAAAACTTTAAAAGAATATATAGTTGATACAAATCATAAGAGTGAAGTCTTTGATGTCAGATGTGCTCCTGTTAAGAATGAAAAAGAGGAGATTATTGGGTTTATTACCATATATAATGATATAACCGAAATGCATAAGGATAAGCTAAGAATCAAAGAGTTGCAAAATGATACTTCTTTGGCTCTTGAAGCGGGGGGGATGTCTGCCTGGAGATATGATTGTGAAAAAGAAAGATTTTATTCTTTATATGGAGGAAATGCATATGATGGTTCACTTTCAGAGGATCAGTTTATGTCGTTAGTTCATCCTAATGAGAGGACTCATTTATACGGAGCAATGGAATCGATAAAGAGTGGTGAAAAGCTTAAAGTAACAGTAACATTCCGATTAAGAAGTAGAAAAGGGTGGAAATGGTTGATGTGTTCTCTTACAACGTTGCCGGGTCAGGAAAAAGTGAAATTTATTACAGGAACAAGAAGAGATATAACCGATGAGATGGAAGCGAAAGAGATTCTTGAGAAAAGTAATAAAGAGTTGGAGATCGCTAAGAGAAAAGCAGAAGAATCAGAAAGACTAAAAATGGCTTTTCTTGCTAATATGAGTCATGAAATAAGAACTCCATTGAATGCAATAGTAGGTTTCTCGGAATTGGTTCATTATGCCGAAAATGAAACTGAAAGGAATGAATATTTAAAGATTATCAGTATTAATAATGAATTACTACTAAGAATAATAAATGATATATTGAATCTTTCTAAGATTGAATCCGGGTCTATTGAGATAAAAAATGAAGTTTTTGAAGTTTCGAATGTTTTGAATGAAGTGATATTGTCATTTGTTTCCAGGGCTCAGAAAAAGGATATATCAATAATCAATGATATAAGAGGTCAGAAATATATGGTGTATCTTGATAAAGAAAGGTTAATTCAAATAGTTTCTAATTTTATATCTAATGCTTTGAAATATACAAAGAGCGGTAGTGTTAAGATAGGAATGAAATACGAAAACTCCGGAATATCTATTTATGTCAAAGATACAGGTATTGGAATTGATGATAATCAGAAACATTTAATATTCAAGAGATTTGAAAAGCTTGATTCTTTTGCTCAGGGAACTGGGCTTGGGCTTGCCATTTGTAAGGCAATGACAATAGCAATGAATGGGAAAATAGGTTTTGATTCTCAAAAGGATGAAGGATCGAAGTTTTGGGTATGGTTTCCAATTGATAGTTATGTGATAGAGAAAGAATCTCTAAATAATCATATGTTGATGAACGGAAATGTTGTGTAGTGATTTCTATTCTGAATTTAAACAATAACTATATAAATCAAATAGACAGAATTTATAAGGTCGTTAGGGAACTATCGGCCTTTTTGTTTGGATATAGATGTATTAAAGAGAAGTGTAAAGGTGTATAAAAAAGAAAAGGTTGTCATCGCGACAAC
>CAMTOJ010000053.1 GCA_947074145.1 uncultured Bacteroidales bacterium
CTGAAAAAGCAGGGCTTAATCTTTTCCTTGGAAGTTATCCTATTACTCCGGCTACAGACATACTTCATGAACTATCAAAACTTAAAGCATTAGGTGTTAAGACAGTTCAGGCAGAAGATGAGATTGCAGGTATTTGTACTGCTATAGGAGCATCTTTTGCGGGTGATCTTGCTGCTACTTCAACTTCAGGTCCCGGTCTTGCTCTTAAGAGTGAAGCTATCGGTCTTGCTGTTATGGCAGAGATACCTCTTGTAATAATAGATGTTCAGCGCGGTGGACCATCAACAGGTCTTCCTACAAAAACTGAACAAACAGACCTTCTACAAGCTCTTTATGGCAGAAACGGTGAATCGCCTGCTGTTGTTATGGCTGCGACCACTCCTACTGATTGTTTCGATATGGCATTCATGGCAAGTAAGATTGCATTAGAGCATATGACTCCTGTTATTCTTCTTACTGATGCATTTATCGGAAACGGATCTTCAGCATGGAGAATACCTGAAATGAGCGAATATCCCGAAATTAAAGTTCCTTATGTTTCTGAAGAGATGAAAGAGGGATGGAAACCTTACAAACGCAATATGGAAAGTATGGTGCGTTATAAAGCTATTCCGGGTATGGAAGGTTTCATGCATCGACTTGGTGGTCTTGAAAAAGATTTCGATACAAGTGCTATATCTACGCATCCTGGCAATCATGAGAAGATGACAGATACTCGTCAAGGTAAAATAGATTATATTGCAACTCAAATTCCTTTGTTAAACGTAATAGGCAACGCAGATGCCAAAACTCTTGTTGTTGGTTGGGGTGGTACTTACGGTCATATCTATTCTGCTGTAGAAGAGGTTAACAAAGCTGGTAAAAATGTAGCATTTGCACATTTCAATTATATCAATCCTCTTCCTTTAAATACTGAAGAAGTACTAAAATCATTTGATCAGGTACTTGTTTGTGAGATCAATAACGGTCAGTTTGCTTCTTATTTAAGAGGTAAAATACCTGGAGTTAACATTCTTCAGTTCAATAGAATGGAAGCTCAACCATTCAGAGTTACAGATATTGTAGAAGCAATAAACAAAATTACGGAGGAATAAAAAATGGAAACAAAATATACAGCTAAAGATTATAAAAGTGATCAGTATGTACGTTGGTGTCCCGGTTGTGGAGACCATGCCGTTGTAAATACTCTTCAAAAAGCGATGGCAGAACTTGACAAGGCTCCACACGAATCTGTTGTTATCTCAGGTATCGGGTGTTCTTCTCGTCTTCCCTATTATATGAATACTTATGGATTCCACACTATTCATGGTCGCGGTCTTGCTATCGCAACCGGTGTGAAGACAGCCAATCCGGAACTTGCCGTTTGGTGTATCACGGGGGATGGCGACTGTCTTGCTATTGGTGGAAATCACTTTATTCATGCAGTACGTCGTAACGTAAATCTAAATATTCTTCTTCTTAACAATCAGATCTACGGTCTTACTAAAGGACAATACTCTCCTACTTCTGAAAAAGGAGCGGTTACTAAATCATCGCCTTTCGGTACAGTTGAAGAGCCATTTATTCCAGCTGAATTAACTATGGGTGCTCGCGGTACTTTCTTTGCCCGTGCGCTTGATGTTGATTTGAAAACTTCAAAGGATATGATGGTTGCTGCTGCAAAATTCAGAGGAGCTGCTGTTGTTGAGATTCTTCAAAACTGTGTGATCTTCAATGACGGTATCCATAAATGGGTTTCTGATAAAACTTTCAGAGCAGACAAATCAATTATCCTAGAACATGGCAAACCTATGATTTTCGGTGCTAATAATGATAAGGGGATTATTCTTGACGGTTTCAACCTTAAAGTTGTTAAGATTGGCGAAAACGGTATCACAGAGAAGGATCTTCTTGTACATGATGCAAAATGTGAAGACAATACTCTTCATATGAAACTTGCAATGATGGGTAAAGATGAATTCCCTATTGCTTTCGGTGTGATCAGATCGGTTGATGCTCCTGTTTATGACGAAGAGGTAGCGGCTCAAATCGAGGCGGTAAAAGCTAAGAAAAAAGAACATAATCTTAGAGAACTTCTACTAAGCGGAGAAACATGGGAAGTAAAATAATCTATTCGATTTTTTATTGATTAATGATAGTTGAAAGCATCGCCCGACTTTTTGTCGTGCGGTGCTTTTTAATTTTATAAGGAATTTATCACTCTTATTTTATAGAAATATACCTTTAATAAATTCTATTTTAATATTTTATAATCTAAACAGAGATAAGAAATTCAAGAATATCAAACTTCTTTCTTAACTTTGTAGCGTATTAAACTTATTTATTGAAAGATGAGTCTTAAAAATTATTCACGGGTTGTAACAGAAACAGTAAAAAAACTTTCTGAACAGGACTCCTATAACGGATTATGTCATCAACAAAAGGATGACGAACCGTTTCCTTCCGGAGAAATATTATCTGAGATAATAGGAATATCTCGCGCTATTCTTTTTCCCGGCTTTTTCGGAAAATCTATAATAAATACCAATACAATAAGTTTTCACCTTGGTGTAAATATAGAACGTCTTTATGAACTTCTTTACACACAAGTTCTTGCAGGTCTTTGTTTCGGTGACGGATGTTCTGATTATGAACATTGCCTTAATACACTTAGAGACAAAGCAAAAAAAATAACAGAACATTTTATTCAATTCATGCCTGATTTGAGAGCACTACTTGCTCTTGATGTTAAAGCGGCATATAATAATGATCCGGCAGCTCACAGCACGGCAGAAGTTATATTTTGTTATCCCGGATTGAGAGCTATATGTAACTACAGGATAGCTCATAAGTTATTAGAATTGGGTGTGCCTCTTATTCCGAGAATGATAAGTGAAATGGCACATAGTGAAACTGGTATTGATATACATCCTGAAGCAACAATTGGTCACTCTTTTACTATTGATCACGGAACAGGTGTTGTAATTGGAGCAACAGCCATAATCGGTGATAATGTGACTATTTACCAAGGTGTGACTTTAGGTGCAAAAAACTTCCCTCTTGATGAACATGGGAATCCAATCAAAGGGATTGCGAGACATCCTATAATTGGTCACAATGTTGTGATTTATTCAAATGCTACTATTCTGGGAAGAATAAAAGTAGGCGATAACTCAACAATTGGTGGTAATATATGGGTTACAGAGGATGTACCTGAAGGAGAAAGAGTTCTCCAGAAAAAATAACAAAATTATTTTTTCTAAGGATATAATATTTAGCAAATCATTGTTTTTAAAATAAAATAGCTCAAAAAGGAGCAAAACAAAAATAGGCAAAGGGAAGGCTCTTTGTTATAAAAAATGGAACTACAAGTGAATAGTGAAAAATTTGAAATGATTGCCAAAACTTTCCAGGGGCTGGAAGATGTATTGGCTCAGGAAGTTATCGCCATAGGTGGTGAAGAGGTTGAACAAGGAATACGTATGGTTTCCTTCATTGGTGATAAATCTTTATTGTATAAGGCTAATTTAAGACTAAGAACTGCTCTTAGAATACTTAAACCAATCGCAACATTCAATGCTTCAAATACCGACGAGGTGTATGAGGCAATCAGAAAAATCAAATGGGAAGATTTTATATCTGAAAAGAATACATTCTCAATTGATTCAGTTGTTTTCTCTGACGATTTCCGTCATTCAAAATTCGTTACTTATCGTGCAAAAGATGCTATCGTGGATTATTTCCTTGATAAGACAGGTAAACGTCCTAACGTGCGTCTTACAAATGCCGATCTTTCTCTAAATCTTCATATCGCAGGTCATGTGTGTACTCTTTCTCTTGATTCATCAGGTGAATCACTTCACAGAAGAGGATATCGCGTTGACCAAAATGAAGCACCTTTGAATGAGGTTCTTGCAGCAGGTATGATTTTAAAGACAGGTTGGGACGGTAGTAAAAACTTTATAGATCCTATGTGCGGATCAGGTACTCTTCTTATAGAAGCTGCTATGATCGCTACAAATACGCCTCCTGGAATCTATAGAAAGAGCTTTGCTTTTGAAAAATGGGCTGATTATGATGCAGATCTTTTTGATGAGATTTATAATGATGAGAGTGATGAACGCACTTTCGATAATAAAATCTATGGATCGGATGTTTCTAAAAAAGCTATCGAGATTTCAAGAGAAAATATTAAATCGGCAGGATTTAGCAAATATATAGATCTTACTGCTATGCCTATTCAGGATTATACAAAAGACACTGTACCTCAGAATTGTGTGCTTGTAATGAATCCTCCTTATGGTGAGCGTATATCTTCAAATGATATTTTAAATCTTTATAAAGAGATCGGTTCTACTCTTAAACATCAGTTTAAAGGTTATGAGGCTTGGATCTTAAGTTATAAAGAGGAATGTTTTGATGAGATAGGTCTTAAACCTTCTCTTAAAATAGATATGATGAATGGTGGTCTTGAATGTGAATTCAGAAAATATGAAATTTTCGAAGGCTCATATAAATCATTCAGAAGTGAAGGTAGAGAACTAGACAAAGATGAGCTTGATGTAGATATGCCTGAAGTAGACGGTTATCTGAAAGGAAAACTACGTAAAGAGAGAAGTTTTAAAGATAAAAGAAGTGCTACTTCAAGAAGAAATGAAACTCGCTCAAAAGGAACTAAATTTAAAGATAAAGATCGTTTTGATTCAGATAAAGGTGGTTCTTTCAAAAGAGAAAGAAGTTCTGATTTTTCGGGAGAAAGACGTGAAAAGAGAAGTTTTGATTCTTTCAATAAATCAGAAGGTAAAGATATTTCATTTGACAGAGAAGAAAGATCAGAATCTCGCTCATTCGACCGTGGAGAAAGAAGAGAGCGTTCTTTCGATAAAGGAGACAGAAAAGAATCACGTTATTTTGATCGTGGCGAAAGAAAAGAGCGTTCTTTCGATAAGGGAGACAGAAGAGAATCACGTTCGTTTGATAGAAAAGATTCTCGTCCTTTCAATAAAGATGACAGAAAAGAGCGTTCATTTGACAGAGGCGAAAGAAGAGATTCTCGCTCATTTGATAAAGGGGAAAGAAACGGAGATTTCGAATCTCGTAAGAAATACCAAAACTCAGGTAATTTCGTGAGAAACTCTGATGGAAAACTTGAACTTCGTAATGACGGAGTTTTCAAACCACGCGGAGAAAGAAGCTTCGACCCTAATCGTCAGCTTAATACAACTAAGGGTCATACTTGGACTCCCGGTTCAGAAGAAAATAATGATTAATTAATTCATAATTTGGGGATCCTCTTCAATGGGGTTCCCCTTTCTTTTTATTTAACGTAAACCTATATGAGATTCATCACTACTATTTTATTTATAACAATATCTCTAATGACATCTTTTGCTCAGAAAAAAAGCTTTGAACTTAAAGATCTTATCCCCGGCGGTGATACTTATAATTCTTTTCGTGCTAAAAACATTGAAAGAGCAGATTTTTATGGTGACAAACTTGTTGCCAAAGAGGGAGATTCATTAATTATTTACTCCTATAACGGACAAAAACAAAAGAAAGCTCTTTTATCTCTTAATCAGATTAATAAAGCTCTGAAAAATATCAATGCTGAAAAAATAGAAAAACTTCCTATTTTAAATTTTGATAAAAATAAAAAGTCTGATCTAGCTTATTTCAAATCGGTAAATGAACTTTATTTTATAAATCTGAAGACAAAAAATATTGTTGATAAGATAACTTTATCTAAAGACGATAATTCTTCTGATATAAATAATAATTGGGATAATATTTCCGTATGCAACGGAAACCTTCTTTACGTTTTAAATAAAGCAGGCGATAGAGTTCTTGTTGATAATGAAAATATATTATCAAACGGTGAAGTATTAAATGAAAATATTATTTATGGACAAGCAGTGCATCGTAATGAGTTTGGAATAATGAAGGGAACTTTCTGGTCACCTTCAGGTAAAATTCTTGCTTTCTACAGAATGGACGAATCAATGGTTGAAGATTATCCGCTTGTAGATGTTACTGCACGTCAGGCTAAACTAAATAATATAAAGTATCCAATGGCGGGAATGACCAGCCATGAGGTTAGAGTCGGTGTCTTTAATATAGAAACTGGTAAAACTATATATCTTGATACTACACCTGACGATCATTATCTAACCAATATTGCCTGGACTCCTGATAATAAAAATATACTTATTGCTGAACTTAACAGAAAACAGGATAAGATGGATCTTAATATTTATGATGCCCAAAACGGGAAATTCATAAAAACCTTGTTTACTGAAACTTCAGATAAATATGTTGAGCCTGAAAACCCGGCTATGTTTATAAATGAAAATAATTTTATTTGGCAAAGTCAAAAGGATGGATATAATCATCTTTATCTATATGACATGAACGGACATCAATTAAAGCAACTTACTTCGGGTGATTGGCTTGTAACGGATCTTATCAAAGTAGATGAAAAAGGTGAAAATATATTTTATGTTTCCAATGAGAATGGAGTGCTTGATCGTGATCTTTATAAACTTAATATAAAGTCAGGAAAGAAAACTCGTCTTACAAAAAATGAAGGTGTACACAATCCTAAAATGAATATTTCATCAACTTATTTTTATGATCGTTATTCTTCTCATTCTAATCCGGGAACAAGTGAATTAGTATCCGTTTCTGGTGGTAAAGCTGTAAATATTATTCAGGCTGAAGATCCTTATAAAGAATATAATATGCCTGAAATAACAATAGGTACTCTTAAAGCGGCAGATGATACAACTGATCTTTATTACAGAATAGTAAGACCTGTTGATTTTGATCCTTCAAAAAAATATCCCGCAGTTATTTATTTATATAATGGTCCTCATCTTCAACTTATAAAAAATTCCTTTTTAAGTGATACACGCGGATGGGATATCTATATGGCTCAAAAAGGTTATGTAGTGTTTTCAATTGACGGACGAGGTTCAGCTAACAGAGGAAGAGATTTTGAACAGGCTATTCATCTTCAACTTGGAGAAGAGGAGTCAAAAGATCAGATGAAGGGTATAGAATATCTTTCTTCACTTCCTTTTGTTGATTCTGATAGAATAGGTATTCATGGTTGGAGTTACGGAGGTTTTATGACAACTAATATGATGCTTAAATATCCTGATATTTTAAAAGTTGGTGTTGCGGGCGGTCCTGTTGTTGATTGGAAATATTATGAAGTGATGTATGGCGAAAGATATATGGGTACTCCTGAATCAAATCCAGAAGGATATGAGAAAAGTTCTCTTTTGGGAAGAACTGAAAATCTTAAAGGTAGATTGATGATGATTCACGGAGATATTGATCCTGTAGTAGTGATACAACATTCTTTGAGCTTTCTTAAAAAAGCAACTGAAGTAAATGTTTATCCCGACTATTATATTTATCCGGCTCATGAACATAATGTACATGGAAAAGACAGAGTACATCTTATGGAAAAAATAACGAGATATTTTGAAGATTATCTTAAATAATCATATTAGTGTTATAATCTGATAATTATAACGACAAAGAGTATTAATTTTGCAATCGTTATTAAAATTTACAATAATACAAACTCAATATAAAAAGTCATTTAAATGAATATCTTACTATTAGGTTCAGGAGGACGCGAAAACGCTCTTGCCTGGAAGATCAAGCAAAGTAATAAAGTTGATAAGCTTTTCATTGCACCGGGAAATGCCGGTACAGCTTTGATTGGTGAAAATGTCAATATCTCTGCAACAGATTTTAATGCATTGAAAGATTTCTCTTTGAAAAACAATGTAAAAATGGTTGTAGTAGGTCCTGAAGATCCTTTGGTAAAAGGTGTTTATGACTTTTTTAAAAATGACGATCAGCTTAAATCTATTCCTGTAATTGGTCCATCAAAAGTTGGAGCTCAACTTGAAGGAAGTAAAGATTTTGCTAAAGCATTTATGTTGCGTAATAATATCCCTACTGCAGCTTATAAAAGTTTTACAGCTGAAACTCTTGAAGATGGATATAAATTTCTTGAATCTCTTGAGGCACCTTACGTACTTAAAGCAGACGGACTGGCTGCTGGTAAAGGTGTTTTGATCATCAATTCTCTTGATGAAGCTAAAAAAGAACTTAAAGGAATGTTGGATGGAATGTTTGGTGATGCAAGTAAAACTGTTGTCATTGAAGAGTTTCTTGATGGTATTGAGTGTTCTGTTTTCGTTCTTACAGACGGTGAATCTTACAAGATATTACCTGAGGCAAAAGACTACAAACGTATCGGTGAAGGCGATACAGGTCTTAATACCGGCGGTATGGGTGCTGTTTCTCCTGTTCCTTTCGCTAATGAAGAGTTTATGAAAAAGGTAGAGGAACGTATAGTTATCCCTACAGTAAAAGGGCTTAAAGAGGAAGGTATAGAGTATAAAGGATTTATTTTCCTTGGTCTTATCAAGGTAAAAGGTGAACCTGTTGTTATCGAATATAATGTTCGTATGGGTGATCCTGAAACTGAAGCAGTGATGCTTAGAGTAAAATCTGATTTTGTTGATCTTCTTGAAGGAATGGCTGATGGAAATCTTAATGAGAAAACTCTTGAGGTTGATCCTCGTGCTGCTGTCACTGTTATGCTTGTTTCGGGAGGATATCCTGGTGATTATGAAAAAGGAAAAGTTATTACCGGTCTTGATAAAGTTGAAGATTCAATTGTTTTCCATGCTGGAACTACCGAAAAAGATGGAAACATTGTAACAAATGGTGGACGTGTAATAGCTGTAAGTTCTTATGGAAACAATAAAGAAGAGGCTCTTGCTCAATCTTTCAAAAATGCAAAAATTATCGATTTTGAAGGAAAATATTTCCGTTCAGATATAGGTTTTGATCTTTAATAATCAAATATTATGATCTTATTATTGATTCTTTTGTTTATAATGTATTATTTCAAAGGAGCAAAATCTTAAAAATAAAGGAAGGTAATGAAAGTGCCTTCCTTTATTTTTTTTAATGATTAAGTTTTAATAGCTTTGAGATGAGTAAAATATAATTGCACATAAATAAATGTATCAACAATTCATAAATATAATAAAAGGAAGATTCACAAATATTATTCTGCTTTTAATCAGCTTATTCGTTACATTAATAACATATCTTTTAACCGATAATAATTATGAATTAATTAAAAGCCCTGATTATTATAATATGATTTTTGAGGCTGCAAATAAATATAAATTCGTTTCATGTTTTAGTGCCTTATTTATAATGTTGTTTGCTGCATGGATGCTTTTTAAATTAAATGAGTTTGAATCTTTGACTTTATATAAAAGTAATCTACCGTTTATATTTTTAATAGTATTTTATTTATCTGACCCTCAATTATCTTTTATCTCTCAAGGTCTTATTTTACTTCTTGGAATGATAGGTATTTTATTTATGATATTTTCATCTTATCAACAGGAAAAAAGTGCACAAAATTCTTTTTTTGCAGGAGTAATAATGGGACTTGTTTCTCTTCTTAATAATAATATCATATTCTATCTACCTTTTGTTTTCGCAGGTTTTATTTTTATGAGATCTTTTTCATTAAAATCTCTACTTGCTATTATTATGGGCATAATAAGCATAAAATGGATAGAGTTTGTTTATTATTTCTATAATGAAAATACGATCATATTTCTTAATAAATTCAATATTGAAAACTTTATAAATCTTACTGATGACGTTTTTGATTTTATATCATTAAATCTGAATCTTTGGTTTTCTACAATTGTTTCAGTTATTGCAATTATAGTTTCAATTTTAACTCATCATATCAAAATAAAAACACAGTTATGTAGCAATGTAATTATATTTGGAACATTAAATTCATTACTTCTTTGTTACTTCAATTATCAAAACATAGTATGTCATCAGTTGATATTATATGCTTTCACTTCATTATTATTATCTAATATTTTTTCTCAAAAACCGACCAAATTAGCATCTGGATTGTTCTTAATTACAAATGTGATATTATCAATTTTATATATCTACGGACTTATATTATATTAACCTTATTACATAAAAGAGTATTCATTTATTTTTTCGTTATTCTTATTATTATATTTAATAATAAAATCAAATCGTTTAAAAATATGACCTTTTCAATTCTTTTATCTCATAAGCTTAAATCATAATTGAGTTTTTTCAACTTATAATTAATGGATAAACTTGTCGATCTTGGCTATTGGGGTATGCTTATTTCTGCTTTTTTAGCAGGAAGCATTTTGCCTGCTAACTCTGAATTAATTATGAGTACTCTTTTGGCTCTTGGTCTTGAAAAGTGGAAATTAATAATCTTTGCCACAATAGGTAATTTACTTGGTGGCATTTCCTGTTATTATATAGGATATTTAGGAAAAATGAGTTGGGTATATAAATATATGAAGATAAAAGAGGAAAAAGTAAATAAAATTCATAAGTTCCTTGATGGTAAAGGTGCCTGGCTCGCATTTTTTGTTTTTCTTCCTTTTGTAGGAGATATTATGATAGTAGTTTTTGGTTTAATGAGATCAAATATATTTATAGTAACATTAGCAATGGCACTTGGTAAATTACTCAAATATGTTGTTTGGATGTATATTACTGTTGGGGTTATAGATCTTTTTACTTAATAAATAACTGACATTTTTTATTTTTATTATTATCTCTTATTCTAATTATGTATGACAGAAATTTCTTTTTTTCTATAAAATGATTTTTATCTATTTATTACCTCTTATCATCTCCCTTTTTCCCGGAGGACCGGGTATTCTTTCCATAGTAAGACCTGTATCTCTAAAACCTCTTCTCACCACTCCTTTAGCACAATATGTAGTCATTATCCCATCATGTGCAAGAGAATCATATATCTTTTTATAAATATCTTCATTCCACATTTCTGGTTGTTTTTCAGGAGCAAAAGCATCAAAATAAACTACATCAAATAAACTTGTGGAAATAAAATCTTTTAAGTCTATCTTTTTTTTGGTAAGTATAAAATTCTTATCTATTGCTACCTCTTTTTCCCACTCTGAAAAGTGTAATTCTTTAAATAGATAACTATATTTTTCATTTACAAAAGAGGCATAATTAATATTGGATATTATATCATTAGATAAAGGATATAGCTCGAGTGTGACATATTCAATTTTTATATCAAGTTCTATGGCCTTTATTAGAGTAAGAAAAGTATTTAATCCTGTACCAAAACCTATTTCAAGAACTCTTAAAGAAGTTACACCTTTTGATACTCTCTTTAAAAGAGCCTCTTTTATATAAACATGTTCAGCTTCTGTTATAGCTCCGTTCACTGAATGATAATGTTCATCAATTTCAGGAATATATAAAGTTGAAGTTCCGTCGGCCGTCTTTTGAAGTTCTCTTTTAAAATGATCCATTTACAATGGTTTAAATATATTATTTACTTAATGTATCCCCTATAATAAATCTAAAATGTGAGCTATAAAATATAGTTTATAGTTGTAAGATAAGGTTTACAACTACAAAGATAATTAAGAGTAAAACATATGCCATTTACTTTCAAAAAAGAAAGCGAAATCAATTAAATATATCTTTAATTAATTTCGCTTTTCTTCTTGTATTTTGAAGTTTATATTTCACATTTATCACTCATCAATATAACCTTTACTTTTTCATCATTTTCAAGACTACATGAACGGTAATAAACAGGTAACTTATCTGTCTTTATTTTTTCATCCCATCTTAAAAGATCTACATTGGTAATATTGAGATCTTTTACAAATGAATAATTGTTTTCAGAGAAAGAGATAGCCTTAACATAGCCTTTGTCTGTTATTTCTTTCAAATGAGAAGCATATATTACTGCTTCTTCATCATTAAAATCCTTAGTATTTATATCAAGAAAGAAAGATGTATAAAAATTATTATTTGTAAGATAAGAAAGAGATTCCCAATCTTTTGTTTCAATTACAAATCTACTTTTTTCAATATTGTAAGTACAACAAATAGATTCAAGTTTTTCACAAACTACCATTTTGTTGTTCTTATTTATATTTTTTAGATCAATCCATAATTGTGTATCATTATTAAGCATCTCAGCAATAAAATTATCAAGAATGATACCTACTTTAGTTTGATCTTCTGACAAAACTTCAAGCTTTCCGGTATCATTCAATATGACATTTATTTCAAAATTATCATATTGCTGTTTGAATATTTTGAATTTTTCAAGAGTGTTGGTTGAATGTAACCAACTATCGTTCTTAAGACTATTTCCTCTTAATTCATATCCAGTTTTGATAAAAGGATAAAACATCATTAGTAATCCTAAAATCAATAAACCTGAGTAAATTTTGCTTTTCATAATATAACTTATTATGTCCTTAGTACAAATAACTCTACAAATGTAAGCTCTTAATATTAATCTTAAACTGAATATTACTTAATAATCACAACTCATAATTAAACATTTCCTAAAACAAAAAATAGAATTTAAATGTTATAAAAAATAGTTTAAAATCAGATACTTAATATAACAGATATCATAATGCTTGTAAAAACTTACTCAGCTTCGGTATTCGGTATAGATTCGGAAATTGTTACTTGTGAAACTAATTGTTCTTCAGGAGTCAAAATTTTGATTGTTGGTATGCCGGATATTTCAATAAAAGAGAGTAGAGATAGAATTCAATCGGCAATCACTCAGATAGGTCTTAAATTTCCAAGACGTCAAATTATAATAAACCTTTCTCCTGCCGATCTCAAGAAAGAAGGTGCACATTTTGATCTTCCGCTTGCAATTGGAATTCTTGCAGCATCAGAAACTATATTAAGAGATAAGATTGAAGATTATCTTATGGTGGGTGAATTATCTCTCGATGGCACTATTCAACCTGTAAAAGGAGTTCTACCTATAGCTATTAAAGCTAAGGAAAAAGGATTTAAAGGAATTATCGTTCCTCGTGCCAATAGTGATGAAGCTGCAATGGTCGATAGTTTAGAAGTTCTTGCATGTGATAATCTCAAACAGGTTGTCGGATTCTTTAACGGATCATATCAACCGGATATAATAAAAATAGATCCTGATACACTTTTTTATGATGAAAGAAGTAATTATGACATAGATTTTGATGAAGTGAAAGGACAGGAAAATATTAAGCGTGCTTTTGAAATAGCGGCTGCAGGATTTCATAATATAATTCTTATTGGTCCTCCCGGATCCGGTAAAACAATGATGGCAAAACGCCTTCCTACAATTCTTCCTCCTTTATCTTTGGAAGAAAGTCTCGAAACAACAAAGATTCATTCCGTAGCCGGTAAAACTACAGGAAAAGGATTGATAACCAGAAGACCTTTCAGAGCGCCACATCATACAATTTCATCTGCAGCCCTTATCGGAGGCGGAGTCTCTCCTGCTCCCGGAGAATTTTCGCTTGCTCATAACGGAGTCTTGTATCTTGATGAATTGCCTGAGTTTTCTCAAAAAGTTCTTGAGGTGATGCGTCAGCCGCTTGAAGACAGAAAAATATGTATTGCACGCGCACGGCAGACTGTGACTTATCCTGCAGGATTAATGCTTGTTGCATCAATGAATCCTTGTCCTTGCGGATATTTCAATCATCCTACAAAAAGTTGTCAGTGCCTTACAAAAGATGTAAAAAGATATATGAATAAGATATCAGGGCCCCTACTCGACAGAATAGATATTCAGATTGAAACGTCACCGCTTGGTTTTGAAACAATTTCGGAAACTAAAAAATCAGAATCGAGTCAATCAATAAGAGAAAGAGTAATAAAGGCAAGAAAAATACAAGAAGAAAGATTTCGTAATGAAACCGGCATTTATGCCAATTCTCAAATGACACCTAAGTTATTATCGCGGTTCGCATCACCTGATAAAGAATCACTCCAATGGTTACGTCAGGCAATGGTGGCTTTCTCTCTTTCGGCACGAGCTTACGACAGAATACTTAAAGTTTCAAGAACAATTGCCGATCTTGAAGGTTCTGAAAATATTAAATCCATACATATAAAAGAGGCTATAAATTATAGGATTCTTGATAAGGAAAACAGGATTGAATGAACAAATCAACAATAATGTTGAAAACAAATAACCTTTTAAATAAAAAGTAAAACCCTGATAATTAACAAGTTAATTCCTTTATTAATTATCAGGGTTATTTTTAATCCATAGTTATCAACATCAGTTTTAAAAAGATATTGATTATGTTTATTTTTTTATAATCCCAGCTTAGTCGAAATATCAAGCATCCTGTCAATCGGAAGTTTTGCCCTTTCAATTATATCTTCATCAACTGTCACTTCCGGCAATTCGTAATTAAGAGTATTATAAAGCTTCTCAAGAGAGTTTAATCTCATAAACGAACATTCGTTGCACGCACAAGTAGAATCCATTGGAGGCGCAGGAATAAACGTTTTTTGAGGACACTTCTTTTGCATCTCATGAAGTATGCCCGATTCGGTTGCAACAATAAACGTATCGCAATCATCTTTTATTGAAAAATTAAGAAGAGCGGCAGTCGAACCAACATGATCAGCCACTGTCAAAATAACTTTTTTACATTCAGGATGAGCAAGAATCTTCGCGGAAGGATACTCTTTTTTCAAATCAAGAATCTTCTCAAGTGAAAACTTTTCATGCACATGACAAGCTCCATCCCAAAGAAGCATATTTCTTCCCGTTATTGAGTTTATATAATTTCCAAGATTGCGATCAGGACCAAAGATGATCTTTTCATCAGCCGGAAGGCTTTCGACGATCTGACGAGCATTTGTCGAAGTCACAACAATATCAGTGTGATATTTGACAGCAGCAGTCGTATTAACATAAGATATAACCGTATGCCCCGGATTCTTCTTAATGAAAGCTCCGAAATCATCTGCATTACAAGAATCGGCAAGAGAACAACCGGCATTTAAATCAGGAACCAACACTTTTTTGCCAGGACAAAGAATTTTCGCCGTCTCTCCCATGAAGTGAACTCCGCACATCACAATGATTTCAGCATCCGTTTTTTTCGCCCATTGAGCAAGCGCAAGTGAATCGCCAACGAAATCCGCTATATCCTGTATCTCTCCTTCCGTGTAGTAGTGCGCCAGAACGACAGCATTTTTTTCTTTCTTCAGTTTAGCTATTTCCTCTTTGATATTTTCAACACAAACCGCTTTATCAACAAATCCCTTAGATATATCTATATTATTCATATATTCTTTTTTTATTAATCTACTTTTTAAAACTTATTTATTATGATAATAATAGGGTGTTAATAAGGTTGAAAGAATTATGTTAAATGTCTTGCTTATTAACTTATTAAAAACAATGAAAGACATATACACATGTTATCAATAATATATAAACATACATTATATCAGATAATCAGATACTTATTATATTACCACCTCTATTTGTTGATTTGTGCAAAGTTAATAACTTTATTGTGCTTTCGATCTTGATAAGTGACTAATTAATGGTTTAAATCTTACACTATAAAATGTTGATTAAATATTTGCTTATTAATTAAATCACCTCTCTATACGGAGTAATGATATAAACAAACAAATAGCTCAAATAGTTTTCAGAAATTATAAATATATATCAACAATACTATTAATAAGTTATCAATAGTTTATAAACACCTTTTCATTATTTATCTTTGCATCATGGAAAAATCAGAAATGAAGAAGCTGTCTATATTAGAAATGAACAGAATGAATAAGGATGAATTTAAGGAAGCTAAAAAGATTCCTTTGATAGTAGTTCTTGATAATGTTCGCAGTCTCAATAACATAGGTTCGGTATTCCGTACTTCGGATGCATTTATTGTGGAAGCTATTTATTTATGTGGAATAAGTTCGCCTCCTCCTAACCCCGAAATTCACAAAACGGCTCTGGGAGCTGAAGATACGGTTGCCTGGGAATATTTTGAAGATACTGACAAGGCTGTTGATAAACTACGTGATAACGAGTTTAAAGTGTTTGCAGTTGAACAGGTACACGGTAGTGTAATGCTTGATAAAGTGCAGTTAAACAAGGAGTTGAAATATGCTGTAATATTAGGTAATGAAGTTAAAGGAGTTCAACAACATATTGTTGATAAGTGTGACGGATGTATTGAAATACCTCAATTCGGAACTAAACATTCACTTAATGTTTCAGTAACTGCAGGATTGATTATTTGGGATTTCTTTAAGCAACTATTCTAATTATAACTTAAAATTTCAATTGATACCCACTATAAAAAAGAAGTAGTATTAATAACTATATAACAAAAAAACAAATGGTAAGTCATTTATATAAAGACTTGCCATTTGTTTTTTTATTGATTTAAAAATATACAGATTATTTTCAATGTTAAACAATAACATTATTATAGTTAACAGTAAACATTTATATCTAAGTACAATTTTTAAAAGGGTATAACTTAATAAGTAAATAAGTTTGTTGAAAACTTTATAAATATCCGTATTCAACATAGATACAAATCTTTTCCATCTCCTTATCCTCTCCGTTTGGATCCCAACTTGCTTTTAGACTTACACCGAAGAGTTTTCCAAATCCCTGCCAAAAGCCTGCAGCTGCTCCACCAAGATATGCTTGAATCAATTGATATGATGAAGATTTACATTCTCTATCAATTAATTTAATAAGAAGTTTTCCTTGTCTGAAATTTAATTTTTTTAGAACAGGCATATAAGTATCATATAGCTCTTTCTGCATACTTTTTAAATGCTGATCTTTTGATTTAGCATCAGGAAGTGTTTCTATATATTCATAGGTTTCTAACATTATTCCATGAATAAGTTTGGCCAATGGTAATGTTTTTTTTACATCATTTACATCTCTCCAATATACTTTCTCCTGTTTTTGATTTTTGAATACCTTTTTAGGAAAACAATAGACAGGTCTTAGATTGACTAATATAAGCGTATCTCCATACTCGACAGTGCATCTTTGCATATTGCCGGGTAACTTTCTTACATCTGTCTGTGAATAAGCACTAGTGACACTGAGTAGAAAAATAATAATGTAGAGTAACTTCTTTAATTTCATCTAAAGCAAATATAGATAATGTTTCTATAAAGATTGGTTATAACTATATAAACACTGTCAATTTTAGAATATTTACTAAACTTCCTAACCTTAATTAAATAATATGATACTTTAAAAAATATAAAATTAAAAACTATAAAAATTTCTTTTGGTTATACCAAGATATATTAATAAGTAACTATATCATGAAATGTAATAAAAGAAAACTTTTATTCATTGTGATTATCTTATCATTTTCGTGGCTTATTACAGAAAAAGGTTATAGTATAGATGTTGTTGATATGGCAAGTGCCAATTCTCATTCTCTTGCCAACATAATTAGTGTTTCAGATGATTTAATTAATCCTTCAGTAGTATTTGAAGATGATAATATGACAAGACAATCATTTGTTCTTGGAACCAACAATGACTTTATGCTTCGCGAGCTTTCTACCATTCTCGCAGGATGGAGAATGACTAAAAGAAAAACAGATTTTTCATTGTTAATAACCAGATATGGTTATCAACATTTTAATGAGACTGTCTGTGGATTATCTGTTGGAAGAGCTCTTTCAAAAAATATATCATTAGGTATAAGAATCAATTATTATAAAATGAATTTCATTGATAATCAGGAGAATATATTTGCTTTATATCCTGATATAGGTATTAGTTATAAACCTGTTGATAAACTTTTATTATCAATGTTAATAACTAATCCTTTTACAATAAGTTATAGAGCAAATGATCAAAATTTTTATTTGCCTTTCTCTTATAATTTAGGTCTTCGTTATAGCGTTAATAATTCGATTGATTTTTTTATGGAGGCAGAAAAATGTTATAATATTCCATTCTGCTTCAAAACTGCATTTTCATGGAGCCCTTTTAAAACTCTTAATTTCAATATCGGATATTTAACAGAACCCCGTATGCCAACTGCAGGTATTGGGCTGATGATCAAAAGTATTAAAGCTGATTTTGCTTGTCAATATCATTCAATATTAGGATTTTCTCCTTCGATATCTCTAACCTATCTAATACTAAAATGAACAGATTGTTTATTATGTTATCAACATACTTGTTAATTATAAATTGTTATAGTCAATCTATTGATTGTGAAAGTTTTAATCCTGTTGATTTTATTGATGAAATTAATGAAGATGAACTTAATGAACAAGATATTAACATAATTGAAGATGCTATTCAAGAGTTGAAAGATTATCCTATTGATATTAATAATGCAACAAAAAAGGATATTGAACGACTTTTCTTTCTTGATAATAATCAAATTGAGTCTATCATGTATTATCTATTTCTGTATGCTCCTATTAAAAGTATTTATGAACTTCTTTATATAGAAGGAATAGATAGAAATCTGTTTTATAAAATTATTCCTTATGTATATATATCAGATTATAAACAGTCTGATGATAGAGTTATCAACAATAAGTTGAAAAGGATTAATACATCTATAGTAACATCCTTTAAATCAAATCTTAATAATAAAGAAGGTTATGTTGAAAAGTATGATTCTTTGGGTAATATTAACAGTAATAAAAGTTATGTTTTCAACAGATTATATAATTCAACCAGGATTAATATTGAAAGAAAAAAAGATTTCAGATTAGGACTTACAATTGAAAAAGATCCGGGTGAAAAATGGGGCGACTTTATATCCGGTTATCTATGGCTTATGCCGGAAAGATTTATAAAAAATATAATAATAGGAAATTATAAATCAAGAATGGGATTAGGTCTTCTTATGAATACCGGATTTAGTATGGGTAAAGGATTTTATAGTTCATCAAACTTGTCAAGATTGCCATCTTTTTCACCTCATAGTTCGGTTGATGAATATAATTTTCTTCAAGGTTTAATAGTCGAAACAGGGTTTTCAAAGATGTTATTAACAATGTTGATATCTTATAAAAGATTAGATGGAATTACAGATGAAAATACTATTACATCAATAAAAAAAGATGGATTACATAATAAAATTGCTGATTTAGAAAAGATTAATAAAGTGTCATTATTAACAGAAGGTTTTTCATTAACATATAACGGAGATGTTTATAAGTGTGGAATAAATATGATTCGGAATCTTTTCAACAATGATTTTTTACCCTCTGTAAAACCTTATAATATATATTATTTCAGGGGTCAACAACAATTACTATTTTCATTATATAATAAGATTACTAAACCAGGATTCGATTTTTCTTCAGAAGTTGCAATATGTCAAAATGAAAAAAAATATTTTGAGAAAAGGTATTCTTTTTCAACTGTCAATTCTGCAACTTTTACATTCAGCGGTAAAACAGGGATATCTTTTATTCAACGATTTTATGGTAATGAGTTTAATAGTTTTTGGGGTAAATCATATTCTGAATCCTCCAATCTTCAGAATGAACAGGGATATTCTTTTTTCTGTTACTTTCCTTTTTATAATGATGTTTTGATTAAAACCGGAGTTGATTATTTCATATTTCCACAAATAAAATATGGTATCGATAAACCGTCTTCAGGCTATGATATATTTTTTAAAATGGAAAATAGGATTGTGAAAAATATCAAACTAAATTTTTCATATAGATTTAAACATAAAAATTCTAACGGAAAAGATTATAATCAAGACACATTTTATATATCTACTCCGTATGTTGATTCATTAAAATTTATACCTCACAATGTAATTGCAGCAAATAAACATCAAGGATATGTATCATTCGATGGCAAATCCGGAGATATAAATTTTATATGTATTACAGGTGGAAATATTATAAAAAAAGGAAATGAAGAACCTCCAACTTACGGATATTATATTTCAAACTCTATAATTTATAAGCCTAAAAATTCTGCCATTTCTGGTAATTTTTCTTTTACTATTTTTTCAACTGACGATTATTCTTCAAGAGTTTATATAACCGAAAGAGGAATGCCCTATTCTCTTGGTTTTAGTTCACTGTATGGTGACGGTATTAAATCAAGTATAAACATTAAATATGACATTTTTAAAGGGCTTACAATTTGGTTAAAATATTCCAATGTTCATTATTTCGATTTAGATAAAATAGGAACAGGTTTGGAAACAATTTATGGAAGAAATAGATCTGATGTTTGCGCACTCTTAAAATATAAATTCTAATCTGTTTTGATAACACCTTGCAAGGTGTCAATTGAAAACAAGCAAGGTTTTAACCGACACCTTGCAAGGTGTTATTAAAATCTTTGTAAGGACAATTAAAAAGATATCAGATCCATCCGTTTTGCTTATACCATTCAGTTGTTTCTTTTACTCCTTTTTCAAGAGTGTATTCTGGCTCAAAATCTAACTCCTCTTTCATTGCAGATATATCGCAAATCCAATTTCTCTGCTTCATAATATTGTATTTATCCATATTAAGAGTTGAAGCTTTCCCGGTCATTAGAGATATTTTTTCAGAGATATAAGAGACCCCTTTTAATATAAATAAAGGAACTTTTACTGGTATCACAATTTTTTTATTGAGCTCTTTCTGTATATATCCTCTAAATTCAGAAGATGTATAAGCTCTATTTTCAGAGATTATATATTGCCTTTTTGTCTTACCCAAAGCTATTATTCTGAAAATTGTTTCAACAAGATCTTTTACATAAATAAAGGTGATATATTGTTTTTTATATCCTGCACTAAAGTCAAAACCTGATTTGATGGTTTTAAACATCATAAGATAATCTTTTTCACGAGGTCCATATACACCGGTAGGACAAAGTATGATATAAGGAAAATTATTAAGAGATCGTAGGTAATTTTCAAGTTTTAATTTACTCTTACCGTATGCCGTATTTGGAGTTTGTGGATCACAGAGTGTGATTGGAGTCATATTTATTTCATCTCCCGGCCCGAAACTGCTTAAAGAACTCATAGTGATAAATTGATTCGGAATAGAATCAGTTTCAATTAGCGCTTCTATAAAGTTGCGACAGAAACCGTAATTTATTTTTTCGAAGTCGTCACTATTGTTTGATTTGGTAATACCTAAGTTGTAAACAATAATATCCCATTTACCAAAATGAGATTTGTGTTCAATAATAGATTGCTTAAGTTTATTTTTATCGTGATAAGGAAGATCGATAAAATTGAGTTCTCTATGTTGTAAATACTCCTTTGAAGTAGTTTTTCTTATTCCTGCCCAGGTATTAAAATTTTCTTTTATAGCTCGTTCAACAATAAAGCTCCCGATAAATCCTCCGGCTCCGGTAATAAGAATATTTTTTTTTGAATCTTTATTGATATTATTATATATATCCTCCATGATTACAACTATGGTTTTACGCTTGATGATTCAAAAGTATAAATTTTGTTGTTATAAAATTTATATATAGATACAAAACAAAAAAGCGAACTATCATGTTTGATAATTCGCTTTTGTTGCCTTACTAAGATTCGAACTCAGACTAACAGAACCAGAATCTGCTGTGCTACCATTACACAATAAGGCAGTCTTTATTGCTTTTGCGGTGCAAATATAATAGTTGTTTTTTATATAGCAATATTTTTAAGCAATAATAATTTCAAAAAGTATAAAAAAAGCTCTCTGAGGTATGTCAGAGAGCTTTTATAGGATATATTGATTGGAAATTTATTTCATTAAATATTTCACAAGTTCTGTTTCTCCATCAAAGTAAACAACATTGATCATATAATTGTCGTTTTGTTGAAGCTCAAAAATAAATGAATAATTTTCTTCATTTAATTTATAGAGTACCTGACCTGAGTAGTTCATTACTTCTATATTTTTGATCTTTTTATCAGATTCAATAAAGAAGCTTTTGTTAATATTCCAGTATCTCAAATATGTCTTAAGTATAGCATTTTCGACAATTACATCATTTTCAGAGTTTATAACAATTGTAGTATTTTCTTTTATAGGATTCATTTTATAATAGCTGCCGTTAGTAAGTTTGTCGGTTGCTATTTCTCCATTGATTTTAACAGAATTAATCTCTTTGCCGGTATTACTTTGAATTTTAATTTTCGGAGTAGATCCATGTTCAACCAAAAGTTCCGAATATGTGACAGCATCCGGTTCAATTATTCTCAATGTGTATTCTTTTATTTTGAATTCACATTCAATAATTGAGTTCGTTTCGATACCGGATAAAATAATCTCATTGTTTGATGTTGAAATTATATTACCGTTAAAAGTAACTTTACTTATATTATAATTTTCATAAGGATAAATCTTCAATGATGACGAACTCTGTTTATCATAAGATATATTTTGTCCGGAAATTATTCTATTTCCATTATAAGTAAGATATCCTCCTTCGTTATAGAGTACGTTTACACTATAATTATCATTTTCAGGAGTCCCTTCCATTATATTTTGAAAATTATTCCATCCGGAAATGTTTTCATATAAAGATTTGGTTCCGAATGGTACATTAAGAACAATGTTTTTATAGGTATAATCATCGAAAGTTTCTTTTTCTATTGCAAATGGTTCTTGGATCTTGGATATAATATTATTTGAAAATTCAATAGATCCGAAAGCCTTGTTACCAATTCCTGTAATATTTGAAGGTATAATTATACTGCCTAAAGAGTAGCAATTCTCAAAAGCACTTTCCCCTATCTCTTTAATATTTGTAGGAAATGTAATATCAGTCAGTTGATAACAATCAGAGAATGCTCCCTCTTCTATTATTTTTATATTTTCATTAAAAGAGATAGTTTTCAAATTAGAGCATAATGAAAACGCACTGAAATTGAGTTTTGTGAGGTTTTTAGGTAGTATGATATTTTCAAAACGGATACACATTGTAAATGCACCATCACCTATTTTAGATATATTATCAGGAAGAGAAATATTATTAAGATTACTACATCCTGCAAATGACATTTCTCCAATTTCAATGATATTTTCTCCTAGTATTATTTCTCTTAACATTGTAGCTCCGGCAAAAGCTCCTTTTCCTATTCTTTCAACACTTGATGGCATTGAGAAATATTCTAAGCTTTCAGCTCCTTGAAGAAAATAATCGGGAATCTCTTTAGTGAAATCAGATATTTCTAATTTCTTTAATGCTTTACATCCTGAGAATATACCTTGATCTAAGTTTATTGAACTATTGTTTATTGTCAGGTTGTCTAATTGACTACAATTGTTGAACGCAAATTTTTTTATAAACTTTATAGATGAAGGGAAATTAATTGTTTTAAGATTTGTATTTCCGGAAAAGGCATACTCGCCTATTGTATGTAGTTTTAAAGGAAGGGTTATGTTTTTTAAAGATTCACACCCTGTGAATGCATAATTGGAAATAACAGAAAGTTTGTCGGACAATTTAATACCTCGCAAGGATAAACAGCCGAAGAATGCGTATGGCTCAATAATATTGATATTATTATTAAGAGCAATGGTGTCTATTGAACTACATCCGAAAAAAGAGTATTCTGATATTTTTTCAATTTTGGAGGGAAGATCAATTATTTTAAGAGAGGAACAATTGACAAATGCGCCTTTTCTTATTTCAGACAAAGTTGATGGATATTCGATAGATTCGAGATTAATACAATCTCTGAAACTGTTGGCTCCAATAATCTTTAGTTTTTCGGGTAAAACTATATTTTTAAGACGTATAATATTTTCTGAATTCTCAGTTTCCTTATAAAAAGAGTATTCAGGAAGCTCATTTGCTTTAAAAATTGAGTATTCAGTGATTTCGCAACCCTTGATATTCAAGTTTTCAAGTTGATTAAGATTGTCTCTTATAAAAAGTATGTCGGTTTGATTGATAGTTCCTGTAAGAATCAGTGATTTTATCTCTCCATATTCCGAGTCATTAATTAATTCCTTCAAACTTCCGCTCGATGTTTGAATGCTTTTTTCAGCAGCTATTAATCTAAGTGTTAATAAAGAATTAAGTATAAAAAAGATAGCAAATAATCTATTCATCCTTCTCCATTTAAATTTGGCATAAAGTTAGACTTTTTTATATTATGGTTAAAATAAACATTTATTTAAATAAGATTATAAAGCCTAAATCACGTCAGTTCTGTTACTATTTTGAAATAATAGATATTGGGATCAACGGATAAACCCAGTTGTTGGAGTTTAATATTTATATTTAGGTTTATCT